>FR902185.1:0-17302 GCA_000437855.1 Clostridium sp. CAG:567 | reverse complement strand
GTTTGTTATATTTTTTAAAATATTTCTTTGCATTATCATTTGGATAAAGTGAAATATCTAAGGGAATATCAATAGTAGTACCATCATAATAATTTAAAAGTTCAATGTGGCTTAAACGTTGTTTAGAAATCTGATATAGATTGCTAGTTATAAGTTCACCATACAATTTGTATTTTTCCATTTGAGAACATTCTTCTAATTTTTCATTAATATTAGAAAGTTTTTTAGACAATTTTTTTAATTTGGAAACGATCGAACTTAATAATGTGTTTTTGTATGATAAAAATTGTTCATTTTCTTGTTTATTGTTATAATAATTATCTAAAAATGTGTTAACTTGTAATGGAATAATAGATTGACTATAAGTTAAAGCATAATCATTATTTCCAACACTAATACATTTAACATGTGAATTTTTTATATTATTTTGTAATTCTAATAAATAATTTGCCAATAAAGTATAATTATCTAAACTAGTAGAAATGTTTTTTTCTGCAATTAATTGCTTTACTGAGGTTTTGCTAAGGCCGATGAAATTATTACAAAAGAAATCTATTATGCAAGAATCATCTAAATTATTTATTAATTCTTCAAAGTTACTAATATCAATTTTGTTAGAAGATGGAGAAGAATATTTATGTTTGGGTAAAATATTTCTACTTGCTCCATTATTTGTAGAAAAATGTTTAAACGAATCTATAATAATATCATTTTCATCTAACAAAAGAATATTACTGTATTTCCCCATAAGTTCTATAACCATCTTTTTTACAATAGATTCATTATTTTCATCTTTACCTATAAAATCAATTATTAAAATTCTCTCTAATCCTAAAGTATATATATTAGAAATTTTATAATTTATCAAATGCTTTCTAAGTAACATACAAAAGTTAGGTGCCACTAAAGGATTTATTTTCTTGTTTTGAGTCAAGTATACTGAATAGAGATTTGAAGAAATATTGATAGATAAAGCATATTGTATACCATTACAGTATATGCTTAATAAAATTTCGTTTTCATCTGGCTCATAAATTTTTTGTAATTTTCCACCGATAAGACAAGCCAATTCATTAGATACAGCATTTAAAACTAAACCATCAAAAGCCATTTTTATACTTCCTTTCAATTTTGTATTCAAATTTTAGCACAAGATCCTTAAAATATCAACTTTTTGATAGTTTTCTATTGACAGGAAAAATGTAAGTGGATATAATACAAACATAGAGGCAACTACAACATAGGAGGTAGCTTATAACAGATGAGTGATGCAAATGTATATTATTCTTCAGACATAAAATATGCGGAAACTAGTGATGAAGACTTAATAGATATTATTAAGTCTGGTAATAAATATGCACTAGAGCACCTTATAAATCGCTATAAAAGTTTAGTCAATATGAAAGTAAGTAAGTACTACATAATAGGTGCAGAAAGAGAAGATATTGTACAAGAAGGACTAATTGGATTGTTTAAAGCAATAAAAAATTATCAAACCAATAAACAAAGTTCTTTTAAAAATTTTGCCAATATGTGCATTGAAAGACAATTAATTACAGCTATAAAGAGTTCAAATAGACAAAAGCACATGCCACTTAATTCTTATTTGTCTCTTAATATGAATGCTTATGATAATAATGACATAAATGACAAGAATGAAGCTGATTTGATTGAAATATTAAATACGAACTTGATAGAAGATCCTTTAGATACAATTACTCAAAAGGAATATTATAAAATTATAGAAAATGCTATTGATAAATCTTTAAGTAGTTTTGAAAAACAAGTATTAAATTTTTATGTGCAAGGTCAAAGTTATGGACAAATTGCAGAAAAATTAAATACTCCAGTTAAATCTGTTGATAATGCAATTCAAAGAATACGCAAAAAAGCAACTAAAGAAATACCAAATGAACAATTCTAAATAAGTCAAGAACAAGTTTCTTGACACAAATGCTTCTATAGCTCAGTAGGTAGAGCACAGCCATGGTAAGGCTGGGGTCGCCGGTTCGATTCCGGCTGGAAGCTCCAAAGTCTTTATATAAAAAATAAACTGAATAACGAATAATTATTCAATTTTTTATTGCAAATAAGAATATTAGTAATAGGAGGAAGCACTCTAAATGAAAATGGGAATAGTTGGGTTACCCAACGTAGGTAAAAGTACATTATTTAATGCAATAACTAAAGCTGGAGCTGAATGTGCAAATTATCCATTTTGTACAATTGAGCCTAATGTTGGTGTAGTGGCGGTGCCAGACGAAAGGCTAAATAAATTAGCTGAAATTTATAATCCACAAAAAGTAACACCTGCAGTTATTGAATTTGTTGATATAGCAGGGCTTGTAAAAGGAGCAAGTCATGGGGAAGGACTAGGAAATAAATTCTTATCACATATACGTGAGGTTGATAGTATTGTTGAAGTTGTTAGATGTTTTGAAGACTCTAATATTGTTCATGTAGATGGAAGTATAAATCCAATACGTGATATTGAAACTATTAACTTAGAACTTATATTTGCAGATATAGAAACCGTTGATAAAAGAATAGATAATGCTAAAAAGAAAATAAAAGCAGACAAAAAATATCAAGAAGAACTTGATGTTTTTGAGAAGATAAAGAAAGTATTAGAAGAAGGCAAGCTAGCACAAACTATTGCTTTTACAGAAGAAGAAAAAGAAATTATAAAAGATGCATTTTTGCTTACAATGAAACCGATTTTATATGTCGCAAATGTTTCAGAGGAACAATTAAATAATGCTGAAAATGATGAAAAAGTAAAGCTTGTAAAGGAATATGCAAAAGAACAAGGAGCAGAAGTAATAGCTCTTTGCGTAAAAATTGAAGAAGAATTGGCAAGTTTGACTGACGACGAAGAAAAAGAAATGCTAGAAGCTTTGGGACTTAAGGAATCAGGATTAGATAAAGTTATTAAAGCAAGTTATGATTTACTTGGATTAATGTCATTCTTAACAGCTGGAGAACCAGAAGTAAGAGCATGGACAATAAAAAAAGGTACTAAAGCACCTCAAGCTGCAGGAAAAATACATAGTGACATTGAAAGAGGATTTATACGTGCAGAAATTGTTTCGTATGATGATTTAATAAGAGAGGGATCTATAAATTCTGTAAAAGAAAAAGGACTAATGAGATCAGAAGGAAAAGAATATGTTATTCAAGATGGAGATGTTGTTTTATTTAGATTTAATGTATAAAATCAAAAAAAATGACAAAATTTTGCAAAATAGCTTGACTATTATTGAATATGAGTATAAAATATATATGTATGAGAGATGTATAATATTTTTAAATAGGGTAAATACTATAGTAAGCAAAATATTATCTAAAGAAAAAGGAGATTGAGGATTATGAAAAATAGAAAAATTATGTTAATATTTATAGCAATCGTTATGATTATTATGGCAATTGCACCAGTTGTATATGCATCAAATGAAGAAGGACTACCTGTTATAGAGACAAACGAAGATTTAAATAATAGTAATACAGATAACAATCAAGCAAATAATAATGAAAATACTAATAATAACGCAGTATTAAATGCTAACACTGATACCTCTACTGAAAATAAATTACCTCAAACAGGCGTTGCAGAAGATACAACATTATTTATATTTATAGCAGTATGTATATTATCTGCAATTTATGCGTATAAAAAAGTAAAAGATTATAGAAATATTTAATAATAAAAATAAGAAGAGATTAAACACTCTTCTTATTTTGCTTTTATGATTAATCTTTTTAAGTTATCTAAATTGTTACATGTAATAAGTGTAACAATCTTTTTATTTGCTGTATTTTGACTAATACAATTTGTGTCGTTATATAACACTTCATACTTTTCAAATATTTGATACACCATTTTATTACCACTTAAATCATAAATGTTTATTTGATCATTGATTTGCAATTCATTAAGTCGACTAAAAAAACGATTATCTATATAATTGTGACCGACAATACATAAATTTCCTATTTCATTTGGCATTGGACCAGTAAATCTACAAATAGATATTTTTAATAAGTCGTCTGAAACTTCAGATAGAATTGGATAACACAGATTAATTTTATCAATTTGCAACATTCCTATTACAAATGGGATGGCATTAGATGAATTTTCAATATTAGATAAATCTTCTTGATATAAAGTAGTAAGGTTATAATTATTAAGCAATTTTTTTGAAATTTGTTCTTGACGGTGAGATGTAAAATAATTAAATAAAAATAAAAAACAACTAAAAATTGCAATACAAAAAGAAATCCAAAATTGTATTTTATATTTATTGTTTTTGAAATAAAATTTTAATTGGAATATTTTTTTGTTTTCATCATAGGGAATTTCAAAAATATCGTTGCTGAATTCTACATGTATTTTGGAGTTTAAATTATTTTTTTTGTTAGCTAACATTTCATTCATTACATCACCTTTTAATTATTATTTGTGTTTATTAAATAAAAAATTCAGTTTTTATAATTTTTTTCAAAAAAAAGGTGTAAAAACAAACAATCTATGATAGAATAAGGTATATAAATTTAATATTAAGGAGAGTGTTTACATTTGTCTGAACTAAAGTATAAAAGAGTATTACTAAAGTTAAGTGGTGAGGCTCTTGCAGGAGAAACAAAATTTGGAGTAAATGAAATAACAATTGGTAAAATTTGTGACAAAATAAAAGAACTAGTTGATCTTAATGCAGAAGTAGCAATTGTTGTTGGAGGAGGAAATTTCTGGAGAGGTAAGAATGGACATGAAATGGAAAGAACAACTTCAGATTATATGGGAATGTTAGCTACATGCATGAATGGATTAGCTTTACAAGATGCACTAGAATCTAGGGGAGTCCCTGCTAGACTTCAAACCGCAGTTGAAATGAGAACAATTGCAGAGCAATATATAAAAAGAAAAGCTGATAAACATTTAGCAAATGGAAGAGTTGTTATATTTAGTGGAGGAACAGGAAGTCCATTTTTTACTACTGATACAGCTGCAGCTCTAAGAGCAGCAGAAATAGAAGCTGATGCAATATTAGTTGGAAAAACAATTGATGGAGTCTATTCGGACGATCCAAAAACAAATCCAAATGCTACTAAATTTGATGAAATTACATATATGGATGTATTAAATAAAGATTTGAAAGTAATGGATTCAACTGCAATATCATTATGCAAAGATAATAATATACCACTTGTAGTATTTGCAATTAGTGAACCAGAAAACATGATTAAAGCAATCAAAGGTGAAAAAGTAGGTACTTTTGTTGGAAATAAAAATTAAATTATGAGGAGAGAAAAGAATTATGTTAAACAATGTATATGAAGAAAAAATGGATAAAACAATTAGTGTTTTTGAAGAAAATTTATCAGAAGTAAGAGCAGGTAGAGCAAACCCTGCAATATTAAATAAAATTACAGTAAGCTATTATGGTGTTCCAACACCAATAAATCAAGTTGCTGGTATTTCAGTACCAGAAGCTAGAATGATTTTAATACAACCTTGGGATACTAGTCTTTTAAAAGAAATAGAAAAAGAAATATTAAAATCTGATATAGGAATTAACCCAAATAATGATGGAAAAGTAATAAGATTGAACTTTCCTGAATTAAATGAAGAAAGAAGAAAAGAGCTTGTAAAAGATATTAGAAAATTAGCAGAAGAAGCTAAAGTTGCAATAAGATCAATAAGAAGAGATGCAATGGATGAAGCAAAAGAAATGCAAAAAAAATCTGAAATAACAGAAGATGATTTAAAAAACGAAGAAAATGAAATTCAAAAATTAACTGATAAAAAGGTAGAAGAAATTGACAATATGCTAGCTAATAAAGAAAAAGAAATTATGAGTATATAAATTCTAAAAATAATCAGCAGCTTGCTACGTTACAGTATATTAAAAACACAGTTAGCTACTGCATACTGAGGCTGTAATAGGCAAAGCCTTAACAGCCTCAGCAACATACAAAAGTATGCGCACTTGCCTTTTTAATATACTGTGCCTTGCAATCTACTAATTCTTTTTAAAATTAAAATTATGTAATAAGAAAGGAAAAATATGGAAGAAAAGTTATTACCACAACATATTGCTATTATAATGGATGGAAATCGCAGATGGGCAAGAGAAAAAGGATTGGATTATAGACTAGGACATAAAGAAGGAGCAGAAAATTTAAAAAGAATAGCAAAATATGCTAATGAGATAGGAATTAAATACTTAACTGTATATGCGTTCTCTACTGAAAATTGGAAGAGGACAAAAGAAGAAGTTGGTGCTCTTATGATTTTACTTCAAAAATACTTGGAAGAATTTTTAAGTAGCAATGACTTTGATAACATAAAAATAAATGTACTTGGAGATACATCTAAATTAGGTGAAGGACTACAAAAGAGTATAACTAAAATATTACATGAGACTGAGAATAATACTGGGTTAGTTTTAAATATTGCATTTAATTATGGTGGAAGAGATGAAATAGTAAAAGCAGTAAAAAGAATATCAACAGAAGTTAAAGAAAATAAACTAGATATTGATGATATAAATGAAGAAACATTTTCAAAATTCCTTTATACAGCTGGTCAGCCAGATCCAGATTTGTTAATACGTACAAGTGGAGAACAGAGACTTAGTAACTACTTATTATGGCAACTTGCATACACAGAATTTTATTTTATAAAAAAATATTGGCCAGACTTTTCAGAGCAAGATTTGGATGAAGCAATATCTAAATTTGAAGCTAGAAATCGTAATTTTGGTGGAAAATAAAATATAGAAAGGTTAAATATTTATGAACATAAAAAGAATAGTATCAGGATTAATTTTATTCCCAATAGCTGCTGCTATTTTGATTTTTGGAAATCAATATGTAGTAGATGCAACAGTCGCCCTGATTGCAATTATGAGTATACATGAATTCTACAAAGCGTTTAGAACTGGGGAAAAAGCCAATCCAGTAAGTTGGGTAGGATATGCTACTGCAGCAATGATTTCATTAATTCATGTATTACCAGACGGTTGGATATTAAAAACAATTGGACTGTTATTACCAATAAGTTTATGTATTTTATTCTTATATGTTATTATAAAAAATTTGAAAATAAATATAATAGACATCGCAGTAACCTTCTTTGGAATCTTTTACATAGTAATATTTTTAATGTATATTACAATAATTCATGAAAATTTATTACATGGAAAAATATTAATTTGGTTTTTATTCTTAACTGCATGGGGAACTGATATATTTGCTTATGTTGTTGGAAAAAGCATAGGAAAACATCATTTTACGGAAATTAGTCCAAACAAAACAATTGAGGGATGTATAGGTGGAACATTAGGAGCAGTTATAATAACAGTAATTTATAATGTTATATGTCAATTTATATTTCATATAGAATTTAATTATGGTTATGTTATTTTAATAACAGTTATATTAAGCGTTTTAAGTCAAATAGGAGACTTAGCAGCATCTAGTATAAAAAGATATACTGGAATTAAAGATTTTAGCAATTTAATACCTGGACATGGAGGTATGTTAGATAGAATTGATAGTGTTGTATTTACAGCACCATTTGCATATTTTTTATTTATGTTGTTATTATAGGAGAGTGTATAATTGATTTCAGTGATTATTACAATATTAAAAATTGCATTTATACTTGGTTTCCTTGTATTTATTCATGAAGGTGGACATTTTTTAATTGCAAAACTATGTAAAATTAAAGTAAATGAGTTTGCAATAGGATTTGGACCAACAATATGGAAAAAACAAGGAAAAGAAACTAAGTATGCATTAAGACTTATTCCACTTGGTGGTTTTGTAAATATGGAAGGAGAAGAAGAACGTTCTGAAAAAGAAGGTTCTTTTAGTAAAGCAAGTATACCAAAGAGAATTGCAATTGTTGCAGCAGGTGGACTTGTAAACATCTTATTTGCGTTAATAGTTTATTTTATACTATTATGTTTTACCGGAAATAATGTTTCTACTATAATAGATGGACCTATATCTGGTACAGGCGCAGAAATTGCCGGCTTACAATCGGGTGATGAAATTATTAAAGTGAACGGTCGTAAAGTTCATTATAAAAAAGACTTAGATAAAGCATTGGATAAGAGCAATGGAGAACCTTTAAATTTAATTATAAGAAGAAACGGAAAAGAAGAAACAAATATAATTGATCCTATGGTTGAAAAATATAATTATACTGGAATTGCTATTCAGACAAATGGAAAAAATAACACTAAAATAGCGGCAATTTATTCGAAAAGTCCGGCTGAACAGCAAGGATTAGTTTCTGGAGACGTAATATTAAAGGTAAATGATATTGATGTACTTAATGATGTAACAAAATTATTAGAAGAAATAAATAAGACAGAAGGAAAAGAAATTAAGTTTACAGTGGAAAGAAATAATGAAATAATAGATGCACTAATTACTCCAGAGGTACAGACAAATTATTATATGGGAGTATATTTAAAAAAGGCAGAAAATAATTTTGCTAATAACATTTATTATGCATATTTTGAAACCTTAAACTTTGGCTCATCTATTATTGATAATTTAAAATTATTGTTTACAGGAAATGTATCAATTAATCAAATGGTTGGACCAGTCGGAATAGGTGAAATAGTTGCAGAAACAAATGGATTTGCAGATTTTGCTTATATATTAGCAGTTGTGTCTATATCACTTGGATTTACAAATCTGTTACCATTTCCACCACTTGATGGAGGAAAAATTGTTATTTTACTTATAGAAGCGATTAGAAGAAAACCAATAAATGAAAAGGTGGAAATATATATTCAAATGGCTGGATTTGTAATATTAATTGGACTTTCTATTTTAGTTACCTATAATGATGTACTAAGAATATTCTGATAAGGGGTATCAAATATGGAAAGAAAATACGATACATTGGACTATTATAATAGAAATGCAAATGAATATTTTAAACAAACCTTAAATGGAGATTTTGCAGAAATTTATAAAATTACATGTTGAAAAAGAACAACTAGAAAATATCTTAGAGAAGATGATATTGATTATTTTGAGACTTTGCCAAGTACTAAAAGAATACAAGACATAGTATGGGAAAATTATATTTTACAAAAAGATTAGTTTATAAGAGGAAAAAATGGAAGAACTAAAAACAGTAAAACAAGTATTTAGAGATTACAATTCAAATAGCTTCGCTTTGAGCGAGGCTAAAGTTGTATGTGTAAATATATACAAGAAAACTAATATTTTAGAAATAAAATTAAAGGTTGCTTCTTCTATTTTAATGAAAGACTTAGCTGACTTTGAAAAGTATTTAGCTAAAAGGTTTAATTTTAAAGATATTGATATAAAAATAGAATCTGATGGAACAGATGAAAATGTAAACAATAAAATTCATACTGAGTGGACTGACATTGTTGAGTATATGGCGTACAAACATCCACTAACAAAAGCATTATTAAAAAATAGTGCAATTAGCATAGAAGATAATAGAATAAATGTAAAGTTGGCAATGAAAGGAAAGATGGTATTAGAAGCAAGAGGATTTGAAAAAATATTATCTTCTAAATTAGCGGATTTATATCATAAAAATTATGTAGTTTCTTACCAAGAAGAAATTACACAAGAAATGATAGAACAATATCAAGAACATGCTAGAGAATTAGAAAAACAAGCAATTATGTTAGCACAAAAAGAAGCGATGGAACAAGCTGAAGAAAAAAGACAAGAAAAAGAAAAGAAGATACAAGGTGAATCTGCACCAATACCAGATGCCCCAATGCCTACTGATGCAGATATTCCTTTTGAACCAGAACAAGAAGAAAATTCACCTTTGATTTATGGTAGAAGTTTGAAAATCAAAGAGGAATTATCTAAAGTAATAGATTTGTCGGTTGATAGTGGAAAAGTTTTATTAGATGGAGAAATTTTAAATACAGATTCGAGAGAATTGAAATCAGGTAAATTCTTAGTAACATTTGATTTATATGATGGTTCAAGTACAATTACTTGTAAAGCTTTTGTTGAAGCACATAAGCATGATGCGGTTATAAAAAGGTTAAAATCAGCCAGTGGAGTTAAAGTAAATGGAACAGCACAATTTGATCCATTTGCGAAAGAATTAGGCGTAATTGCAAATGTAATTATTGAATCAACTGGAATTAAAAGAGAAGTTAGAAAAGATGAAGCAAAAGTTAAAAGAGTTGAACTTCACATGCATACTCAAATGAGCCAAATGGATGGTATGACAGCTGCAAAAGACTTATTGAAACGAGCTGTAAAATGGGGAATGAAGTCAATTGCTATAACAGACCATGGAGTTGTACAAGCATTTCCTGATGCACACAAATACCTAGAAAAAGACCACCCTGATTTGAAAGTTATATATGGAGTTGAAGCATATTTGGCACCAGATAAAACACCATGTGTTTCATTTTCAAAAAATCAACCTTTAGATGATACTACATATTGCGTTTTGGACTTAGAAACAACAGGTTTCTCATTTAGAACAGAAAAAATCACAGAAATTGGTATAATGAAGGTTAGAAATGGAGAAGTTATTGATGAACTTAGTACATTTGTAAACCCAGAAAAACCAATACCACAAAGAGTAGTAGAAGTTACTAATATTACTGACGATATGGTAAAAGATGCTCCTAAAATTGAAGAAATATTACCAAAAGTTATAGAATTTGTTGGAGATAGTGTTCTTGTAGCACACAATGCAGACTTTGATATAGGATTTTTGAAATATAACTGCACATTATTAGGATTAAAACTAGGAAATACATATTTAGATACACTAAGATTAGCAAAAGATTTATTCCCAGAATATAAAAAGTATAAGTTGGGAATTATTGCAGAAAATTTAGGAATAAAAGTAGATGTAGCACATAGAGCATTAGATGATGTTGATACAACAGTAAAAGTATTAAATGTAATGTTTGATATGCTTAGAGAAAAAGGTGTTAAAACTTTAGATGATATAGATGAAAAGTTAAGCGGAAAAGCAGATTATAAATCACTTCCAACATATCATGCTATTATATTGGCAAAAGACTATGTTGGACTTAGAAATTTATATAAATTAATATCTGTTTCGCACTTACATTATTTTTATAAAAAACCTCGTATATTAAAATCATTGTATAAAAAATATTCTGAAGGTTTAATACTTGGAAGTGCTTGTGAGCAAGGAGAAATATATAGAGCCATAATTGCCGGTAAAACAGATGAAGAAATAGAAGAAATAGCAGCAGATTATGATTATTTAGAGATTCAACCTCTTGGAAATAATATGTTTATGGTTAGAAATGAAACAGTAAAAAGCGTAGAAGACTTAAAAGATATTAACCGTAAAATAGTTGCTCTTGGTGAAAAACTGCAAAAACCAGTTGTAGCAACATGTGATGTTCATTTTATGGACCCACAAGATGAAATTTACCGTAGAATATTGATGGCTGGACAAGGGTATGATGACGCAGATGACCAAGCACCATTATATTTAAGAACAACTGAAGAAATGCTAAAAGAATTCGACTATTTAGGAGAAGAAAAAGCGTATGAAGTTGTTGTAACTAATACAAACAAAATATCTGATATGTGTGAGAAAATAAGCCCAATTTCACCTGAAAAGTGTCCGCCACACATTGATGGTTGTGAAGAAACAATAAAAAATATAGCATATAGTAAAGCACATGAATTATATGGAGATCCATTACCAGAAATAGTACAAGCAAGACTAGATAAAGAATTACATTCTATTATTACAAATGGGTTCTCAGTTATGTACATTATTGCACAAAAGTTAGTATGGAAATCTAATGAGGATGGATATATAGTAGGTTCAAGAGGTTCTGTTGGTTCATCTTTTGTTGCAAATATGACAGGTATTACAGAAGTAAATTCACTTCCACCACATTATAGATGTCCTAAATGTAAATATTCAGATTTTACAGATTATGGAGTGAAAAATGGATTTGACTTACCTGATAAGATTTGTCCAAATTGTGGAGAAAAATTAGCAAAAGATGGAATGGATATTCCATTTGAAACTTTCTTAGGATTTGATGGAGATAAAGAGCCTGATATTGACTTAAACTTCTCAGGAGAATATCAAGCAAAGGCTCATAGATATACAGAAGTAATATTTGGAAAAGGAACAACATTTAAGGCTGGTACAGTTGGTACAGTAGCTGATAAAACAGCTTATGGATATGTAAAAAAATATTATGAAGAAAAAGGTATACCTATTAGTAATGCAGAAGTTGTAAGACTTTCACAAGGGTGCACAGGAATTAAAAGAACAACTGGACAACATCCAGGTGGAATTATAGTTGTGCCAAAAGGCAGAGAAATATATGAATTCACACCAGTACAACATCCGGCAGATGACCCTAATTCAGATATTATAACAACACACTTTGATTATCACTCAATTGACCAAAACTTATTAAAACTAGATATACTAGGCCATGATGACCCTACAATGATTCGTATGCTTTTTGATTTAACTGGAATTGACCCAACTAAAGTACCTTTGGACGACAAAGATACTATGTCAATATTTAGTTCAACAAAAGTATTAGGTGTAACACCAGAACAAATACATTCAGAAGTAGGAACATTTGGTATACCAGAGTTTGGAACTAAGTTCGTAAGAGGAATGTTAGTTGATACAAAACCAACAACATTTAATGAGTTAATAAGTATATCAGGACTTTCACATGGTACTGATGTATGGTTAAACAATGGACAAGAACTTGTTAATCAAGGAATTGTTACATTAAGTGAGGCAATAGGTTGTAGAGATGATATTATGCTTTATTTAATAAAAAAAGGATTGCCACCAAAGCCAGCATTCAAAATAATGGAGTTTGTTCGTAAAGGAAAAGCTTCAAAAGATCCAGAAAAATGGAAAGAACATGAAGCAATGATGAGAGAATACAACATACCTGAATGGTATATTGGTTCTTGCCAAAAAATTAAGTACATGTTCCCTAAAGCACATGCTGCAGCTTATGTTACAAATGCCTTCCGTATTGCATGGTTTAAAGTACATAAACCAGCAGCATATTACACAGCATTTTATACAATTCGTGCAGACGAGTTTGATAGTGATATTATGTGTTATGGTGTAGAAAAAGTAAAAAATAAAATGAAAGAAATTGACTTACAAGGAAATAGTGCTTCAACTAAAGATAAGAATATGTATGCAATCTTAGAGTTAGTATTAGAAATGTATGAAAGAGGAATTACATTCTTGCCAATTGATTTGTATAAGAGTCATGCAACAAAATTTATAATGGAATCAGATACAGAGATAAGACCTCCATTAAACAGCATTCCTGGACTAGGAACTGTAGCTGCAGAAGGAATAGATACTGCGAAGAAAGATGGAAAATTTATGTCTATAGATGATATGAAGATTCGTTCAAAAATTGGTACTTCTGTTATTGAAATGTTACAAAAAGTTGGATGCTTGAAGGGTATGAGTCAGAGTAACCAATTAAGCCTTTTCGGGTGAATTTTAAAAATAATTGGCATCTTACTGCGTCAAAAAGTATTCAAAACGCGGTTACAACCAAAAGGTTGCGCCCTTGCTTTTTGAATACTTCTTTCCTTGTAATATACTAATTCTTTTTAAAATTCAAAATGTTTAGTTAATTAGGTGTGATAACTGAGAGGAGAGAGCCGTGAAATTAGAAGAGCTAATTGATGTTAAGTATATAGTTATTTATTTGATTGCAATAAATTTGATTACATTTTTTGCGATGTGGCTTGATAAATGGAAAGCTAAAAGAGGCAAGTGGAGAATACCAGAAAATACTTTGCTAGTGTTAGTTTTAATGGGCGGTGGTATAGGAGGTATTGCCGGAATGTATACATTTCGACATAAAACTCAGAAGGCTAAATTTGAAATTGGTTTTCCTGTAATTTTAATATGTGAAATTCTTTTAATAATATTGATTTGTACGTAAAGTAAAAGCAATGTATTTCTAAAAACATAGAAATATGTTGCTTTTTA
Source organism: Clostridium sp. CAG:567 (assembly GCA_000437855.1). GTDB lineage: Bacteria > Bacillota > Clostridia > TANB77 > CAG-508 > CAG-273. The sequence goes on along the minus strand of FR902185.1, from coordinate 3,270 downwards.
TTTCGAAGTTGAAAGAATTAAATACAAATGGAATATACTGGAAACGCACAAAAAACAATTTGACAATATACGACAAATAAATTGTTACCATAAAATAATAACGCATAAAAAGTAAAAGTTATCCACAAAAAAACACAACTATTTACAGTTATTCACAGAGTTTTCAACATTTTCCACAACACTGTGGAAAATGTTTTCTGTAAACTCATTGAAATAATTATGTAACACATATTGTCTTTTTGTAATAATATAGTCGAACTTTATAATATAATGTAGAAAAATATACAAATTTTGATTTACTTTAATATTATGTAACACTTGACACATTCGAACTTATGTTTTATAATTAATGCGTTATTGATGAATAATAATTTATGCATAGTACAGTATATATAGGGGGCTTTCAAATGCAAAATAGCATTATTATTAAGGGTGCAAAAGAACATAATTTAAAAGATATAAATATAGAAATTCTAAGAAATAAATTAGTGGTAATTACAGGGCTTTCAGGCTCTGGTAAATCTTCATTAGCATTTGATACTTTGTATGCAGAAGGTCAAAGAAGATATGTAGAAAGTTTATCATCTTATGCTAGACAATTTTTAGGGCTAATGGAAAAACCAGATGTTGAATCAATTGAAGGCTTATCACCAGCAATTTCAATAGATCAAAAAACTACATCTAGAAATCCACGTTCAACAGTTGGAACAGTTACAGAAATATATGATTATATTCGTTTATTATATGCACGTATAGGTGTACCATATTGTCCAAACTGTGGTAAGAAAATTGAAAAACAAACTATTGATCAAATTATAGATAGTGTTATGAGTTTAGAAGAAGGTACTAGAATTCAAGTTTTAGCACCTGTTGTTCGTGGAAAAAAAGGTGAATATACAAAACTATTACAAGACTTTCAAAAAGAAGGTTTTGTTCGTGTACGTGTTGATGGTGAAGTTTATGAATTAACAGACGACATAGAAATTGATAGAAAGAAGAAACATAATATAGAGCTAGTAGTTGATAGATTAGTTGTAAAAGAGGAAATCAGAACACGACTAACAGAATCGGTCGAAACTGCTTTAAAATATGCAAATAACTTAGTTGTAATAGATATTCCAGGGGATAAGGAAATTTTATATAGTCAAAACTATGCTTGTCCAGATTGTAATATAAGCATAGAAGAACTAACACCAAGAATGTTTTCTTTTAATAATCCATTTGGGGCTTGTCCAACTTGTACAGGTATTGGTTACTTAATGAAAATGGACGAAGATTTGATTGTACCTGACAAAAACAAAACTTTATATGATGGAATCAAAGCTTTTGGAGCCAGCACTATGAAAAAAGGCGATACAATGGCAAAAATGTATTTTGAAAGTATCGCTAAACATTATGGAGTAGAAATAAAAGATGTACCTATTAAAAAATTGCCAAGATGGTTCTTAGAGAAAATCTTATATGGTACAGGTGATGAAGCAATTGATTTTGAATATACATCTTATGCCGGAACAAGAAAATTTACAAGTCCATTTGAAGGTGTTTTGCCAACATTAGATAGAAGGTATAATGAAACAAAATCTCAAGGTATGAGAGACTTTTATGAAATGTACATGAGTGAAAGTGCATGTCAAACTTGTCATGGAGCAAGACTAAAAAAAGAGAGCTTATCTGTAAAAGTTGGAGATAAGAATATAAATGAATTAACAGATATGTCTATTGATAAAATAAAAGATTTTTTAAATTCATTACAATTAAACAACAAAGACAAAATGATTGCAGATCAAATACTAAAAGAATTAAATAAACGTTTACAATTTTTACTTGATGTTGGGTTAGAGTATTTAACATTATCTAGAAGTGCAGGAAGTTTATCAGGTGGTGAAGCACAACGTATTCGTTTAGCCACTCAAATTGGTTCAGGACTAACAGGAGTGTTATATATATTAGACGAACCAAGTATTGGGTTACATCAAAGAGATAATGAAAAGCTATTAGCAACACTTAGAAAATTAAGAGATTTAGGAAATACTGTTTTAGTTGTTGAGCATGATGAAGATACTATGTATGCAGCAGACCAAATTATAGATATTGGACCAGGTGCAGGGGTGCATGGTGGAAAAGTAATTGCACAAGGTACTGCTGAAGAAATTAAATTAGTTCCAGAATCTATTACAGGACAATATTTAAGTGGTAAAAAACAAATTTTAGTACCTAAAAAAAGAAGAAAATCTAATGGTAAGGCAATTGAAGTCAAAGGAGCAACAGAACATAACTTGAAAAACATAAATGTAAAATTTCCATTAGGACAATTTATTTGTGTTACAGGTGTTTCAGGTTCAGGAAAGAGTACACTTGTTAATGAAATATTATATAAAACTGTAGCTAAAGAAATATATGGTTCAAATGAAAAACCAGGAAAATGCAAAGAAATAAAAGGACTAGAAAATGTTGATAAAATTATAAATATTGATCAATCACCAATAGGAAGAACTCCACGTTCAAACCCAGCAACATATACAGGAGTGTTTGATGTTATTAGAGACATTTTTGCAGCAACACAAGAGGCTAAAATGAGAGGATATGACAAAGGAAGATTTAGTTTTAATGTTGCAGGTGGTAGATGTGAGGCATGTTCGGGAGATGGTGTTTTAAAAATTGAAATGCATTTTTTACCAGATATATATGTACCATGTGAAGTATGTAAAGGAAAGAGGTATAATAGAGAAACACTTGAAGTTAAATATAAAGGTAAAACTATTAGTGATGTTCTTGATATGACTGTGGAAGAAGCTTTGAAGTTTTTTGAAAACATACCTAAAATCAAATCAAAAATTCAAACTTTATATGATGTTGGACTTGGATATATCAAGTTAGGACAACCTTCAACTACTTTATCAGGTGGAGAAGCACAACGTGTTAAACTAGCAACAGAATTATCTAAAAAGGCAACAGGAAAAACATTATATATTTTAGATGAGCCTACAACAGGACTTCATATTGCAGATGTTCATAAATTAATTGATATTTTACAAAGGTTAGTTGATACAGGAAATAGTATAATTGTAATCGAACACAATTTAGACCTTATAAAAACAGCTGATTACATTATAGACTTAGGACCAGAAGGTGGAGAAAAAGGTGGACAAATAATTGCAGTAGGAACGCCAGAACAAATTACAAGAAATGATCAAAGTTATACAGGAAAATTTTTAAAAAAATACTTAGAATAATATAAAAACATGCCAATGGGGACGGAGAATTTTGGCA
>FR902184.1:9545-16367 GCA_000437855.1 Clostridium sp. CAG:567 | reverse complement strand
TGCAGATGGCCGGAATCGAACCGGCACGGTTTATTCAACCGCAGGATTTTAAGTCCTGTGCGTCTGCCAGTTCCGCCACATCTGCATTTATTGAACTGACATTTAGTATTGTACTACAAAACTTTCACATTTGTCAATAATTATTGCAAAATTTTTGCATTTTTTTATTGCATAAAAAATATATGTTAGAATTCTTTAACATACAATCATTGGTTTGAAAGTCTTTTTTAAACATTCGACAATTAGTGTCGAATTCGGTCATACGAAATTTCTTGCTATTTTATACAATGATAGATATAATAAGAACCATACCAATGAGAAGGAGGGGAAAACATTGGAAAAGTCAATTGAAGTATATGGCAACATTGAAATAAAAGATGAATTAGATGAAAAAATTAATAATCCAATTCAAGTAGAATATTATAAAATATGTAATAATAAGAAAAAGAGCACAGAAAAACCTTATGGAATAGGAGTAATAAAAACATATTCAGATGAACTTGAAACAGAAGTTGAAAAAAGAGAGTTTAATCATATATTTAGTAAAGAAAATGATGCAAATAATATGTTAGAACTTTTAATAAGAAACAAGGTAACACCAATCACATTAAAGGATATTCTAAAAGACTTTGTATTAGTATAAAAAAGGTACTTTAATATTAGTGTAAACTGATATTAAAGTGCTTTTTTGTTGCTATTCATTGACTTGAGCCACTTCTGGTGTTAAAATAGTATAGAAATATAAAAGTGAGGTCAAAAAATGCTAGACAGTAAACAAGTTTATCAAAAAAGTATAGAAGTATTAACAAAACACATTTTTGATACAAAAACTATACCAACAGAACGAGAGTGGAACAAAATGGCTGTAAAAGGAAGTTATTTAACAACTCCATCAATTAGTTACATTTCTGGAGAAAGCTTTCCAGAATTATGTAAAAAAATATACAAACAGTTAAAAAAAGAAAAGGAGAGATGAAATAATGAATATTTGGCATGATATAAAAAAAGAAAGAATACAAAAAGATGATTTTGTTTCAGTTATTGAAATTAGCAAAAATGGCAGAAACAAATATGAATTAGATAAGGAAACAGGAATGCTTAGATTAGATAGAGTACTATACACATCTACTCATTATCCAGCAAACTATGGATTTATTCCAAGAACTTATGCAGAAGATAATGACCCATTAGATGTATTAGTTCTATGTCAAGAAGAAATTACTCCGCTTACACTTGTAGAGTGTTACCCAATAGGAGTATTAATAATGACAGATAATGAGGAAAGAGATGAAAAAATTATTGCAATATGCAAAAAAGATCCATTTTTAAATTGTTATCAAGATATAAATGAATTACCACATCAAACTTCATTAGAAATAAAGCACTTTTTTGAAGTGTATAAACAATTAGAAGATAAACAAACAGCAGTTGATAATATTCTTGGAAGAGAAGAAGCTGAAAAAATAATTGAAAAATGCATAAACAGTTATATAGAAAAATTTGAAAAATAAGGAAAATAAAAAATGTTAGAAAAAATAATTTTTAATGTGTTAGCATTGGCACTTTTTACTATTACTTTTCTAAAATTAATAAGAAAAAATGACACTAGTTATATATATGTGTTAGCATTAGAATTTGTGGGCCTTGCAATTAACTTTATAGAACTATTTTTCTCAATAAAATTAAGTATTATTTTAAAAATAATTATTTACATATTTTCAATAATAATTCCTGGTATAATGTTATGGATAGAAAAAGTAAAAAAAATAGACTTTCCAGAATTATTCAATGTAACTATAGCACAAATTTTGAGTGCTTTTGGAAAACAAGAGCAAGCTAAAAAAATGATTATGGATTTCTTAAATAAAAATCCAAATAGTTATATTGCACATAAATGGTTAGCAGAGTTTTATGAAAAAGAAGGCAACTATGATGCGGCAATTAGTGAATATATGAGAGTAACAGATATAAAAAGAAATGATTTTGTATCTACTTATAAACTTTGTGAAGTATTAAATAAAAATAAACAAAACCAAGAAGCTATTAATTTACTTGAGGAAATTTTAAAACAAAAGCCGGAATATGAAAAAGCTAGTAATTTATTAGGAGAAATATTCTTTGAAGAAGAAATGTACAAAGAAGCAATATCAGTATATATGTCAGCACTTAGATACAATCCTGGAAGTTATGATTTATATTATAGTCTAGGAATGGCATATACGATGATAAATGATTTTCAAAGAGCAAAAGAATTTTATAGCAAAGCAGCAGAAATAAACACACTTGCATATAATGCTAAATTAAACCTAGGACAAATTGCATTAATTTATGGAGATTTAGATGAAGCGGAACAATGGTTTATACAAGCTGGAAAACAAGAAGATTTAGAAGCTGGTTCATATTATTATTTGTCTCAAATCGCTTTATTAAAGGGAGATGAAGATAAGGCGAAAAATTATATGAATGTTGCAGTTCAGTTAGACCCAAAAGTATATAAACAAGCTCAAAGAGATCCTGTATTTACTCCAATCAAAGAAAAAATAAATCCGCCAGAAGAAAATAAAGAAAATGAAAAAAATAAAACTTTATCAAAAAAAGAAAAAAGCGTAAATAGACACTTAATGAAAACTTGTATTTTAGTTAAAAATTTAAGTAAAGAAGATATAAGAAATGCAAAAGCAAATAGACAAAATGAAATAGATATAGATGAAAAACAAAAAGAATAATAAAAATATTAAAACATATAATAGTTACAAAGGAGAACAAAGATGGAAGAAATATGTCAATCAATAATTTTGGGAATAGTTCAAGGACTAACAGAGTTCTTACCAATATCAAGTTCAGCACATTTAAATGTTTTTCCATGGATATTTAATTGGAACGATTTATCTGAAGGGATGGATGTAGCATTACATCTTGGTACATTACTTGCACTTGCTATATTTTTCTTTAAAGATTGGATAAATTTAATAAAAGCAGGATATAAAAAAGCTGTAAAAAAAGAAGATTCTACAGATGGAAGAATATTTTGGTATTTAGTAGCTGCAACAATACCTGCAGGAATAATAAGTATTGTTTTAAAAAAAGTATCTGAAAAAATAATAGGAGACAATATTAATGTTCAAATGATAGTAATTGCAATTTCATTAATTGTAATGGGTGCTATATTATACATAGTAGATAAAAAAGCAAAATCAACTACTGATTATAGTCATATATCATTAAAACAATCTATGCTAGTCGGAATATCACAAGCGATAGCAGCTGCATTTCCAGGAGTGTCACGTAGTGGAATTACAATGACTGTTGCAAGAGCTTTAAAAATTGACAGAGAAAGTGCAGCGAAATTTTCTTTTATGTTAGCAATGCCTATAACATTTGCAGCAGTTATATTTAAAATAGGAAGTTTTAAATTTGACTTAGCATTAATTTTAGGAATACTTGCAAGCTTTGTTGTTGGATTTTTGATTATAAAATTTTTGATGAATTATTTGAAAAAAGGAAATTTCAAAATTTTTGCAATTTATAGAATTATATTTGGAATAATAATTATAATTTTAGCATTAACAAGAATGTAAAATTAAAAAATAAAAAGGCACTTTATAAAGTGTCTTTTTATTACAAAAATATTACAAAAGTATTACAATTCTATTAAATATAAATGAATTATATTGACTTTTTACTAAAAATAGATAGAATAGATAGTATCAAATGGAAAAAATATGCCGAATTAAGAAGAATTACAAGTATGTTTTTTTATTAATTTGCGAAATATAGTAATAGAAATTTTATTTTAATTTTAAACGAAGGAGAAAACGATGACTAGCTGTTTAGGAATTTTCATAGAACCGAATATAATTAAATATGCTAAAATTTCAAAAGACCATGATAATCTAAGAGTTGAATCGTTTGGAATAAAATTTTATGATAAGATAGGTGAAGCTATAAATCAAATAATTAGTGATACATATAGCTTTAAAACACCAATTAGTATAAACTTATCAGAAGAATCTTATCAATATTTTAATATGTTTACATTACTAAATAAAGCAGATTTAAGAAAAGCTATACAAACAGAATTTGAAGAATTTTGCTCTGAAAAAGGCATAAACAGAAATACATTAGAAACAAGATATATACTAGTAAATAACATTGATGATAAAGAAAAAATAAAAGTAATTCATATTGCAACTAATAAAACATCAATGATTAATCAAGAACAACCTTTAGCTGAATATAGAGTTTCTACAATATCTCCAATATCAGTTAGTATTTCCAATATTGCAAATTTAAAACAAAAAGAAAATGTATTAATTGTTAATATGGAAAATCAAACTACAATTACGACAATCACTGACCAAAAAATATATCAAATAGATAAATTAGAAAATGGTGCGGCAGAAGCACTAGAAGAAATTAGATTAAAAGAAAACTCATATTCTAAAGCTTATGAAATTTGTAAAAATAGTACAATTTATACAATGGAAGGTCAAGAATTACAAGAAGAAACAAATGAATACTTAGATAATATTATGCCTACATTATATAAAATTGCAACAGCTGTAAAAGAAATTGTTTCAAGTAGTTTAATGAAAATAGATAAAGTTTATTTAACTGGAACATTATCTGTTGTAAATAATATTGACTTATATTTTCAAGAAGTTCTTGGAACAGAAAAATGTGAAATATTAAAACCATTTTTTATAAAAGACAGTTTAAAGGTAAATATGAAAGACTATATTGAAGTAAATTCTGCAATTGCACTAGCACTACAGGGACTTGAATATGGTATAAAAGAAGTTAACTTTAAAAAACAAACATTTAAAGACAGTCTGAGTGGAATGTTTTCTGGTATGAAAACAGAAGGTAAAGGCGAAAATGGTAAACCAAGCGGACCAAAAGTATTAACTAACTTTAACATGAGTCTTAAAGGAAAGTTTGATGCTACTGAAAGATGGATGTTAAGAACAATTGGTGGAATTTTAATATTAACAGTTGTGTATATAGCATTAGCAATGTTTATAAGTAATGCAATAGATACTAAAAATGAACAAATAGCAGATGTTAAATTAGATACACAAAAAAAAATTGCTGAAGTAAGTGCAGATATTCAAAATGTAAATGCAAAAACAAATGAATATCAACGACTATCAGACAACTTAAAAAATATTAGCAACCAAGTTTCAGAAAATAGCAAAAATAAAAACAATATACCAAACTTATTAAGTGAAATAATGTATGCTATTCCAAAAGGAGTTCAAATTACAGCTATAGAAAATACAAGTGGAAAACACATTATTATACAAGCACAATCAGAAAAATATGAACAACTTGGATACTTTAAAGCTATATTAAGAACTAAAGGTATATTAACACCAGACACAATTACTTCTTCTCCAGGAGAAAAGAGTGAAAACTTAGTAAAAGCCACAATAGAAGGAGATATGCCATGAGAAAAATTTTAATAGGATTTTTAATAGTATTGTTAGTTATCATGGCGTATTTGATGATTTTTAAAGGACTAGAACTTGGAGACTTTAAAGTTTTGAGTGCAAGTCAAATTGTTGAAGAAAATGATAGATTAACAAAAGAAATTTCAGACACAGAAGAATTAATTAATAGCAGATATCCAACAGAAAATGACAAATTAAATACGAGTGTTTCGAAATTATTAACAGCAAAAGATGAATATTTAGAATTAGCAAATGTAAGTACTAAATCAGAACTAAGTAAGGCAAGTACAGTTGAAACTTATACAGTTGAATTCTTATGGACAAGACTAGGAAGACATGCTACTGCTGAAGGGGTAAATTTAAATTACACACCTAGTGGTAACAGTATAGACTTTACAGTTGTTGGAGAATATATACCAATTCTTAGCTTTATAGCTACAATAGAAAATGATAGTAAGCTAGGATTCACAATTGAAAATTTCAAACTTGTACCAAGTGGTGAAAACCTACAAGCAAGCTTTACTACAAGAAATGTAAATATAAAAAAGGAAAGCACAACAAACACATCATCATCTAGTGATACACCTTTAGTAACACAAGAAAATACAGACACTAGTACACAAACACAAACTGAAACTGAAACACAACCAATTGCACAATAAAATAAAACATAAAGGAGAAAAGAATGTTCAAATCAGTTATTAAAGAAATATTAATAATGCTATTATTATGTGTAGCCATAGTATTAATTTTGGGAGTTATATTTTATAACTATATTCCAACAAATAAGGCTATACCAAATAAATTAGCAGCATATACAACTCCAGAAAATGTGAAAACAGAAATAGAAGAAGAAGTTGAAGCAGCTGAAAAAGAAGAAATAACATACCAAATAGATGGAACAGACTTAAAATTATATAAAGCTACTCACGGATATACAACAGGAAAAACAAATCCGTTTTCTGCGAGCACAAGTGTAGATAATGTAGAAAACACTGAAAACAACACAGAAACAAATACAAATGTTGATAAAAATTCAACAGGTACATTCTACAATAATACAGGAATGAAATAATTTAAGGTTATATTTATTTTACTTTATATAAATATATACAATAAATCTAAAGAAGAAAGGAGTGAAAAAACTATGAGAAATGAAAGAGGTATTACATTAATCGCTTTAGTAGTTACTATAGTTGTATTATTAATTTTAGCAGGAGTAACAATTACTTATGCTCTAGGAGATAATGGAATATTTGGTACTGCAAAAAAAGCAGAACTTGGCTCAGTTAAAGCTACATTTTCAGATGCAGTAAGTACTACACAAGCAGAATGTTTAATTAAATTACATGATCCAGATGATTCTGTT
>FR902184.1:0-9494 GCA_000437855.1 Clostridium sp. CAG:567 | reverse complement strand
TCTTTTAACGATGGTTAAGAATTATTTACCAGATGCTTGGAAGGAAAAAACTTCAGCAACTACATTATCTTTCACAGATGGTAAATTAGTAGGAACAATTTCTTATGCGAAAGATGCAAAAAAAACTTACACAATTACTGTAGCAAATGGTATAGTTACAGGAGTTGAATAAGTTTAATTAATGTAGTGAATTATATTTAATTAAAATTCAATTATAATTTAGGCATATGCATACATGTATATGCCTAAAATTATATTATAGGTAGGAAAGTATGAATACAATATTATATGCTTTAATTTTTATTATAGGAACATTATTTGGAAGTTTTTTTACATTAGCTGTATATCGTATACCACTTGGAAAAGACATAACACATGAACGTTCATTTTGCCCAAACTGTAATCATAAACTAGGCTTTTTTGACTTGATTCCAATTCTTAGCTATATATTTTTAGGAGGAAAGTGCAGATATTGTAAACAAAAAATACGCCCAAGGTATCTTTTATTAGAGATTGCTTCAGGTATAATTTTTGTTTTATTTGCTGTGTCTTTAAGATTAAATTTATTTACAACAAATATAAATACATGGGTATATTTTGTTTTTGGAATATTTTATTTAGTAAGTTTAGTTATAATTGCAGGAATTGACAAAGAGAAAATTAAAGTTCAAAAATCAGTATTATTATTTGGTTTTATTGTTCAAGCACTATATATAATTTATCTATATATAGTAGAAGAAAAATTTAATATATATAGATATGTTATATATTTAGGAATTATTGTAATATTAGTATTAATAGATATATTCATATTAAGAAAAAAAGCAGAAAATGGTTATGCAGTTGAAAACTTACTGCTTTGCATGTTATTACTAGGATTTACTTATGAAATAACTACATTTTTAACAATTACATATACATTAACATGTATAGTTATTCAACTTCTGTTAAACAAATTAGATTCAAGAAAAAATAAGACAGTTAAAAAAGAGCAAAAGACAAGCAAAATTCCAATAGGATTTTACTTATGCATGACAAATATTATATGTTTAATTATTACTAATTTTTACATTTTTTATAGACTATAAAAAATAAAATAGAGGAAAAGATGAATCAAAAAAATATTTTTAAATTAAAATCTAATAAAGGCTTTACGATGCAAGACTTAATAATAGCTATAACTATATTTTCAATATTTACAGGGTTAATATGTACTCTAATTGTAAATATATTTATAATGCAAGCAGAAAGTAATGCGCAAGAGGTAGCAACTTTATATGCGGTACAAATAGTAGAGTATATAGATAAAATTGCTTTTGAAGACGTTACTGAAAATTTATCAACAGAAGTTGTTGAAATGTTTAATATTCCAAGTGGATTTAATATTGATATAAAAGTAACAGAATATAAAACTAGTACTAAATCTACTAAGGAATCAGGCTTAAAGACTCAAGCAAACTTTGAAGAGGCAGAAATAACAACTGACGAATATGATGTATATACAAAAATGGTAAGTACAAATATTAGTTACACACTTAACAAAGAAGAGAAAAACATTCTTATTAATAGATTAAAAATAAGAGAAATGTAAGGAGAAAACATGAAATCTGAACAAGGTGTTACATTAACTTCACTTGTAATATATATTGCTGTTGCTACAGTACTTATAAGTACTATGGCAGTTATGAGTTCACATTTTTTTGCTAATATACAACTTGTAAAAAATCAAAGTGATTATGTTGTAGAATATAATAAATTTAATATGTTTTTTATACAAGATGTTAAGGCTAATAAAGCTGCAAGTATAATAGGTACAACAATAGTTTTTGAAGATGGAACAAAATATGAATATAAAGATGAATCAATATATAGAAATGATAAAAAAATTGCTAAAAATATAAGAACAGCTTCATTTGAACCAGCAACATATACTGTAAACAATGTGACTAAAAATTTAATAAAAGTAAACTTAAATATTGGAGTTGAGAAAAAGTCATATCAAAAACAAATAGAATATGTGTTAAAATATTGGTAAGTTTTTGTAAATATTAAAAAAATATATGTAAATAACAATTTTTATAGTATAATTATTATGAACTAATGAAAAATTGAAAGGAGAATTACAGATGGAAAAAAGACAACCAATGGGAATAGAACTTGTAAAAAGAGGAATAGTAACAGAATCTGATATTGAAAAGGCATTAGACTATCAAAAAACACATCCAAATAAAAAAATTGGTGATATTATAAATATACTAGGATTATGTGATTCACATGTTTTGATAAATGCTGTTGGGGAAATATTAGAGGAAAAAGCTATATATTTACAAGAAAAAGATATTAGAATAGATGTGCAAGAATATATAGCATTAGATTTAGTAAAACAATACAAAGCAATTCCTTTTGAGATATCATCAGGAAAAATAAAAGTATGTTTTGCAGATACATCAAATAAAAGATCAATAGATGTTATTAGACTTTTATTACTAAATAAAGGTTTAGTAATGGAAAAATATATATCATTTGAAACAAATATTGATAAAATTATAGAAGCTTTAGAAGGAACATCTGCAGGAAATATTGATATAAATGCGGATGTTTCAGGATTAGTTGATAGCATTATAAAAACTGCAATGGAAAAAAGAGCAAGTGATATACACATAGAACCTCTAGAAAAAATTGTAAGAGTTAGATATAGAATTGACGGACAATTAGTTGATGCAGCACAAATAGATAAAGACAAACAAGCACAAATAATAGGAAGATTAAAAGCAATTTCAAATATGCATCAAGAAAAACAAGAATCACAAGATGGTAGAATACTTGAATACTCTAACTATAATATTCGTGTATCTTCACAAAAAAATGTAAATGGAGAAAAATTCGTATTAAGATTATTAAAGAAAAATGAAGATATACGTCAAATATTTGACTTAGGATTTCCAAATGATGAAGAACTAGTTAGAAAAAGCTTTAATAAGAAAAACTGTATTACAATAGTTGCAGCTCCAACTGGAGAAGGAAAAACAACAACTTTATACAGTATAATTGATTATTTGAATAGACCACAAATAAATATAACAACAATTGAAGACCCAGTAGAAATAAGAATAGATGGATTAAACCAAATAGAAGTAGATGCCAAAGCAAGCTTTTCAAGTTCTCTAAGAACAGTTTTAAGACAAGACCCTGATATTATTCTTGTAGGAGAAATTCGTGATAGAGAAACTGCAGAAATAGCAATGCAAGCTGGACAAACAGGTCACTATGTATTATCAACAATACACACTATTGATAGTATAGAAGTTATAACAAGACTTAGAAAAATGGGAATGTCAAACTATGATATTTCAAGTATTTTAGCAACATCTGTATCACAAAGATTGGTTAGAAAAATTTGCCCATATTGTGCAAAAGAAAGAGATTTTACAGATAAAGAAAAAGAAATTATTAATAAAATTGGTGAAAAATATAATACAAAATTTGACTTTAAAGGTAAGAAAACCTATGAACCAGTAGGATGTAAAAAATGTAACCAAAGTGGATATCTTAACAGAATAGGAATATTTGAAGTTTTAAACATAGATGATGAAGTAAGAGACTTAATTGCTAGAGATGGCTCTAGTATGGAAATTAGAGCAAAAGCATTAGAGCTAGGATATAAACCATTAGTAATAGACGGACTAAAGAAAGTACTAAATGGAATTACTACACTAGATGAAATAAATAATAAACTTATTATTTATTAAAAGGGAAACATAGGAGGAAAATCATGATTAATATAGAAAAAATTTTAAGTCTAGCAATTGAAAAAGATGCTTCAGATATTCATTTGATTGCAGGAATTAAACCATATTTAAGAGTCAGAAGAGACTTAGTAGATCTAGAGGATTTTGATGAATTAACAGATGAAGACATGTTTGAAATATATGATTATTTTGTAAGAGGAAATGTTGAAAAAGATGCAGTATTTAAAAAAGACAAAAAATTAGATGCATCTTATGAATATGATGGTACTAGAATCAGGGTAAATATTTCAATGTCAGATGATTTACCAATAGTGGTTTTAAGATTAATAAAAAGTACTTTACCTAAATATGAAGATTTAGGAGTACCAGATATTGTTAGAAGAATGATGAGTCAACCACAAGGACTAATCCTTGTAACAGGAAAGACTAACTCTGGTAAAACAACAACATTAAATGCTTTAATAAACGAAGTAAATGAAACACAAAATAAAAAAATATTAACACTTGAAAGCCCAGTAGAGTATAAGCACAAGTGCAAAAAATCTATAATAGTACAAAAAGAAGTTGGAGTAGGAAGAGATTGCCCAGATTATAGTTCTGGTGTAAAGAACTGTTTAAGAGAAGATTGTGACATATTAATAATTGGAGAGATTCGTGATAGAGAAACAATGGATGCTGCAATAGAAACAGCAGAAGCAGGACACTTAGTAATAGGCACACTACATACTAAATCTTGTGCGGAAACTATCGACAGAATGATAAACTTCTATGATATTAGAGATCAACAAACTGTAAAATATTTAATAGCTTCATTATTAAAATTAGTTGTATCTCAAAGATTATTAAAAGGAAGAGATGACTCACTTGTTTTAGTACCAGAAGTAATGGTAGTAGATAATACAATAGCTGGTGTAATAAGAAAAGATAAATTAGGTGTTTCTGAAATAGAAGATGCTATACAAAGTGGTGCTGATAAAGGAAGTATAGGATTAATAAATTCTTTAGCACAATTATTTGTTAATGATAAAATTTCATTAGATCAAGCTAAAGGACAAATTGAAGAAAAAAATATTGAAACACTAAATAGAACTATTATGCAAATGAAAATAAAAAGAGAAAATGATGGTAAAAAAATTAATATGATGAATTAAAATTTGACAGTAAAGGAGGAGAAGAAGTGCCTGAATATGTATATAGAGCTGTAACTAAAAGAGGGCAAATAGTGCGTAATAAAGTAGAATCAAGCAATAAAAGCAATTTGATAAAAAAACTAAAATCAAATGATCTACTTCCAATTGAAGTTTTACAAGTAAGTTATGCTAGCAAAAAAGCCAGAGGCCCAAAAAAGAACATTATGAATATAGATGACATTATGAAAACAGCTAACTCAGCTAATATACTTCAAGGTAGAGAAGAGTCTAAACATACGGCTAGAGAAAAATTTAATATATTATTAACAACAGGACAAAAAGTTACTGTAAGAGATATTATTATATTTACTCAAAACTTTTACTTGCTAAAAAGAGCGAACTTTAATAATATACATGCTTTAAATACTATTATAAATAGTACCGACAACCTTTCTTTTAGAGGAATTATAGAAGATATTTTAGCAGGTGTAGAAGCCGGAGAATATATGTATACAACAATGGAATACTATTCAGATATATTCCCTTATGTATATATAAATATGATAAAAGTAGGAGAACTATCAGGTTCACTTACAAACTCTTTAGAACAAGCTGTACAATACCTTGAAGATACAACAACAAGAAATAAAAAAATAAGAGGTATATTAATACCAAACTTAGCACAATTTATTAGTATTTTGTTATTATTAATTTTTGGTACAATATTTATATTACCAGAAATACAAAAAGTGTTTAACTCAATTGGTGAGGGAGTACAACTTCCTGAACCAACATTGAAATTTATGGCATTAGTCGATAACCTAACATTATACTGGTATATACCTGTAGGAATTATTGCAATAATCGCATTATTAGTTGTAGGTTATATAAGTACTCCAAAGGGAAAATATAACTGGCATTATTTTAAATACAAAGCTCCAATATTTGGAAGACTTATATTTGGAATTGATTTTTCACGACTAATGAGAGCTATGCTTTTAAATTTAAAAAATGGTATGAGAATTCAAGAGGCTTTAAATGTTAGTAAATCTGTTGTAAAGAACTATGTAATGCTTTCAATAATAGAAACATCTATAAATAATATTTTAATAGGTGGTTCATGGATAGAGCCATTTGAAAAATCAGGACTATGTTCTTCAATGGAAATAGAAATGCTTAAAATAGGTATGCAAACTGACTTACCAGATATGATGGAAAAATTACTTGATTATATGGACGTAGATATTCAAAACAGCTTAAACAAAATCATGAAAGTACTTCCAGAGATTTCTTACTCTTTTGTTGGAATATTGCTAATTATACTAGTTGTAGTTTTATTAGTACCATGTATCCAATTATATATGGGAGAATTCATTATAGAAGGACTTGGAGTATAAAAAATAAAAAGCTCTGTGAAAACAGGGCTTTTTTGCATTAATAATAGATGAAAGGAAAAGTGCAATGAAAGTAGGAGTTGACTTAGGCGGAAGCCATATAGGAATGGGAATAATTGATGATAATGGCAGAATATTAGAGAAAAAAGAAATTGAATTATATAATATTCAAAATATGCAAGAATTCATTATTGATTCAATATCAAATGAAATTGATTATTACATAAAAAAATATAATGATATTGAAATGATAGGAATAGCAAGTCCGGGAACACCAAAAGACGGTAAGCTTACTAATATTGTTAATTTAGGAATAAAGGAACTTGATATTAGCACAATACTAAAATTTAAATTTAATATACCAGTAAAAGTAAAAAATGATGCAAAATGTGCGGCAATTGCTGAAATGAAATATGGAGCGTTAAATTCATATCAAGATGCAGTATTTTTATGTTTGGGAACAGGAATAGGTGGAGCAGTATTTATGGGAGGCAAAGAATTAGAACCTATAAGAAATTCAGGCATGGAACTTGGCCATATAGTAATTGAAAAAAATGGTATACAATGCAATTGTGGAAAAAGAGGATGTTTTGAGACATATTGCTCTATAAAAAGATTAAAAAATAAATTAATGGAAACAATGAATATATCAAAAGAAATAGATGGAAAAGAATTGCTAAATTTATTGAAACAAAATAATGATGAAAAAGTAAAAGATATTATAAATGAATATATAGATGATTTAATTGTAGGACTTTCAAATATTATAGATATTTTTGAGCCACAAGCAATTTGCTTGGGTGGTGGATTTGTATATTTTGAAGATATATTATATAAACCATTTTTAAAGAAATATTATGAAGAAAAATATGTATTTAATAAAGAGGAACTTCCAGAAATAAAATTAGCATTATTAGGCAATGATGCAGGAATAATAGGTGCTACACTTATATAAAATTTGACAAAAATATAAAAAAATAGTATAATAGTTAACAGTTGTTACCAATATTGGTAAAGAAGAGATTTATATTTGTATATTAATAAAAATAGAGCGGTTAAGAAAATTATAAATTTATTATAATATGTTTTGAGCGGAATAGAAAACATATTCAATATTTTTATATCCTAAGAAATTAATCTTAGGAGGTAATTTCTGTAGAAAAAATACTGAAATTTATTTTTATCTATATATCTGTGCAGTTATGTAACAGATATATTTACTCTATGTTTTTAATAGGCAAAATAATGAGAAAAACAACAATTTAATAAAAAAGGAGAGAAAAATTTTAAATGACAAATGAATTAAAGCAGAATGAAGAAAAGCAAAAAGAAAATACTGAAAGAAAAGAAAAAAAAGCTAGATATTCAGTTAGAAAAAATGGTAAAGTTAACAAAAACAAAAGAGAAGAAGAAAAAGTAGCTCAACAAGAAAAGGAAAATATAACATCTAAAAAGAAAACAAATACTAAATTAAAAAGAAAGGAAAAATTAGATTTTAATTTCAAAAAATCAAACCTAAAAATAATTCCTCTAGGAGGATTACAAGAAATAGGTAAAAACATTACAGTTTTTGAATATGAAGATGAAATAATACTTGTAGACTGTGGACTAGAGTTTCCAGGAGATGACATGTTAGGAGTTGATTTAGTAATTCCTGATGTGACATATTTAGTAAAAAATAAAGAGAAAATTAAAGGATTAGTTATAACACATGGACATGAAGATCATATAGGAGCAATTCCGTATATATTAAAACAAATTAATATACCTATATATGCTACACAATTAACAATTTCACTTATAAAAAATAAACTTGAGGAACATAAATTAACTCAAACTACAAAATTATATACTGTAAAACAAGGACAAACTATAAAGTTTAAACAAATGCAAGTAGAATTTATAAACAGTAACCACAGTATACCAGATGCTGTAATGCTTGCAATTACAACACCTGTAGGTACAATTCTTCACACAGGAGACTTTAAAATTGATTATACACCAATAGATGACAAAGTAATTGACTTAAATAGAATTGCAGAACTAGGAAATAAAGGAATACTAGCATTACTTTCAGATAGTACAAACAGCGAAAGAAAAGGATTTACAATGTCTGAAAGCTCAGTTGGAGAAGTATTTGATAGACTATTTTTGAATAATTCAAAAAGAATAGTAGTAGCAACCTTTGCATCAAATGTACATCGTGTACAACAAATAGTTAATTCTTCAATCAAATATGGAAGAAAAATTGCAGTATGTGGTAGAAGTATGATGAACATGATAGATGCTGCAATTGAACTAGGTTATATAAAAGGTGCAGAAGACGTATTTATAGATATTGACAATATTAAAAATTACAGTGATGATCAATTGGTTATTATAACAACAGGAAGTCAAGGAGAAGCAATGTCAGCCTTAACAAGAATGGCAAATGGAGACCATAAAAAAGTAACTATAACTTCAAATGATATGGTAATAATATCAGCTACTCCAATTCCAGGAAATGAAAAATATGTATCAAAAGTAATTGATGAACTTATGAAAATTGGTGCAGAAGTTATATACAGTTCTTTAGAAGATGTGCACGTATCAGGTCACGCATGCCAAGAAGAACAAAAATTAATAATAACTTTAGCAAAACCAAAATTCTTTATACCAGTTCACGGTGAATACAGACAACTTATAGCTCATGCAGAAACAGCTAAAAAACTAGGAATAGAACCTAAAAATATTTTCATAATGTCAAATGGTAGAACATTAGAATTAAATGAAAATGAAGCAACACTTACTACATCTGTTCCAAACGGAAAAGTTTTAGTTGATGGTTTAGGAGTAGGAGATGTTGGAAACATAGTTTTACGTGATAGACAACACTTATCACAAGATGGACTAATAGTTATAGTTGTTGCAATGGATTCAAGTACAGGTGAAATTATATCTGAGCCAGATGTTGTATCAAGAGGATTTGTATATGTTAGAGAATCTGAAAACTTAATGGATGATATTAAAAAGGTAATCTATGAAGAAATTAGAAAGTGTGAAGAAAATCATATTACAGATTGGTCAACAATAAAATCTAATTTAAAAGATACTTTAAGAGATTATATATTTGAAAAAACAAAGAGAAATCCTATGATTTTACCAATTATAACAGAGGTCTAATAAAACACAATAGTACCAAGTATTTTACAGCTTGGTACTATTTATTTGTTACTAACATA
>FR902183.1 GCA_000437855.1 Clostridium sp. CAG:567 | reverse complement strand
TCAATTATTTAACTACCTCGCTCAGTACTTTTGCCAGATATTTCATACTTACTAACGTTTGATCCAATGTATTACCTGTTGCACCCACTTCTATAATTGTAGCTGCTTTTGATACATGTTGATTATATCCAGAGCCTCTTAGTATTATTGGTTTAAATAAACCTGGGTATAATTCATTTGCTTTTTTTTGTACTTTTATCGCAAATTTCAAATTTTGTGCCCAGTTTTCGTGCTTTATACTACTTTCATTTCCTCCTATTACAAACATAAGTTGTGCAGCATATTCTTCTCCAATCTTTACTGTTGGAGCATAAGTGCTATCTCCTATTGCATCTCTATGTAAGTCTATTACAACATCTGTGTTTTTGTTTTCATCTAGTAGTTTCGTTACTGTTTTTAAAGAACTTGCATACGATCCACTATATGATGGGTAATCATGATAACTTTCGTCATGTATTACATTATACCCATAGCTTTTTAGTTGTGCTTCTAGTTCATTTCCAACTCTTATAACTGAATACTTTTTATCTGTTGTTCTAAAGTTACCTGTTTTCTTATATTGATATTTTTCACTTGGAGTATAGCTTTCACAAGAGTGAGTGTGAAATATTAAAATATTCTCTTTATTTACATTGATATCTGGTTTTAATATTTCATCAGTTAATTTATATTTAACTTCATTTTTTATCTTTACTCCGTTATATTGTATAGTATATTTATTAGGCACATTCGAGCTTTGTACTTCTGTCTTTAAACCAGTTTCCGCTTTTTGTATAATCTCATCTTCTTCATCTTTTTTATCATTTTTTATTGTACCACTTTTTTCTTTGTCTGATAATGACAATGCTTTTAATTCCATATTTAGTGCTAATTTAAGTGGCTCTATTAATGTTTCTTTTGTATTTTGATTTTCCATATTGTTTATATTCGTTACTGGAAGTGCTGAATTTAAACATATTTTAAATAAAGTTTTATTATCTATCTCATTAACTTTTCTTTTTATTTCGTCTTTACCCTGTGAGAAATATTTTACAGTGGCTAGAATTATAACTATTAATATTGTAATTTTAAAAAAGTATTTTATAACATCTTTTACATTGACTACTGCCATGTTTATCATAAAAAATTTCTCCTTTGTCCATATACTATTAACTAGTATATTCATGAACAAAGGAGATTATGAATAATTCTTTTAAATTAGTTAATTGGATTTTCGAACCTTATATTTGCTGGATATTCAATCTTATCTTTTACCAGTATAATATGTTGTATTGTTCTTCCTAGTGAAAGAGCTCCATCTGTTTTGCCTATTTCATATAAGTACCTATTAATATGAGATGTCCATATAAGATTGGCTTTTTCTCCATTTTCCAAACTTCTTTCTTCAATAAGTGATGATACGTCTATTTTTTCATTTTCATATATAATATATGCATTTTGAAATGTAGTATCTTGTTCTAAACGCAAATTATACAAAAATGCATAAGTGCCCCTACCCTTTTCTGGTTCTATACTTTTGGCTTCGTAAGCAGGCATATTAGCATCTACATTTGTTACTTCTACTTTTTTATAATATGTTTTTCCCGTTGTCAAGTCTTGTATCTTAAAAGTATATGTTCCATTTTCGGTTGCTATATATGTGCCAGATATTTGCTCATCTGGATTTATTACAGAGTATCCAATTATTTCTCCAGTACTTTTATCTAAATATAAAAATTCAAGTTGTTTTCCTAGTATTGCTTCAACATTAGTAAGTCCCTCAACCTTATTTACGCTCTGTGTCCAATTCCAAAAAGCATTCTCTGTTTCCTCTGCAATAATTTCTTTGTTTTTCATCCACTTAAGAACATCTTCAAATGTTTGACAATTTGCAGTAGAATCTTCTTTATTAATAAATGGTACCATTTGTTCCTTTAGCATTTCTTTTTTTCTTTCATCACTTAGTGATTTTAAATATTTAATCACTTCTTCTTTTGTCTTTATATTTGGCATTGTTACACCTTTTACTGATTCTACTTTTAAGTTTACTGTTCCAGATTTTTCTTTTTCTGGTGTTTTGCTTATAACTATTTCTACATCACTATAGCTTATTTCCTTTACAATGGTTCCATCTTTTTTCTTTATTATTATTTTTTCTTGCTCTCTATCAATTTCATCTTCTGTAACTAACTTTTTGCTAATTAAATCTTCTAGCATTTTATCTGCATCTTCTTTTGATTCATTTATTGATGTATTTATAAAATTACTTTGTTTCCAATTTGCAACCACTTCT
>FR902182.1:17705-26794 GCA_000437855.1 Clostridium sp. CAG:567 | reverse complement strand
AAAGTAATGTGAAACTTTTGTGAATTTTAGCACTCTGCTATTGACAATGCTAAAAATAGATATATAATATAATCGAAATTGATAAAGAAGATTTATCAAAAAGTACATATGTGCCACTCCCATCAAGTGTCAACACATAAATATAATTTTAAGGAGTTGATTTTTATGATGATGATACCAAAAAGACGTGATTTTGATCTATTAGATGACATGTTTGGAGGTGTATTTTTCAATGAGGGAGAAAGCAAATTAATGAAAACAGACATCAAAGAGAAAAAGGATGAGTATGTTATAGACATTGATTTGCCAGGTTATGAAAAAGAAGGTATAAAATTAAATATTCAAGACGGATATTTAACAGTACATGCAACAGTTAATAAAGAAGAAAAAGATGAAGAAAAAGGTAAATTTGTACGTAAAGAAAGATATTCAGGAGAATGTTCAAGAAGCTTTTATGTTGGTGAAAACGTAACAGAAAATGAAATTAAAGCTAAGTTTAAAAATGGAACACTTACAATAGAAATTCCTAAAAAAGAAGAAAAGAAAGAATTACCTGAGAAAAAATATATTCCAATAGAATAATAAAAAACCTCATATTTAATATATGAGGCTTTTATTTTATATGATATAATGTAAAAAATAATAAAGGAGGGGAAATTGATGGATATTACAATTGATGTTGGTGGTTACAAATTAAATGTAAGAGCTGGTGTAGTTATAATGCACAATAATAAAATCTTATTACACAGAAATGTAAACTCAGATCATTATGCAATGATTGGCGGAAGAGTTGAAATCGGTGAAAATTCAGAGCACACAATAAAAAGAGAAGTACAAGAAGAACTAGGAAAAGAAATTGAAATAACAGGATATGTATCAACAGTAGAAAACTTTTTTGAAATGAAAGGTGCAAAATATCATGAAATAATGTTCATATACAAAGCAGAATTTGTAAAAGAGGAAGATAAAAAATTAGAAAGTACATTACAAAATATAGAGGGAAAAGATTATTTACAATATGAGTGGATTGATTTAGATAAAATAGATGAATATCCATTGAGACCAGATGTACTAAAAGAGGTATTAAAAGAAAGCAAATTTCCAGTACACAAAATAAATATTGATAAAAAGGAGCAATAACGTATGCCTGAATTATGGGACATATATGATGAAAATAAAAATAAAACAGGAAGAACAGCAATAAGAGATGTAACTATATTGCAAAAGGGTGAATATCACATAGTTGTAACAGGAATTATACTAAATTCTAAAAATGAAATTTTGATTAGTAAAAGAGCAACGAATAAAAAGTTTGGTGGAATGTGGGAATGCAATGGGGGTTCAATATTAGCAGGTGAAACTAGCAAAGAAGGAATATTAAGAGAGTTAAAAGAAGAACTTGGAGTTATATTTAAACCAGAAGAAGCAATATTTTTAAAAGAAGTAAAACGAGAAAGAGTCCCTCAAAATTTTAAAGACTTATGGTTGTTTAAAAAAGATATCAATATAGAAGATTTGACATTTCTTGATGGAGAAGCAACAGCAGCTAAATGGGTTAGTATAGATGAATTTATTAAAATGTTTAATAATAATGAGATTGTTCCAACAGTTGATTTTGGAAGAGAAGAATACGAAGAAGCATTAAAAATAATATGAGTTATGTAAATTATGATTGAAAAAGATGAAGGTCTATTGGCCTCAGTTCAGCAAGAATGAGGTCGTTGATCTTAAGGCCCTTGAAACGGATGACAAGAAGATGGAGTATTCGTATAACAATAGTGTTATCGCTTTTGTTGACGAAAATGTTGACTTGTATGTGATTCCGGATATTGGGGTTCAGAAGACTTTGGTCAGCGCTGGCTATAGTCGGAAGTTTTTCTACGTACCTTTCAGCAACTGGGATTACCCGGTTGAATATGAAGAAAAGTGGAAAAGCCTCTGGAGAGAAGAATAAAGAGTGATTCCATGGTAAAGGAGAGGGCATTGCCCTCTCCTCTATCAGTATTGTAAATAAAAAGTAACAATGATAGAAAAAAACATAATCATTGTTACCGTGATGAAAAAAATAGATTATATAAGCTATATAGAAAATAACTTAAGAAACGCACTAAAACATCTTGGTTGACATAAGTATACCACAAAATGTAAATAAGTGGTGTAAAACTTTGTCGAAAAAATAAAAATTACTAAATTATGGAAAAAATACTTGTCAAGACGTAAATAATAACATATAATTTTAACATGATATTTTAATTCAAAAAAATTATTTCAAAAATTTTTGTTCTAAAGGAGAAATCAAAAGATGTTATCAATTACAAAAAGTATGGCCTTGCACGGACTAGAAGGCTTTTTAATTGACGTGCAAGTTGACATATCAAGTGGTATGCCATCATGGGATATTGTTGGACTTCCTGATGTGAGCGTAAAAGAAGCAAAAGAAAGAGTAAGAACAGCAATAAAAAATTCAGGCTATGAACTGTTTAGTAGAAAAATAGTTGTAAATTTAGCACCAGCAAATATAAAAAAAGAAGGATCAATATTTGACCTACCAATTGCTGTAGGAATTTTAAAAGGTTTAGAAGCTATAACACAAACTAAAAATGAAGATATTTTAATGATAGGAGAACTATCATTAAATGGTAGTTTAAACCCAATAAATGGAGCACTACCAATATGTATTGAAGCAAAAAAGCAAGGAATAAAGAAAATAATTTTACCAAAACAAAATGAAAAAGAAGCCTCCATAATTGATGGAATGGAAATATTAGGTGCAAATGACCTAAATGAAGTAGTTAAATATTTAAATGGAAATATAAAAATAGAAAACTTATCAACAAATTGGGAAGATTGTTTGAAATTAGGTAAAGAAAAAATATTAGATTTTGCAGATGTAAAAGGACAAGAAAGTGTAAAAAGAGCAGTTGAAATAGCAGCTGCTGGACGGACATAATTGTCTTTTAATTCGGTTCACCTGGATCACGGAAAAACAATGATAGCAAGAAGAATACCATCAATATTACCAGACCTAACTTTTGAAGAAGCACTAGAAATTACCAAAATTCATAGTATTGCGGGAATTTTAAAACAAGATACACCAATAATTACAACAAGACCATTTCGTTCACCACATCATACAATATCTGGGGTGTCATTAGTAGGTGGAGGGAGAATACCAAAACCAGGAGAAATAAGCTTAGCACATTATGGAGTGTTATTTTTAGATGAATTACCAGAATTTAATCAACATTCATTAGAAGTTTTAAGAGGACCTCTAGAAGATGGAATTGTAACAATAAGTAGAGTAAATGGAAGTTTTACATACCCATGTGAGTTCATGTTCGTATCATCAATGAATCCATGTCCATGTGGATTTTATGGTTCAGCAGACAAAGAATGTACATGCACACCACAAGCAATATCAAAATATATGGGCAAAATTAGTGGGCCATTATTAGACAGAATTGACATACAAATAGAAGTAAGTCCTGTAAAATATGAAAAGCTAGGAAATGACGAAATGCCAGAAAGTTCAGATACAATAAAGAAGAGAGTAAATGATGCAAGAAAAATTCAAATAGAAAGATATAAACAAGAAAATATTTATTCAAACTCTAGTCTAACGCCAAAACTAATTTCAAGATATTGCAAATTAGACAGTGAAGGGAAGGAAATATTACAAACAGCATTCGAGAAAATGGGACTAAGTGCAAGAGCATATGGCAGAATTTTAAAAGTAGCAAGAACAATTGCAGATTTAGACAATTGTGAAAACATTCAAAAAATACACATCGCAGAAGCAATACAATACAGAAGTCTAGACAAAAAGTATTGGAAGAATTAAAGGAAAGAAATATGAAAATTTTATCTAAAACAAATAAATTTTATCCCAAACGTTTGTTAAACATCCACAACCCACCATCAAAACTTTATGTAGAAGGAAATTATGAATTATTAAACTCAAATTCAATAGCAATAGTAGGAACAAGGAAATGCACGGAATATGGCAAAAAATATTCTGCAAAATTTGCAAAAGAATTATCACAAAAAGGAATGTGTATTGTAAGTGGATTAGCAATTGGAATAGACACTGTAGCACATATAAATTCAATGGAAGAACTAGGCAAAACAATAGCGGTAATAGGAAGTGGATTTAAACACATATATCCTGAAGAAAATGAGTGGCTATTCCACAAAATAATAGAAAATGGTGGATGTGTTGTATCTGAATATTATCTAGATGAGGAAAAAGATACGGCAAACTTTCCAGCAAGAAATCGTATAATAAGTGGGCTAGCATTAGGCGTATTAGTAGTTGAAGCACCATATAGAGGTGGAAGTACAATTACAGCAAAACATGCAAGACTTCAAGGAAAAGAAGTGTTTTGTATACCAAATAGATTAGATGAGCCAGAAGGGTATAGTACAAACTGGCTAATACAAAATGGAGCAAACTTAGTAATGGAACCAGACGACATATTGCAATATTATGATTTACAACCGAAAATTACAATACCAAAAGAATATGAAGAAATATATAACTTAATAAACACGCAACCGATTTCAACAAATGAAATATGCAATATGACAGGTAAAAAAATATCTGAAATAATGCAAATATTATTTATGCTCGAATTAGATGGATATATAAAATGCGTAGCAGGAAATAAATATATAAAAAAGGAATGATATTATGATAAATCAAAGGCAAGAATTAGGAAGAGAGGGAGAAGATTTTGCAACAGATTATTTACAAAAACAAGGTTATGAAATTATAGACAGAAACTTTGAATGTAAACAAGGAGAAATAGACATTATTGCAAAAGAAAAAAACGAGTATGTATTTATTGAAGTAAAAACAAGGCAAAACTTTCACTATGGAATGCCATGTGAAGCAGTGAATGAAAGAAAACAAAAGCATATATGGAACGCAACAAGATATTACATATATTCACATAAGTTAGAAGACCAATATATAAGAATAGATGTAATAGAAATTTACAAAAGAAAAAATAGATTTTACTTGCATCATATTAAACAAATTAAATAATTTTCCATTAACCATTCCACCACAAACTGTATAAAATATATAAAACATAAAGTGAGGAGTGGTGTTTATGATTAAAACAATAGGAAATACACCTTTAATAAAAATAAAATATGAGTACGAAGGCAAAACAAATTATATATACACAAAACTAGAAAGCTATAATTTAACAGGAAGTATAAAAGATAGAGCAGCATATTACATAATAACAAAAGCAAAAGAAAGAGGAGAATTAAAAGATGGTATGCCAATAATAGAGGCGACAAGTGGAAATACTGGAATTTCTTTGTCTGCATTAGGCAAATATTATCATCATCAAGTATATATTTTTATGCCAGATTGGGCTAGTAAAGAACAAGTGCAAATTATGCAAAGCTATGGTGCAAAAGTTATAACATTTTCTAAACAACAGGGAGGTTTTAGAAAATGTATTCAAGAGTCAAGAATTTTAGCTAAGAAAGTAAATGGATTTTTAGCAAATCAATTTGCTAATATGGACAATGTTCTAGCACAATATGAAACAACAGGTCAGGAAATTTTAAATCAGGTTCCAGAAGACATCGTAGGTTTTGCTTCAGGAGTTGGCACAGGTGGAACTTTGATGGGAATAGGAAGAAAGTTAAGGAGAAGATATCCAGAAATAACTGTAACTGCAATTGAACCAGAATGTATGCCGTTGATTTCTAAAAACAGAATAATTAAACAACACAAGATAGAAGGAATAGGAGATGATTTTATTCCAGCCTTATTAGATAAAAACGAAATAGACAAAGTAATTTTAGTAAATGATGAAGACAGTATAAATATGTCAAGAAAATTGGCATCAGAACTAGGAATAGGAGTTGGAATTTCATCAGGTGCAAACTTTTTAGGAAGTGTATTACTTCAAAAAAATATAAAAGGACCAGTAGTAACAGTATTTGCAGATGATAATAAAAAATATCTAAGTACAGATTTAAGCAAACCAATAGATAATAACGAAAAATATATTTCAAACAAAATAAAGTTACTGCAATATGAAGTGATATGAGGTGAATAATATGAAAAAAATATTGAAATTATTATCTATTGTAATAATGCTAACAGTTGCAACAATATATACAATGCCAACAAAAGTGTTGGCATTTGGGCCATCAAGTAATGAAATATACAACGGAATTGATGTAAGTGGATATCAAGGAAATATTGATTTTGAAAAAGTAAAAAACGATGGAATAGAAATTGTATATATGAAATCTAGTGAAGGTACAAATTACATAGATTCAAAATTTGAACAAAACTATAAAAGGGCAAGAGATGCAGGATTAAAAATTGGATTTTACCATTATGTAACAGCAAGAAGTGTAAATCAAGCAGAAAAAGAAGCACAGTTTTTTGCTTCAGTAATATCAGGAAAAGTAGCAGATTGTAGACTTGCAATGGATTTTGAGAGCTTTGGAAATTTGAATAAAAGAGAAATAAATACAATAGGCTTGGCTTTTATGAAAAAGCTAGAAGAACTGACAAAAAAAGAAGTTGTACTATACAGTAATGCCTATACAGCAAGTCGTATTTGGGAAGGAGAAGTAACAAAATATCCTTTATGGATTGCGCAATATGAAGTATATGAACCTGAGAATAGTGGAACATGGAATAGCTGGGCAGGTTGGCAATACACAGACGTGGGTAGAGTAGCTGGGATTTCAAATCATGTTGATAGAGATAAGTTTACAAAGGAAATTTTTATGTCAGAAAGTACAGAAATTCCAGAAACAGAAAAGCCGAAACAAGATGATGAAGACAACAAAACAACTAAGAAAATAAAAATAAAATGGGGAGATACTTTATCTCAATTGGCAATAAAGTATAACACAACAGTAGCAGAACTTGTAAGATTAAATAATATTCAAAATCCAAATTTGATATATGCAGGAGAGACTCTGATAGTACCAGTAAAAGGAGAAACCACCAATAGTACAACAATATATATTGTTAAAAGTGGAGATACATTAAATAAAATAGCGCAAATGTTTAATACAACAGTAAGCCAAATTGCACAAGAAAACAATATACAAAATGTGAATTTAATTTATCCACGGCCAAAAGCTAGTTGTAAATAGTAACTGTAAACATGATTGCGGACATAGGTTATACACAGTGAGAAGAGGAGATACATTATGGTCAATTGCAAGAAGATACAACACAACAATAGCAAATATAGTAAGGCTAAACCGTATACAAAACGCAAATTTAATATACCCACGGTCAAATATTTAGAATTTAATTCACTAAATTATGTATACCTTCATAAGATGTATTATGATAAATTTGAATTAGGAGGTACTTATGAAGGAAGTATTGAAACTAAAGAATGTAAGCAAAAAGTACCAAGCGAAAAATGGTGAAGTAGAAGCTTTGTCTAATATTTCATTTAGTGTGAATGAGGGAGAATTTGTTAGCATAATTGGACCAAGCGGGTGTGGCAAATCTACATTACTTTCAATAATATCAGGTCTGGAACCTAAAACTTCTGGTGATATACAAATTGATGGTGGTCTTGGCTATATGCTGCAAAAGGATAGTCTTTTAGAATGGAGAAACATTTATGATAATATTACATTTGGCTTAGAAATAAGAAGAAAAAAGACAAAAGAAAATGAAGCTTATGTAATAGAATTACTTAAAAAATATGGTCTATATGAATTTAAAGACAAATACCCAAATCAGTTATCTGGAGGAATGAGGCAAAGGGCAGCGCTGATAAGAACTTTAGCTATTAAGCCAAAAATCTTGTTATTAGACGAAGCATTTTCAGCGTTAGACTATCAAACTAGAATTATGGTTACAAATGATATTTTTCAAATATTAAAAAATGAAAATATTACAGCTATTATAGTGACACATGATATATCAGAGGCAATTAGTATGAGTGATAGAATAGTAGTGTTAACCAAAAGACCAGCAACAGTAAAAACCATTCATACTATTAATTTTGAAATGGAAAATAGAAATCCAATCAACTGCCGTGAAAGCCCTAAATTTAGTAAGTACTTTGATGCTATATGGAAGGAGCTTGATGTACATGTATGATAAAAATATGTCTGAGGACAGAAAAAAATACCTAAGAAAAATAAGAAAAAACAAAATATCTGTTATTTTAACTCAATTACTTATCCTGATTATATTTATAATAGGGTGGGAATTACTTGCTAATAAAGGAATAATAGATAGTTTTATTACAAGTCAACCTTCAAGAATATTAAATACCTTTTTAAATTTATCAGCTAATGGACTGCTAACACACTTAGGAGTAACACTTACAGAAACACTAATAGGGTTTATTTCAGGAGCTATACTAGGTGTATTTATAGCAATTTTGCTATGGTGGTCTCCATTTTTTTCGAAGGTATCAGAACCATATTTAGTTGTATTAAACAGTTTGCCTAAAGTAGCTTTGCGGACCAGTTATAATCATCTGGGTAGGTGCAGGAATGGGAGCAATTATAACAATGGGTCTTGCCATTTCACTAATTGTAACTATATTAGAAATTCTAAATGGATTTTTAAATACAGACAAAGAACTAATAAAAATGGCACAAACATTTAATGCAAGTAAATTTCAAATATTAACAAAAATAGTAATACCTGCAAACATATCTACTTTTTTCAACTCATTAAAGGTAAATATAGGACTATCTTTGGTAGGCGTGATAACAGGAGAATTCTTGGTATCAAAAGCAGGCTTAGGGTACCTAATTGTATATGGTGGTCAGGTATTTCAACTAGACTTAGTAATGACAGGGGTAATTATTCTTGCAATAGTTGCTGCAATTATTTATGAGGCAATAGTACTTTCAGAAAAAATTGTTATGAAAAAAATGTCTAAAAGAACTTAGAAATAACAGATAAAAATGTTACTTATAGGAGAAAAGTATTATAAGTAACAAGAAAAGTTAAATAACATGCCAAAATACTTAAAATCTCCTTTGGCATGAATAGATTAGAAAGGAATGAAAAACTTGAAAAAGTATTTGATTATTGTATTAGTTATTATAATAGTAGCAGC
>FR902182.1:0-17623 GCA_000437855.1 Clostridium sp. CAG:567 | reverse complement strand
GGAATTACAAAAAATTCGTGTAAACGAAGTAACACGTTCTGTATTTTATGCTCCACAATATGTGGCAATTTCAAAAGGTTATTTTGCAGAGGAAGGTTTAGAAATAGAATTAACAACAGGTCAAGGAGCTGATAAAGTAATGACCGCAGTTTTAGCAAACCAAAGTGACATAGGCTTTGCAGGACCAGAAGCTTCAATATATGTATATAATGAAGGAAAAGAAGATTATACACAAGTATTTGCACAAATGACTCAAAAGGATGGCTCATTTTTAGTTAGCAAAGAAAAAACAGATAATTTTAGTTGGCAAGATTTAAAAGGAAAAACTGTTATTCCTGGTAGAAAAGGTGGAGTACCATACATGACTTTTGAATATGTGCTTAAACAAAATGGTCTAGATCCTAAAAAAGATTTAGTATTAGATGATAGTATTAAATTCGACCTAATGGCAGGAGCTTTTGCAGGTGGAAATGCTGAATATGTAACATTATTTGAACCAACTGCTTCAGCAACAGAAAAAGCAGGTAAAGGATATATTGTTGCATCTGTTGGAGAAGCATCAGGAGAAATTCCATATACAGCATATTTTGCTAAGAAAAGTTATATTGAAAAAAATCCTAATATAATTCAAGGATTTACAAATGCAATATACAAAGGAGAACAATGGGTAAAATCACATAGTGCTAAAGAAATAGCAGAAGCAATAGTAGACTTTTTTCCAGATACTGATTTAACTATGTTAGAAGCAGCATTGCAAAGTTATATAGATATTGATGCTTGGAGAGATAATCCAGTATTAAAGCAAGAATCGTTTACGCTACTTCAAAAGGTTATGAAAGAAGCGGGAGAACTTGAAAAAGAAGCTGACTACGGAAAAGTAGTAAACAACAGCTTTGCAGAAAAAGCTATTCAAAAATTAGGTAAATAAATTTAAGGCGGAGATTAAAAACTCCGTCTTTTATTGTGTGCATTTTATAATTTATGATATAATACACATGTAGGAAAAAATTGTGGATATTGAGATGGAGAATTTATGATTGATGATAAATATTTTGAAAATGATTTATATTGGAAAGAACATATAAATAGACAGTTAAGTATAGATATGTGGATAGATGAATATAAAAACTATTTTAATAATAAAGGTATTTGCTTAGAATTGGGATGTGGTATAGGACAATATTCTAAAAGATTAATTGAATATGGATATAAAGTTATATCAACAGATATTTCAGATATTGCATTAAATGAAGTAAAAAAATTCAACCCAAATGTTGAAAAAGTAGATATGAGTATGCCGTTAAAGTATGACAATAACAGTTTTGACTTGGTTTTTTCAAGCTTGGCAATACACTATTTTTCTGAGGAAAAAACAGCCCAATTGATGAGTGAAATACATAGAGTTTTAAAAAATGGTGGATTATTTGTTGGAAGTGTAAATGGATTAGAGGGGTATGATATTATAAAAGATACTGCTATAAGGCTGGAAGAAAATTTTTATTTTAATAAAGGCAAATATATACATTTATTTGACGACAAAGAATTAAACAAATATTTTAAGGATTATCAAATTTTAAAAATTGAAAAAAGAGAAGTTGAAAGATTTGGACACAAGAAAAATTACTGGATATTTATAGTAAAAAAAGATTAAAAATAGTAAAAATGTGATATGTTAAATTTATTTTAATTACAGATCCATTAAAACAAAGCGATGAAAAAGAAAATAATTAGTCTTGAAAAAAACTAAATTTAATGATAAATATAGTAATATAAATAAAAATGAAAGGAGAAACAAATATGGAATATCTTGAAAAAATATTTAAAAGAACAGGATGGACATCTTTGCTAACATCACTAATATTTGCAATACTTGGAATACTTCTAATTGTTAACCCGGAAGGAAGTACAAAAGCAGTATCACTAATTGTAGGAATATTATTTATAGTAGTAGGACTATATAAACTAGTGGATTATTGCACAACAAGAGGAAAATACAGTTTTTATAACTATGACATAGCTTATGGAATAATAGCAATTATTATTGGAATAATAGCTATAGTTTACAAAAGTCAAATTGAAACAATATTTAGAGTTTTAATAGGAATATGGATAGTTTATACGGGAATAATAAGATTAAGTCTATCATTTAAATTAAAATTAGTACAATCACCAGTTTGGATATATAGTTTACTAATTTCTATTATAATGATTATATGTGGAATATATACAATCTTTGTATCAAATGTAATTGTTGTAACAATTGGAATAGTAATTTTAGTTTATTCAGTATTAGATGTAATTGAAGATATAATTTTCTTAGTAAACATTAAAAAACTAGAAAAATAACTACAACAAAAAGACAATCACAAAAAATAAAACCGAAAAATAAAAATAAAATATGTGAAAATAACAAAAAACAAAAAACTCATTTTTAATAAAATGAGTTTTTTATTGCAAAAAAATAAAAATAAAAAAATATAAAAGTGCTGAAAATAAAAGAAAAATATATAAAAACGCTTTTTAAAAAACATTTAAAATAAGAAAAAACAAAAAAATCATTTTTTAAAAGGTAGAAAAATAGAAAGAAAATATTTTTTGACATTTTTTTGAAAATAAATAAAGAAATTATATTGAAATATCAAGGAAATTATAATATTAATCTTAAAAAGATATTAATGAAAATGCTTGAAAATCAACATTTTTTATTAAAATGTAACAAAATTGTAATATATTTTAAACAAAACAGAAAAACCGTAAAATTTGAGATTTTACAAGTGACAAATTGACTGAAAAGCAAAAAACAAACTAAAAGGCAAACGGATGAAAGGCGCTATATATCAAGCGAAATCTTAAATGGTAACATAAACAATATGCGTTTGACATTATCTTTTTAGTGGGTTAATATAAAGGTACAAAAGAAAAAACTAATAGTTACATATTAAATTATATTTAATATGTAACTTAAGTAGAGAAGACACAACATATAGGGGGAAAGAAAAATGCAAGTAATCAAAAGGGACGGAAAAGTAGTAGACTTTGACCAATCAAAAATAAAAATAGCAATAGAAAAAGCAAATAAAGAGGTAAAGCCAAGAGAAAGAGCAACTAAAGAGGAAATAAATCAAATTATCAGCTATATAGAAGAACTAGATAAAAAGAGAATTCTAGTAGAAGATATACAAGATATTATAGAAGAACAATTAATGACTTTTGGAAAATACATTTTAGCTAAAAAATATATTACATATCGTTATACAAGAGAACTAGTAAGAAAATCAAATACAACAGATCAATCAATAAAAGAGCTAATTGATGGAGAAAGTGATTATTGGAATAATGAAAATTCAAACAAAAATGCTAGAGTTGTTACCACTCAAAGAGATTACTTAGCAGGAATTACAAGTACAGATATTACTAGAAGATTTTTATTACCAGAAGATGTAGTAAAAGCACATGATGAAGGAATTATTCACTTTCACGATGCAGATTATTTTGCCCAAAATGCACTAACAAATTGTGAATTAATAAACTTAGAAGACATGTTACAAAATGGAACAATAATGAATGGAGTTATGATTGAAAAACCACATAGATTTTTAACAGCCATGACAATTGCTACACAAATTATATTAGGTGTTACCTCATCTACTTATGGTGGAGCAACAGTATCTATAACACATTTAGCACCATTTGTAAGAAGTAGTTATGATAGATACTATAAAAAATATAAACAAAGAGGGTTAAGTGAGAAACAATGTAAAGAATATGCAGAACAAGACACTAAAAAGGAAATCTCTGATGGTGTTCAAACATTTAACTATCAAGTAAATTCAATGACAAATACAAATGGCCAAGCACCATTCTTATCAGTTTGCATGTACTTAGGCGAAACGGATGAATATAAACAAGAACTTGCAATGATAATTGAAGAATTCTTAAAACAAAGAATAGAAGGATTTAAAAACGAAAAAGGTGTATATATTACACCAGCATTCCCTAAACTTCTTTATGTATTAGAAGAAGACAATATTCATAAAGATAGTAAATATTGGTACTTAACAGAACTTGCAGCTAAATGTACTGCAAAAAGATTAGTTCCAGACTATATTTCTGAAAAGAAAATGAAGGAACTTAAAATAGATAAAAATGGAAATGGAAACTGCTACCCATGTATGGGATGTAGATCATTCTTAACACCTTATGTAGATCCAGAAACAAATAAACCAAAATATTATGGAAGATTTAACCAAGGTGTTGTAACTATCAATTTAGTTGATGTTGCATTATCATCAAAACAAGATGAAGAAAAATTCTGGAAAATATTTGATGAAAGACTTGAATTATGTCATAAAGCACTACAAATAAGACATGAAAGATTAAGTAAGGTAACAAGTGATGTTGCACCAATTCTATGGCAACATGGTGCTTTAGCAAGACTTAAAAAAGGTGAGAGCATTCACAAATTATTACATGATGGTTATTCAACAATTTCACTTGGATATGCAGGATTGTATGAATGTGTAAAATATATGACAGGTAACAGCCATACAGATAATGGAATAGGTGAAGAATTTGCTTTGAAAGTAATGCAAAAATTAAATGATAAATGTAAAGAATGGAAAGAAGCAGAGAAAATTGATTACAGTGTTTATGGCACACCAATCGAATCTACAACATATAAATTTGCAAAATGTTTGAGAAAAAGATTTGGAACAATTGAAGGAATTACAGACAGAAGCTATATTACAAATTCATATCACGTACCTGTATTTGAGGATATTGATGCATTCTCTAAATTAAAATTAGAAAGCAAATTCCAAAAATTAAGCCCAGGTGGAGCTATATCTTATGTAGAAACACCAAACTTACAAAACAACTTAGAAGTTGTACTACAAATAATTCATTTTATTTATGATAATATTATGTATGCAGAATTAAACACAAAATCAGACTATTGTCAAAAATGTGGATTTGATGGAGAAATTTTAATAGATGAGAATCTAGAGTGGTATTGCCCAAATTGTGGAAATAGAGACCACAATACATTAAATGTAGCAAGAAGAACATGTGGATATATTGGAAGCCAATTTTGGAACAAAGGAAGAACACAGGAGATAAAGGAGAGGGTTCTTCATATTGATAACAAAGACGACGAATAATTGAAAAATAATTACAATTGAAGAAACATTAGAAGGAAGGAATTGTTAACTATGAAATATAACAAAATCAGAAAAATGGATATAGCAGATGGACCAGGAGTAAGAGTATCTATATTTATGCAAGGATGTGCATTTAATTGTAAGAATTGCTTTAACCCAGAAACACATGACTTTAATGGCGGAAAAGAATTTACTGATGCAACAATTGACAGAATAATGGAACTTTGTAAAAATGAAAATGTAGAGGGGTTATCAATTTTAGGTGGCGAACCAATGCACCCAAACAATATAGAAGGAACTACAAAATTAGCAAAAGTATTTAAAGAGCAATATCCTGACAAAAATCTATGGGCATGGACTGGATTCAAATTTGATAGAGATTTAAAGGATAAAGAAGTGATGAAATATTTAGATGTCTTAGTAGATGGACAATATGTAGATGAACTACATAATCCAACACTAGACTGGAGAGGTTCAGCAAACCAAAGAGTAATAGATGTACAAAAGAGTTTAAAGAATGGAGAAGTGACAGCATGGAAAGAAATTTCCTAACTGGCACTTTTGCCATTTTATATAACATAAAAAATAATATAAGGAGAGAAAAAATGAAAGATATTAAAATATTTGCATGTCCAACAGCAGAAGAATTTACAAAAGAAATATGTGACACATTGAGTTTAAAAATGGGAAGAGTGGAATGCTACAAATTTGCTAATGATAATAATTTTGTACAATTTAAGGAAACTGTTAGAGAACAAGATATTTATTTAATACAAACAACAGAACCACCAGTTAATGAAAGAATTATGGAATTACTTATTATGATAGATGCAGCTAAAAGAGCATCAGCACATAGAATAAATGTAGTGCTACCATATTTCATATATTCAAGATCAGACAAAAAAGATCAACCAAGAGTTCCGGTAACAGCAAGATTATTTGCAGAACTTTTAGAGGCTGCTGGAGCAAGCAGAGTGATTACATGTGACTTACACAATCCTGCAATTCAAGCATATTTTAATATTCCATGTGATAAAATAACAGGTCAACACTTATTACAAAAATACTTTGATGACAAAGACATAGAAAATAAAGTTGTTGTTGCAACAGATGCAGGAAGTTCAAAAAAAGCATATAAATATTCTACATATTTTAAGTGTCCAATGACTTTAATAGATAAAAGAAGAGCTGGAAATGACGATAAGGCAGTTGCTGCTAATATTATAGGAGATGTAAAAGGTAAAACAGCACTAATATTTGATGATGAGGTAAGTACAGCAGGAACAATGGTTGAAGCAGCTAAAATATTAAAAGACCATGGAGCAAAAGAAATATATGCAGCATGTACACATGGAATTTTATGCGGACCTGCAATAGAAAGAATTCAAAACTCTCCGATAAAAGAATTAGTAACAACTAACACAGTACCACTAACA
This sequence comes from Clostridium sp. CAG:567, assembly GCA_000437855.1. GTDB lineage: Bacteria > Bacillota > Clostridia > TANB77 > CAG-508 > CAG-273. The sequence goes on along the minus strand of FR902182.1, from coordinate 11,028 downwards.
AAAGAAAAACAAATAGATAAAATTAAAGTACTATCAATTGCTCCATTATTTGCTGAAGCAATTAAAAGAGTAAATGAAGCACAACCTTTAGGCGACTTGTTTGATTTTGATAAGTAATTTTCTAGAAAATTGTATATAAATATTGACAAATTTACCCAATACAGTTATAATAATTAACGTATAAATAATAATTTTCAGTTAAAATCCCACACGTAAGAGTGTAACTACTGAAGGGAGGGGAACAAAAAATGTCAGAGGTTAAAGTTAATAACGGAAATATAGAAGATGCCTTAAAAAGGTTTAAAAGACAATGTGCTAGAAATGGAGTATTACAAGAAGTAAGAAAAAGAGAGCACTATGAAAAACCAAGTGTAAAAAGAAAGAAAAAATCAGAGGCAGCAAGAAAAAGAAAATTTTAAAAAATAAGAAATGGGTTGAAAGTTATTAAATTTTCAATCCATTTTTGTTTATAATTTATAAAAGGAGGAAAAGGTATGTTAAAAGAAAAATTGTTAGAAGATTTGAAAAATTCTATGAAAGAAAAAAATGTAATTAGAAAAAATGTTATACAAATGGTTAGAGCAGCTATTTTACAAGTTGAAAAAGACAAACAAATAGAAGTTACAGATGATCAAATAATTGAAATAATTGCAAAAGAAACCAAAAAAAGAAAAGATTCAATAGCTGATTATGAAAAAAGTGGAAGACAAGACTTATTAGATCAAATAAATGAGGAAATCACTATATTAGAAGAATACTTGCCAGAACAACTATCAGTTGAAGAAATAGAAGAAAGAGTAAAAGAAATAATTACTGAACTAGGTGCAACATCTATGAAAGAAATGGGTTTAGTAATGAAAACAGCAAAAGAAAAATTAGGTGCATCAGCAGATGGAAAAACAATAAATGAGGTTGCTAAAAAACTATTACAATAATTTTGAAAATATGAAGAATTATTCTAATTAGTTTGACATATAATAAAAAATCTGGAAGTTAATTCTTCTGGATTTTTTATTTGTATGTAAAAACAATATATACTAACACACGTTAAATAACAAATGTGTACAATACCCTTGAATAATTTTCCAAGATTAGATTATAATATACATGAGTTTAAAAAGGAAAGAGGAAAAATAATGAATTATCAAAAAGAAGAAATAAAACAAGGTATAACTTTACATCAAATTTATACTGAAAACTATAAAACAAATTTAAGTGCAGTATTCTTGGCAACACCACTAAAAAAAGAAAATGTGACACTTGACGCTCTACTAACAGCAGTGCTAAGAAGAGGCACTAAAAATATTTCATCGCAAGACTTAATTAGTAAAAAATTAGAAATGCTATATGGAGCTAGTTTTGACTGTGGAGTTGAAAAAACAGGTGATAACCACATAATGAAATTTTATTTAGAAACTTTAAGTGAAGAGTTTTTACCATCTGCGGAAAATATACTAAAAGAAGCTATAGATATTTTAACAGATATAATATTCAATCCATTGATAGAAAATGGAAGATTTAAACAAGAATATGTTGAAGGAGAAAAGAAAAATTTAAAACAAATTATTGAAGCAAAAATAGATAATAAAGCTAAATATGCTTATGATAGGTGTATAGAGGAAATGTTCAAAAATAAACCTTATGGTCTGTATAAGTACGGATATATAGAAGAATTAGAAAAAATTACACCTGAAGAACTATATGACTATTATAAAAAATTAATAAATAACTGTAAAATAGATATATTTTATTCTGGAACTATAAATAAAGAACAAGTAAAACAAATTGTGGAACAAAATGAAAATATAAAAAAACTAAATGATAGAAAACCAGAATATGTAATAAACAATGAAACAACAGAACAAATTGAGAATAAAGAACCAAATATAATAAACGAAAGTATGCAAATTACACAAGGAAAACTTGTAATGGGACTAAATATAAATGAAATAGCTGAAGATAGTAGATTTATTGCATCTGTATATAATGCAATACTTGGAGGGGGAGCTAATTCGAAATTATTCCAAAATGTACGTGAAAAAGCAAGTTTAGCATACACAGCAGGTTCAAACTATAATAGAACTAAAAATTGTATATTTATTCGAGCTGGAATTGAAATACAAAATTATCAAAGGGCATTAGATACAATTAAACAACAGTTAGAAGATATGAAAAATGGCAATTTTACTGACAAAGATATTAAAGATAGCAAAGAATTAATATTAGCATCTATAGAAGGAATATCAGAAGAACAAGATACAGAAATAACATACTATTATGGACAAGAATTAGCTAATAGATTCGTAGAATTAAAAGAATATATGGAAAAGATAAAAGCTGTAAATAAAGAGCAGATTATTCAATTAGCACAAAATGTAGTTATAAATACAATATATTTTTTAAAAGATTAGAAAGGAATAAAAAAATGAAAATTGTAGAAAGCTTAAAGATTAAAGAAAAAGCTTATATTGAAAAGCTTGAAAACGGTATGAAAGTAATTATAATACCAAAGCAACATACAAAAAAGAAATATATAATATGGGGCACACATTTTGGCTCAATAGACAATCATTTTATAATGCCACAAACAGGAGAAGAAGTGTATATACCAGATGGAGTAGCACATTTTCTTGAACATAAAATGTTTGAACAACCAGATGGAACAAATAGTTTAGATACATTAATGGCACTTGGACTTGATGCAAATGCATACACAACAAATGACCATACAGCATATTTATTTGAATGTACAGATCATTTTGAAGAAGGACTAAACGAGCTTATGGACTATGTACAACATCCATATTTTACAGATGAAAATGTAGAAAAAGAAAAAGGAATAATAGGACAAGAAATAAAAATGTATGATGATGATCCTGGATGGCAATTGTATATGAATACTTTAGATTGTATGTATAAAGAAAATCCAATAAAAATAGATATAGCTGGAACAGTAGAATCAATTAGCAAAATAAATCCAGATGTATTATATAAATGTTACAATACTTTTTATCATCCATCAAATATGACAATGGTAGTATGTGGAGATTTTGAACCAGAAAAACTATTAGAAGAAATAAAAAAGCGTTTATTACCAAAAACAAATCAATCAGATATAAAAAGAATATATACTGAAAAAGAAAATAAAATAAATATGCCAGAAAAAACATCACAAATGGAAGTAAGTACACCTATATTTATGATGGGATACAAAGATATAGAAAATAATGAAAAAGATGTTGTAAAGAAACATATAGCTATTGAAATATTATTAAATATTATAATTGGAAAAAGCTCTGAGCTATATAAAGAATTATATGAGAACGGCTTATTACTAGCGCAACCAGATTTTGATTATGAATTTAGTAGTCAATATGCACATGTCTTGATATCTGGTGTGTCAAAAGAACCAAAAAAGATAATTGAAAAAATAGTTGAAAAAGTGGAATTACTAAAGCGAAACGGATTAGAAGATGAAGAATTTGAAAGGGCAAGAAGAAAATTGTACGGCGAATATGTTATAGAATATAATAATGTTGCTAATATTGGAAGAATGTTTTTAGCAGATACGATGAAAGAAGTTCAAAGTTTTGATTATATTGAAGAATTTGAAACAGTTACAAAAGAATATGCTCAGGATATTTTAAGAATTATATTTAAAAATGAAAATAAAGTTGTATCTATAATTGAACCAAATAAATAAAAAAGGTCTCTCTATATATTAGAGAGATTTTTTGTTACTAATAAAATAAAAATTTTAAATGTATAGAATTGTGGAAAAAAAGAGTAATTTAACAGATTAGTAAAAATAATGTAGAATATTGTAAAATGATGTAGAAAAATGTTGAACGAAAATACGCCAAAGTACCGAAAATAAACAAAAACTAATTGACTATTATGTAAAAATATGGTATTTTAAATATATACAAAAGAAAAAATAAAAAAAGGAGAGTGATTTTTATGTTAAATGATGAAATTTGTAAATTAAGAGAGAGATTAAATGATAGTATTATTAATGATGAGGATTATAATATTACATATCAAATTAGCGTGGAATTAGATGAATTAATTGCTAAGTATTATAGCATTGAAATTAAATCGCCAAAAAGAAATGCAAGAATAATGAGCCTAGCAAAGGGATAAATATTACCTTTATAAGTATATATAATAATAAATACAAGGGGTACTCTGTAAAAGAGAATCCCTTGTATTTATTGAGAAAATATTACAAAAACATTACATTTATATTACATTTTTATTAAAATAAAGAAAAATATGAAAAGATATGTTATATTAATACTTGAAAAAATAAAAAAAATAAGTTATAATATAAAAAACACCTATTTGTAGGAGATTTTTGATGAAAAATAAAAAGGTTTTAAGTTTAGTAACAATAATATTATTAGTAGTTATGATTTTAATGCCAACTTTTGTTATGGCAAGTGATCCACTAGAAAATCTTGATGCTTATAAACCAAGTGGCACGACCGGTACAAAAGTTGCTCAAAAAGCAGGTAATATATTAAATGTAATTACTGTAATTGGAATAGTTGTTGGAGTAATTACTTTAATAGTAATAGGTATAAAATATATGGTAGGAACTGTACAAGAAAAAGCAGAATACAAAAAAACAATGTTTAGTTACATAATAGGACTTATACTTTTAATTTCAGTATGTAGCTTTGTACAAATTATTTATAGATTAACTAACCAAACAATTGGACAAGAAGGAACATCTGGCACAGGCGGTGGAGGAGATAAAATAATTACACTAGGTGGATGGATAATGGAAACAAAATAATTAGTTATAATAAAAATAATAAAAAAGGAATTGATTATGGTAAAAAAAATAATTTTAATTTTAGCAATTATTGTTTTATCTATGTGCTGTACTAGTTTAATTAGTGTTAAAGCATGTGATAATATAATTGATGGAGCAGATAACTTTGTAAACACTGGAAAAGGGTCTTCAAACGAAATAAATGCCACTAAATTGAAAGAGGGTTCAGATTTATTATTTAACTCATTACTAACAATTGGTACTGTTGCTGCAGTTATTGTGGGAGCTGTACTTGGTATACAATTTATGGTTGGAAGTGTAGAACAAAAAGCTAAAATAAAAGATTCATTAATTCCTTATGTTGTAGGATGTATAGTAATATTTGGAGCATTCGGAATTTGGAAATTGGTTATAACAATATTAAATAATGCATGATTTTAAAATTGTTTCATTTTAAATGGAACATTTATAATAAATATGAAGATAAAGGAGGAAAATATATGAACAAAACCATTAAAGCTATTAGTGTATTATTAATTGCAGCTATGATGTTATTTACAATTTCTACAACAGTTTTTGCAGTTGATCCAAATGGAATAATTAGTAACATGAACAATGTAAACAATGTAGATACAAATAGTATATCTACAATCGGTGGACAAATAGCTAACATACTATCTACTATAGGTATAATTGTTGGTGTAATTGTCTTATTAGTTTTAGGTATTAAATATATGATGGGAAGTACTTCAGAAAAAGCAGAATACAAAAAAACAATGATTCCATATCTTGTTGGTATAGTTTTACTTTTAGGAGCATCAGGAATTGTAAAAGCAATAGCTTCATTTAAATTAGGTTAGCTAATATTACAACCATATTACAACCACATTACAGTTATATTAAAAGTGCATATAAAATGCACTTTTTTTTTATTTTATATTTACATTTTTCGAGGTTTTTTGCTATAATATAAATTAAGTGAAAATATATATGTAAACGAAGGAGGAAACATAATGGGAACATATAATTTACCCAGAAATGTAAAAGGCGAAAACAGAATCTTATTTATATTTACGACTAAAAGCCTAATATATTCAGTTGTAGCAGCAGGAATAGGATTACCTTTCTATTTTATACTAAAAATGTTTAACTTAACTATGGTTGGAATTATAATTGTAGCATTATTTTCTTTAATTGGTTTTGGAATAGGAACATTAAAAGTACCAGAAATAGCAAAATTTGAATTTAGTAAAAAGACTGGTGGAGAAGCAGTAGATGATGTTATAAAAAGAGCAATACTTTTTAAAACAAAAGGCAAGAAGATATATGTATATAAGGAGGGCAAAAATGATGAATAGTATAAATATGATTACAATGATTTTGACCGTTATCTTAGGCATAATGGTAATGTTATTATTAGTCCTTGGAATTTTATATATAAAGTCAAAAGGAAAAAAGAAGGATGAAAAAAATGATGAAATAATAGCTGGTACAGGAAATAAAAAAGGCAAAGGAACAAAATCATATAGTACTGAATCAGTATTTGATTTTATGGAATTTGATAAAATCGAAGACAATATGATAATAACTCAAAATGGAATTAAATATATAATGGTTGTAGAATGCCAAGGTGTAAATTATGACCTTATGTCAGAAGTTGAAAAAAATTCAGTTGAAGAAGGATTTATTCAATTCTTAAATACATTAAGACATCCAGTTCAAATATATACACAAACAAGAACAATTAATCTAGAAAATAGTATACAAACATATCGCGCGAAAGTACAAGGAATAGAAGCTGAGTTAGAAAAAGAAAAAAGAAAATATCAACAAATGGTAAATTCAGACAACTATTCAGAAGATGAATTAAAGGCAGCTTTTTTTGAATTAACTAAAACAACAAACTTATATGAATATGGAAAAGATATTATTTATACAACAGAAAAGATGAGCTTAAATAAAAATGTATTAAATCAAAAATACTATGTAGTTATTCCATATTATGCTGATGAACTAGGAGAAAACAACTTTGACAAAAAAGAAATTACAAGTTTAGCGTTTTCAGAATTATATACAAGAGCACAATCAATTGTTAGAACATTAGGAGTATGTGGAGTAAATGGTAAAATACTAGATTCAAATTCGTTAGCTGACTTATTATATGTAGCATATAACCGCGATGATGCTGAGGTTTACGGGGTAGATAAAGCAATTCAAGCAGGTTACGATGAATTATACTCAACAGCACCAGATGTACTTGACAAAAAGATGAAAGCATTAAATGAGCAAATTGAAAAAGAAGCTTTTGATAAAGCAAATCAAAAAGTTATGGAAGCAAAATCAGATAAACAAAAAGCTTTAGAGAAAAAACAAGACTCTATGGAAGATTTAATTGATCAAATGGCTAAAATGATTATTGAACAAAATAAAAATATTGTTGGAAAAGAAATTGCACAAAATGCAATAGAAAAAGTAAATCAAGATAAAGCAAAAAGAAAAGGAAGACCAAAGAAACAAGAAGTAGAAGAAGGAGGTACAAAAAGAGGATGAGTAAAAAGAACAAAAAACAAGACGAATTTATACAAAGACAACAAAGCGATTATACAAAACCAGAAGAATTCAAAATATTAAAGAAAAAAACTATAAAAGAATTAATAGCACCATCTGGAATAGATTCAAGCAATATAGATCATTTAGAAATAATATCTAATGTTACAAGATATGCGAGAAGCTTTTTTGTATCAAGCTTACCAAGAATGTGTACTTTCCCAGAACTATTTAGAGATATGTACTTGTTTGGAGATATAAATACATCAATATATATAAATCCAATTCAAGAATCAAGGTCACAAAACGAATTAAACAGAGTTATAAACGAACTAGAAACAGAAAGAATAGTAGCAGCAGATAGAGGTAATATTAACAGAGAAAGTACATTAGGACAAAAAAGATTTGAGGCTGAACAATTAAGAGATGAAATTGCAGCAGGATATAACAAACTTTATGAAGCTTCAATTGTAGCAACATTATTTGCGTACAGTCTAGAAGATTTGGACAGATATACAAAATTATTAGCAACAGAAATGTCAAAATCTCTAGTAAATATAAAAAGTGCGTGGGCAATACAAGAAGATGCATTTAAATCAAATCTTCCATTAATGGACGATAAAATTAAAAAAGTTCACACATTTGACCGTAGATCAATGGGAACAGTATTCCCATTTACAACATCAGAGGTTGGACATCCTTCAGGAATTCCTTTAGGTATTAATAAACAAACTGGAGTACCAATTTTATTTGATAACTTCCATAGCTCACTTACAAACTATAACATGGTTATATTTGCTAAGTCTGGTGCTGGTAAGTCTGTTACAATGAAAACTTTAATATCTCGTTCAGCAGTATTAATGGGAATTCAAAGTTTAGCACTAGACGCTGAAGGCGAGTATAGCATAGTTGCAGAAAGCTTAGGAGGAATAAATGTTGTTCTTTCTCCAACATCTAAAACAATTATTAATATTTTTGATATTGAAACAGAGGTAATTAAAGACGAAATTACAGGTAGAGATAGATTAGTACTTAATGTTGAAAATAAAGTTGAAGACGTTACACAAGCTTTGCTTACAATGGCAAGAGGTAGTACAAGAAGTCAAGAAGTAAACGAGCTTACTAAACAAATTATTGCAGAGTCAGTTGCAGAAGAATATGCAGCACATGGAATCAATTCGGATCCAAACAGCTTATATGAAGCAGCAAATGGTGGATTAAGTGGCAATATGCTAGGAAAAGAAAGAAAGAAAATGCCAACAATTGGTTCATGGTATAGAAGAATACAAAACAAGGCGTCAGAAAATACAAATCAAGACTATAATTTCCATTATAGTTATTTGCTAAAAGTTATGAAACAATACATAAGAGAATATGACGGACAAATGGCATACTTTGATGGACAATCTACATTTGATTTATTAGATGGTACATTATTTATTAACCTAGATATATCACAGTTGGAGGAAAGATTTGCAAGACCTTTGGCACAGCAAATTTTACTTGCTTGGATTTGGGAAAAATATGTTAAGAAAAACAGTGAAGATAGAAACAAAGCAGCAAAGAAAAGAGTTTTAGTTGATGAGGCTTGGATGCTTTTACCATACCCGGAGGCTGTTGATTTCTTAAATACAATGGCTAGACGTGCTAGAAAAAGAAACGTATCACTAGCAATTATTTCACAAAGATTCCAAGACTTTTATGAAAAACCAGAAGCACAAGCAGTATTAACATCATCAGATACAAAACTATTTTTAGCACAAGATAAATCAGAAATTCAATATTTAAAAGAAGTATTTAAATTAAGCGAAGGAGAATCAAACTTTTTAATTACATGTTTTAAAGGTGAAGGATTATTAAAAGTAGGCGCAGATAGTGCAATTATTCAAATACAACCTACAGCAAAAGAATTTGAATTTGTTGAAACTAACTTAAATAAATTAGCACAGATGAAAAGCAAAAAAAGAAGACAAGAAATATATTAAAGGGGAACTAATATGAAATTTTATACGGAGAAAACGATTACAAATAAAATAATCATTGCTCTTGTAATTGTAACATTGTTAAACTTTATATGTCCAAATATTTCATCTGCAAGTATAGGTGGTATACTATTTGAACCAATTAAAGATATATTACTAGTAATAGCAGATGGAGTAATGTCCATTATACAGGCAATGATTTATGGAACAAACTTAAGTGTTTCATTCTTAACAATAAAACATAAAGATGAGTGGCAGTCTGCGGCAGCGGGAATTTTAGCAGGAATAGCAACTGCTGTGGCATTAGTTGCCGCAGTTGTAGCTGCACCTTTTACAGGAGGACTTTCATTAGGAATAATAATAGGAATTGCTGCAACATCAGCTTTTGCTGGATATGTTGTAACTCAGGTTACTGCTAATGCAATACCGCCTACCTTTAAACTCCCAATATTTTTACTTACACCAGAAGCAATATTTGCTAATGAAGTACCTTTATTAGATGTAAACTTTTTTAGTGAAACAAGAGATGGACTAATAACTGATGCAGATGGAAATAAATATATAGAAACAATTACACAAACTGGACAAAAAATAAAAATGAAATCTACAGCATTAGAATTAAGACCTACAATATCTAAGTGGTATTTTGCTTTAAGAAATTTAGCTATAGTAGCATTATTATCAATACTTGTTTATATTGGAATAAGAATTTTAATAAGTAGTTCAGCTGATGATAAAGCGAAATATAAACAAAGGATGGTGGACTGGTTAGTTGCAATGTGTTTATTGTTCTTTATGCATTACATAATGGCATTTGCTGTTAAAATGACAGAGGAAATTACAAAAGCAGTAAATAGTGTAAATGATCCATATTATATTACATTTGGTGATTCTGATAGCAAATTAAAGGATTACAAATATGAAGCAGGTTCAGGAGATAGTGAAGGAGAATACATATTTAATGTAAGTGATGGATTAGGAAAAACGCTACATGACAATAATATAATTACAGACTGCAATGGAAAGTATATATTTATGTGGCCTACAAACTTAACGGGAAAAGCAAGAATAGAATTACAGTTAGAACCAACAGAAGATTTAACAGAAGATGACATAGAAATGAGGCAATTTGGATACACAGTAATTTATTTGGCTTTAGTTATGTATACAATTTTATTTTTATTTAGATATCTAAAAAGAGTAATGATGCTTGCATTCTTAACTATTATTGCACCTTTAATGGCAATGACATATCCTTTAGATAAGTTGCAAGATGGAAGTGCTCAAGGATTTAATACATGGCTTAAAGAATATATATTTAATTTACTAATACAACCAGTACATTTAATTTTATATACGGTTTTAATTGGTGCTTCAATGGACTTGATAGCAGATAACATAGTATTTGCCTTAGCTGCATTAGGATTTATCTTACAAGCTGAAAAAATATTACGTAAATTCTTTGGATTTGAAAAAGCGTCAACAGTTGCAGGAGGATCTGCACTTGGAGGAGCTTTGGCAATGCAAGGAATTAACCAGATGAGTAAGTTGCTTGGTAAAGGCGGAAAAGGCGGAAAAGGTGGAAAATCTGGAGGCGGAGAGAATGGCAATAATGGAAAAACAAATCCTAAATTAAGAACAGCAGATAAGGGTAAAAACACAAACGCTTTATTGGATAAAGATAGAGAAGAACAGAATGCAAGGGGAAATATAAATGCT
>FR902181.1 GCA_000437855.1 Clostridium sp. CAG:567 | reverse complement strand
ATCTTGATAACTTTTCTTTGTCGTTTAATATTAGTATCCTTTGTGGTTGATAGTTTACTGCTGTTGGTGCTACTCTTGCTGCTTCTAATATTTTTTCAATCTTTTCCTTTTCAATTTCTTTTTCTTCAAAACTTCTACATGAATATCTTTCTTTTGCTAAATCTAAAAAATTCATAATTAATTTTCCTTTCTATATTATACATGTGCTTAACAATAGAAATAGCCTGTACTAATAAAAGTACTAAACATTACTTGCAGATGAAGCACATTACTAATCTGCAATAGTAAAAATTTATATAAGGTATTAAACTTACTAACTAACAAATATTATTTAGAGTTCTACTGTATTATATATGCAATATGCTTTTTTTCAATATGTATAGGAAAAAAAATTGCACTTTTAACGGCATATGCTTTTTGTAGCATATGCCGTGTTTTAGAATATATTTATATTTCAAATTTTTTAATTTTTATGTATATAATAACTGATATTACAGTTAAAATTGCTCCGGCAATTAGTATAATGCTATTTTCACCTGTTTGTGGTATTTTTCCGTCTGCTTTATCTTCATTTTTTCCGTCGTTGCTATTATTATTGTTATTGCTATTATTGTTATTACCGTTGTTGCTGTTGTTATTATTATTGTTATTATTGCCATTGTTACCATTGTTATTGTTATTACCATTATTTCCATTATTGTTATTTCCAGTGTTGTCATTATCATTATTATTGTTGTCATTGTTGTTATTGCCACCTTGATTGTCTCCGCCACCGTCTTCTACAACTTCTATTTTTTGTTTAGCATATTTAGTTATTGTATCTTCTGTGTAAATTATTGTAATTTCTGTTGTTTCTTTCTCTAATTGTTCTTCTGGCATACATATATAATCTGTTACTTCCTTACTGCTTCCATCACTGTAGGTTGCTTTTACCACCATTCCTGTTTTGTCAAAGTTTTCTCCGACTTTATATTTTGTTTTATCTGGTGCTTTTGCTATTTTTATTTCTGTCAATGTTGGTGCATCTTTTTTACCTTGTACATCTACATTAAATTTTGCCGTTTTTTCACCTAATTTTACTGTTACTTCTTTTTGTCCTTTTATGTTTAGTTCTTCTCCATCTTCTGGTGTAGTTTCAAAGCCACTTTTAATTATATCTTCTTCTCCGTTTTCATATTTTGCTTTTATAGATAATCCTGTTAGGTCTAATTGCTCTCCTACTTGGTAGACAACCTTATCTGGCTCTGTGTTTATGCTTATGCTTTCTATTGCTATTTCTCCTACAAATACCAATGCAGTTATTGTTTTACCTTCATATTCTAATATTATAGGGTTATATCCTATCGTGTCTAAAATTGTACCGTTTGGTATACTGCTTGTATATCCAGTTTCTATTTCTTTTTCTTCTCCGTCATTATATATTGCCTTAAATTTAACTCCTGATAAGTCTAGTGCCTCTCCAACTTTATACTTAGTTTTTGTAGGTGCAGATATTCCCTTTAATTTTTCAACTTGTTTTTTTACTACATCAATATCAAAACTTGTTGTTTTTTCTTTGTATGATATTTCTATGGTTTTATTTTCCACATTGTTAAATATTGTTCCATTTTCTATACTTGATGTATATCCTGTTTCTACAATTTCTTCTGTTCCATTATCATACATAGCTTTTAATTTTAATCCAGTTAAATCTAATGCATGTCCCACTACATATTTAGTTTTTGGTAAATTCTCTATTTCTATTTCTTCAACTTGGTGTTCTCCAACATTTATGTTTAGAACGGCACTTTTACCTGCATATTTAATAGTTATTGTTTGTTGTCCTTTGGTATTTAGTTCTGTTCCTTCTGCTGGCTCACATTCGTAATTTCCCCAAATAACTTTTATGTCATTGTTTGAACCTTCTGATATTAGCACTAATCCTCTTAAATCCAATTTTTCGCCAATTTCATAATTTGTCTCAATAGAACCATCCATTATTGTTAATGCTTGTATATCATTATTTTCTTTTACATTAATATCAAATTTTACCTCTTGTCCCATGTAGTTTACTTTTACTGTTTTTGTTTCTACTTTTGTTAATACACTTCCATCTGGCAAATCTAATGTAAAGTCTTCTGTTATTTCTTCTTCTGTTTCGTCTGCATATTTTACTAGTAATATTAATCCATTTGAAAAGAATTTTTGACCTACAACATAATTCACATCATCTGGATATTGCTTTATACTAATTTTCTGAATTTCGGCTGGCAATACAGGTACATCTATTTCCGCTTCTAATGTTGTATTTCCTTCTTTGTATGTAATTGTTCTAGTTTTATCTGCTCTACTTAATGAAGTTTCTGTATCGACTTCATAATTTGTTACTTGCTCTATTGAGCCATCATCATATTCTATCTCTACACACATATTTGTTTTGTCAAGTTTTTCGCCTACTATATAAACTTTTTTTACATTTTCTTTTACTCTAATATTAATAGGTTGCTTTAATGTTACTGTTATTTGTTGCTCTACTTCTTTGCTTACCCCATTTTCTGTATATACTATTTTAACAGAAGTCATCCCAGCCGTTAGATTTTGTCCATTTGGTATAGAGTATTTATTAATTATTGCTGTTTTACCACTATTATATGTTGCTGTTACTTGCATTCCTGTCGAATCAAAATTTTGCCCTTGTATGTATGTAGTTTTATTTGGTTCACTTGTTATTTCTATTTTTTCTAATTGTTTTGGAGTCACAGTTATAGGAGTTGTAGTTGTTACCGTTTTGCCATTTTCTTCATAACTAATAGTTACCGTTTTTTGACCCAATTTCAAATTATCTCCATCTACCACTGTATAAGCTCCTTTAGGTAATTCCTCCCATAAAGTAGGTCCTCTTCTTACTTGCACGTGAAATAAAGGGTCTTCCGCATTAAAATTTGTTCCTTCTATATATTCATTATTTCCTAAATTTGCTGCTGCTATTGCAAGTAGTTCTTTTTCATTTACAAATACAAATAACTTTGTTTCCTTATTTAAATAATTAATTTTTACCATTGTTACGCCTACATCGCCTAAAGTATCTCCATTTGCTGGATTCGTTGTAATATTACTGTTACCTACAACCTCTATTATATCATTTATATCGTCGCGATCATTATATATTACTTTCAAGTTCAAATTTTTTAAATCTAATTTTTCTCCTTCAGTATATACAAATTTAAAGCCCTCTTTCAAGTGTGGTTGTATTTTTGTTACTTCTTTTTCTTCAACCGTTATACCGTAGAACGTTTCTTTGCCTTCGTACGAAACATTAACTTTTTTATTATTTTTATTAAGAGTATCTCCATGCTTTGGATTTGTGTTAAATCCTTTATCTATTGTTTCAGTATCGCCATTAGTATAACGCACTATGACTTTTAGCCCGCTAATGTCTAATGTCTCACCTTCGATATAACTTTTCCTTTTCGGTGTGTTACTTTTAACCTCAATGCTCTCTACTTTTTTTGTTTCTTTTGTTACAGTAACATTAAACGAGCCTAAATCTAATCCATCTTTTGATGTCATCTTTATAGTTTGAGTTCCGACATTAGTTAATTTTGTACCATTTTTAGGCTTTGCATCTATATCATCTAGTGTGAATACTTCTAAAACAAGATTTGTTTTGGGGTTAGTTACTTTAACTTTCAATCCTTTTAGATCTAATCTTTCATTAACATTATACGTCATCTTGTTTGGATATGATATAATTTCCGCAGTATATCGTGGCTTAACAGTTATCTGGAATGTTGCTTTTAGATTAGGATTTTGCTTATATTTGACTGTTATTTTTTTGGTACCTGATGTAGCAAAAGATGTTGGTGAGCATGTATATTGATCCTTATCTAATAGAATTTCCATACCATGTGTATCTATTCCAACAACTTCTAATCCGTTTGTATTTAGAGAATCCCCCACCATATACTCATTTTTATCCGGAAAATTTCTTATCTTTATTTCCTTTATCTTAATCGGGTTATTTTTCACAGTTATACTATACGTTACAGAAGGTTCTTCCTTATTTAATTCTTTTCCAAATTGAATTTCAACGTCGTACTTCCCCGATGACGTAAATTGTTTTCCATCTTCATAATTACAAGCAAAAATACCTTTCTTAAAATAAGTTACCAATTTCGTTCCATTTACAAATTTAGCTTCCAATCTGTATTTTTTCAAATTTAGTGGTTTATTTACATAGAGTTCATTTGCCGGTTTAGGCTCAGTTAACTTAATCGACTGTATAAAGTATTTAGAGCCATTGTTATAACGTGTCTCTGTGAATGCCGCACTGCCCATATATAAAGTAGTTCCTTTTGGAAACGTAGAATTTATATCTGCGTAGATATCTGCCGTATCAGCACCAGATGTTAGCACTACGCTACTTCCTTTCATATGACCTACTTTTCTAAAAGCCTGCGACCCTACTCTCGTTAAATTGTTACCCAAAATAAGCCCTTCGTCTATATCGCCTTTTACTTTGTTTACATTGTAAAAAGCCTTTTCACCTATTTTAGTTATGGTATGTGGTATACATACAGTTAGATTCTTGCAATTCAAAAATGCTTCTTTTTCAACTTTTTCTATATTATTTATAGTAATTGTTTCTAATTTTTTACAGCCGCTTAAATGCTGATTCTCCTATATTTCTCACATTATTGATTTTCAAACTATTCAACGACCTGCAACCGCTCAAATGCTGATTCTCCTATATTTTTCACATGATTAGCTTGCACACTTTTCAATTCTGAACAACCCTTAAAGGCTTTTTTTCCAATATCTTCTACACCTTCAGATATTATTACATTATAAATTAAAGATATGCAATCCATATAATTGTAACTATCAGTATACTTATACCAGTGCATGTTATTTTTTATCTTTCCTGTTCCTTTAATATCCAATATACCTGTATTATATAGCGTTGCAGTTATTTTACTTCCCTCATCACCAACATTATCCCAAGTCGCAATAATATTGTCTGCTGCTTCTGATGTTAATGTATAACTTGTCTCTAAAATAACACTTAGTGCTGGTATTATAATTTGTAGCACCATTACTACTATAAACATGTATATACATACTTTATTTCTTTTGTACATATCACATTCCTCCCATTTTTCTTTACTTCATTTTACCTTTGTTAAAAAAAATTTGTCAACTTTGCTTTTTGAGGCTCATTTAAACTAATTCTTTACGGAAACTTTATGCAACATTTCATTTTTAGACATTTATTTCTTTTTATTTACATTTTTATTTCAGCAATGTTACACATTTATGTTTTTTAACTCCTATCCCTACGCAAATATGGTTCTTCATAATTCATATCATGTTATTTCTTTCTATAAATTATTTATTTTAACAAGGCAAATATGTCGTGATTTTCAAGAAGCTATATAAAAAATCACATTTTTTATGTAATAACTCCAGGAATTAATATGAGTTATATATTTGAAAAATGTGATTTTTGGTTTAATTTTATTGGGAATTTTGTGATAAGCTATATACTCAAATTTTCCGGAATATATCCTTACTTTTTAACATTTCTATTAAAAAAATTTTTAATAGAAATGTAGCGTAACTTTTTTTCCATTTTTTTATCATTTAATTTTATTTATATATGTGCTATAATTATTTTAATAATTATTAATGATGTATCATATAGTTACGGCAAATTTAGTAAATGCAAATGTCAAATTTGCATTTACCAATATTTTTTGTATTTACTATTCCTTTTTAGATTGTTTTGTGTTATAGTAAAAATTGTCACAATTATATGGATTTATAATATTATATGCAGTAGTGATGTTTGGAGGCTGTATAATGAAGTTCGAAAAACTTAGTGAAAATAAAATTAAAATTACCCTAACTTCTCAAGATTTAAAAGATAAAAATATTGATTTTCATTCTTTTATGTCTAACACTTTAGAAAAACAAGATTTATTTTGGGATATTCTATAAGAAGCAGAAGAAGAAATTGGTTTTGAATTTAAAGATTATCCTGTACGTATAGAGGCTTTAGCTATGGCAAATGGGGAGTTTATTGTTACTGTTACAAGGGTTGTACCCGATTCCAAAAACCTACATAAAAAAGTATCTGTAAAAAGAAAAAATACTAAAATAGATTCAAAAAATCCTTCTTAAGCCTATTATTTTTAGGCTTTATTTTATATTCTGCCTTCATACATAATTCTAAATTGAGATAAGCATAAATCCCATTTATCAACCATTCTTGACCATTTTTTCTCTGCTTTTAATGTTGATAGATATAACATTTTAATAAAGACATGTCTGTTGGAAATACATTTCTGTTTCGATTTATTCGTTTATAGGTACTGTTTAAGCTCTCTATCGCATTTGTTGTATACATTATTTTTCTTATTTC
>FR902180.1:2081-13470 GCA_000437855.1 Clostridium sp. CAG:567 | reverse complement strand
TTATGAATGGGTTGATGGTACTACAGGAAATTTAACTCTTAATTGGAAAATTATTCAAGCTACTATTACTGATGCAAGTGTAACATTACCACAAGAATCATATAAGATAACAGGTAGTGAAATTACACCAGAACCAACAGTAATAGTAAATGGTAGAACATTAGTAAAAGATACTGATTATACAGTAGCTTATACTAATAATACAAATTTAGGAACTGCAACAGTTACTGTAACTGGTATTGGAAATTATCAAGGTACAGGAAATAAAGATTTTACTATTGTTGAAAAAGATCCTCAAACAATTACATTTACAAATAGTACAGTAAATAAAACTTATGGAGATAGCAACTTTACTATAACTGCTAATCATACAGTAGGAACTGGAACAGTTACTTATACTTCATCAAATACTGATGTTGCAGAAGTAAATTCTACAACAGGATTAGTAACTATAAAAAAAGTAGGAACAACAACAATTACTGCAACTGCAAATGAAAATGCAGATTATGCAGAAGGAACAGCATCTTATGACTTAACAGTTGATAAAAAAGAAATATCTTATACTGCAACAGTAAAAGATAAAACATATAATGGAAATGCAACAGCTGAAGTTGAAAATGTAACATTTACAGGACTTGTAGGAACTGAAACTTTAACAAAAGATACAGACTATACAGTATCTGCAACTTTTGTAGATAGCAATATTGGAACAAATAAAAATGTTAATGTTACATTAACATTAAAAGAAACAGCAAAAACAGCAAATTATAAACTAACAGGTACATCTTATGTAGCAACTGCAAATATTACAGGAAAAGAAATACAAGATACAGATGTAACATTAGTAACAGCAACATATACTTATGATGGAACTGCTAAAGAGCCAATTGTTACAGTAAAAGTAGATGGAAATACATTAACAAAAGGAACAGACTATGAAGTAGTTTACACAAATAATGTAAATGCAGGAACAGGTAAAGCTAAAGTTACAGGTATGGGAAACTATTCTGGAATAGTTAATAAAGACTTTGTAATAAGCCAAAAATCAATAACACCAACACTAGAAGATATTAGTGCAGTAACATATAATGGTGAAGCACAAAAACCTGAACTTGTTGTAAAAGATGGTACAACTGTTTTAATAAAAGATACAGACTATACAGTAAGTTATTCAAACAATATAAATGCAGGAACTGCAACAGCAACAATATCAAAAGTAGCTAATAGCAATTATACATTTAGTGATGCAAACAAAGCATTTACAATAAATAAATATGAACTACAAGCTACTAATATATCATTACAATATACAACAGTAAGATATGATGGAAATCCTAAAACTCCAACTGTTACAGTAAAGGTTAATGGAAATACATTAGCATCTGGAACTGATTATGAAGTTGGATATTCAAATAATACAAGCATTGGAACTGCAACAGTAACAGTAACAGGTAAAGGTAATTACAAAGGAACTCCAACAAAGAACTTTGAAATTAAAAATAAAGATGTATTAACAATTAGTGGTATAGAGAATCAACAAGTAACCTATACTGGAAATCCTGTTTCATTAGTTGGAACATTAACAGTTAGCAATGGAATTGCACCAAGTGCTTTAACTGAAAAATGGTATAATTCAAGCGATGCTGAAATAAGTAAACCAACAAATGTTGGATTATACAAAGTTGTATATTCTTATGAAGATGATGATTATGTTGGAAGTAAAACAGTTAATGTTGAAATAACTAAAAAAGTATCAGTAGCTCCAACAGTAACTGATAAAAAAGGAACAGTAGGAGAAGCATTATCTACAATTTCTTTACCAACAAATGCAGAATGGGTAAGCCCAGATGAAGTAATTACAGTAGGTGATAATAACTATCAAGCTAAATACACAAAAAATGGTGATACAACAAACTACACAACAGTAACATTTAATGTAAATGTTTATGGTTTATCAAAAGTTAATATTACAACAAATGTTACAAATATCATCGGAGGAACAATAAGCGAAGGAAAAGTAGATGCACTTGAAGGAACAAAATATACAGTAACATTTACACCAAACGCAGGATATGAAATTGATAATGTAAAAGTAAATGGAACATTAAAAACTGTTAGAAACAATAAATTAGAGTTAACAGTTGGAAACCAAGATATAAATGTTGTAGTAACATATAAGAAAATACAATATAAAATAACAATAAATGATGTTGAAAATGCTACAATTACACCAAATGGAATGATTCTAGTAGATTACAATTCAAATAAAGAATTTGTAATAACACCAAACGCAGGATATAAATTAACATCTATAAAAGTAAATGGAGTAGAAAAACTAGCATCAATAGTAAATGACAAATTAGTGCTAGAAAACATCTTATCAGATGCAGAAATTGTTGTAACAGTAGAAAAAATTACATACAAAGTAGTAGAAGGTGCAGGACAAACATATACTATTACAAAAGATGGATCAGCAACATTTAAAATAAATGGAGAATTTTCATTATTTGATAAAGTATATGTAGATGGCAACTTAGTAGCAGAAGAAAACTACACAGCAAAATCTGGAAGCACAATAATAACATTTAAACCAGACTACATGAACAGTTTAGCAGAAGGAAAGCATACACTAAAAGTAACATACACAGATGGTGGAGATGCTACAACTACATTTACAATAGCAAAAGTAGCTGAAGAAAATAATGGAACAGCAGATAAAGCAGAAAATACAACAAATAATCCAAAAACAAGTGATAATATAGTAACATTTGTAGCTATGTTTATAGTATCAGTTTTAGGAATTGCTATTACAGTAAAATATAATAAAAACAAAGTAGCAAAAAAACATTAAGATAAAGCTAAAATAGACTAGCCAATAAAACGCTAGTCTATTTGTTTTATAATCAGAAAAGGGGTTAATATGAAAAAAAGTGCTAAAAAAAATAAAATGACTATAAAGAATAAAAAAAGATTTTGTATTATGATCTTCATAATTATGGCAGTAATAATCTTAATGGCATTAATTATAAATGGAATCTTTGGAAACAAATATGGAGATGCAGGACGTGTAAAAGACGGAGTTGTTACATATTCAGAAAAAATAGTAAATACAACATATAATAAAGAAAACAATAACAAAGTAGTTACAATACAAAGTGTTAATGATTTAATAGATGATTGTATAATATCAAATGAAAACATTGCAGAAATGAAAAACAAAGACAGTAAATATCAAAAAACATTAAATGAGATATTGGCAAATGAAAACACTTCTAATAAAGAAATATATAATATTAGAAAAGCAATAGAATTAAAATATGTAGATGAAAATACAAAATATGTAGAATATTATGCAAAAATAACAGGATTCAAAAACTCTAAAAGTTTAATAAAATTTTGCGAAAATACATTTAAACTTATGGAGATAGAAAACAAAAACTAATTTGTGAAAGATGGAGAAAATAAATTGAATAAGCAAAATAAAAAAGGGAATAGATATAAAGAAAATACCAAAAAGAAAGTAAAAACAAACAAAAAGCTTATACCTAATATAATTTTAATATTTTTTATTATTTTATTTGTATTTTCAGGTTTTAAGATCATAATGTGGTTTTTAAATAATAGAGAAAACAAAAAAATTGCTGAAGAAATATCTCAAGCAATTACAATAGATGAAGAAAATGTAGAAGAAAAGGAAAAATATAAGGTAGACTTTCAAGCTTTAAAAGATAAAAATTCTGATACAGTTGGTTTCTTAAAAGTAAACGGAACAAATATTGAATACACAGTAGTAAAGGGGACAAATAACAGTTATTATCTAAAACATAATTTTAATAAGGAAAGCAATTCGGCAGGTTGGATATTTGCTGATTATAAAAATAAAGTTGATGGAACAGATAAAAATTTAGTTATATATGGGCATAATATGAGAAATGATAGTATGTTTGGAAGTCTTAAAAACATTTTAAATGATGATTGGCATAATGAAGAAGAAAACAAGTATGTAACTTTTATAACAGAAAATGATAATAGTATCTATGAGGTGTTTTCAGTATATCAAGTAGCAGATGAGGACTACTATATTACAACTGATTTTAAAGATAATGAATTTAATGATTTTATAAAAACTATAAAGTCAAGAAGTAAATTTGATTTTGACGTTGATATAAATGAAAATGACAATATTCTTACACTTTCTACTTGTGCAAATAATAATAAATATAGAGTAGTTTTACACGCTAAAAAGATAATAGAGTAATGAGAAAGATAAATTACATGTATAGAGATATAGAAAATGAGTAATAACAAGTTGATAGAAAGTAATAATGAAATTTTAGGTATTGGTAAAAACGAATATATTACATATTTTAATTTTTATTATACAAAACAAGAGTTATTAAATAGAGAGGAGAAATGAGTTTGGATAACAGTTTAGAATTTAATTTTAGTGAAGTTATAAATATGATTGAAACAAGAAGAAATAATGCTTATAAGAAGGTTAATGAGGAACTAATATCTTTATATTGGGATTTTGGAAAATATATAAGTGAAAAAGTAAATGATTCTAATTGGGGAGATAAAATTGTTGATAAATTAGTAGAATTTATGAAAAGATAATATCCTACAATGAGAGGATTTAATAGAGCAGGAATATATAGAATGAAACAATTTTATGAAACATATAAAGATAATGAAATTGTCGCTCCAATGGTGAGACAAATTAGTTGGACTCATAATGTTATGATATTAGGCGCCACTAATTCAATAGAAGAAAAAGAATTCTATATAAAAATGTGCATAAAAAATAATTATTCCAAAAGAGAATTAGATAGACAAATTTCAAGCGGATATTTTCATAGATATATGTTATCAGATGGTAAGGCAAATCAAAGTTTATCAAAAACTGTGGGAGAAGAGGATTATCCAAATACAAAATTACTAGATACATATAGTTTGGAATTTTTAGATTTACCAAATCAATATTCAGAAAAAGACTTGAAAAAGGCAATTATTTCTAATATGAAAGATTTTATATTAGAGATAGGAAAAGATTTTACTTATGTAGGCAAAGAATATAGAGTGCAAGTAGGCAACGAAGATTTTTATATTGATTTATTATTTTATAACCGAACATTAAGTTGTTTAGTTGCATTTGAGTTGAAAATTGGAAAATTTAAACCAGAATATATATCAAAAATGGATTTTTATTTGGAGGCATTAGATAGACAAGAAAGAAAAGAAAATGAAAATCCAAGTGTAGGAGTGATTCTATGTGCAAGTAAAGATGAACAAGTTGTTGAATATGCAATGAGTAGAAGCATGTCACCTACTATGGTGTCTCAATATACTTTAAAATTGATAGATAAAAAATTATTAGAAGAGAAATTAAAAGAGATTAATGATATTGTAGAAGAAAACAATAATAAGGAATAAAATTGTGGTCTTAAGTAGCTATTGGAGAAGAAGATAGGTATGCAAAGCAAATTGAGAAAGACAACATAGAAAGGAAAAGTAATAATGAAGAAAATAGTTTTAATAGATGGAAATAGTATACTAAATAGAGCGTTTTATGGAATTATGGGAAATAAAATGCTGATGACTCCTGATGGTAAATATACTAATGCTGTTTATGGATTTTTAGCTATACTATTTAAAGTATTAGAAGATATAGAACCAGAATATTTAATGGTAACCTTTGACTTAAAAGCTCCAACTGCAAGACATAAAATGTATGATGGATATAAGGCAACAAGAAAAGGAATGCCAAATGAATTAGCTGAACAGATGCCTATATTAAAAGATATTTTACATTCAATGAATATAACAATTATAGAAAAAGAAGGCTATGAGGCAGATGATGTTTTAGGAACAGTTTCAAAAAAGGCAGAAAAAGAAGGATTTGATGTTACAATAGTTTCTGGAGATAGAGATACATTTCAACTTACTTCAAATAAAATAAAAGTACGTATACCACATACAAAAATGGGAAAAACAGAGACTGAAGTTTTTGATGAAAATGCAGTAATTGAAAAATATGGTGTAACACCAAAACAGCTTATAGAAGTAAAAGGATTACAAGGAGATACGTCAGATAATATACCAGGAGTTCCAGGAGTCGGAGAAAAAACTGCACTAGAACTTGTGAAAAAATACAAAACTATTGATGGACTATATGAAGCAATTGAAAAAGGAGAAGATGATTTAAAACCAAAAACAAAAGAAAAATTGATTGCAAATAAAGAATTAGCTGAACTTTCAAGAACATTAGGAACAATAAATTTAGAGGTACCAATAGAAGAAAAAATAGAGGAATTTAAAATAAAAGAATGGAATAATGAAGAGGTTTTGGCTAAATTTAAAGAACTTAATTTTAATAGATTTATTGAAAGATTTAATTTAAAATTAAATGAAAAACCAAAGCAAAATATAACAGAATTATTTGATGTAAAAACATTAAATTCAAAAAATGAAATAGAAAGTTTATTAAAAAAGTTAAAAGAACAATTAATATTTATAATAGGTACGGAAAAATCAATAGATGAAAAACTAATAATAAAAAAACATATAAAATCAATATATATATATAATGATAATAATATATATGAAATAAAATTTAATGATGAAAATGAGTTTAGTTCTTATTTCAAAGAGATATTGGAAAATGAAAATATAAAGAAATATAGTTATGGATTAAATGAAATGTATGTAATATTAGAACAAAATGGAATATTACTAAAAGGAATTGAATTTGATGCAGAGATTGCAGCATATATATTGAATCCAAGTAATAACCATTATAAATTAGAAGAATTAGCATCACAATATTTAAATATTGACATTTCAGAATATTTAGAAGCGGTTGGAGCAAATCAAGAAAAAGAAACTCAAATGACATTATTTTCACAAGAGGAAAATAATATAGATTTTGAAAAATATCATAATGCAATATATACGTATGTTATAGCTAAGCTAATAGAAGTGATGGAACCAAAAATGCAAGAAATAAGTTCTATGGATTTATTTAAAAATATTGAAATGCCTTTAGTAAAAGTACTTGCAGAAATGCAATATGAAGGCATATATGTTGATAAAGAAGAACTAATATCATTTGGAGATAAGCTAAAAGAGGAAATTGAGAACATAAAACAAGAAATTTATAACTTATCAGGTGAAGAGTTTAATATAAATTCTACCCAACAATTAGGAGTAATATTATTTGAAAAGTTAAAACTACCAGTATACAAAAAAACAAAAAAAGGTTATTCAACAGATGTTGATATATTAGAAAAACTGAAACCAGAACATCCAGTTATTGAGAAAATTCTAGAATATCGTACCTTAATGAAATTGAATTCAACATATATAGATGGATTAATTGTATATATAAATGAATATACAAAAAAAATACATTCATATTTCCACCAAACTGTAACTGCAACAGGAAGAATAAGCTCAACAGAGCCTAATCTTCAAAATATTCCAACAAGAGCAGAACAAGGAAAACAGATAAAAAAAGCATTTAAAGCCCAAAAAGGAAATATATTTATAGATGCAGATTATTCTCAAATAGAACTAAGAATCTTAGCACATATTTCAAAAGATAAAAATATGAGAGAAGCATTTTTAAATGAGGAAGATATTCATAAACAAGTAGCATCAAAAGTATTTGATGTTCCACTAGAAGAAGTTACAAAAGAACAAAGAACAGCGGCAAAAGCAGTAAACTTTGGAATTGTATATGGAATAAGTGGATTTGGATTAGCAGAACAGTTGGGCATAAGCCGTAAAAAAGCTGAACAATATATTGAACAATATTTAAATAAATATTGTGGAGTAAAGCAATTTATGGATGAAATAGTTGAAGAAGCAAAACAAAATGGATATGTGGAAACACTATTTCATAGAAGAAGATACATACCAGAGCTTTCTTCTAACAACTATATGGTAAGGCAATTTGGAGCTAGAGCAGCTATGAACACACCTATACAGGGAACAGCAGCAGATATAATGAAAATTGCAATGATACATGTTAATGAAAGACTAAAAGAAGAAAAATTAAATGCAAGATTAATTTTACAAATTCATGACGAACTTTTAATTGAATGTAATATAGAAGAAAAAGAAAAAGTAAAGGAAATATTAAAAGAAAGCATGGAAAAAGCTGTGAAACTTGAAGTACCATTAGAGGTAGAAGTGTCAGAAGCAACAGATTGGTATGATGTAAAATAAATTACAAAAGAAATGCTATATATTAGCTAAAAGGAGAAAATTTTGATTAAAACTTTAAAAGTAACATTATTAATATTAATTATTATATCAATAATATATTTTTTATTGTTTCAAATTATTAATATACAACAAATAATATATCCTAAAAAATATGAACAGTATGTAAGTAAATATGCTGAATTATACAATGTGGATGAACTATTAATATATTCAATAATAAAAGCAGAGAGCAATTTTGATGAAAAAGCAAATTCTAAAGCAAAAGCAATTGGTCTAATGCAATTAATGGAAAACACAGCAACTGAAATAAGTAACGAAATTGATAATATAGAAATAGCACAAGAACAAATATATGAGCCTGAAACCAATATTAAACTAGGAACATATTATTTTTCAGTATTAATGAATAAATATAATAATATTGGTTTAGCATTGGCTGCATATAATGCTGGTATGGGAAGAGTAGATGGATGGATTAAAGATGGAATATTAAAAAAAGATGGATCGGATTTAGAAAATATCCCATTTAAAGAAACTAATCTGTATGTAAGAAAAATATTATACAATTATGAAAAATATAAAAAGACATATTATAAAAAATAGAATTAATATTGACACAAATCTTAACAAATGTTATCATATAAACATGATAGATTTAAAAAAAACACAGTTTGAACTTTGTTTATTTTTAAATCTATTTTTTTATTTCCAAACTGTGCTAGGGTAAGGAGGAAACAATGAATAAAAAGTACATTTTTGTAACAGGTGGAGTAGTATCTGGACTAGGAAAAGGAATAACAGCAGCATCATTAGGAAGACTATTAAAAAATAGAGGATATAAAGTAGCAAATCAGAAATTTGATCCATACCTTAATGTAGACCCAGGAACAATGAGTCCATATGAACATGGAGAGGTTTTTGTAACAGACGATGGAGCAGAAACAGATTTAGACTTAGGACATTATGAACGCTTTACAGATGAAAATCTAACCAAATATTCTTCTGTAACAACAGGAAGAATATACTCAGAAGTAATTGAAAGAGAAAGAAAAGGAGATTACTTAGGAAAAACAGTACAAGTCATACCACATATTACAAATGCTATAAAAGAAAAAGTATATAAATTTGAAAATACAGATGTAGATATAGTGATAACAGAAATAGGTGGAACAGTTGGAGATATTGAGAGTTTACCTTTCTTAGAAGCTATTAGACAAATAGGAATAGAAAGAAATGAAGAGGATATTGCATATATTCATGTAACTTTATTACCATATATTTATGGATCAAATGAGCTAAAATCAAAACCAACTCAACATTCAGTAAAAGAATTGCAATCAATAGGTATAAAACCAGACATACTAGTTTGTAGAGCAGAACAAGAAATAGATGAAAACTTAAAACAGAAAATTGCATTATTCTGCAATGTAAAAAAACAAGATGTAATACAAAATAAAACAGTAGAAAACTTATATGAAGTTCCACTAATGCTAGAAAAAGAAGGATTAGCAAGTAGAATCTGTGAAAAACTGAAATTAAGAAATATACCAAATAATTTGAGTTGGGAAGAATTAATAAAAAATATTAAAAATCTAAAAGATGAAAATGTAAATATTGCAATAGTTGGAAAATATGTAAAATTAGAAGACTCATATTTATCAATTGCAGAAAGCATTAAACATGGTGGATTTGCAAATGGCTGTAAAGTACATATAGATTTTATAGACTGTGAAAAGGTAACAAAAGAAAATGCAAAAGAAATGCTTGGAAAATACAATGGAGTAATTGTACCAGGTGGATTTGGAAACAGAGGAATAGAAGGAAAAATAGCAACAATACAATATGTAAGAGAAAACAATATTCCATTTTTAGGAATATGTTTAGGAATGCAAATGGCAGTTGTAGAATTTGCAAGAGATGTGTTAGGATATAAAGATGCAAACTCAGAAGAATTTGATGAAGCAAGTACATGCAAAGTAATTCATATTATGGAAGAACAAATTCATATAGCAAACAAAGGCGGAACAATGAGGTTAGGTGCATACCCATGTAACATATTAAAAAATACATTAGCTGAGAAAGTATATAAAACAAATAAGATATCAGAAAGACATAGACATCGTTTTGAATATAACAACAAATATAGAGAAGAAATGGAAAAGGCAGGTTTAATTTGTTCTGGGTTATCACCAGATGGAAACCTAGTTGAAATAGTAGAATTAAAAAATCATCCATTTTTTATTGCATCACAATTTCATCCAGAATTTAAGTCAAGACCTGATAGACCACATCCACTATTTGTAAGCTTAGTAAAAGTAGCAAAAGAAAATGTGAAAATTAAAACTGAAAAGTAAAATAATGGAAATTTAAACAAAAAGGCTTGACATCCAGAATAAAAGTAGTATATAATGAATATACTGATAAAGTAATATTGTAAAATATTATGATAGGGAGATCCTTAGCCAAATACTTGTAAAGGTATTAAAGTAGGGTATTTATAAAGAGGACAGTCATATCCTAGAATATGGCAATAGAGTAGGGGCAATTAAGCACCTACTCTATTTGTGTTTAAGGAGTGCAATGAATAAATTAAAGTTATATAGAGTAGATGTTAATTACATAAAATATTTATATTCATTCGATAATAAAGTTCAATACAACAAAGAACAAAAAGATGAATATACTAGGAAAAGGCCATACTTAGGAGTGGTATTGCAAGTTAATGAGTTTGAATATTTTGTGCCATTGGAGCATCCTAGAGAAGCACATCAAAAAATGAAAGATAACATTTATATTTTAAAAATACATAATGGAAAATATGGTATATTAGGTTTTAATAACATGATACCAATAAAAAGAGAAGAACTTATTGAATTTAATATAAATAATGAAAATAAAAAATATAGACAGATTTTAATAAGTCAATACCATTTTTGTAACAAGCATATAAAAGAAATACAAGAAAGAGCATTAAAAACTTATGAAAAAAGTACTAAAAATAATTTCTTTAAAAAGATATGTTGTGACTTTAAAACTCTTGAAGAGAAAAGTAAAGATTATTGCAAAAGCAAATGTGAATAATGTGTGAAAAATTGAATAGTATACTTGACATTTTATATAAATGGGTATAAAGTATTAGCAGTCTTAAAGAAAGACTGCT
>FR902180.1:0-2024 GCA_000437855.1 Clostridium sp. CAG:567 | reverse complement strand
ATATGCAATTAAAAAAGAAAGAAGGCGTGAGCAAAAAAATTCTAAAAAATAAAAATTAGCATATAATAAAATGATTGATAAGGAGGTAATTTTCATGTTAAAACCAATTGGAGACAGAATTGTTGTTAAAATGTTAGAAAAAGAAGAGACAACTAAAAGTGGAATTATTTTAGCTGGAAAATCAGAAGAAAAATCTCAAATTGCTGAGGTTATAAAAGTAGGAGATGGAACAAATTCAGAAGGTAAAAAAGTAGAAATGGCTATAAAAGAAGGAGATAAAGTAGTTTTAAACCAATATGCTGGAACTACTGTTAAAATTGATGGAGAAGAATTAGTTATAGTCAAATATAATGATATATTAGCTATAGTTGAATAGAGAGGAGATAATTAAAATGTCAAAAGAAATTAAATTTGGCGAAGATGCCAGAAAAAGCCTATTAAATGGCGTAAACAAATTAGCTGATACTGTAAAAGTAACATTAGGACCAAAAGGAAGAAATGTTGTACTAGACAAAAAATTTGGAGCACCACTAATTACAAATGATGGTGTAACAATTGCTAAAGAAATAGAACTAGATGACCCATTTGAAAATATGGGAGCACAAATAGTAAAAGAAGTATCTATAAAAACAAATGATGTTGCTGGAGATGGAACAACAACAGCTATGGTATTAGCACAAAATATGATTCGCGAAGGTGTAAAAAACGTAGCAGCTGGTGGAGATCCAATGGCTATAAAAAGAGGTATGGACAAAGCTGTGGTTTCAGCAGTAGATGCTTTAAAAGAAATTAGTGTTGAAGTAAGTGGAAAAGAAGATATTGCAAGAGTTGCAAGTATTTCTGCCAACAACCCAGAAGTTGGAGAACTTATTTCAGAAGCAATGGAAAAAGTATCTAAAGATGGAGTTATTACAATTGAAGAATCTAAAACATCACAAACAGAACTTGACGTTGTAGAAGGAATGCAATTCAATAAAGGATATGTATCACCATATATGGTAACAGATACAGAAAAAATGGAAGCTGTTATAGACAACCCATATATACTTATTACAGATAAAAAAATAAGTAATATTCAAGAAATACTACCATTACTTGAAAGCTTAATGCAACAATCTGGTAAACTTGTAATTATATGTGATGATATAGAAGGTGAAGCATTATCAACATTAATTTTAAACAAACTAAGAGGAGTTATAAATGTAGTAGCTGTTAAAGCACCTGGCTATGGTGATAAGAGAAAACAAATGCTAGAAGATATTGCAATATTAACAGGTGGAGAAGTTATTACATCAGATTTAGCATTAGAACTAAAAGATACAACAATTGAGCAATTAGGTAGAGCAAGACAAATAAAAGTACAAAAAGAAAACACAATTATAGTAGATGGAATGGGAGATAAACAAGAAATTGCA
This sequence comes from Clostridium sp. CAG:567, assembly GCA_000437855.1. GTDB lineage: Bacteria > Bacillota > Clostridia > TANB77 > CAG-508 > CAG-273. The sequence goes on along the minus strand of FR902180.1, from coordinate 609 downwards.
AAACGTGTAGCTTTATTAAAATCTCAAATTGCAGAAGAAAAGAGCGAATTTGAAAAAGAAAACTTACAAGAACGTTTAGCTAAAATAGCAGGAGGAGTTGCTGTAATTGGTGTTGGAGCTGCTACTGAAGTTGAAATGAAAGACAGAAAACTAAGAATAGAAGATGCTTTGTCTGCTACAAAAGCAGCAGTTGAAGAAGGTATAGTACCTGGTGGTGGAACAGCATATATTGATATTTTACCAAAAGTTACAGAAGTAGTTGAAAAATTACAAGGAGACGAAAAAATTGGTGGTAAAATAATTCTAAGAGCATTAGAAGAACCAACAAGACAAATTTCAATAAATGCAGGTTTAGAGCCATCTGTAATATTAGAAAAAGTTAAAAACAGTCCAGTAGGTGTAGGATTTAATGCACAAACAGATGAATATGTAGACATGAAAAAAGCAGGAATTGTAGACCCTACAAAAGTTTCAAGAAGTGCACTTCAAAATGCAGTATCAATAGCATCAATGATATTAACAACAGAAAGTTTAGTAACAGATAAAAAAGAAGCAAATAGTTGTAAATGTTCAGACCATGAACCAACAGGAATGGACGGAATGTATTAA
>FR902179.1 GCA_000437855.1 Clostridium sp. CAG:567 | reverse complement strand
ATACAAATTTATTTTTAAAAATAAATTATTTATTATGAATTATTATTGATAATAATTCATAATATTTTTTAAATATTATAAAATAATTATAAAATAAAAACCAATACTTAATCAAAAAGACAAAAACAATGTAAGAATTATAAAGATATTGATTATGGACAGAAAAGTATAAGTGAAGGAAAAGGCTATGAATGGCTAAAATACACTTGAAAAATACTAAAAAAGAGGGATAAAACCTAACGGATAAGCGAAAGAGAACCGAATTAATAGAAAAACAACAAGAAGTTTACATAAATCAGAAAAACATAGAGTACAGACTAAAAAAGACTAAAAACAAAACTACATATCATCTAGCAAAACAATAAGGATTGGCGAAAAGACAAAACATAAAAATGCTATTGACTAAAAAAATAATATAATATAAAATAAAAAAAGATAGCAATATAAGAAAAATATACAATAATAAAAAGTTAAAACAAATAAGGTTAGGATTTAAATGCAAAATAAAATAAATAATTAATAAAAAATAATTAATTAAAAAACAAATAATTAATAAAAAATAAATTAAATAAATTAAATAATTAAATAATTAAATAATTAAATAAATAATTAAATAAATAATTAAATAAATAATTAATTAATTATTAAGAAATGGAGAGAAAATGAAATTTATACATTTAGCAGATATGCATTTTGATACACCATTTACTAATTTAAGTTTAAAAGGTGATTTCGGAAGAATAAGACGTATGGATCAAAGAGAAGTATTTAAAAAAATAATAGATTATACTAAAGAAAATAAAATAGAATACTTATTTATAGCTGGTGATTTATATGAGCATAATTATATTAGAAAAAGCACAATAGAATATATAAATGAATTATTTAAACAAATACCTGAAACTAAAATATTTATAACTCCAGGAAATCATGATCCATATATAATAAATTCTATGTATAGAAATTTTGAATGGAGTGAAAATGTAAAAATATTTACTTCAAAAATAGAAAAAGTAGAAACAAATGATGCAAATATTTATGGAGTTGGTTTTGAAGATTTTTATTGTGAAAAAACAGATATAGAAAATATAATATTAGATGATAAAAATAAGATAAATATTTTAATTGCACATGGAAGTATAAATGCTAGTGATAAATTACAACTTCAATATAATCCAATAAATAAAAATAAATTAAAACTAATAGGATTTGATTATGTTGCACTTGGACACATACATAAGCTAGATTATAATTCAGAACAAAATCAAAATATTGTATATCCGGGTTCAACAATTTCAATGGGATTTGATGAATTAGGAAAACATGGATTTATAGTTGGAAATATTGAAAAGGATAAACTAGAAATAGCATTTATTCCAGCAGATAATAGAGAGTTTAAAGAATTTGAATTTGATATTACAAATATAAATGATGAAGAAGAATTAATAGAAAAAATAAATAATTTACAATTAAATATTAAAGATTTATATAAAGTAATATTAATTGGAAAAAGAAACTTTGAAATAAATATAAACAATATATATAAATTTATTAATAAAGAAAATATTATAAAAATTAAGAATGAAACGAAAGTAAATTATAACTTAGAAAGTATGGCAAATGAAAATACTTTAAAAGGTATTTTTATAAATGAGATAATTAACGAATTTGAAAAAGGAAATTATACACGAGAAGAATTAGATAAAATTTTAGAAATTGGACTTTCTATTTTAGAAAATTAAAAAATATAATATTAATTAAGTAAAATTATTAAGGAGAAAATAGTTGAAAATTCAAAATATAAAAATAAATAATTATGGAAATTTAAAACAAAAAGAAATTTATTTAAAAAATAATATTAATATTATTTATGGAAAAAATGAAACAGGCAAATCAACATTATTAAATTATTTAAAAAACATTTTTTATGGAATTTCAAAAAATAAAAATGGAAAAGAATTATCTGATTATGAAAAATATTTGCCATGGACAGGTGAAGAATTTTCGGGAAAGATAAAATATGAATTAAATAATAAAAAAATATTTGAAATATATAGAGATTTTTATAAAAAAAATCCAATTATTTTTAATGAAAATTTAGAGGATATTTCACAAGAATTCAAAATTGACAAAAAGGATGGAAATCAATTCTTCTATGAACAAACAGGAATCGATGAAAAAACATATATATCTACTATAATGTCATTACAACAGGAAGTAGTGCTAGATAGCCAGTCTCAAAACATTTTGATACAAAAGCTTGCAAACCTTGCGGGAACCGGAGATGATAAAGTATCATATCAGAAGGCCATTGATAGGTTAAACAAAAAACTAATAGAGGAGGTTGGAACTGCAAGAACACAGGATAGACCACTCAATGTAATACAAAATAGACTAACTATACTATCTAATGACATGAAGACAAGAAAAGAAACAACAAAAAATAAAGAAATATTAGAAGAAGAACACATAAATTTAGAACAAAAATTAGAACAAGAAGAACAAAAAAATAATAATTTAAATAAATTAAATATATTATTTAATAAATATTTAGTTGAATTAGAAAAAAATAATTTAAAAAATAAAATAAATAATGAAAATAAAGAAAAAATAAAAAATAAAATAGAAGAAAAAGATAATTTAACAAAAAATAATTTAAAAAATACAGAACAAAATAATTTAAATAAAAAAATAAACTATTATAAATATTTATTTATTTTTATTTTATTAATTATTTTTAATATATTTAATTTTATTTTTGTAAAAAATAAAATATTAAATTATTGTATTTTATCTTTAATTCCAATTGAGATTATTATATTTACTATTAATTATTTAAAAAATAGAAAAATAAATAACCAAATAAAAATAAAAAACTTAAAGAATAAAAAGATACAAGATGAATTAAAAGAAAAAATAACCATTATAGACAGTCAAATTAACTTATTAGAAGAAAATATAAAGAAATTGCAAAAAGAAATAGATGAAGAAAAACAAAAAATCATATTAAACTTTAACTTAGAAAAGGAAAAAATACTAAATAATGAAATTGATTTTAAATTAGAAGAAAAAGATAAATTAGAAAAAGAGATAGAATATTCAAATAAAAAAATAGTAGAATATAAATTAAAATTAAATAGTGTTGAACATGAGGAAAATAATATCAATAATAAATTGGAAGAATATATTTCAAAAGAAGAAGAATATGAAAATTTACAAGAACAATTAAATGAGTTACAAGAAAAAAATAAATGTATATTGGTTACAAAAAGTTTATTAGAAAAAGCTTATGAGAAAATGAAATGTAATGTTACACCAAGATTCACACAAAATTTATCTAATATTGCAAAAACAATTTCAAATGGAAAATATAAAAAGGTTGTATTTAATCAAGAAAAAGGATTAATAGTAGAGTTAGAAAATGGAGATTATATTCCAGCCAATAGACTAAGTATTGGAACTATTGATGAATTATATTTATCATTAAGATTTTCTATGTTAGATGAAATATCAGAAGAAAAAATGCCAGTTATTTTAGATGAAGCATTTGCATATTTTGATGATGAAAGATTGAAAAATTGCTTAATTTTCTTAAATGAAAAATCAGAAGAACATCAAATTATTATTTTAACATGTAGCAATAGAGAAAAACAAATTTTAGATTCACTTAATATACAGTATAATTTAGTTGAATTATAAGCATATTTATGTTATAATAGTCCTTGCATAAAAATAACAGATAAATTTAAGGAGAAGAATAATGTTTCAAAAATTAGATGAAGTTGAAAAGCGATATGATGAAATTACCAAAAAAATCAGTGATCCTGAAGTAATTGCACAACAATCACAATGGCAAACATTTATGAAAGAACATGCAGAAATTGAGCCAGTAGTTTTAAAATATAGAGAATATAAAAAAGCAAAACAAGCAATAGAAGATGCAAAAGAAATGCTAAAAGATCCTGAAATGAAAGAATTGGCAGAAATAGAAATTGAAGAGAATAAAGAAAAATTACCAAAACTTGAAGAAGAAATTAAAATATTATTAATTCCAAAAGACCCAAATGATGATAAAAACGTAATTTGTGAAATTCGTGGTGGAGCTGGAGGAGAAGAAGCAGCTTTATTCGCGGGAACTTTATTTAGAATGTATTCTATGTATGCAGAAAAGAAACATTGGAAATTAGAAATTTTAAATGAAAACGAAACAGGATTGGGTGGATATAAGGAAATATCATTTATGATTACTGGAAAAGGTGCATATAGTAGACTAAAATTCGAAAGTGGAGTTCACCGTGTACAAAGAGTTCCAGATACAGAAGCAAGTGGTAGAATTCATACATCAACAGCAACTGTTGTTGTTTTACCAGAAGTTGAAGATGTTGAAATAGATATAAACCCAGCAGACATTAAAATGGAAGTATTTAGAGCATCTGGTGCAGGAGGACAACATATTAATAAAACTTCATCTGCTGTTCGTTTGATACACATTCCTACAGGAATGGTTGCTGAGTGTCAAACTGAAAGATCACAATTTCAAAATAGAGACTATGCTATGAGATTACTTCGTTCAAGATTATATGAACAAGAAAAAGCAAAACAAGATAGTGAAGTTGCAAATGCAAGAAAAAGTCAAGTTGGTAGTGGAGATAGAAGCGAGAAAATAAGAACATATAACTATCCACAAGGAAGAATAACAGACCATAGAATAGGACTTTCAATTTATCAAATGGAAAATTTCTTAAATGGTGATTTAGATGAAATGATAGATAGTTTAATTACAGCAGATACAGCTGAAAAATTAAAAGGTAATGAAGAAGAATAAAATAAATTCCTTTGAAATAAAATTAATTAATAAAATTTTATTTCAAAGGAGTTTTTATTTTGGGTAATATATTAAAAACAACTTTAATTGGATTATTTTTTGGAACTTTTGGTACTACAATAGGAGGAATAATAGGGGTAAAATTTAAAAATCCTTCAAAAAAATTTTTGAGTTTTATTTTATCATTTGCATCAGGTCTTATGCTTGCAATTGTATGTTTTGACTTATTGCCAGAAGCATTTAATTTAACAAATTTGCCGACTGTTTTTTTAGGAATTTTATTAGGAATTATTATGATGATTATATGTGATTTATTAGTAGATAAAAAATTTAATAATTCTAATAAGTTTAAACAAAATAAGAATGATTTACTAAAAACAGGAATAATTGTTAGCATAGGTTTGGCTCTTCATAACTTCCCAGAAGGATTAGCTATAGGTTCTGGTTTTGGTGCTTCAATTAAATTGGGATTATCTTTGGCAATTGCAATATGTTTACATGACATTCCTGAGGGAATATCAATGGCAGTACCAATGAAAAATGGAGGAATAAAAAAGAGTAAAGTAATTTTTTATGTTGTACTTTCTGGAATCACTACTGGAATAGGAGCTTTCTTTGGTTCGATTATTGGGGAAATTTCTCAAAGTGTAATTGCAATGTGTTTGGCATTTGCAGCAGGAGCAATGATATATATAGTTTCAGGTGAACTTACACCTGAAGCGAATAGCTTATATAAAGGAAGAATGAGTGCAATTGGAAGTATACTAGGGTTACTAATAGGCATTTTGGCTATGTCGATTTGATTTTATATTGTAAGCCTTAAAATGATATGATAAAATACTACAAAAGAAAAATGGAGGAATTAATGAAAGAATATAGATATATTACTTTTAAGCCAAATACAAGTGAGTCACAAACAGAATTATTTTCAGAAATACAATATAGCATGAAAAACTTTGAACTAAAAGATTGTGACGAGTTGGAACAATACATTGACTTTGAAAAATCAAAATTAGTTATTAATGTGTGTTTAAATGAATATGACATTTTGTATAGTTGTAATACTGTTGCACAAGCTCCACTAGAAGTTATAGACCAATTAGGAATAAATAGTGTTTTAATTAGAGCTCTAGAAAATGGAAGTGTACAGGAAATGCAACAAGAAAAATATAAACGAATTTATAGAATTTTAAAAGGAATAGTAAAAGATGCATCTGGAAAAAGTGATGAATATACAAGGTTTATAACTGTATATAAGAGATTAGCAAGAATATTGACTTATGATAATGAACAAGTTGAAAGAGAAAATGAAGGAAGTTATGATGAAGATGAATTCTATAATTCTAGAAATCTTGAAAACGGACTGCTAAAATTATAAAGAAAATTTGTTTGTGAATATTTTTTAAAATATATTGACTTTAAAATTAAAACTTATATAATAAAATAGCAAAAAAGAAAAAGAAAGAGGAAAACAAATGCAAAATTTAATAGAAGGACTAAATGATAAACAAAAAGAAGCAGTTCTTGCTACGGAAGGACCATGTTTGGTGATTGCAGGAGCAGGTTCTGGAAAAACAAAAGTGTTAACACATAAAATAGCATATTTAATATCAGAAAAAGGTGTAAAACCATATAATATTTTAGCAATTACTTTTACAAATAAAGCTGCAAGTGAAATGAAACAAAGAGTTGAAAAATTAGTAGGAGATGTAGCACAAGAAATGTGGATGGGAACTTTCCACTCTATTTGTGTTAGAATCTTAAGAAGATTCATTGACAGAATTGGTTTTGATACATCATTTTTAATATTTGATACATCAGATCAAAAAACAGTTGTAAAAGAATGTTTAAAAGCATTAAATATAGATGATAAAACATTTTCAGATAGAAGTGTTTTATCTGAAATTAGTAATGCTAAAAATGAAATGTTAACTCCAAAAGCATATCAAACAAAGTATGCAGGAGAATTCAGAAAAGAAAAAATAGGACAAGTATATGAATTATATCAAAAAAGACTAAGAGAAAATAATGCAATTGATTTTGATGATATTATAAACTATACAATAGAAATATTAAGTGAAAATCCTGATGTTTTACAATATTACACAGAAAAATTTAAATATGTATTAGTAGATGAATATCAAGATACAAATAAAGCACAATTTACATTAGTAACAATTTTGGCATCACGTTACGGAAATATTACAGTTGTTGGAGATAATGACCAAGGAATATATAGCTTTAGAGGAGCTGATATTAGCAATATTTTAAATTTTGAAAAAGATTTTCCAGGTACAAAAATTATCAAGTTAGAGCAAAATTATAGATGTACAGGAAACATACTAAAAGCTGCGAATGCAGTAATAAAACATAATGAAAATAAATATGAAAAAAAATTATGGACAGAAAATGAAGAAGGTAGTTTGCCATGTTTGTATCAAGCAGAAGATGAGTATGATGAAGCAAACTATATTGTAAAACAAATTGAACATTTAAAAACAGAAGAATATTTAAAACCAAAAGATTTTGTAATTTTATATCGTATGAATGCACAATCAAGAGCTATAGAGGATATTTTAAGAAGAGAAAATATCCCATATAAAATTGTTGGTGGTTTAAAATTCTATGAAAGAAAAGAAATAAAAGATGCTATTGCATATTTGAGATTAATATATAATCCTGCAGATAATTTGTCTTTAAAAAGAATTATAAATGAGCCAAAACGTGGAATTGGTAAAACAAGCTTAGATAAAATACAAGAAATTTCAGATAAAACTGGAACTTCGATGTATGAAATAATTAAACATGCAGAAGAATATGACTTAAATAGAGTAAAAGCAAATTCAGATGAATTTATAAATTTAATAGAAGAATTAAGAATAAAAAGAGAAGAATTAAGTATTTCAGAGTTATTAAAAGAAGTATTAAAAAAATCTGGATATACAAAAGCTTTGGAATTAGAAAATTCTGTGGAAGCAGAAACAAGAATGCAGAACTTAGAAGAGTTTTTAACTGTTGCTATAGAATTTGAAGATGAGTCAGCAGATAATACATTAGCAGAATTCTTGGAAAGTATTACTTTAACAAGTGATATAGACGAAATGCAAGATGAAGAAAATTCAGTTACATTAATGACATTACATAGTGCTAAAGGTCTAGAATTTCCAGTTGTATTTTTAGTTGGAATGGAAGAAGGCATTTTTCCAGGGTATAAGTCAATTGGAGAACCAAGAGAGCTTGAAGAAGAAAGACGTTTGTTTTATGTTGGAATTACAAGAGCAAAACAATTTTTACACTTAACATGTGCAAAACATAGAACAATATTTGGCTCAACAAGTTATAATGCAGTTTCAAGATTTATAAAAGAAATACCAGATAATTTATTAGATGGAGTTGTAAACAACGACCAAGAAGAAAAATTTAATGATATGCAATATAAATGGGAATATGGCAAGACACCAGTTGGTAAAGTAACAACATATAAATTTGACGAAGCTAAAACAGAAATAAAACCAAAACCAGTATATCAATTTAGAACAGCAGAAAGTTTTTTAAATTCACTATCACAAAAACAAAACAAACAAGAAGTTGATATATCAAAATATAAAGAAGGAACTAGAATTTATCATAAGAAATTTGGAGAAGGTGTAATACAAAAAATTGAGGCAGAAGGAGACGATTATAAATTAGACATTCAATTTGATAAATCAGGACATAAAAGACTTATGGCAAAATTTGCAAATTTGGAAGTTATTTAAGAACAGAAAAATATTTTCTGTTCTTTTAATTTTGTATAAAAATTAAAAAATTGCTCATAATAGATATGGAATAAATTAGTTAGAAAGGAAGGATAAATATGCCTAATTTAAATCAATTAGAATTACAACATTTAAGACATTTAATTGGAGCACATGAAACTGCTTATCAAAAACTAAATACATTTTCTTCACAAGCAGTTGATCCACAAATTAAGCAGATGTTTGCAAAATCTGCACAAGATGCATTGAATACAAAACAAAAATTAATGTCATTTCTTAATGATTAGTTAGAAAGGAGAATAAAAATGGATGAAAAAACAATGGTAAATGATATATTAGGAAGTGTAAAAGCAGATTTAACTGCATATCAAACAGCCATATCTGAAGCAGAAAATATGCAATTAAGACAAACACTTCAACAAATTAGAAATGGTGATGAAAGCTTTCAATATGAACTATTTAAGGTTGCTCAGACTAAGGGATATTATCAACCTGCACAAAAAGCAACAGTCACAGAAATACAAACTGTAAAAGATGAACTAAATAAATAAGTGTAAAGGCAAGTCGATAGAACACTTGCCTTTACTGATGTTTTACACATTAATAATAATTTGAAATTAAAACACTTGTAATTTTTAATCTTTTATTATAAAATATATTAGAATTAAAAATGGATAGGAGTGTTTAAAATTAATAGTTTTAGAAAATTTGCAATGTTTTTTAGAACATCTGTAAAAATAGTATTATTAACTATTATATCTGCATTTCTTGTTGTAAGCGCAGTTGCATTTTTTTATAAACCTACTTATGCAGTTTCATTAAATGGTGAACTTATAGGGTACACAGAAAATAAAGCGGAATTGCAAAATAACATTAATGAATATATGGCAGGAGATAAAGAGGAAGGAATTGTTTTTAGACAAATAGGTTCTGTGCCAGAATATACATTATGTTTATTGAAAAAAGATATTACACCAAACGATGATGAAATATATGCAAAAGTTACTGAAAATGGAACACAATATTATAAATATTATGCAATTACAGACAATAAAAAAGAAAAAGTTTATGTGTCAACATTTAAAGAGGCAGAAGAAGTAATATCAAAATTAAAAAAGAAAGACAGTGCAAATAAAAAAAATTTAGGAATAGTAGAAAAATATGATACTAAAACAAAAGAATTCACATCAGTGGAAAAATGTGTATCTAAATTATATGAAGCGCCAAAAGTTACTTATGTAGCATCAGCATATTCTGGAAATGTATCTGGATTATCTGAAGCAAAAGTTAATTTAGGAGTTTCACTTATTAGACCTGTTTCAGGTATTATAACTACAAGATTTGGAAGAGGCAATTATGGACATAGAGGTTTAGATATTGCAACCTCAACAGGAACTCCAATTAAAGCAGCAGCAGGAGGAACTGTAACAGTAGCAGGATGGAACAATTCTTATGGCTATATGGTAAAAGTATCACATGGAAACGGAGTAGAAACAGTATATGCACATTGCAGCAAGTTACTTGTTTCAAGAGGTCAGTCAGTATCACAAGGACAAATTATTGCTAAAATTGGTTCTACTGGAAATTCATCGGGTCCACATTTACATTTTGAAGTGAGAGTAAATGGAACTTTGTATAATCCACAAAATTATATATATTAAAAAACAGGACATATAGTCCTGTTTTATTTTTTTACAGTTACGAAATGTTTAATACCAATTTCAAGAGCATTGTTTTCCATTATTAATGTTCCACATTCTATTAATTTACTATAAAATACTTTTGAATTAATTATACATTTTGAAAATTCAATAATACATGTATAAAAATTATTTTTTTCAATCAAGTTTTTATTTGTATTGTTTAGTAATAAATAATATTTATTTTTATACTCGTAAAGTTTTATAGATTCAGCTAAATTGTTTATACAATTTAATAAATCACTATTTTTATTTATAAATATTAAAAAGTTACAAAAATCATCAAAAGAATTAAAACAATAAACAGCATTTAATGGCAGAGGAACCATACTTTTTCTTTTAACAGTAAATTTTTTTCTTTGACTTTTTTGTTTTTCCTCTGCGGGTAATTTTGTAATTGTAAAAACAAAACTAGTATCAGCCATAGATAATGCTTCTACTTTTAAATTAGAATCTTCTGGGTCAAAACCAGTTTCTTTTTTTGCTTCTTCTAACATATCTAATAAAATATGTTGAGATTCAATAGGGTTAGACATAAAAATATGAAAATCAATTTCCTTTTCTACTAAATCTTGAATTGTTAATGTAACTCTTATTTTATTTTCATTTAATTTTTCAAATTTCATTAGATGTCCTCCATATACCAATCTAATAATATTATACTACCAACATATCATAAATGGAACCAACAATTTATGGAAAAATTTATAATTTTAATGTTTAGTATTATATATAACATAAAAATATTTAAAGTCAAAGGTTTTTGTATGAAAATATTGTAAATTATCTTGAAAAAAACACTAAATGCATATATAATACAACCATACAAAATGTGGAAAACAAACTACTAAGGAGGAAAGAAAAATGGCAACAAGAGAGAAAAATATATGGATATTACTTTTATTTATTTTATCAGGAATTGTAGTAGGTGGACTTTTAGGTAATTTAGCCTCACATGTAGATTTTTTGTCATGGCTATCTTATGGTGAAGAGTTCGGATTCTCAAATCCAATAGAATTAAACTTAAACGTAGTAAAATTAACTTTTGGATTAATGTTTAAAATAAATATTGCAAGTATAATAGGAATTGTGTTAGCAATATTTATATATAAAAAAGTTTAGTTAAAATATAAAAAATAGGGGAAATATACTTTTATTAAATTAAATTTATTCAAAAAAATTTTTAGTGGGGGCTATAATTTTAGAAAGGAATAATAATGCCGGTAAAAATAAAACAGCTCCCAATTTCAGAAAGACCTTATGAAAAATTAGAAATGTATGGAGAAAATACATTATCAAATGCAGAATTACTAGCGATAATTATAAAAAATGGTACAAAAGAGGAAAGCTCTGTAACGCTAGCACAAAAAATACTTTCACTAGGAAAAGAAAAAAATTGTAAAGACAATTTAACTTTTTTGCAAGAATTATCTATAAAAGAATTGATGCAAATCAAGCGGTATTGGAAAAGTTAAAGCAGTTCAATTAAAAGCAGTTGTTGAACTTGCAAAAAGAATTTCAAAACCAATTGATAAATGTAAAATAAAAGTAAGTAACCCAAATGACGCAGCTAATATTTTAATGGCTGATCTAAAACTAGAAAAAAGAGAAATAGTGAAAGTAATAATTTTAAATTCCCAAAATGTTGTAATAAAAACACAAACGATATCTTACGGAGCTACAAATTCAGCAATAATAGATCCAAAAGATATATTTAGTGAAGCTATAAAAATTGGAGCTCCTAAAATTATTTTAGTACACAATCATCCAAGTGGAGTATCAACACCAAGCAAACAAGATATAGATTTTACGAAAAAAATAGAACAGGCTTCTAAAATAATAGGGATTCAGTTATTAGACCACATTGTAATTGGGTATAATGAATTTACAAGTATAAAATCATATTTATTAAAAAAGGAAGGAAAGGAAATTATATGAAATTATTGGGATGGAATTCAAAAGATATAGGAGTTGACTTAGGAACTGCAAATATTATAGTCACAATTAAAGGAAAAGGTATAGTATTAAATGAACCATCTGTAGTTGCAATTGACAAAAATAATGGAGATATTATTGCAACAGGATCAGAAGCAAAAGAAATGCTTGGTAGAACACCAGATGAAATATTAGCAATTAGGCCACTAAAAGATGGAGTAATTGCAGATTTTACAGCAACACAGCTAATGCTTAAATCTATGATTCAAAAAATATGCCAAAGATATAATGCAGGTAGACCTAGGGTTGTGGTTGGAGTTCCATCAGGAATCACAGAAGTAGAAGAAAGAGCAGTAGAAGAATCTGTAATGCAGGCTGGAGCTAAAGAAGTGTATATAATTGAAGAACCAATGGCAGCAGCTATTGGAGCAAATTTAGAAGTTGCAGAACCAAATGGAAATATTATAGTTGACATTGGAGGGGGAACAACTGAAGTTGCAGTTATTTCTTTAGGTGGAATTGTAATTAGCAATTCATTAAGAGTTGCTGGAGATGAGCTAAATGAAGACATTATAAATTATGTTAAAAGAGAAATGAACCTTGCAATAGGAGAAACAACAGCAGAGCAAATTAAAATTAATATAGGATGTGCAAAACCTTTACTAACAGAGGAAAGTATGGAAATTAGAGGAAGACACTTATCTACAGGGTTACCAGAAGTAATGACTATAACATCAACACAAGTTCAAGAAGCTATAAATGACTCTATTGAAAAAATAATAGAAATCATTAAACAAACACTTGAAAAAACTCCACCAGAACTTGCATCAGACATAATGGAAAGAGGTATTGTGCTAACAGGTGGCGGAGCACTTATTAGAAATTTTGATACTTTATTAGCAGAAAGAACTGAAATGCCAGTATATGTTGCTGACCATCCTCTTGAATGTGTTGCTAAAGGAGCTGAAAAAACATTAGAAGATTTAGAAAAATTAAGAACAGTATTAAGCAATTCTAGAAGAAGATAAATATATTTTTAGGAGAAACAATGTATAAAAATAAAAAAACTGGAATAGTTGGTATTGTAATTACAATAATTATTTTAATTATTATTGTAGTATTATCAAATACAGATTTAAATAAAATCTCACATATAGAAAATATTTTTAGTAGTATTGTAATGCCAATTCAAAATGGACTTACTTATTTAAAAAATAAAGTAGATGGAAATGATAGTTTTTTCACAGATGTGAAAAACTTACAAGCTGAAAATGATGAACTAAAAAAGAAAAATAGCGAATTAGAACAATCAATTAGAGAATTAGAGATTATTAAATCTGAAAATGAAACTTTAAAGGAATATGTTAATTTAAAAGATAAATATTTAGAATATAAAACTTTGCCAGCTTATATAATAAACAAAAATATAAACAATTATGAAAAAACAGTTGTAATAAATGTTGGAAGTAAAAACGGAATAAAACCTAAAATGACTGTAATTGCAGATAAAGGACTAGTCGGATATGTAATATCTACTACAGAAAATACGGCTAAAGTTCAAACAATTATTGATAGTTCTACTTCTGTAAGTAGTATTATTAGTACATCAAAAGAGGCAATTATAGTAAATGGTACACTAGAAAGTAATTCGACATTAAAAGCATCATATATACCTACAGAAGCCACTTTATTAGAAAATGATAATGTTGAAACTTCTGGAATAGGAGGAATTTATCCAAAAGGTATACACATTGGTACAATTAAACAAATTGTTAATACAAAAAATAATATAGATCGTTATGCCTATGTTGAAACAGCAGTGGACTTTTCAAAACTACAAACAGTATTAGTAATAACAAACGAATAATTTTGCAAAATTTTAGCTAATAATTAAGAAAGGAAAAATATGAAGAAAACTATAGCAATAATAAGTTTGATAATTGCATTTTTTGTAATATATTTTTTACAAACTAATTTTTTTACATGGTTTACAATTAATGGAATAATGCCAAATTTATTTGTAATTTTAGTATTATTCATAGGATTATTTGCAGGGAGAAAATTAGGCTTTGCATTTGGAATAGTGTTTGGCCTTATTTTGGACTTGCTTTTAGGAAGAACAATAGGAGTATCAGCTTTTTTATTAGCTATAATTGGACTAGTTTCAGAATATTTAGATAAAAGCTTTTCGAAAGATAGCAGAATAATGATAATAATAACAACAATAGCAGGAACTATATTTTTTGAGGTTGGATATTATATTTTTAAAATAATTAAATTTGGTGCAATTTTTGAATTCATACCATTTATAAAAATATTATCAATTGAAATACTTTTTAATATTATTTTAACAATTATATTATACCCAATTATTCAAAATGCAGGAAATAGATTAGAAGATATTTTTAAAAATAAAAAAGTTTTGTCAAGGTATTATTAGGGAGGAATAAGTTGGAACAAAACAAAAACTTAAGATACAATATAATAATAGTAATAGTATATATAGTTGGTCTTATTTTGCTAGCCCAGCTTTTTAATCTACAAATAATACAAGGAAACTCATATAGAGAAACATCAAATACAAGGCTTACCAGAGAATCTACAGTTAAAGCAGCAAGAGGAGACATAACAGATAGCTCTGGAAATAGATTAGTAACAACTGAAACTGGATTTTGTTTGGAACTATACAAAACTAAAATTGATAATGATACATTAAATAAAGTTATATATAATTTAGTAATATTATTAGAAAAAAACAAAGACACATATAATGATAATTTACCGATTAGCATAGAACCATATAAATTTAAACAAGATGATGAAGAAACTCAAAAAGCATGGAAAAAAGAATATGGAATTGATGAAAATGCAACAGCAGAAGAAGCATTTGAAACTTTAAAAGAAAAATATGGTATAAATGAAGAAAATATACAAAAAGCTAGAAAAATTATGACTGTTAGATATGAAATTTCTCGCAATGGATATAGTAATATAAAACCTGTTATTATATCTAAAAGTATTAGTTACTTAAGTGCAAATCAAATAAAAGAACAAAGCAGTAGTTTTCCTGGAACATCTGTTGTAACAACACCAATAGTTACATATCCGTATGGTAGTTTAGCTTCACATATTTTAGGATATGTTGGTTCAATATCATCTGAAGAATACAATGCAAATAAAGAAAAATATGATATAAATGACATTATAGGAAAGACTGGAATTCAATATACTTTAGAGGAATATTTAAAAGGAGAAGATGGAATTAGACAGGTAGATATGTCTGTAGATGGAACAATTACAGAGCAACATATTGCAGAAGAGGCTGAAGCAGGGCATACTGTTACTTTAACAATAGACTCTAATTTGCAAAAAGTAACAGAAGAAGCATTGAAAAAAAATATAAAAGATATTGCAAATGGTAGCTATGGACAAAAATATAATGCAAAGGCTGGAGCTGCAGTTGTAATGGATGTAAAAAGCGGAGAAATATTAGCATTAGCAAGTTATCCGGATTATGAACCTGAATTGTTTATAAGTGGAATAACTCAGAAAAAACTAGAAGAATATAATAAAGGAAACAATTATTATAATAGAGCTATATCTGGAACTTATGCACCACGGTTCAGTATTTAAAATGGTTGTTGCAACAGCAGCATTAGAAAACAATACAATAACAACCAAAACAACAGTAAATGATACAGGTATATATCCAAGAGGACACAATCCAGCATGTTGGATTTATACTAGTAGACATTATGGACATGGATATTTAAATGTTACTGAAGCAATAAAAAAATCATGTAATTACTTCTTTTATGAATTAGGGTATAAAATGGGAATAGATCCGGTTATAAAATATGCAAAATCTTATGGATTAGGAATAAAAACAGGAATTGAACTATCTGGAGAATCTAAAGGAATAGTTGATTTAAAAGATTATTGCAAGGAAACAACAGGGCAAGAATGGCAATTTGGTGATACATTATCTGCAGTTATAGGTCAAAGCTATAACAGTTATACACCAATTCAAATTGCAAGATATACAAGTATGCTAGCAAATGGGGGCAAGTCTGTAGATGTTACATTAATAAAATCAATAATAGACTCAGATGGAAACAAAGTGCCAAAAGATGAGAATGAAAAAAAGATAAATGAAAAATTAGGAATTACTGATGTACCAGAAGTTAAAGATTTAAATATTAAAAAGGAAAATCTAGATGCTATTTTAAAAGGAATGAGAGGAGTTACAAGCGAAGTAGGAGGAACAGCATATTATGTATTTTCAGATTTAGGAATAGAAATTGGAGGAAAAACAGGTTCTGCAGAAACAGGAATAAATAACCAAGTAAACGGTTGGTTTGCAGGATTTGCACCTTATGATAATCCAGAAATTGCAGTTGTAGTTTTAATCGAAAATGCAGGAGCCGGTGGAAATGTAGGCGATACTGCCAAAAGCATAATGAAAGAATACTTTGGAATGAATGCAAAAAACATTAATGAGGATTTAACAGCTATTCCAACTACGCAAGTAAATAGATAGAAATTACTAAAATAATAAAAGAAAGGAATAAAAAATGAGAAGAGCAGTAAAAAAAGAAACCGCTAAAGATGAAACTAAAGAAGTAAAAGAATTAGGGTTGCATGGTATAAAAAAGAGTTTTAATAAAGAAATTGCAACTTCAAAAACTAAGTTTTATAAAGGTTCTCTTCGCTCTGGACAAAAAATAGAATTTGAGGGGAGTTTAGTGATTTTAGGAGATGTTAATGCAGGTGCAGAAGTACTAGCAGAAGACAATGTTGTTGTACTTGGAAATTTAAGAGGAATGGCACATGCGGGTGCAAAAGGAAACAAAGAGGCTATAATTGCAGCAGCCTCTATAGAATCAGCACAAGTACGTATTGCAGACATTGTAAAAGAAATTGAAAAAGAAAGTGATTCAGAAGAAATAGCAAAATATGCCTATGTAAATAAAGAAGGAGAAATAATATTAACTCAATAATAATAAAATAAGGGCGATAAATAAATATTGATCTTTAACATCTTCTTTATATAAAAAGAAAATAAGCCCGATAAGTAAAAGATCATCATTATATAATTTTAGTCCGAATAAGTCAAAATAACTTTCATTTTCATCTCTATCATTTTGATTTATAAAATTATCTAAAAAACTAAAACCATAATGTGTCTTTGAATTATTAATATTATCTTTTTTTATATTTGATGAAGATTTATTACAAAATTCCTGTGATGACTCATGGGAATTTTTTTTTATACTAGTAGTATTTTTAGAATAATAGTTATAACTAGGTACAGTATATCTTCTAAAATAAGGAAAACTAAAATATGGATAATTATACATCATTTTTCTTTTCACCACCTAAAGGATTTAGAATTTCAAAAGCTTTTCCCATACTAAATAATTTTATATATTGATCTACTTTGTTTTTTCTACTTTGCTTTAAATAAGGCTTTAAAGACTTTAAAAGATTGGCCCTAGGGTCATTTTGACCCTTATTCATATTTTCAATAATTGCTTTCATTTTTAACATAGTGTCTAAATCAAAATTTGAAAAATTTTGCTCTGAATTCTCTGAAGTTGTTCCTTCCCTAGAAAATTCTTTTGAAGATATGTCGTTTGCATTTGAATTTAAACTATTTAGTAAAGATTTTACTGAATCAGGCACTTCATCATTCTTTAACATTTCATTCATTTTTTTAAAAATTTCAGACATATCTTCATTCATAATAATCCCTCCTAATTAATATTATTATTTTTTTTAATCTGATTAATAATATTATCAGCATCCTTTGAATTAAGCATTTTGCTTACTTTTGAAAGATTAGATTCTAATTCTTTTTTATCCATTTTTGACAACATGTTCATAAGTTGAGCCATATCTAATTTATTATCCATACAATCACCTCAATATAATATATGTTTTTAAAACTATAATATTATATGTATAAAAAATAAAAATGTGAATTATTTTAATAAGTATAAATTGTAATATAAATTTAATATTTATACTATTTTTGAAACTTCCGTAAGAAGTAAATACAATTATTGCCTTCTTTACCAAGCATTTACTGTTGAAAAATGAGGTAAAAATGATAAAATAATTATATATATATATAAATATAAGGAAAAATAATGAAAAATTACAAAAAAAGTAATTAAAAAGTTAAAAAAACATTGAAAAATGCGCATAAATGTCGTATAATAAAATGTGATGTAATATAAAAATTAAGGAGGATACTATGAACAAATCACTAAAAAGAATAATGGCTGTATTATTACTTATATGCATGATGGGAATGAACCTATCTACAATTGGAATTTATGGAATAACTTATGCACTTTCAGAAGATGAAATTTCTAAACAAAATGCTAAGACTCAAGATTCTAATGTAGAATTTAATGCGTATTTTGAAGGAGGAGCTCATGTAAAAACAGAAAAAATGAACTCTAATGTAAAATTATATCTTAACATTAAATTAAATGGTGCGGGATATCTTGAAAAAGGAGTAGTAAGTTTTCAAGATACTAACTTTGAAATAGACAAATCAATCAGCAATGATAACATTCAAAGTGTAGATGTTAAAAACAATAAAATTTTGTTAAACAAAATAAATGGTGGTTCTAATGTAGTTATAGAAGTACCAGTAAATGTTTTAAATGCTGATGAAGTGTCAATTGATAATTTCTCAAAAGAAACAAAAACAGTCTTTACAGCAACATACATAAACAAAGATGCTAAAGAAAAGAATGTATCAAAAGAAATTATAAATAAACTTTCATGGGATGGAACAACAGGAACAACAATTACACCAGAAATTAAAACAGAATTAACAAAATACATACCATATACAAGTGATGAAAATTCAGGAGTAGTATTACAAGTAAAAGTAAATTCTGGAATTAAAGATAGCATATTACCAATAAAAGCAACTGAACTTAATATTCAAGTGCCAGAGATAAATGGAATAAAACCAACATCTGTTAATGTAATTGCAAATCAAACAAAAGCAACAAACGGAATGAAAGATGGTTTAAACTTTAATGCTGACAATTACAATTATGATGCAGAAAATAGCAAATTAGTAATAAGTACACAAAACTTAAGCAATAAAATATCTTGGCTAAAAAATGTAAGTGATGAATATTTTGTAACATTTGTATTTGAAAACAAAGACGTATATGATTATGCAATTGCAAATGGAATTGATACAAATTTAAAAATAAGTGGAAATATAAAAGTTCATAGCAATCAAGAAAAAAATATAGAATTCAAAGAAACAACTACAGATATTAAAGAAAGCAAAGAAAAAGGACAATTAATAGATTATGCAATAAAAACAAATTATTCATCTATTGCAAAAGGACAAATGTATGCAAGCTTTGATGCTAAAAACAAAAAAGAAACAACATATAAAGTTGATTATTATGCAACAATTAGTGCAAAAGAACTAACAGGAGAAATTAAATTACAACAAGGAATTGATCAATTTGTAACAGCAGATGATAGTAAAAATTCAACAACAGTTTCTGGAAAAAATTATACATATAATAAAACTATATCAATAAACAAAAATGTATTTGAAAAAATTCTTGGAACAGATGGAAAAATTGAGGTTTATGATAATCAAAAAACAAAATTAGGAACAATTAATAAAACTACAGAATTAAAAGATGAAAATTACACATTAGATATTAGTAATGTAAATAATAATCAATTATTAATAACAACATCAAAGCCTATAATAGAGGGACAATTAATTATTAGTGTTGAAAAAGCAATAAAAAATGAAATTGGATATAATAAAAAACAATTACAAAATTTCACAAAATTAACTACACAAGTAAACAATGAATTAAAAGAAATATCATTAACAGAACCAACAACAGCAATATATTTAGAAGTTAATAAACAAGATTTAACAACAGTTGTTGAAAACGAAAATGTTGAAATTAGAGCTGTATTAGATACATCAAATACAAACTATGTATTATACAAAAATCCAACATTAAAAATAAAATTCCCTTCATATATTGCAAAATTCAAATTAAATAGCTATGACATATTAATGTCAAATGGATTAAAAATAAAAAATGCAAAAACAGTATTAGAAAATGGACAAGTAGTAGTATATGTAGAATTAGAAGGAACACAAACAGAATATACAATAGATGCACAATATAAAGGTACAATAATAATTATTAATGCAAATATTACTGCAAAAACATTAACACCAAACAATAAAAATAAAATAACAATGAATTATACAAATGAAAATGATGTAGCAACGGAAAAAAGTGGAAAAGTTGAAACAAACTTGAACTTTATTGCACCAGAAGGACTTATTACTGCAAATGGAATTAAAAATTACTCACAAGGTGAAAATGAGTTATTATCAATTTCTAGTGAAGGTGCAACAGGAATACTAAAAACTTATGCAGAAAAAAGAACTGCAAAAGTTTATGGAAAAATTGTAAACAATTATGAAAATGACATTAAAGATGTTATTATCTTAGGAAGAATTCCAACACAAGGAAACAAAAAAATAGAAACAGGAGAAGACTTAGGATCAACATTTAGTACAAAACTACAAGGAAAAATAACACTAAGTGGAGTAGATAGTTCAAAATATAAAGTTTATTACTCAGAGAATGCAAATGCAACTAAAGATTTAAATGATAAATCAAATAACTGGACAGAAACTTTAACAAATAAAGTACAATCTTATATGATTGTATTAAATGAAAATATGAAATCTGGAGAAACAAAAGAAATTTCTTATGATGTTGAAATTCCAGCAAATATTAC
Organism: Clostridium sp. CAG:567; assembly: GCA_000437855.1. Lineage (GTDB taxonomy): Bacteria > Bacillota > Clostridia > TANB77 > CAG-508 > CAG-273. Next base: position 26,223 of record FR902179.1, on the reverse strand, counting down.
ACATAACAACACTGTAAATGAAATGTATAAAGTATATTATACAAATGTTTCTTCATTAGGAGAAATTTCTGAGTCAAAAACATCACCATTACTAAAATTAACAACAGGTGTAGGACCAGACATGACTGTTGAAGTAAAATCAACAACTGAAACAGTAAGAGAAGAACAAATCGTAAGAATGACAGCAACAGTTAAAAACGTTGGAACTGTAGAAGCGAAAAATGTAAAATTAAATTTAATAGCACCAGAAGGAACAGTACATACAGAAATTTTTGAAGAAGAATTAGCTTATACAGATAGTGCGGAAAATATTAAAACTTTATCAATAGGTAATATTCCAGTAGGCCAAACAGTAACAAGAGACTATGAGTTAAGAATCAAAAAAGGAAAAACAACTAAAACTGTTACAGATCCAACAACAGGACAAACAATTACAATTGAAGAAAATAAATATCCAGGAGATAAAGAAATAGAGTGTACTGCAAATGTAACAGCAGATGAACTTTCAAATCCAATTAATTCTGACTCTTACAAGCTAAAAGTTTTAGAAGGAGATTTGAAAATTGTTAATATTCCAGACATATATGAAAGTGAAACATTAAAAAAGGGAAGAAAATTTAAATTTGTTGTAAAAGTAAAAAATATTTCTAATAGTAAAGATTTAAATAATGTAATGTTTAATATGGATATTCCACAAGGAATAAAAATAACAGATGTTTATTATGGAGAAAATAATAACTTCAAGGAAAAAAGCAGAGAAAATGTTATAATTAATAATAATAGTATTTCAATTAACCTTGGAAAATTAGAAAATCTTTATGCATACATAGAGAGAACTAAACCAACAGATGAGTCAGAAACAAACAAAGCAACAGTAATAAAACTAAGAGAATATACTTATGTAGGTATTGAACTTGAGGTTGAGGGATTTACAGGTGAATTTATTGCTAAAGCAACAGCAAAAGCAGATGAAACAGCAGAGCATTATTCAAATCAAAAAATATATAATGCAGAAGAAATTAAATTAACAATACAACAAAAAGAAGCAGATTCAAGATATATAAAAGAAGGAAAAGAAGTAACTTATAAATATATAATAGAAAACACAGGAAAAATTTCTTCTATAAATAATAAATTCATAATGAGTTTACCAGATGGAGTTACTTTTGTAAAAGCAGAATATACAAACAATAACAAAAAACAAACTATAAAAACTATTAGTAATAAGGAACTTAATATACTAATGTATGAAATAATTGCAGGAGCAAAAGTTACAATAACAGTTACTGTAAAAGCTGATTTATTACCAGACAAAAATGATAAAATAGTAAGTTCTTATGCTACATTAGAAGCTGATGGATTTGATAAAATTGAATCAAATAAAGTTAATATAACAATTGAATATGATGCAAATGCACATGCAGGGGAAAATAATGGAGGCAACAACGGAGGCAATAACAACAATCCAAATAATCCAACAACAGAATCTTATAAAATAACTGGTACAGCTTGGCTAGACAGCAACAAAAATGGTATGAGAGATGAAGACGAAAAACTTTTATCAAATATTCAAGTAATGTTAGTATATAAGAAAACTAATGCAATAGTAAAAGACAGTGTAACAAACAATGATAAAAAAGTAACAACTGACAATAACGGAAAATATGAATTTGACAATATAAAACCAGGAGAATATTTAGTAATATTTGTATATGACAGTGGCAAATACAGTATTACAGAATATAGAAAACCAGAAGTTGATGAAGCTCTTAACTCTGATGCAATTGATATTAACATAGTATTAAACGGAGAGAGAACAATAGCTGGTATATCAGATGTAATAAAAGTAACTAATAGCAACATAAGAGACATTGACATAGGTTTATATGAAGCAGAAAAATTTGACTTAAAATTAGATAAATATATAAGCAAAATTACAAGAACAACTCCAACATCAGGAACAGAAACATTTACTTATGCTAACGAGAAAAACACTAAAATAGAAGTTTTAGAACAAAACTTAGGAAAAAGCAGTATTGTTATTGAATATAAAATAGTTGTAACAAACCAAGGAGGAGTAGCTGGATATGTTAAAAAAATAGCTGACTATCTACCAAAAGGAGTAATATTTAATACAGAATTAAACAAAGATTGGTATAAAGCAAGTGATGGAAATGTATATAATACAAGCTTACAAAACACAATTATTCAACCAGGGGAATCAAAAGAAGTTACAATAGTTTTATTAAAACAAATAACAGATGATAGCTTAGGAATACTAAATAATAATGCAGAAATATATGAAAGTTATAATGAACAAGGACTAAAAGATATTGATTCAACACCAGGAAATAAACAAGAAGATGAAGATGATATGTCAAAAGCAGATATAATCTTATCAGTAGTAACAGGTGGGCAAATTGCATTTTATGTAATTATAACATTAACATTTGTAGCTATAATAGGATTAGGCGTAGTTGAAATTAAAAAAAGAGTTTTAAATAGGAAACAATAATTAGTGAGGAAAGGAGGAGATAAAATGATAAAACATAAGGAAAAAATAAAAATAGCTTTAATAGCAACAATATTAATTGCTTTTACTATATTAATAGTACCAAATCTTGTAGTTTCATTTATAAATGAAACTTACAGGAATCAGGGTTCAAGACTAGATAATGATGGAGTAGGACCAATAGAAATAGTTGATGAAAATACTATAGAAGGAACATGTGGAGAATTTGAAGTAACAGAATTTAACGAAAGACAGCTAGCTATATCTACAGGAAGAATTATATATTGTATACAACATGGAACAGGATTTGTAGCTAGATCTGGAACATTAAAAATGGAAGTTGCATCACAATATGGAGATACAGAAGGAAGTATATTTGACTGGGGATGGACATATAATGGATGTAGCGGAATGTTTGCACATAATGGAGAAACTACATACCCATATTTAAAATGCGTAGGAGAACATCATGATTTATTAGCAGAAGGATATGAAGATGTAGCATATATAATAACATATCCACCAATGGATGAATGGACTATTGATAAGCAATATGCTATATGGCGTACAAACTTAAATACAGGTCATTCTTTAACATCAGCTGGAACACCAGGTATTGATGTAGGTGACTCGGACGAAGAAAGGGATCCAGAAGCATTTGCAAATAGTGAAATTATATATAATGAAGCACAAAAATATAAATCATTTCATGAGAAAACACACCAAAATGGTGGAAACAGTGATTTGAAAGTTAAAAACAAAACAGATAAAGATAAAGTAAGAACAGCAGTAAATCAAACCCAAGCAAGCTATATTATGGGACCAGTGTCTATAGACTATAATTATGGAGCCGAAAATGGTGTGGCCTTTGGTGGAATTTCAGATATGTATGCAATTGGCTACAATAGCAAAGGAAAAGTAGTATTTGGAAAAGAAAGAATAGATATAAATAAATATTACGATCAAAATGGAATTAGCTATGAACTAAACAAGGACACATATTATACTCCAAGCAAAGATTATTTTGTGGACTATGGAGAACAAGTTTACCCTAAAGGAATAAGTCAAGGTGAGAATCAATTTTATTTTGAATTTTCAGATCCAAATGCAAATATAGATTATACAGTAGATAATTATGAAGACTATATGGTAAGCTATGTAAAGCTACATATTGAATTTCAATGGATGGAATGCCCTACATGTGTTGTATGTGGACTTGACTGTGCAGCATATACTGTTAGATGGAATCATATGCATTCTTCTGGAACTAAAGGATACAATTGCCATACAACATCTTGGCTAGAAAAAAGAGAAATACAAGATAATGTTAGTGTACTTGAAGGTGGCAGAAGACTATATAAAACATCATTAGAAATTGGTGAACCTGATAATGATACTCCACCAACATTTAACTTACAAATGCAATTAGCAGGATATGTATGGGTAGATGGAAGCTTAAATGACAAAATGAATACACCATATAATGGAGTAAGTGGTGATAGCAATGATGTAGCATTACCAAACACAAAAGTTATATTATATAACAAATTAGGAAAAAAAGTTAGAGAAACAACAACTGATAATGATGGATGCTATATATTTACAGTAAATTCGATGGAAAAATACTATGTTGCATTTGAATACAATGGACAACTTTATGTACCAACTATATATAATAAACCAGAATATAATTCAGCTGAATGGCTAAAAAGTTCAAAAGCAACAGAAAAAGTTTCAGATAGAGATGCTTTAAATGCTAAATTTGCAACAATTGGAGCATATCCAAATAGTTATAGTGGTGGAAAAATATACTCTATGGAACAATTAGTAAAAGATGATGTAATTGATTGTTTCTTTGAAATACAAAATGGTGAAATAGTAGAAGTTAATACATTAAATAAAGCTGAAAAACGACCATCTACAGATCAAAAAAGATTTATGGATGATTGCAAAATAAAGGCATATACAATGGAACAAGGTGCACAAGCTTATGATCTATATCCTGTTTATGATAAATTTATTATAAACACAAATAAAAAATTTAATACAGGTAAAGAAGCAAGAAGTGCAACATTTGATACAACTGGTGATGTATTTAACGGTGAATATTATGTAGCTCTTTACCCAGGTCAATTTTATATAGACTTAGGATTAGTTAGAAGAAAAATTAACGATTTAGCTCTTAGAAAAGATGTATTTAGAGCAGCTACTAAGATAAATGGAAAAACAGAAGTATACAAATATAAGAGCAGACCAGACGATGATAATGAAGAATACTGGGATATAACAGTAAGACAATCTGATACAAATTACTATAATTCAGTTTATAATAGAGAAATATTTGAAGCAGATTATGCTTATAGAGTAAGTGAAGCACATCCAGGAGCTGAGCTAGAAATATTCGTAACATATAAAATTACTATTAGAAATCAATCTCAAGGAATTATAGATACAATTAATGAAGTAGTTGATTATTATGATAATGAATATAAATATAGATCAGATTTATCATGGGTAACTTATGATGATAATGCATTTAGAGATGAAGAATATTATAAGACTATTCACACAGAAACATTACAAATGTCAAATGCAAAACCAGTAAATAGTAGTGAAGAAAAAGGCAAAGTATATGTTAAAGGACTAAAAGATAAGAAATTAGAAACTGGTGAAGTCGAATATATTTACTTAACATTCCAAGTTAAAAAAGATAATAATGGAATAATTTTAGATAATAGCGATAAGGACGCAAAACAAAATGTTGCAGAAATAAATGGATATACATCATACTATAAAGATGAAACATTATTACCAAATGGAGTTACAAAAGGCTCAAGAGATTATGCAGGTATATTAGATATAGATTCTGTACCAGGAAATGCTGATGACTTAGGAGACATACAAGATGAAAGCAAGTATGAAGATGATACAGATAAAGCTAAAGGATTAAGAATAAAATTCTATGATAATGCATCAAGAAAAATAAATGGTATTGTATGGGATGATTTAAGAACAGAAAAAGTAAATGATTCAATGATTGGAAATGGACTAAAAGATGAAAATAACGGAATTGGAAATATAAAAGTTGAATTAGTTGAAAAACTTGCTAATGGTGGAGAATATGTATGGAGAACAACAACATTAGGAAATAAAAACCAAGAAACAACAAATACAGATGGAAAATATGAATTCAAAGACTACATACCAGGTGATTATATTGTAAGATTTACTTATGGTGGACAATACAATAGCAAATATAATGGACAAGATTACAAATCAACAACATACCAAAAAGGAATAAATCAAAGAGGTAGAACAAATTTTGAAAATGCATCTGCTGAAATAATTAGCGCTGTAACTGAATTGGGACAAAAATTATATTATGGATACACAAATGTTGAAAATCAAAATACTTCTGGAAGCTATGGATATAGCATTGTAAAATCAAATGGTAAAAATGTGTCTGATGCAAAAGATATTTGGTCATATAGAGAAGCAGTAAATAAATATAGTAGTAACAATTATAGAGGTGTAACAAATGGATTAGCACAAACTTTAGCTAATACTGGTACCGCAAATACAAATACTCAAATGGTTGCAGAAACTGGAGTAATTTCAATAGAAGTAGAATACAATAGAATATTTACTGGAGATGAAAGTGGAGCATACCATATCAAAGATGTTGACTTAGGATTAACTGAAAGACCAAAGGCACAACTTGAATTAAGCAAACATGTTGATAACGTAAGAATAACACTTGCAAATGGAAATGTACTATATGATGCAAATGATACTGTACCAAACCTAGCTTGGGTAAGAGGAAAAGATTACAATTTAAGAAAAGACAAAAAATATTTTAAACCATATAGAAGTGAATACTTATATAATGCAACACAAGAACAAGTTAATAGCCATGTAGCTTCTTTATACAATGGTGGAAAAAACGGATTAATACAAATAATTATGGACTCTGAGTTAATGCATGGAGCTACAATAAGAATTGACTATAAATTAACTGTAAAAAATGTTGGTGAGACAGATTATACAGGAAAAGAATTCTACTATAAAGGCACAAACCCAGGAAATATAGTAACTACATCAGGAGATGTGTTAGTTGACTATGTTGCAAATAATTTACAATATAGAGAAGTAGATAATACAGGATGGAGTACAGTTAATACTGGCAACCTTGCTGTAAGTGATAGTGTAAAAGCAGCTATAAAAAATAAAACAATCATTAAAACTGAGAAATTTAAACAAGACTTAAAACCAGGAGATGTTAAAGTTGATAATCTTGTATTATCACAAACAATTACATCACAAAATACATCTGATGATATGACTTATGACAACATTGCTGAAATTATACAATATTCTAATACTGTAGGTAGAAGAATGGCATACTCAGTTGTAGGTAACCAAAATCCAAATAATATGCCAGCTGAAGTAGATACTGCAGCAGCAGAAAAAGTAATAATTTTACCACCATTTGGTCAAACTTACTTATACTTAGGAATTGGACTTGCAGCAATTGCAATCATTGCAGTAGGAATAGTAGTAATTAAGAAAAAAGTTCTTAAGAAATAATAAAAAATAAATCTTATAGGTTATGCCTATAAGATTTATTTTTGTGCTAAAATATAATAGCAAATATTGAAAAACTAACAAAAATAATGTAAAATATAAAAAATAATTTGGAAAAAAATAATAAAAACACTAAAGATGGCAAAAAAGATAAAAAACTTTTTTAATTTCTATACTAAAAACGACAAACATTTTAAATGTCTTGTACTACAATATATAAGAATTAAAAAAGTAGAGGTGATAGAAGTGTTTGAGAATATAAAAAAAGAAAATTCACAATATAGTAAAGACTCTGTTAAGCAAATATTAACAAATCTTTTTAGTGTGCAAAATATTGTTATTTATATAATATCATTTATGATTTCAATGGTTGGATTTAGAAACCAAAGTTTAGTGCTAAGTATAAGTCCATTTGCTATTAGTTTTTTAGCAGCAATGTTAAGCAGCCGTATGCCAATTGGAATTGGGTATATATTAACATTATTAGGCACATTTATTTCGTTTGGAACAAATAGCTTATTAACATATTTTTTAACAACGCTAGTATTTTTTGTATTTATTTTAATAAAAAGACCAAAAGAACAAGAAGAAGTAAATGAACAAATTAAAATTGGACCACATTTATTTTTAGCTGTATTACTAGTGCAAATTATGCCAATGTTTTTTAATAATTTTTATGTTTATGATTTATTAACAAGCATTATGCTTGCAATTGCAAGTTATATATTTTATAAAATATTTACAAATGCAATACCAATGTTAAAAGAAGTTGGTGAACAAAAAGCGTTTTCAATTGAAGAAGTAATTGGAACAAGCCTTTTACTAGCAATTACATTTTGTGCGTTCAAAGATCTAAGCGTATTTGGGTATAACATAAGAAATATTTTAAGTGTTTTATTAGTACTAATACTAGGCTGGAAAAATGGAATGCTAGTAGGAGCAACAAGTGGTGTTACAATAGGAGCAGTAATTGGAATTATTGCAGAAAATGATCCAGTAACAGTTGCGTCTTATGCTATATCAGGTCTAATAGCAGGCATATTTTATAGACTTGGAAAAATTGGCGTAATAATTGGTTTTATTGTAGGAAACATATTATTAACTTATGTTGCAAATGGAAATACAGTACCAATAATTTTAATACAAGAGATTTTAATAGCTTCATTAGGGTTATTAGCTGTGCCTAAAAGATTTAAAATAAATATACAAGATTTATTAGGAAATGATAAATTATTGCCAGAAGCAACAACAAGAGCATTAACAGCAACTCAAGATACTGTAACAAAATTAAATAGTATGTCTGAAACAATTGCAGATTTAGCTAAAAGCTATGAGGAGGCTGCTAGTACTGTGCTAGAGGAAAAAGACATAAAAGAACAAGAATTATCAAATGAACAAATATTTAGAGAAGAATTAGAAGTAAATATATCTGATTTGGAAAATAATCTATTATATGATGATATAGCAGGAAATAATTGCGGAATAGTAGATGAAATATTTAAACATTTATTAAAAAATGAAATAATAACAGAAAAAGAGCTTGCAAGTATTTTTGAAAAACATAATTTATATATTATAGGTTTTAAACAAAATGGTACAACAGCTGAAAATGATGTATCAAAAATGATAAAAGCAATAAATTCAGCATATAGAGTCGGCAAAATTAATTTTATTTGGAAAATGAAATTAAAAGAAAACAAGAAAAATGTATCTTCACAATTAGAAGGAGTGTCAGAAGTAATATCACAGATGGCACAAGAAATTGAACAAAAAGAAGATGATCCATACTTAAATCAAAAACAAGAAATATTAAATTTATTAAAACAAAAAGAAATTGAAGTAAATGACATAAAAATAAAACAAAGTTCTTCTGGAAGATACTTTGTAGAAGTATTTGCTCCTTTATGTGATGATATTGAAGGCAAAAAATGCAATATTAAAAAAATAGCCAAAATAATAGAAAAGATATTACAAACTAAATTTGTAATTCAGTCACAAAATTGTGGACTAAGAGAAGAAAAAGAAAACTGTGTATTTACATATTATTCAGAAGATAAATATAAATTACAAGTTGGAGTTGCAACATCAACTAAAGAAGGCTCAAAAGTTTCTGGAGATAGCAATATAGAAGCAAAACTAGATGATGGAAAATATTTAATAGCACTTAGTGATGGAATGGGTTCAGGAGAGGAAGCAAATCAAAGTAGTAGAATTGCAATAAATATGCTTGCAAAATTATTAAAGGCAGGTTTTGATAAAGAAACATCATTAAAGCTAATTAATTCAAGCTTAATTGCAAATACAAAAGAAGATATGTACACTACGTTAGATATTCAAATACTTGACTTATTTGCAGGCAACATGGAATTTATAAAAAGTGGTGCATGTCCAACATTTGTAAAAAGAAATAAAGAAGTACAATTACTAAAATCAATCACACTTCCAACAGGAATTGTAGAAAAAAATGAACTAATAGTATATGATTATGATTTAGAAGATGGAGATATTTTAGTAATGTGCAGTGATGGTGTTATTGATTCAAACACTGAATATATAAATAAAGAGCTTTGGGTAAAATACTTATTAGAAGATATTTCAGTAGATGATGCACAACAAATTGCAAACATGGTATTAAATGAAGCAATTGATAACGAATTTGGAATGAAAAAAGATGATATGACAGTAATTGTTGCAAAAGTTAATAAAAAAACTTAACAACAAAAATAATAAAAATATTGTAATTATATGTATAAATATGATATAGTATAGCTATAAAATTAGCTATACTATGTCATTTTTTGTATAGCCTTAAGGAGGAACGTGAAAAATATGTCAAATAAAGGTAAAAGATATACTTCACAAAAACCAAAGCTAAATATAAAAAAAGTAATAGCCGTTCTTTTTGTTTTTGCAGTAATTATTATGGCAATTACAGGTGTAATAAAGTTATTTAACGGAAGTGGAAACAATGATGATAAAACAGCTCCAAATCGTTACTTTGCAGTATATACAGATGATAAATGGGGAGTAATTAATTCAAAAGGTGAAACAATTATTAAACCAGAATATACTGAAGCAATTATTATTCCAGACAATAGTAAAGACTTATTTTTATGTACTTATGATGTAAATTATACAGATAATACATATAAAACAAAAGTAATCAACTCAAAAAATGAAGAGATTATAACAGGATATTATGCTGTTATGGCATTAGAAAATTATGATAGTGATAATAATGTATGGTATGAAAATGATGTATTATTATCATTAAAAGATGGAAAATATGGATTAGTTGATTTTAAAGGAAAAGAGCTATTAAAATGCGAATATGATGAAATTACAACTTTAAAAGGTGTAAAAAGCAGTTTAGTAACTAAAAAAGATGGAAAATACGGATTAGTTGACAACATTGGTGCAACTATTTTAGAAAATCAATATACAAAAATAGTACCAATTTCAGATAAATATGAAAATGGTTATATAGTAACAGATTCGAATAAAAAAGTAGGAGTTATAAATAGAGATAAATCAACTGCAGTAGAAATAAAATATCAAGATGTAAAAGCCCTATATGGAAATGGAAACTATGTAGTAAAAGAAAATGGTAAATGGCAAATAATCAATTCAAATGGAGATGTATATTTAAAAGGTAAATTTGATGATGTTGTATCAATTAATGGCGAGAATGTTATTATAAAAAATAGCAATAAATATGGAGTCATGACATTAAGTGGAGAAACTAAAGTTGCAACTAAATATCAAGAAATGAGTTATATATTTGATAATAAATATATTGTTAAATTAAATAATAAGTATGGAGTTATAGACTTAGATGGAACAGAACTTATAAAACCAACTTATGATAGTTTAGTTTACAGAGCAGATGCTGGATTTTTAGAAGGTAATAAAACAGAAAAAATAAATTCAGACTTTATAGATAGTAATTTAGAAGTGAAATTATCAGGTATATTATCAGAAATAAATATTACAAATGGATATATGAGAATAAGAATTGACAATGACTATAAATACTACAATTTTAGATTTGAAGAAAAAACAAATAAAGAAGTTTTATCAACTAACACTATTTTCTTAGATAAAAAAGATGGAAAATATGGATTTGTGAATAAGGCTGGAATAGTAGTTGTTGATTATATTTATGATGATGCAAGAGAACAAAATGAATATGGATTTGCTAGTGTAAAGAAAAATGGAATGTGGGGATGTGTAAATAGTAAAGGAAAACAAGTAATGACACCTGCATATCAACTAGAGAGCAACTCATTAATTGAATTCATTAATAAATGGCACTTAGGAGAAGATTTAAATTTAAATTACTATACAGATAAATAAGGAGAAAAAATGGAACTAAAGACGAAATACCAATATACATATTTTATTTACCCATATTTAATCGAAGAAAAAAATTATCAAAAATATTTGTATAAACTTTTAAAAAATGAACAATGTAGACTAAAATTATTTGACAATAAAAAAGATATTCAAATAGATTCATACTTTTTACCAGAAATAAAAAACAAAATGTTTTGGTCATTAAATCTAGAACAAGATGGCTTAAAGAGCTATGAAGCAATGGACTTAAAAATGAAGTCAGCTGTATTAAGTAAAAAGTATTGCAATGTTTTTGAATATGTTTTGGAAAAGGATATTCCAGGTAAAATTAATGAAAAAGAAGGAATATTTTTCGATATAAATAAGATTGAAATAGTATGTTTTAATACAGGAATATGCTTTATACTTATAAAAACAGCATTAGAAAATAATGTCAACTTTTCAGATGTATTAAATTTTAATTATAAGTTTAGAGATATAGTATCAAATATAGGGCATACAAAAGAATATGATAGTATAAAAATACAAACAAAAAAATTAGATAATATGCAAAAATTCTCAGATTTACTAACAAAAATTGCGGGAAAGAATATCACAGCAAAAAAAATAAATATTGATACTGATAGATTAATAACATATTCTTATGTATGTTTAGCTCAAGATTCATGGAATGAAAGCAAAGATATACTAAGTTTAGAAAAAGAATTTGAAAAATATCGTACAATAAAACCAGCAAATGAACAAGTAAGAGGTATTACATACCAACAAGAAAATGTATACAAAGAAAAATATTTATATTATGGATTTGCAAATAATGCAACAGTATTACTTACATCTGATTCAAATATTCAAAATTATACATCTTTATTGTATGAATATGAAAATGTGCAATTATATCATTTTATATATTATTTGCACCAAAAAATCCACTTAAATAAACTAAACTATGAAATTAAACAGGCTAGAAACTTTGAAAACATAAAATCAAGATTTATAAATTTTGCTAAAAAAGATTTTATTTACGAAATAACTAACAATTCTAATGGGATAATTTTAGATAAATATTATCGTAAGGAACAGAACTTAGATGAGAATTTTATGAGAATAAAGGCAAAATATGATTTGTTATATAAAGAATATGAAATTGACAAAACAAACAGACACCATAAATGGATTGCTATAATTATAGGAATAATAATTGCTATTAACTTAATAAAATTATGGATGTCATTTAAATAGAGAGGAATAACATGAAAATTAGAACAGGAATAGACATAATAGAAGTTGACAGAATACAAGAAGCAATTGAAAGCCAAGGAGAAAGATTCCTTAATAAAGTATATACTAAAAATGAAATTAATTATTGTAGCAATACGGGCAAGATGATGTACCAACATTATGCTGCCCGCTTTGCGGCTAAAGAGGCTATTTTTAAGGCGATTTCGGAAATTGTATTACGAAGAGAAGATGATATTTTAAACAAAATGGAAATTATGAATGAAAAAGATGGTAAGCCAGTTGCCAATTTAGACTTATTAAACATAAAAAATATTGAATCAATGGACTTAAGTTTATCACACATAAAAAATTATGCAATAGCTTCATTTACAATACTTTTTAAATAAGGAGGAAAAAATGCAGATTTTTGATTCACATGCACACTATAATGATGAGAAATTTGAAATGGATAGAGAAGAAACAATAAAAAAAGTGTACGAAGCTGGAGTAAAAAAATTAATATGTGCAGGTTATAGCTTAGATTCATCAATTGAAGCCGTGAAAATAGCAAACGAGCATGATAATATATATGCAACAGCTGGTATTTCTCCAAATGATATACCTGTATTTGAAAACGAGAATGTGGATGTGAAAGACTTCTTTTTTGAAAACATTATGAATGAACAATTAAAAAAAATAAAACAACTAGTTGAAAAAAACCACCAAATTGTAGCAATTGGGGAAATTGGGTTGGATTATTACTGGAATAAAGAAAATAAAAAGGAACAAAAATTAGCATTTATAAATCAAATTAAACTTGCAAATGAATTAGATTTACCTATAGTAATACATACAAGAGAAGCTGTAATGGACACTATAGATATATTAAAAAATCAAATAAATGTTAAGAATAAGGGGGTATTTCATTGCTGCCCATTAAATATAGAATTAATTCGCGAAGCTTTAAAATTAGGTTTTTATATATCTTTTGCAGGTCCAATAACATTCAAGAATTCAAAAAATGCCACGGAAGTAATAAATTTGGTACCTTTAGATAAAATGTTAGTCGAAACAGACAGCCCATATTTGTCACCAGAACCAAAACGTGGAACAAGAAATGATTCTTCTAATATTATATATACAATTCAAAAAATTGCAGAAGTTAAAAATATGTCAGCAGAAGAAGTGGCTCAAATTACATATAATAATGCAATAAAAATATTTAAAATAAACGTCAATTGATGCATATCAACTGACGACGTTTTGCTTTTTTTTATATAACAAGTTTAGAGTTACCTTGCCATTTTTCTTATTTGTTGAAATCAACTTTAACATTTTTTCTTGCTTCTGAATTATCAACTTCAAATAAATTTTCAGGTGTAAAGTGGAACATTGAAGCAATAATATTTGAAGGAAATAATTCTAGTTTAGTATTATATCTTGTAACAGAATCATTGTAAAATTGTCTAGAATAAGAGATTTTATCTTCTGTTTCTGATAACTCAGCTTGTAAATTAGAAAAGTTTTGATTTGCTTTTAAATCTGGGTATGCTTCAGCAACTGCCATAATTGTTTTTAAAGTACTAGATAATTCATTATCTACTTTTGCTTTTTCATCAACTGTTTTAGCATTTGCCCAAGAAGTACGAAGTTCTGTAACTTTTGCTAATGTATCACTCTCATGGGCCATATAGCCCTTTACAGTTTCAACTAAATTTGGGATTAAGTCAAATCTTCTTTGTAATTGTACATCCATTTGGCTAAAAGAATTTTTTGCACGTTGTTTTAGTGTTACTAAATTATTGTAAACAGAAATAATAAATAATACTATAAGAACTACAATTATCAATAGAATCCACAACATAAAATATTCAACTCCTTTATAATTATTATGAAATAATAATAACATATATTAAAATAATATACAATAATTTTTTTTATAATCATAATTTAGTACAAGCATACATATAATAATAGTATATGTAAGAGTTTGCTAAATATTACAAAAAATGTAAATAAGCTAAAGGCCTACAGCCTACGGAAACAAAGAAAAGTGACAAAAATTTGACATTTATTATAAAAAATGGTATAATATGGTTGTTGCTTTTAAAGGAGGGAACAAATTTTATATGAAAAATGATGATAAAGCATCAATATCGTTGAAAAAAATAATAAGTATTAGCATTTTATTTGTTTTCATTATGTCAGCAGCAGTTTTTGCTGGTAATGTAAAATTAAACAATGTTAAAATTATTTTAGCTAGTGGATATGAAATGAATGTATTAACTAGTAAAACAAAAATAGCTGATATATTAGATGATAATCATATTATATTATTAGAAGATGAAAAAGTATTACCTGATTTAGACTCAGAATTATCAGACAATAATACAATTAAAATTTCTAAGATTGATGAGCAAGAAATTGAAGCTCCAGAAATCATAGAAACATCTGAAACTATTACAAAAGAAGAAATACTAAAAAATTATGACACAATTATTGAAAAAATTGTAGTAGAAAAAATAAAAATACCTTTTGAAACAATTACTAAAAACAAGGCTTCTGGTTCTGGAAAGAAACAAGATCAAATTGTACAATATGGTGTAGACGGAATAAAAGAAGTAACTTATAAAGTAAAATATCAAAATAATATAGAAATTGAGAAAAAGGAAATTTCATCTAAAATAATCAAAAAACCAGTAAATAAAATAGTTGAAGTAAGAAATAGACAGGTTATATCAAGAGGTGGAACAATTACTAGATATGGTGGCAAATGGACATACTCTGAATCAGAACTTGACTTATTATGTGCTATTACAGCTCAAGAAGCTTGTTCAAGTTATAATGCAGCATTAGCTGTTATAACATGTGCAGCAAACAGAGCAGAAAGTAAAAGATGGAGACGTAATGGTACAGACCCATTAAGCCAATATATGGCCAAAGGACAATTCTGTTACTCAATAGATAACCACTGGAGAAGAAGATTAAATGGAAATTATCCTTCTTACGTAAAACAAGCGGTAATAGATGCTTTAAACGGTAAAAGAAACCATAATTATTTATCATTCAGATCTGCAGGATATGCAACTGGTGTAAATATAGGTGGTAACATATATTTTAACGCAATGTAATAAAAAAAGAGTTCTTTAAGAACTCTTTTTTGTTTGCAATAAATTTACTATAAAAAGACACCCTTGAACTGTAAGAAAATTTATGGTATATTATTCACACAAGGAGACAAGAAAATATGAAACTAATTTCATGGAATGTAAATGGATTAAGAGCAGTATTAAAAAAAGGCTTCGAAAAATTTTTTAATGAAGTAGATGCAGATATATTTTGCATACAAGAAACTAAAATGCAAGAAGAACAAATAGATAATGATATAAACAATATATTGAAACAATATAACTGCTATTGGAATAGTGCATTAAAAAAAGGATATTCTGGAACAGCAGTATTTACAAAAAAACAACCAATAAATGTTTTCTATGGTTTAGGAATAGAAGAACATGACCAGGAAGGAAGAGTTATAACACTTGAATTTGAAAAATTCTATTTGGTAAATTGTTATACACCAAACTCAAAAAGAGAGCTTGAAAGACTAGAATATAGAATGATATGGGAAGATGAATTTAGAAATTATTTACTAAATTTGAATAAAATAAAACCAGTAATTTTGTGTGGGGATTTAAATGTAGCACATAAAGAAATTGATTTAAAAAATCCAAAAACTAATAGGCATAATGCAGGATTTACAGATGAAGAAAGAAATAAAATGACAGAGTTATTGGATTCTGGTTTTACAGATACATTTAGATATTTATACCCAACTAAGGAAAACTGCTATACATGGTGGTCATATATGTTTAATGCAAGAGCAAATAATGCAGGTTGGAGAATTGACTATTTTATTGTATCAAAATCTATTGAACACAAAGTAAATGAGGCAACAATTTATTCAGAAACTCTTGGTAGTGATCATTGTCCAGTAGGACTTGAAATAGAAATATAACAACAATTTTAAATTTGGAGGTAAATATGGAAGAAAGGAAAAGAGGACTAAGATGGTTTTATTGGTTTAGTCTTGGTGTTGCAATTATTGCAGTATATAAATTGTTAGATAATTTTGGACAAATAACTGAATGGCTAAAAGGTTTAGCAAATATTCTAATGCCTTTTATTATGGGACTATTAATTGCATACTTATTTTATATTCCTTGTAGGAAAGTTGAAAGTTGGTATACAAAATCAACTAAATTTGTCAGAAAAAAAGCTAGGATCTTATCTATTATAACTGTATATATTATTGCAGTACTATTAATTATATTAGTATTGAATTTTGTTGTTCCTGCAATATCAAAAAGTATAGGAGACTTTGTATCTAATTTTGGTATTTATTACAATAATACTATGAATGCAATAAATGAATTACCAGAAGATTCAATATTAAAAGATGAAACTGTTTTAAATGCTATAAAAGGAATTGGAGAAGTTGATATAAAACAATACTTGAATTTTGAAAAACTTACTGAATATGCTAAAGGAGCGATAAATGTAGTAAATAGTATATTTGATGTGTTTGTTTCATTAATTGTTTCTGTATATTTATTAGCAGAAAGAAGAAAAATATTAGAGTTTTTCAAAAGACTAACCTCTGCATTGTTTAAAAAAGATAAATATGAATTAATTGCAAAATATTTTAATAAATCAAATGAAGTATTTTTCAGTTTTATTTCTGGTCAAGTTTTAGATGCAATAGTTGTAGGGATTTTAACATCAATTGCTATGTCTGTAATTGGAGTTAAATATTCAGTTTTATTAGGATTTTTAATAGGACTATTTAATTTGATTCCATATTTTGGAGCAATTATAGCTGTAACGGTTGCCATACTTATTACAATTTTTACAGGAGGAATTGGTCAAGCAATTGTAATGGCAATAGTGGTTATAATATTACAACAAATTGATGCTAATATTATTAATCCCAAAATTATTGGAGGGTCATTATCAATAAGTCCACTTTTAGTAATTTTTTCAGTTACAGTTGGAGGAGCATATTTTGGAGTATTGGGAATGTTTTTGGCAGTACCAATATTTACAGTAATTAAATTATTAATTGAAGAATATATAGAATATAAAAGCAGTACAATTTAAGGTACTGCTTTTAGCTTATAGCTCGGAATAAGAAGTATATCCCTTCCAAATACTACGCCAAACGTAAACAGGCAGGCAAGATGGAAGCTAATAATAGCTTCAACAATCATAGCCACAATGCTGTTGAATGGCAGAAAAGTCTAGAATGCCTTGAAGCACAACCCGGTGACAACAGCCACCAAGGAAGAGCCCTTCAAAAGCAATACTGCATTTTGAAGTCTGAGCTCTTTTGCCTTATACGTTAATTCTTATATCAATTCAATTAAATATAAGGGCAAACTTAAGAATAACTTAATAAATTAAATACTTTTTTCTTAATAAATTTGTGATATAATTATTGAGAAATAAGTAAAGAGGGGAATTTTATGTATAATATTTTAGTAGTGGATGACGATAAAGAAATTGTAAATGCAATAGATATATATTTGAGTAAAGAGGGATATAACGTTATAAAAGCCTATGATGGAATGGAAGCTTTAAAAGTGGTGGAAAAAAACGATAATATCCATTTAATTTTGCTTGATATAATGATGCCTAAACTTGATGGAATTAGCACAGCTAATTTGATTCGAAAAGATAAATCTATTCCAATAATAATGCTCTCAGCTAAATCAGAAGATTATGATAAAATTACAGGCTTAAATAATGGAGCAGATGATTATATTACAAAACCATTTAATCCGTTAGAACTAATTGCAAGAGTTAATTCACAAATTAGAAGATATACTCATTTAGGATCAATTGCTGACAAACAAAAAGAAGGAAATACATATTATTCCGGCGATTTACTAATAAATGATGACATGAAACAGGTGACTGTTGAAGGAAAAGAAATAAAATTAACCCCAACAGAGTATAACATTTTGAAGTTCTTAACAAAAAATAAAGGTATAGTGTATTCAATTGAGCAAATATATAAAAATGTATGGGAAGATGAATGTTATGGTGCAGAAAACATTATAGCAGTTCACATTAGACATATTAGAGAAAAAATAGAAATTAATCCTAAAGAACCAAAATATTTAAAAGTAATTTGGGGAATAGGATATAAAATTGAAAATTTAGATAAGTAAGGAGAATAAGAAAATGGGAAAAGCAAAAGTTGCAAAAAATATAGCTTATGTTTTAGTACCAATATTTGTAGTATTGCTTATGTTAGCAACAATGGGAACAGCTGTTATAGATGAACATGTTATTATAACAGAAGATGACTACTATGTATGGAAAATGGCAAAAGGACTAACTGAAATAACAAAAGAATATACACCAGCTATTATACCAGTATCAATAACAATATTAATTATTTTAGCTTCAGTTATAATAAAAGGAATAGGAGCAAATAAAGGTAAAGACTCTACACAACTAAATTGGTTTGATAGATGGAAGTTCGAGTTTGTATTGTGTTTAACAGGTGGAGTAATCTTTGGAGGTTTTTTAATTGGAATAACAGGAATACAAACATATTCAAGAGCTATGAACATTTTGTTATCAAGTTGTGGAATTGCAATAATATATATTAACTCAATTATACTTTTAGAAACTATTATAAAAAGAATAAAAGCTCAAATGTTTTGGAAAACAACACTAATATATTCAATTTGTAGAGGAATAAAAAAAGCAATAGATAATCGAAAAATGATTACAAAATTATTTATATACTATTGGGGATTTTGTATTATTGGTTTTTTTGTAACACTTTCAATACCAGATTCTTATGGTGGATCATTTTTTAACAAAGTAGTTATATTAGCTGCACTAGGAATAGGAACTTTTTATATGTTATGCAAAAAAGCTGAAGAATTTAAAAAAGTACAAACAGCATTAGAAAAAATATATAATGGAGAAACAAACATTGAAATTAATCCAAAAGAATTAACAGGAGCTTTAAAGCAAATGGCTATGTACATTGATGACATTGCAGGTGGATTATCAAATGCAATTGCTCAGAATATGAAAAGTGAAAGACTTAAAACAGAGCTTATAACAAATGTATCACATGATATAAAAACACCACTTACATCAATAATTAATTATGTGGATTTACTAAAAAAAGAAAAAATGCCAAATGAAAAGGCAACAGAATATTTAATGATATTAGACAATAAATCTCAAAGATTAAAAAAATTAACTGAAGATTTAGTTGAAGCATCAAAAGCGTCTTCTGGTAATATTAAGTTAAACATGGAAAAACTAAATGTAAAAGAACTTATAAAACAAGTATCTGGCGAATTCGTGGATAAGTTTAAAGAAAGGGGATTAGAAGAAATAATTTCTTTTCCAGAAGAAGATATATCCATAAAAGCTGATGGAAGATATATGTATAGAGTATTAGAAAATATTTATTCAAATGTTGCAAAATATGCTTTAGAAAATACAAGAGTATATTTAGATGTGATCAAAAATCAACATACAGTTGTAATACAAATGAAAAATATTTCTAAACAAGAACTTAATATTTCAGCTGATGAATTAATGCAAAGATTTGTAAGAGGAGAAACTTCAAGAAATACGGAAGGAAGCGGATTAGGACTTTCAATTGCATCTAGTCTAACAGAGCTTCAAGGCGGACAATTTCATATTTACCTAGATGGAGATTTGTTTAAAGTAACAATAGGATTTGAAATGTTAATAAATTAAAAAATGTGCCATTGGGGACGGAGAATTTTGGCACACTTCTTATTTTAATTAAAATAATTTGTTTTAATAATGAAGTGTGCCAAAATTCTCCGTCCCCAATGGCACATTTTTTTAGCCTACATGATTAAACAAATATTGAATACCACCATTAGCTGCAGCAGTTACTGCTAAAACAATTATACCAGCAACAAGTACGCCAGCTATAATAGGTGGAATAGCTTTTTTAGGTGGTAAATTTAAAAAGTTAGCAATTAAAGAACCAACCCATGCACCAGTTCCAGGTAAAGGAACTGCTACAAATAAAAATAGACCTAAAGCTGTGTAACTTTGTAATTTTTCACTTTCTTCAATTTTTCTTGTAGCTCTTTCAGTAGCCCAATCAATTATAATTTTGAAAGGTTTCCATCTTCCAAAAAAATCAAATAAAGGTCTAATAAATTTTACAATAAAATATATAGGAACTATATTTCCAATAAAGCTACATATAAAAGCTTCAAAATATGAAAGACCAAGTCCAACACCTATTGGAATAGCACCTCTTAACTCTAGAATAGGCACCATACCTACAAAAAAAGTAATTAAATATTTTAAAATTATAGACATATAATTTACCTCATTTCTATCAGCAATGTAAGTATTTTACTATATTAAATTTGGTTTGTCCATATTCTAACTAAAGTTTTAAAAAGTATTGACATTTTTAATAATAGAGTGTAAAAAAATATATATATTTAAGTAAGAGGGGGAGTATAATATGAAACAATACAAAGTACTAACACAAAAAGATAAATGGTTCTCGGGAAAATTTAATCCGGAAACATTGGAAAGTGCTATTAATGCGTATGCTGAGCAAGGATGGAGAGTTATAAGCTGTGCTACAGCAGACTTTCCAGCTGTATTTGTTGCAGCTAGACAAGAAATGGTTATTATATTAGAAAGGGATGCATAATTATGGCATATAAAACTGTATATAATAATGTTATATTTATAGAAGGAACAGACAACAGAGTAAATGTGAAAAAAAGAGTGGAATATAAATATGGTTTTATCGGATCACAACTAAAAGGGTTAAATAATGTGAAAGAATATTTGGCAAATTTAGCTATAAACAATGGCTGTAATTGCATTGTGGAGTTCAAGTATGGGCAAAAATCTAGTTGGCTTTCTTTAGATGATACGAAATGGTATGGAGATGGAAAATGCGGAGTATTGTCCGAAAAGGATTATAATACAATTCTAGATGAAATAAATAATAAATAAAAGAAATTATCGGTGTGTTAAAAATAAAATTTTTAACACACATTTTTGTAAAAAACGGAAAAATTTGCTAAAAAACATTGACAGCAAGTACACCAGATGTTATACTAAAATTGATATGTTTTGATTAAATGTATTAATCTCCGTTTAAGGTGGATGGAATGGTTAATATAAAAATAAGTTTTATTAAATAAACAGCAAATGAAACAGTTGACAAAAATGTCAACCGTATTTTTGTTGTCTTTTATAACTATGTTGTTGTATAGAAAAAATTGAAGATTTTTCTATACAACAAGGTTAATTTACCTTGGGCAGTGCCGATTGCAAAGCAATCGTGTACAAGCGTACGTCGAAATCTTTGATTTCGCTAACGTCCAATTTTCTTATGTTAATTTAATAAAAAGAGGAATTGTTATATAATTGCTTACGGAACGGGTATTTAGAGAGCAGAAAATATGCCAATCTGTAAACCAATTATAGAAACAAGAAGGACTTTTTATTAAAATCATATATTTATCTTCTGCTTAATTTTTTTTAGGGAGTGATTTTTTTGTTAAAAGAAATTAAACACGAGAAATGTACTCGTAAAACTTTTGCAAAAATCGGCGATTCAATCGAAATGCCAAACTTGATTCAAGTTCAAAAAGACTCATACAATTGGTTTATCGAAGAAGGCTTAGGAGAAGTTCTTAGAGACGTATCTCCAATAGTTGATTATTCAGGAAACCTTGTACTTGAATTCTTAGACTACTACATGGAAGAAAAAACTAAATACACACTAGAAGAAGCCAAAGAACGTGATGCAACTTATTCTACAAGATTACATGTAAAAGTAAGACTTATCAATCGTGAAACAGGTGAAATTAAAGAACAAGAAATTTATCTTGGTGATTTCCCACTTATGACAGATAGTGGTACTTTCGTAATCAATGGTGCAGAAAGAGTTGTAGTAAGCCAATTAGTTCGTTCACCAGGTTGCTACTATGCACAAGATTTTGATAGCAAAACAGGAAGAAGAATTTACACATCTACTGTTATGCCTATTCGTGGTGCATGGATAGAATATGAAACTGATGGAAATGATGTATTCTGGGCTAGAGTTGACAGAACAAGAAAAATACCAGTTACAACACTTTTAAGAGCATTAGGAATTGTAACAGATGAGCAAATTACAGAGCTATTTGGAGAAGAAAACAAAATAAAAGAAACTTTGGCAAAAGACCCAATTAAAACTCAAGAAGAAGCTTTGGTTGAAATATATAAAAAATTAAGACCAGGAGAATTACCAACAACAGATGCTGCAAGAAATTTATTTAATGGACTATTTTTTGATGATAGAAGATATGATCTAGCAAAAGTTGGTAGATATAAATTTAATAAAAAATTAAGTTTAGCATCAAGAATTGAAGGAAGAATTGCTTATAATGATATTATTGATCCAGAAACAGGAGAAGTATTAGCAGAAAAAGATAGCAGTATTTCTGATGATGCTGCAATTGCAATTCAAAATAGTGGAATTAATGTTGTTGATGTTAAAGTTGATGATAAACCAGTAAGAATTATTGGTAATGGAACAGTAAATATCCACAGTATATTACCAAATGTGGATTTAAGTGACTTACATATTAAAGAAATGGTAAATTATATTGTTCTAAAATCAATTATTGATACTACTGATGAAAAAGATTTACATGATGCAATTAAAGAAAGATTAGATGAATTAATTCCAAAACATGTTACTAACGAGGATATTATTTCTTCAATTAGTTATTTATTAAACTTAGAACATGGATTAGGAAATGTTGATGATATTGACCACTTAGGAAATCGTCGTATTCGTTGCGTTGGTGAATTATTACAAAACCAATTTAGAATTGGTTTAACAAGACTAGAAAGAGTTGTTCGCGAAAGAATGACAATTCAAGACTTAGATATAGTTACACCGCAATCATTAATAAACACAAAACCAATAACATCTTCTATTAGAGAATTCTTTGGAAGTTCACAATTATCGCAATTCATGGATCAAACAAACCCACTTTCAGAATTAACTCATAAAAGAAGAATTTCTGCATTAGGACCTGGTGGTTTATCTCGTGAAAGAGCTGGATTTGAGGTTCGTGATATTCACTATACACACTATGGTAGATTATGTCCAGTAGAATCTCCAGAAGGACCAAACATTGGACTTATATCAGCACTTTCATCATTTGCAATTATAAATGAATATGGATTTATTGAAACACCATATAGAAAAGTAGATCATGAAACTGGAGTAGTAACTGATGAAGTTGTTTATATGCCAGCTGATGAAGAAGACAAATACATAGTTGCTCAAGCATCAGAACCACTTGATAAAGATGGAAAATTTATTAATGACAGAATTCGTGTACGTCACAGAGCAGATATTACAATGGTTGATAAAGACCAAGTTGACTTTGTTGAAGTATCACCAAAACAATTAGTATCAGTTGCAGCAGCAATGATCCCATTCTTAGAGCATGATGACGTAAAACGTTCTCTAATGGGTGCAAACATGCAACGTCAAGCAGTTCCATTACTTACAACAGAATCACCAATAGTAGGAACAGGAATGGAATATAGAGCAGCTAGAGATTCTGGAATTACAGTAATGGCTAAAAATGACGGTATAGTTGAAAGAGTAACTGGTGAAGAAATTCAAATTAGAAATAAAAAAGATGAATTAGATGTTTACCACTTAAGAAAATTCAAAAGAACAAATGGTGGTACATGTATAAATCAAAGACCAGTTGTAAGTGTTGGAGAAAGAGTTAAAGCAGGAGATCTAATTGCCGATGGACCTGGAACAAAAAATGGAGAAATGGCACTTGGTAAAAATGTTTTAATAGCTTTCACAACTTGGGAAGGTTACAACTACGAGGATGCTGTTTTAATTAATGAAAGATTAGTAAAAGAAGATGTTTATACATCAATCCACATAGAAGAATATGATTGTGAATGTAGAGACACAAAATTAGGACCAGAAGAAATTACAAGAGATATTCCAAATGTTGGAGATGATAGCTTAAAAGATCTAGATGAAAACGGAATTATTCGTATAGGTGCAGAAGTTAGACCAGGAGATATATTAGTTGGTAAAGTAACACCAAAAGGTGAAACTGAACTAACAGCAGAGGAAAGATTACTTCGTGCAATATTTGGCGAAAAAGCTAGAGAAGTTAGAGACAATTCACTTCGTGTTCCACACGGTGAAGCTGGTACAATTGTAGACGTTAAAATATTTACAAGAGATAATTCAGATGAATTAGGACCAGGAGTAAATCAAGTAATTCGTTGCTATATAGCAACAAAAAGAAAAATATCTGTTGGTGATAAGATGGCTGGGCGTCATGGTAACAAGGGTGTTATTTCACGTATATTACCAGAAGAAGATATGCCATTTTTACCAGATGGTACTCCAGTAGATATAGTATTAAACCCACTTGGTGTTCCTTCTCGTATGAACTTAGGTCAAGTTCTAGAAGTACACTTAGGAATGGTTGCTAAAGCTCTAGGAATTAAAGTAGCAACACCAGTATTTGATAGTGCTACAAACGAAGAAATTAGAGACTTATTTAAACAAGCAGGACTAAGAGAAGATGGAAAAACAGTAGTATATGATGGTAGAACAGGTGAACCATTTGATCACCCTATTACAGTTGGTGTAATGTACATGTTAAAACTACACCACTTAGTAGATGACAAGATACATGCTCGTTCAACTGGACCATACTCACTAGTAACACAACAACCTCTTGGTGGTAAAGCACAATTTGGTGGACAAAGATTTGGTGAAATGGAGGTTTGGGCATTAGAGGCTTATGGTGCTGCATATACACTTCAAGAAATGTTAACAGTTAAATCTGATGATATTGTCGGAAGAGTAAAAACTTATGAAGCAATCGTAAAAGGCGAAAACATTCCAGAACCAGGTGTTCCAGAAGGATTTAAAGTATTAGTAAAAGAACTTCAATCTTTAGGATTAGATATTAAACTTCTTTCTGAAGATAATAGAGAACTAGAATTAAAAGAAAATATTGATGAAGGTATTGATTTTAATAGTATTAAAGATGATCCTAAAATAGAAGAAGAACTTGCAGTAGTTGATGAAGATGAACTAGCTGATGGATATTCAGAAGATAGTGAAATGCTTTTAGACGAAGAAGAAAATATTGATGATGAAGACTTATTACTAGATGATGAAGATTTGTTAGATATAGACGAATTTAATGATAGTGAAGAATAAAATTTAATAGCCATTCAGAAAGTTTAAACAAGTTAACAATATAGAATTGCACAGCAGTGTAAAACTTGTTTAAACAAGTACGAAAAAAGAAAAATATTTAGGGGGCTAAATAAAGTGGATGAATTAGAAATTTTTAACAAACTTAAAATTGGAATAGCATCAGATGAAAAAATTAGAGAATGGTCAAAAGGCGAAGTAAAAAAACCAGAGACTATTAACTACAGAACACTTAAAC
>FR902178.1 GCA_000437855.1 Clostridium sp. CAG:567 | reverse complement strand
CTCCTTGCCCAAATTTATTTGTAGGTAGTCCTACATACATATAAATTATATCACAAATTAAACTTTTTAGCAAATTTCCCTTTTCTTTCAGTTCAAAATGTTATATAATAGGTCTGTATTTACAGAAGGAGTGAGGTTTATGGGATATAACTTTAAAGATATTGAAAAAAAATGGCAAAATAAATGGTATAGTGAAGGTACTTTTTATGCAAAAGATGATCCTTCATTAAAAAAATGGTATGGACTAGTTGAATTTCCATATCCTTCTGGTCAAGGCTTACATGTTGGTCATCCTCGTAGTTATACAGCATTAGATATTATTGCTAGAAAGAAAAGAATGGAAGGATATAATGTATTATACCCTATTGGATTTGATGCATTTGGATTACCAGCTGAAAACTATGCTATTAAAAATCATGTTCATCCTAAAATTACAACTGAGAAAAACGTTAATCATTTTAGAGAACAATTAAAAGCTTTAGGTTTTTCATTTGACTGGTCTAGAGAAGTCAATACAACTGATCCAAATTATTATAAATGGACTCAATGGATTTTTATTCAATTATATAAACATGGATTAGCTTATAAAGCTACAATGCCTATAAACTTCTGTACTGGTTGTAAAGTAGGGTTAGCAAATGAAGAAGTTGTTAATGGTGTTTGTGAAAGATGTGGAAGTCCAGTTGTCCAAAAAGAAAAAAGTCAATGGATGTTAAAAATTACAGAATATGCTCAAAGATTAATTGATGACTTAGATGAAGTTGATTATTTAGATAAAATCAAAGCACAACAAAGAAACTGGATTGGTCGTAGTGAAGGTGCTGAAGTTAAATTTAAACTTGCAAACCATGATAAAGAATTAGTTGTATACACTACAAGACCTGATACATTATTTGGTGCAACATATATGGTAGTTGCTCCAGAACATCCTATTATTAAAGAATTAGAAAACGAAATTACTAACCTAGATGAAGTAAAAGAATATCAAAGACAAGCTAGTTTAAAATCTGATTTTGAACGTGCTGAATTGAATAAAGAAAAAACAGGTGTTGAAATCAAAGGTATTCGAGCAATCAATCCTTTAACAAATACAGAAATTCCAATTTGGGTTTCAGACTATGTTTTAATTACTTATGGTACTGGTGCAATTATGGCTGTTCCTGCTCATGATACAAGAGACTGGGAATTTGCTAAAAAGTTCGATTTACCTATTATTCAAGTAATTGAATCAGCAATTGAAAACACAGTTTGTGATATTGAGAAAGAAGCTTTTACAGATGTTGCAAGTGGCAAACTTGTTAACTCTAGTTTCTTAACAGGTTTATCTGTTGAAGAAGCAAAGAAAAAAGTTATTGATTATTTAGAAGAAAATAAAATTGGAACTAGAAAAGTAAATTACAAATTACGTGATTGGGTATTTTCAAGACAACGTTATTGGGGTGAACCAATTCCTATGGTTCATTGTGATAAATGTGGATGGGTTCCACTTCCAGAAGAAGAACTTCCATTATGCTTACCTGATATTGAAGATTATGAACCTGGTGAAAATGGTGAATCACCTTTAGCTAAACATACAGATTGGGTTAATACAACTTGCCCTCATTGTGGTGGAAAAGCTACTCGTGAAACAGATACAATGCCTCAATGGGCTGGTTCATCTTGGTATTATTTAAGATATATGGATGCACATAATGATAAAGCTTTAGCTTCTAAAGAAGCCTTAGAATATTGGAGTCCAGTTGACTGGTATAACGGTGGTATGGAACATACTACACTTCACCTATTATATTCAAGATTTTGGCATAAGTTCTTATATGATATTGGTGTTGTACCAACTAAAGAGCCTTATCAAAAACGTACTTCACATGGTATGATTTTAGGCTCAAATGGAGAAAAAATGTCAAAATCAAAAGGTAATGTTATAAACCCTGATGATATTGTTGAAGAATTTGGTGCAGATACATTCCGTGTTTATGAAATGTTTATGGGACCATTTGATCAAACTGCTCCATGGTCTATGGAAAGTATTCGTGGATGTAATAAATTCTTAGATAGAGTATGGAATATGCAAGAATTTTTAGTTGATGGAGACAGCTACTCTCCTGAATTTGAAAAAATGATGCATAAAGCTATAAAAAAAGTTTCTTCAGATATTGAAGAAATGAAATTTAACACAGCTGTTTCTACATTTATGACAATGACAAATGAATTTTATAAATTAAAAAGAATAAACAAAGCTGAATACAAAACATTTTTACAATTGTTAAATCCTTTTGCTCCACATATGACTGAAGAGTTATTTGAGATAATTGGTGCAAAAGACACAATAGCAAATACTCCATGGCCAACTTATGATGAAGCAAAAACTATTGATGATGAAATTGAAATTCCAGTTCAAGTTAATGGAAAAGTAAAAGCTACTGTATCAATTGCATTAGATACTGATGAAGCAATTGTAAAAGATAAAGTACATGAAAATCAATCTGTAAAAAATGCAATCAGTGATAAAAATATTGTTAAAGAAATTTATGTAAAAAATAAAATTTACAACATTGTTGTTAAATAAAACATAAATAATATTGATTCATAAAACAGAACATTACAAATGTAGTGTTCTGTTTTGTTACATATTTGTAATGAAACTGTAATATTATTGTAATATTATTTTGTATCTTTATGTTGTATAATGGAAAAAGAATATACTAAGGAGAAATATTTTATA
Organism: Clostridium sp. CAG:567; assembly: GCA_000437855.1. Classification (GTDB taxonomy): domain Bacteria; phylum Bacillota; class Clostridia; order TANB77; family CAG-508; genus CAG-273. The sequence goes on along the minus strand of FR902178.1, from coordinate 44,573 downwards.
AATGAACGTTGAATCAGAATTAAAAAAAGATGGAATTGAAATTATTGGAAGATTAGATACATTAAGTGTAAATTCTATTTCTAAAAGTGTTGCAGAAAAAATTTGTAATACTTTTCCAAGTGCACATTTTGATTGTAGCCAATTATTTATTGAGTTTTCTAGAACCCCTATGTATATAGCATCAATGCCAGAAGGTTATGCTGAGGCAACTTATTTTTATAAGAATTCTTCTATATACTTTAAGTCTGGAATACCTTTAAAAGATTTAGAAAAATTTGCTATACATGAACTTATTCATCACATTCAAGAAGTAAAAGACCGTAAAGGTAATTTATATCGTTTAGGTTTGTGTGAATTCGGGGCATTAAAAACATATGGAACAGCTTTAAATGAAGGAGCTGTGCAATTGGCAGCTTCAAAAATTCTTGATCAAAAAGAAACTATAGTAAAATATTATGACATATCACTTCCAACTAATAGTCCTAATTGTTATCCACTTTTGTGCAATTTAGTTAGACAATTAGCTTATCTTGTTGGTGAAAATGTCTTATTTGATAGTACATTATTTAGTACTGATAAATTTAAACTTGATTTATGCGAATCATGTGGAATGAAAAACTTTTTGAAAATTCAAGATTTATTAGATGATATTTTAAATATTGAAGAAAAAATAATTGTTTTAAATAACAAACTACTTGAAAATGAACTTGTTGATGAAAAAGCACAAAAAATTGCTTTTAAAATTGGAAAATTGAAAAATGAATTAAAGTTAACATTTATTAAGACTCAAAATTTAATTTATAGCTCATATTTTGATAATGAATTTAATAAATTAAATACTACACAAGAAATAGAAATTTATCGTACAAAGTTATATAATTATAAGAATTATATTGGTATTACTGAAAATTACAATGATTTTAATAGTTATTATATTAACAAAATGGTAGTTCTTGAGGAAAAACATGAGGCAATTTTAAATAATGTTTCTTTAGTTTTAGTTAAAGAAGGAAAAATATCTAGATTATTTAATAATATAAAAATTTTATTAAAATTAAATAAAAATCTTGAAAATGATGAAAATTTATAATTTAAAAGTTGGAAATATATATTTCCAACTTTTATTTTTCTTCTAAGAATTTTATTATTTTACTTGCAACATTTTTTCCGTCACTTGCAGCCCAAGCCACAGTTGAATTTTGTCCAACAACATCTCCTCCAGCAAATACTTTTTCATCTGATGTTTGATTGTTTTCATTTACTTGTACATACTTTTTAGTTGTTGTACTTATATTGCATTTTTCAATTAGATCTTTATCCACTTCTCCACCAACAGCCATAACTACATAATCCATATTTAATATATAATTACTGTTTTCAATATTTACAGGAGACTTTCTTGTTTCTCCTTCTTTTTGTACCAATTCTGTTTTAATACACTCTATTTTCTCAACTTTATTTGTTCCTAGTATTTTCACAATATTATTTAAAAATTGAAATTCGACTCCTTCTTTTTTTGCATCAGAAATTTCTTTTGATTCTGCCGGCATTTCCGCTTCAGATCTTCTGTATATTACAACTACCTGCTCTGCTCCCATTCTTTTTATTGTTCTTGCGCAGTCCATTGCAACATTTCCGCCACCAATAATTGCAACTTTTTTATTTGTATAGTCAGGATGATTCTGATTTTCTAGCAATGAATTACCACCATATACTCCCTCTAATTCTTCACCTTCAATAGCCATCTTTCTTGGTATGTTTGCTCCTATTGATAAATATATTGCGTCATATTCTTTTTCTAAATTGGCTAGTTCTAAGTTTCTTCCCAACTCTTTTTCACATTGTACATTTATGCCGAGTGCTAAAATTTGTTCAATAGTTTTTTCTACAATTTCATTTGATAATCTAAACTCTGGTATTCCTCTTTTTAAAATTCCACCTAAATCTTTTTGTTTTTCATAAATTGTTACTTTATATCCATTTTTTCTCAAAAACACCGCAGCAGTTAACCCTGATGGTCCTCCACCAATAACTGCTACTTTTTTATTTTTCTCTTGAATGTCTTTACAACAATTTAATAGGCTATTTGTATTATTTAAAGCCCAATCTCCAACATAAGCTTCTATTTCTCCAATTGAAACTGGTTCTGATTTGATTCCTCTAATACATTTACCTTGGCATTGTTTTTGATGTGGACATATTCTGCCACATATTGCCGGAATAGCAGTAGTTTCACACAATATTTTATATGCTTCTTCTAAATTATCTTCTTTTACCTTTTGTATAAAAGCTGGAATATTATTTCCAAGTGGGCATCCTGTCCTACATTGTGGATTTTTACAATTTAAGCAATATTCAGCCTTTTGTTTTATATTATCTTTCATATCTTACCTCTGGTTTATCTTATTAACAATAATATTATAAATTTAAAAGATTCACAACCTCTTTTAAATCTTTCCAAAATTCAACCTTTTTGTTCTCATCTCTAAGTAATGCAGCAGGGTGCCAAGTAGGCATATACTTTATTCCTTTTTGCTCTATCCATTTGCCTCTACTAGCTGTAATAGAATATTCTTTTCCTAATACATTTTTTAAAGCTGTACTTCCTAAAAGAACTATTACTTTAGGTTTTACAAGAATTACCTGATTACGCAAATAATTTAAGCATGCCTCTGCTTCATCTTGTTCTGGTACTCTATTAGCAGGAGGTCTACACTTTACTATATTTGTTATATACACCTCTTGCCTTTTTATACCTAATCCTTGAAACGCTTTATTCATAAGTTGTCCTGCTTTTCCAGCAAAGGGAAGTCCTTGAGTATCTTCATCTGCTCCAGGACCTTCTCCTATAAACATTAAATCTGCTTGTTTATTACCCTCTCCAAAAACAATATTTTTTCTTGTTGAACATAATTTACATCTATTACAACTTTTTATACTATTTTCTAAATCTTCCCAATTATCGTACATTTCTTATTTCCTCTATTTTACACAATCTTCCAATAATTCTATTTTGTTTTCTTGGTCTGTATCAATTTTTGCCATTGTTCCAATTGGTATAACAGTTTTCTTATCTATATGACCAAAATTATTTGATTTTATTATTGGCAAATTGTATTCTCCATCTAATGTATCTAACAAGATTTTTTCTATGCTCACTGCTCCATCGTAATTACCAAGCCAAATTCCTTTTATCTTGTCAAATACTCCATTTTGTTTCATATAATAAAAATAATTGCTTACTAGCTCTGGTGGTGTTTCAACAAACAATTCTTCTAAAAATAGTATTTTATCTGTAAAATCAATACTATATTTTCCACATACCATTTCATTTACTAAACTTAAATTTCCACCAACTAGAATTCCTTTTGCTTTTCCTTCTTTAATTATAACATATTCATCATCTGCTTGCCCTAAACTCAAGCCACCTTCTACAAACCTTTTTATTACTTCTTCATATCCATATTTAGTTTGCCATGAAGTTAATGCTTTAAATGTTGGTCCATGAAAAGTTACTAATCCAGTTTTTGCATAAATTGCATTTAAAAGTGATGTTGAATCACTAAATCCACATATTATTTTTGGATGATATTTTATTACATCATAATCTAAATAATCAAATGTAGAGTTTGAGTTAAATCCTCCTGATATACAGAATATGGCCTTTATTTCGTTGTTTTGAAACATATAGTTTATATCTTCTGCTTTTTGTTTTGCTGTTGCTGAATATCCTAATTTATTTGATAGTGCATTTGGTGCAAATTTAATATTAAAACCAGCACTTTCCATAAGCATTATCGAATTATTTATTGTTTCTAGATCTTCTTTCAATACTGGACTTGATGGTGCTATTAAACCAATAGTATCACCTTTTATTAACCTTTCAGGTATCATATTACTCCTCCTATTTTATCGCTATTATTGCTCCATTTACTCCAAAGCTTTTTCCGTCTGCTCTATATGAATGAAATTCTTTTGAATGACACATTGTACAAATATTACTGTCTATTATATTTTTTTCTTTTAATCCTATGTTTTTTAACAATTCAATATTGATTTTTACTGTATCAATATAATATTTTTGTTTGTTTTCCTTTTTGTCTCCTAGTTTAATTATTTCATCAATGTTTTTTAAGTTTTTGTATTTATTATAAAATAAATCTTTTACATCTTCATCAACTTCAAAACAACATTGTCTTATACTTGGGCATATACAACATATAATATCTTCTGGCTTACTCTGATATTCAGTTACCATCTTTTCTATTGCTTTTACTATTATTCTTTTTAAAGTACCTTTCCAGCCCGAATGAATACTTCCTATTGCTTTTTTTACTGGGTCATATAAAAGCATTGAAATGCAATCTGCAGAAGTTGTAAGAAGTGCAATGTCTTTTTTATTTGTTACTACTCCGTCAACATCTTTTAATTCGTCAATATTTTTTACTTTTTCTATTTTTTCCACAGTATCTGTATGTGTTTGATATGTTCTTACAACAGCTGTGTTTTCTAAATTTAAACTTTTTAATATTCTATCACAACTTTGTCTAAAAAAATCAATATTTTTTATTTGAAAGTTTAACTGATTATTACTTCTCATTGTATAACAATGTGTTACTTCTGGATACTCTAATAATCTTTTAAATTGAATATATTCAATTCCTTCATTATTTCGATAAATTATATTTTCCATATCTATTCCTTCTTATTGACAAATGTCAAATATTTGTTATATAATAATAATAGGAAATGAAAAACCACAAATGTGGTTTGCCGAATTAAATGTAAAAAACACATCTAAATCGTCAAAATTATACAGATGTGTTTTTTTATTGGTTAATTTTTTGCTTACTCATAATTATAACTAATGCTATAATTAAGGTAAACGTAATGATAGTTACTCCAATTAAAGAATAATATAATATGTATATTGTTGCTATTAATGATTGTATTTCTACCATACGCCTCACCTCCTTGTAGGAGGCAAACCACATCTGTCTTTTTCATTTCCTATAATTATATAGTACAACATTTACTTATAAATGTCTAGCGAACACTTGAAATTTTTTCCAATATTTTTTCTTTGTTGGCATTTGGTATGTAATTATAATTATTTTTTGTAGTTTGATTAAATTGGCAAATAGCTTTATAACTACAATATTCACAAGGTGTTTTCTTATCCCTAGTTCTATAATATGGTTCGATTCCAATGTTTCCATTTAAAATTTCTTCTGAAATTTGTTTTATGATTTTTTCCATATAATTTTGCAAGTTTTCAAATTGTTTTCTATTTAATGTATTTGGTTTGTCACTAACTTCTCCATCTTTGCCTATATATGCTGGAACAATATTAGAACTGCCAGATACTAAATTTATGTCCATTTTTCTTACAATATTACTATCTGCAAGTATAAGCCCTTGCATTTTAAATTGTTTTCTTAGCTCTTCTGTAATTTCTTCATCAGTCATATTTGGATTTGCATTTAATACTGGATCTATTAAATTAAAATACAATGCGCCTGCTGGTGTTACTTCTTCATTTTCACAAGTAGCGTCCAAATATGTTAATAATTGAAGTTGCAAACCTGCATACACTTCATTTAGATTTATATTTTTTATTGATGATTTATAATCTATTATTCTAATATAATTTCCATCTGCAGTTTTTGCTATGTCTAATCTGTCAATTTTCCCAGTTATTTCAACTTTTTTACCATCTTTTAATTCATATATAATTGGCTCATATTGACCACCTTGTTTAAATTCAAGTTCATGTCCTAACACTTCAAAGTCACTATATTTTAAACTATCTACAATATATTTCATAGATTTTGTAATTACTTTTTTTAATCTTTGAGCTAATATTCTGTATTTTGGAATACTATTAAATATATCATATTTTTTTAATGCTAGTTTTTCTTCAACAATATCTTCTGTAATTTGTTTTATTTGTTCTTCTTCAATATTTTTTACAGATATATTTAATTCATCTAATCTTTCAAAAAAGCTATCTATTACTTCATGCATTAAGTTTCCTGTATCAACAGCCTCAACATTAAAGCTATCTTTTTCTTTTAATTTTAGTCCATACTTTAAATAATATGAAAAAGCACAAGCTTGATATTGTTCTAGTCTTGACACACTTGTTTTTAAAGTATTGCCATATAATTTTTCCAATTTATTTTGCTTTAATTTTTCTGGCTCATTTTTATATTGTAAAGCCTTTATTGCTGACTCTAATTTTGCTTTATAATTAGCCTGATAATAATTGTATACATCAAACCAAATAGGTTCTATTTCCTCACCCTGTGTAAAATTTCTTAAATTTACTAATAATTCATCAAATGTAGTTTTAGAAAGTAATACTTCGCTTTTTCTCTCTATTACATCACTTTGTTCTTTTATATTAGGAAATATTCTTTTAATTTTATTTATTAATATTGATGCTCTTAAAGATTTTCCTTCTGCATCTGATGAAGCATAAGATAAATAAAGTTTTTCTTCTGCTGTTGTAAATGCCTTGTAAATATTAAAATTGTCGTCATAAATTTGCTCTATTGTTCCTTTTGCAAGTTCTATTCCTTGCTCTTTTAATATATTTCTATCTTTATCATCTAAAAATCCTTCATCTTTTTGTATACTTGGAAAGCTTCCATCATTTAAACCTATAATAAATACTGCCTTTACTTTATGTGATCTTGAACGGTCCACATCTCCTACTATTACTTGATCTGCAGTTGCAGGAATTGTACCTAAGTCACTTTGGTTAAAGCCCATTTTTAATATTTTTGCATATCTATCAAAAGTTATATTTTTATTGCCTAAAACTAGTACTATTTCATCAAATAAATCTGTTAAAATTTTAATACTTAATTCATATTGTTTTGCAATTTCTAGTTCATTATTTTGTTTCAATTCCTCAATTTTTTGTTCTAGCTTTTCATATATATTATTTTGGACTAAAAATTCATATAATCCAGTTGTTATTTCTTTTACTGTTTTTAATCCTGCTAACTGTTTTTTAAATTTCAAAAGAGGCTCTACAACTTTATCTCTTGCATATATTATTTGCTTTTGTTGTTCTTCTGTTTCAGTGTAAAAGTTCCATTCTTTTGCATACCATTTGCTTCCTTTTATACCCCATTTTAAGCAATAATTTTCTAATACAGCTATTTCTTGTGTATCTAAATCTAGTAATCCTGTTTTTATATAACCAAATACAGATTCATAAGACCAGTTCTTTGCAAATATTTCTAATAAAGATAATACATATCTTACTAAAATATTACTTCTTAAGTCCTTTTTCTCATCTATAAAAACTGGTATATTATATTGCTCAAAAATTGCTTTACACAAACTTGAATATGTATCTATATTTTTTGTAATTACAGCCATTTCTTCATATTTATAGCCTTTTTTTGCAAGTTTTGTTATTTGTATTGCAACATTTTCTATTTCAGAATATGGATTACTTGCTAAAAATATTGATAAATTTTCATTTTGTTTGTCATATTTTTTATAAAAAGGTGATGTCATATTTTCTGCTAGATGTTGTAATTCTTCAGTTTTAAATCTGTATGGTGTATTTAAAAAAATTGTTTTTTCTACTTCTATTTGCTCTTGGTTTGCAATTTCTAAAATCCTTTTTACTGTTTGTTTATTACTATAAAATGTGTCTATATCAGCATTTGTGTTTTCTTGTAAATTATCTGCACAAATTGTTATTGTAATTTTATGTGATATTCTCATAAGTTTTCTTAAAATTTCATATTCTTGTAAAGTAAATCCCGCAAATTCGTCAATATATATATCGCAATTTTTAAATTCATTTGATTCTTCAAGTTCTTCTGCCAAAAGAGTTAACCCATCATTTTCGTCAATATATTGATTTTGAATTGAAGTGTTATATAAATCATACAAATTTGTAATATCTTCAAGCTTTTTTTGCAAGTATTTATCTTGAGTATTTTTAGTAACTTCTTTTAATATATCTAACTGTACTTGGTGTTTTTTTAGCTCAGTTAATTGTCTTGATATCATTTCTACATTTTCATCTGACTTACCTAGAAATGAAAACTTATTATTTTCTGTTAGTAAAATATGGTCTATAAGCATTGCTTTGCCCGAACCAGATAAATTTATTCTTGTTTTTTTGCCTACTTCTCCTAAAATTCTATATGCCATACGTGCAAACGTAATTACTTCTGCTGAAATCATACTTTGTGAAGAAGATGTTTCAAGTAATTTATGCTCTGCTGTATATGAAAATTGTTCTGGTGTAATTACTTTTATTTTGTATGGACTTTTTTGTTTTATTTGTTCATTTATTTGGTTAAAAATATATGTACTTTTTCCTGTACCTGATGTTCCATATACAATTTGAATACTCAAAACTCTCTCCCTCCAATTTTAAAAAATGTGAAACATTTTTATTGTTTTTTTTAGCTTTTGTTTCACATTTATATTATAGCATAAAGAAAAAAATATGAAATATTTTTTGAATTTTTTTAAAAATTTGACATATAATAAAATTAGTGCTATACTAGTAATAGCTTAAGCAAGTCATTGGATGTCATTAAGATTTGCACTGAGATATGTTCGTCGCATATCTCTTTTTTATTGCACAAAAATTTGTTGCATAAGACTTCCATACTAAAAAAGAAAGAGGCGGTCGTCGTCCGCCTCCAAAGATTATTCTTTGTTTGTGCTTTGGTTTTCATCATTATTACTGCTTAAAAGCAATAATATAATTAATCGCCAAATCAGTTCATAGGATGTCATATAAAACTGCACCTCCCTTCTTCAGGGAACTATCCTTATGTAAGGACTTTTTTATTATACCTTAATTACAAATATTCCGCAATATCTTTTCCATAAATTGTAAATCTTAGATTGTCAATATTCACTGTTATTGGTTGTTTATTTTTGAACAAAACTTACGCTTCACGTTTCCAGTAGAATAAATACTGCTGTGCCAGTCCTGCTAAATCTCCATATTTTTCTGTTGCTAATTTTTCTATTTGATCTCTTTTTAGTTTTGTTTCGTCTGGTAATTTAAAATATAGCTCATTCATAACTCTTCTTACCCATACATCTACTGGAAATACATCTAAACATTTTAATGTTGAAAATAGCATAATACAATCTGCTACTTTTGGTCCAACTCCTGGTAGTGTTAGCAAAGTCTCTTTTATTTTTCTACTATCTGTTTCTTGTTTTAATTTTTCTAAATCCATTTGTTTTGATATGACTAATTTTGTTGTATCATATATTCTTTTATCTCTAAAACCTAACCCTAATGCTCTTAAATCTTCTACACTTGCTTTTGATAACTGTTCTGGTGTTGGAAATGTATAATATTCATTACCCCTCCATTCAATTTTGTTTCCATATTTTTTTGCCATTCTTTCTATTATGCCTTTTATTCGTGGAATATTATTATTAGCTGATATTATAAAAGATATTGTTGTTTCCCATAAGTCTTGATTTAATAGCCTTATTCCACTTCCATAATCAATACTATTTTTTAATGGTTCATCTATTTTTGATAATTTATTTTTTATATCATCATAATCTCTATCTAAATCAAAATATTTTGTTACTATCTCTTTTATATCTCCATCACAAATACCATCAAATATAATTTGATGGTTTTGTTCTTTTACATTTAATACATTATTCTTAAAAACTCCAGTATAGCTTCCATCTAGCTCTTCGTTCCATCTAAAGCATTGTCCACATTCAAATATGTGCTTCAACACAAAGCTTCCGTTGTTTTCTATTTTGTATTGTTGTTCCATTTGACTTTCTCCTTATTCTGTTCGCCACATCGCTTGCACTTTGAATATATTTTTTCTCGACTAAAGCACGAAAAAATATATGTCAAAGTCGCTGTGGCTACTCTACTACTTATCTACAAGTACTTTAAAATAGTATTACAAAATATAAAACTACTTTTTCGTAGAGATGTCAAAATAAAATTCTACTCCATTAGAAAGGTTTTGTACACCATATTCATTCTGATAATTATTTTGTATAGCTTTTACTATTGATAATCCTATTCCGCTTCCACTATTTTCACGATTACGTGAATCATCTATCTTATAGAACCTTCCCCATACTCTTGTTAAATCTTCCTCAGGAATTTTATCTCCGGTATTAAATACAGATACCCTAATTTTATTCTTTACATTTTGTATTGTAATTTTTATTTGTTTTTTTCCATTTACTTCTTTTGCATGTTTTATTGCATTTGTAAAATAATTTGTTACAACTTGTTCTACGTAAAAGTCATCTGCATAAGCGTATATAGGCTTTTTTTCATCAAATACCACTTGTATTTGGTTTTCTTCTAACATCACATTGCACTTTCTAATAACCTCATTTATTAGTTCCACAACGTCAAATTCTTCGTCATTAAACTTTCTTTTTCCATATTCAAGCTTCATTAGTTCCAACAATTGTTTTACTAGTACGTCCATTTTATTTGATTCATCAAGTATTACTTCAGCATAAAATTTTCGAGATTCATCATCATTATTTACATTTTCTATTAATCCCTCTGCATAACCTTGAATTAATGCTATTGGAGTTTTTAGTTCATGTGACACATCTGATATAAACTGTTTTCTCATTTCATCTATTTTAGATTTTTCTTCAATATCTTTTTCAAGCTCACTATTTGTTTCTCTTAATTGTTTTATGGTTGACTCAAGTTTATCAGACATTGTATTTATATTTTTACCAAGTTCATTTATCTCATCATCAGAATCATTTATTCTGTACTTTTGTTCAAAATCCAACTTAGCCATTTTCTTAGTAATATCATTTAATTGCAAAATTGGACTCGTAAATCTTTTAGAAATTAATGATGCTACAAATGCTGATATTATTACTGTTGCAATTCCTATAACAATAAGTGTATTATTTGAAATTCTAACACTTTCTTCTATTGGAGCAATTGGTATTCTTATATATAAACTATATCCATTATCAAGTTTTCCATATAATAGAATGTAATTTAAACTATTACTTGTATCATCTATTTTCCTTATAGTCATTTTTGCATCACTATAAAGCAAATTTTTTCTTTCTTCTAAATATGTTTTGTATTTTTCTTTTGCCACTTCAATACTTGATAAAAAATCTTTATTAGTCGAAAATAGTATCAAGTCAGTATCTGATTGTATTAAAATATCAAAGTTATTTCTAAAAGCAATTTTCTTTAATTCTGTTTCCAAATTAATTGCCAAATCAGGATCTTTGTAATATTTATTTATTTTGTTATATACTTCCTTTATGGTATTTGTTTTATTATAAATATAAAAATTTTCAAGTACCAAACTATTTATAGCAATTAAGCATATTACTAAAAGTATAGTAACAACACAAAGCACTAAAAATAACTTAACTCTTACTGATTTTAATTTTTCCTTAATCATTATTTTGCTCCATTTATTTTATTTCAAATTTATACCCAATGCCTCTCATTGTTTCTATGTATTTACCTTTTTTTCCTAGTTTGTGTCTTATTTTCTTTATGTGGCTATCTATTGTTCTTGAATCACCATAATAGTCATAGTTCCAAACATTATTTAATATTTTATCTCTTGATAGAGCTATTCCCTCATTGTCTACCAAATATTTTAATAGTTCATATTCACGTAAACTCATTTCTATTGGTTTTCCATCAACTTTTACAGTTCTGCCTTCTGGGTCTATTACAATACCATCATAATCTTTTACTTCAGTTTTATTTCCCATAGTTCTTTTTAGTATAGCTTCAACTCTTGCTACTAATATTTTAGGACTAAATGGTTTTGATATATATTCATCTACTCCAAGTTCAAATCCAAATAGTTCATCTTGTTCTTCTCCTCTTGCTGTTAACATTATAATTGGTATTCTTGAAGTTTGTCTTATTTGTCTAAGTACTGACCAACCATCAAGTTTTGGCATCATTACATCTAACAATATAAGATTAATATGGTTTTTATTTTCTTCATATACATGAAGTGCTTCTTCTCCATCTCCTGCTTCTAATATACTATACCCTTTTTGAGCTAAGAAATCCTTAATTAATTTTCTCATTCTTGATTCGTCATCTACTACTAAAATAGTAATATTATTCATCTAATTTTCCTCCTAAAACTCATAAGTTTATTATACATTATACAAATGTTTTATGTCTATATTGTGAACAAAAAAAGAAAAAATTGCCGTTGAAGTTCAACAGCAATCAAATTAAACTATATATTTAATTTCATTATGTGGAAAATATTTTCTCATTAAATCTCGTAAAAACATTTCCGCTTCTTCTCTTGTCTCTTTATTATATGTGTATTTTCCTTTTCCTCTAACTGTCATTATTTCCTGATTATATAGATTAGTTTGCTTTGGAAACGCTTCTTGATTTATCATTCTATGCACATAACTGTATGTCATAAATATTATTTCAAAAAACATATCTTTTTTTACTAGTTCTGATAAGTTTTCTGCTAAATACTGAATTAGTTCTGTATATTGTTTTTTCCAATCTTCTACTAAAATTACAGGCGCTATTAAAATTCCTAGTTTATATTCTGCATCTTTTAATTTATTTATTGCTTTTACTCTATTTTCTAATGGTGATGTTCCTATTTCAATTGTTTTAATTATCTCTCTTGGATTTACGCTCATTCTTACTATTACTTTTCCATTGTGGTCTAACGGCAAAATTGGATCAACTATATCAAATTTAGTTGGAAATGTCAGCAAACCTTTTGGGTTAGCTTTGAAATTTTCGATTGTCCATACTAAATTGTTTGTAATTGTATTTTCTAGAATCAAGTCACTGTTACTCCCTATTTCAAATGTTAAATTTTTATCTGATTCATTTGCAACTTTTATTATTTTATTTAGCATTTGTTCTCTATTAACAAACAACCTTAAATATGCACATTTGTTATAATTACACACCAAATAGCAATATAAACACATTGCTATACAACCAGATGATGTATATGGAACCAAAAAATCTGATGTTTTATGATTTGGCACAAATTTATGTGTTTTTCTAATTCCTATTATTAAATTTTGCTTCATTTGTGGAAACTCACTATTTTGCTTTTTTCTCATTACTTCTATATTATTATGATTTTCTATTTCAATACACTGTATCCCTTTATCTTTATACCTTTGTAATAGTTCTTTTCCCAGCTCATAATTTTCACTTTCTTTTTCATAATAAACTGCTTTAGGCAAGAACATATTTAAATCACCTCTAAATATATTCTTGCCCAACATTTAATGATTATTCATTTTTTATTTTTCAATATATCCGCTTGTTTTTTGAGTATACATCTCATCTGTTACAGATTTATAAGTCTCACCTTTATAATCATCTGTGAATCCGTTATAAGCTTTATAAATTTCTCCTGTATCTGTATTATAAACTCTTTCATAACCTAAAGTTGCATCACTTTGTTTTTGACTCATAATATCATAAGTTGTTTGTCTGTTTTCCCATGCTTGCATATATGAGTCAAATGCAGCTTGAATTGAAGCACTTAAAGCTAGAGCTTGTTTTGTTTGTGCGTTTCCATCATCTATTGTCTTTTTTACATAAGCATCACTAAATTCAATTGAGTTAGCTGACTGTAACAAAATATCTTTGTAGTCTATAAACTCATCTTTGGCTGAAGTTATTGACATTATATCATACACCATATAGTATAGCATATCTGTTCCACCTTGATATTGGTTTCCAAAATTTACAATAGATGCCATAAACATACCTTCACCTTGTTTATTGTTATCTCCTGTAAATGTAGCTCTTAATACTTTGCTATCTAATGCAACACTTTTCATAGATGCTTTAGAATCAGATTCTTCTAATTTTGTAAAGTTGTTAAATTTAGGGAAATTAAATGTACTCAATGTTGATTCAATTGAATTCATGTATGAACCTATTTCATCAAATTTCTTGTAAAATTCTTCTGTTGTTGGTTTTTCTAAAACCACAGCATCTGCAAATACTTTGTATTGACTATTGTTTCCACTTAGCTTATAGTAATTTTGCCAAAAAGCTTTTCCTGCCGTACTTTTTAATAGCGGTTGCATTTTTAACATTAAAAATATTTGATTATTTGTTTCGTTTGGATCATATACCTTAATTGCATAATACATTCCTGTTCCACCATTTTCAACTTTCCATCCTTGTGGCTTTTTCATTGAAAATTCTGATGTTGAATAATCCTCTAAAATTAATTGACTTGCTGTATTTGCTACTATTTTAACATTATCTTGACTTTTAACTGTTCCGCCATTATTATTGTTCTGATTTGTATTATTATTTCTTGTCATTAAATATCCTCCTCCAAATACAACTATAAAAACTACAATAATTGCTATTATCCAATTTCTTTTATTTTTATCATTTTCCATAGTTTTCCTCCTTATAATAATTATTATACAAATAGTATTTGCAAAAATCTAGTCTTTTTAGTCTAAATATACATATATAGTATCATAATTATTTTTATTATTTATTAATTTTGCCAAATTTTCCATGACTTCTTGGAAGTTGATTTTTTACTAAAATTGTGCTAATATTTAGCAAGAAATTTTTTTGGAGGTTTGTTATGACTTTTAACGAGCAATTAAATAAATATATGGAACAATTTGATTGTTCTTCACAAGACCTTGTAACTGCATCTGGGCTATCATCTTCTGTTATCAGTCGTTACCGCAATGGTGATAGAACTCCAAATGTAAAAAGTAATCAACTAGAGCAATTAACTGTTGGTCTATATAAAATATGTTGTGATAAAAATATAAAAAAAGAACAAAGTGAAATTTATAATACTTTAGCCAATTCTTTAAATGATATATTAATTAGTTCTGAACAATTGAGCAAAAATTTTAATGAAATAATCTCAGCATTAAATATTAGTGTAGCAGATTTAGCACGTTCAATATGCTATGATGCATCATTCTTATCAAAAATTCGTGCAGGAAATAGAAAACCTTCAAAATCAAAAGATTTTGTTGAAGCCGTATGTGCATTTGTAGTATCCAAATACAGCTCTCAAAGTAATAAACAAACTATATCACTACTTATTGATTGTAATGTTGAAGATTTGAAAAACCAATCTGATTATCTTTTTCATTTAGTAAATTGGTTCTCAAGCAATACATCTATTGAGGAAAACTCTATTAGTAATTTCTTAAAAAATTTAGATGAATTTGATTTAGGGCAATATATAAAAGCCATTCATTTTGATGAATTAAAAGTTCCTTTTGTGCCTTTTTATAAATCTTCTTCAAAGAATTATTATGGCATAGAAGAAATGAAAAAAGGAGAATTAGACTTTTTTAAAGCAACAGTCTTTTCAAAGTCAGAAGAACCTGTTTTTATGTGTAGTGATATGCCTATGGAAGATATGGCAAAAGACGTAGACTTTGGAAAAAAGTGGATGTTTGCTATTGCAATGACTTTAAAAAAAGGCTTACATTTAAATATCATTCATAATTTAGACAGACCATTTAATGAAATGATGTTAGGATTAGAAAGTTGGGTTCCAATTTATATGACTGGACAAGTTTCACCATATTTTCTAAAAGGAACTTCAAATTCTATATATTGTCACCTTAATTATGTATCTGGGTCAGTAGCACTTACTGGTGAATGTATAAATGGATACCATAATAAAGGCAAATATTATTTAACAAGTTCAAAATCTGAAGTTGCATACTATAAAGAAAAAGCAAAACATATACTTACTAAATCAACATCACTTATGGATATTTATAGAGCAGAATCTAAAAATGCTTTTTCTGTATTTTTATCTTTAAATGCAACTATAAATATGCCTCGCAGAAGAATAGTATCATCACTTCCTATTCATACTATTTCTGAAACTTTACTTTTAAAAATTTTGAAAAGAAACAATATATCTGCAGATGATACTAAAAATATACTAGATGCTGTTAATACTCAAAAGCAATTAACTAAAAAAATTTTAAAACATAATATTTTAGAAGATGAGATTGCAATTTTTTCAAAGGAAGATTTTGAAAAATTCCCTCCTATTCTTTCTCTTGCAGACAGTTTTTATGAAGGTAAAATTTATTATGATTACAATGAATATTTAGAGCATTTAGATTTAACAAAAAAATATGAAAAAAAAGTTGCTAATTATAAATTAACAACTAATAATTATCAAACCTTTAGAAATATACAAATTCTATTTTGTGGAAAAGAATGGGTTATGATTTCAAAAATAAGTAGTCCATCTATACATTTTGTAATACATCATCCTAAATTAAGAGATGCAATTGAAAATTTTATTCCACCAGTAGTTGAAAAATAAATATGCTAATCGGAGCGTTTTCCGTTCCAATTAGCATATTTATTTTGCTTTAGCAATAAGTGCTTTTATTTTTATTCCCTGTTCAGAAAACATTTTTTCATGTTCTGTTTCTATATTCTCCCAAAAATCTGGTTCATTTTGTAAATCTCTTGTTATTTTTTCTATTTTAAATTCAGTATCTTCAAAATAATGTATACTTTCTTCAAATAAATTATCATCATCAGTTTTAAAATAGATTTTTCCACCAGGTTTTAAAAATTGTTTATAATGCTCAAGTTGTCTTGTATATGTTAATCTTTTTTTATGGTGTTTTCCTCTTGGCCATGGATTACAAAAGTTAATATATATTCCTTCAACTAAATCTTGTTTATTTAAAATTAAAAGTATTCTTTCAATATCAAAACGAGTAAGTATAATGTTGTCTATTTCCCTATCTGCTTCACTATATACTTCTTCAACTTTTCTTTTTGCTAGTCCAAGCATCGGGTCTACTAAATCAATTGCTAAATAATTATTTTCAGGATGTAAAGAAGCCTTTTCCGAAATAAATCCACCTTTTCCGCATCCTAATTCAACAAATAAAGGTTGCTCTGGTCTTGCATATTCATTTTTCCATTTTCCTATTAACTCTTCAGGATGTTCTCTATAAAATTTACTTTCTTCTAATTCTTTTCTAGCCCATGGCTTATATCTAATTCTCAATTTCTTCTCCTTTAACAAAATGTCAGTTAGAGTTATAAACTCTAAACTGACAAAAATTTACTTTCTAATTCTACATTATGATATATTTTTATTGCTTTTGGTATGATTTTTATTTCAAATTTTGTATTTTCTATTGTTTCTCCATCAACATTAAATCTAATTGGTTCTTCTGATGTTACTGTAATGTTGTTGGTTTTAAAGTGATTTGTTCTTTTATCTTGTTCAAGTTTTCCTTTTTTTAATTTCAAAAGTAGATTTATAATTGATGGTAATCTTAGTTTGTTTATATAATATACATCAAAATAGTTATCCTCTAAACTTGCTTTTGGAGATATATTATAGCCTCCACCATAATATCTACCATTACAAATACTAAGTATTGTAAAGTTTCCTTTTTCATCTTTTTCTTGTGATTTGAAGTGTATTTGTTTAAATTTAAAATGTGTAAAAGTGTATAAAATACTTGCTGTATATAGATTTTTTACTTTAATATTCTTCTTTTTCATTAACGGTACATTGTTGGCAACTTCTGCATCAATTCCAACACATGCAATATTTAAAAAGTATTTGCCATTTACCACACCAACATCTGATTCTATTTCTGTTTTGCCAAGCTCTTTTACTGTACGATAAAAGTCATTACCTGAACCTGCTGGTATTATACCAATTTTGTTTTTTGTTCCTACTACTCCATTTAGCACCTCAGATAATGTTCCATCTCCACCCACAGCATATATAATGTTTTCTTCGTCTTTATAGCTTTGTGCTAATCTAGTAGCATCTCCTTGTGCCAAAGTATAGCATACTTCATATTCTATATGTTCTTGTTTACATACTTTTTCAATATTTCCTATTATTTTCATTGCATTACCTTTTGCTGACTCAGGATTAACTATAAATATATACTTCATCTTATCACCTATTTTTTAGTTCTTTTTAACAATAATTCTGTTATTTTCTGTGTTAGTATTGCATTTGCCTCTGTAGTATCCATATTCGTCACATCTATTGGATCTCCAAACTCTATTGTTAGACCTCCAAATGGTTTATACTTTCCTGTAATCGCAAATGGTATTATTTTTGCATTTGTTTTTTTAGCTAATAGTGTAGTTCCTTTTTGTAGTGGAAGTAATAATTGATCTGTCTTATTTCTTGTTCCTTCAGGAAATATTCCTATTGATTTTTCGTTTTTTAATAATTCTATTGCAGTTTCAAATGACTCTTTGTGTAGTTTTCCAACATGTACTGGTAATACTCCGACAACTCCTAAAAAACGGACCTAATGGACTATTAGTATATACATCTTTTATAAAAAAATGTACAATTCTTTTAGTACAACTTCCAACCAAAACCGGATCTGGATATGCCTTATGATTTCCAGCAATAATTATGGGCCCCTGTTTTGGTATAGCTTGTTTATTTATTACTTTAGGCTGATATATAATTTTTAGTAAAAGAACAGCTAGTGGTTTTAAAAATTTGTAATTCCATGTTGGTACTTTTTTCATTCATATCTTCCTTTCACTAATCATTACTGCATATATGTTTTCTTGTCATTTCAAGTAAATCTAGTGGCGTAAATCCAACAATTTGAATTTTTGAGCGATCTTTTTTTACACTTTCTTCTAATACTTTTAATATTTTTTGTTTTGTTTCTTGATTTTCCATATCTATATAATCAATAATTATTATTCCACCAATATCTCTTAGTCTTAGTTGTTTTGCAATTTCAATTGTAGCTTCTTTATTTACAGTATATATTGTTTGATCTAAGTCTTTACTTCCAATATATTTTCCTGAGTTTACATCAATTGCTGTTAAAGCTTCTGTTTTATCTATTGTAATAAAGCCACCACATTTAAGCCAAATTTTACGATTATTTGCCTTTTCAATCTGTTCTTTAATATCATATATGTTTAACACATCTTGCTTAATTTCTAGTTTAACTTTTGTTTCTAGTCCTGTATCTTTCAAGAATTTTTCTACATATTCGCTTACTTCTTTATTGTCTGTTATAATTTTTTCTACATCTTGATCAATTGTATCAATTAAAGTTTTTTCCACAATTCCATCATTTTTGTATAATAAAGCAGGTGTAAAACTTTGAACTTTATCATATTTCTTAGCTTGTTCTAGTATTTCATTATATTGTTTCACTAACCCTTCAATATCTTTTTGTATAAGTTCTTGTTTTTTTCCATTTGCTGCAGTTCTTATTATTATTCCATATCCTTTTGGTAAACTATATTTTACTATATTAGTAAGTCTTTCTCTTTCTTGTTCCTTTTCAATTTTCTTTGAAATAGTAATAAATTCAGAGTTTGGCATTAATACTGCAAATCTACCTGGAATACTAATATGTGTAGAAACTCTTGCTCCTTTTTTATTTGTGCAATCTCTTTTTACTTGCACTAGTATAGGAGCTCCTTGTTTTATATAATTTTTTATATCATAGTTGCCTAGTTTTTCATTTTTATTACCTGTTTCATTGCTTACTTTTGGAATTATATCTTTTATATGAATAAATGTATTTTTCTCTGCCCCAATGTTTATAAAAGCTGCTTGCATTCCAATTAAAACATTTTCAACTTTTCCAATATATATATTTCCTTCTAGTCTTTTTTGATCCGCTTTTTCTTCATATTTTTCAACTAATTTTCCATTTTCAACCAATGCAACTATTTTATTATTTTGTTTGTCTTGGCTAATTATTACTTCCTGCATTTTTAAACCTTTCTATTGTTACTAATTTTAATTAAATTTGTTCATTGTATTGTCAATTCCATGTTCAATATAATAAATAGCTGCCTCAGATGCTCTATTTATTCCAACTTCTAATTTTTTGTATTGTTCTTCATCTAATTTTCCTATAACATAATCAATTGCGTCATATTCGTCTATCGGCTTTCCAACTCCAACTCTAATTCTTGGAAAATCTTCAGAAACAAGTTCATGAACTACTGATTTTGCACCATTATGTGTTCCTGGTCCGCCTTTTTTACGTATTTTTATATTTTCTATTTCAACATCCATATCATCATATATAACTAGTACATTCTCTAATGGTATTTTATAGAAATCTATAAAAGGCTTTATACATTGACCACTCAAGTTCATATATGTTTGAGGTTTTAATAAAATTATTTTTTCATTATTTATTATTCCGCTTCCATATAATCCATTGAACTTTGACCTTGAAATATCAATTTCATATTTCTTAGCTATTTTATTAATTACATCAAAACCCATATTATGTCTTGTCATACTATATTCTGGTTCTGGATTTCCTAGTCCTACAATTAAAAACATTTAATTTTCCTCTTCAATTTAATATCATTTCATAATATCTAGCTTGGTTTTCAGAATTTCTTAATTCTTGCTTTTCAACAAATCCATTCTTTTGATAGAACCCAATTGCCCTTTCAAGGCTTTCATAAGTTCCTAATTGCAATTTATGCAAATTAAGATTCTGAATAGCAAAACTAAATAGTTCATTTAATAATTTATTTGCTAGTCCTTTTCCTCTATATTCTATATCACAGCATACATTTTCAATTCTGCCGATATCTTCTTCTAATTTTTTTAACATCATGGTAGCTAGCACTTTTCCTTCTTCTTCTATATACCATATATATAAATTTTCATCATTATAATCTTTATTTAAATAATAATCTTTGAATTCGTCAAACCCGATTTTCTCTAACCATTACATCAATTGTTAATTCTTTTATTGCTTGTTGAGTCTCGTTATTTGATTCATACTTTCTTACAATATATTCACCCATTCTTATTACCTCTTTTATTTATTTTATAATGTTGTAATATCACATTTTAATTTATTCCATACCTCATTTGTTTTCAAATATTCATTATAATGTTTTTTTACATTTTTATCATATTTAGTTAAGTCTTGTAGTAAAAAGCTAAAGTCTTCATCTTTAAATAATTTGTTTATTTCAGGAATACTAACTTCTAGCTTTGCATACGTAGATTTCATTTGTTCTTGATATGACTCTTTATGAGTTATATATTGAAATAACGGTTTATATTTTATCCAGCCTTTTGAAGCTTGAATAAATCTCTTAGTTATTTGTTCATCTTCTACTTTAATTTTTCTAAGTGTTTTAGGATATTTTTTTCTTAAAATACTAGTATATTTTAAGAATCCATCATGAAAATGATAAACTGGCACTTTTATAACCTTTGAGTCATTTAATTTAGTTGAGAAAAATGTATCTTCTCCTCTTGCACCCTCTGGATTATAAAACGCAGGAATTTTATCAATATGATTTAAATTTAAACATAATGTAGAACCTGCTACCCATTTTCCTACTCCATCACTTTGAAGTTCATAAGCTCCTTCTCCATTACTGATTTTAGGATCTGCATAAGTCACTCCATTATACTTAGTAAATTTTTCTTTTATAGACTCCCATGAAATAATATCATTGCTAATAGCTTCTATATATTGTTTAAATAAACCTTCATCAACATCTTCATTTAATTCCACATAAGGAATTGGTGAAATGTAACCACAGTGATATCCTATTGTTACATCAGCGTCTTTTATATAATTATAATGTGTAAGTACATTGTTCTGCCCTTTCCATGTAATTTCTTTTGTACTTTCATCTCTTATACAAGCAACTGGATATTCGTCATCATCCCAGAATAGCAAATAATTCATACCCCTTAACAAAGCATAATACATTAATGTATTTCTACCTTTAGCATGTCCATGACCGAAAAACAATTCTGCCTCTTCCTTTGTTAATTTTTCTCTTCCTATTAGTCTTTTTTTCATCTCTTCGATATCTTCTGGAGTAATGTATTTAATTTTTATATCCTTATAGACATTTGGCATTAGTCCGTAAAAATCAACTCTAGTTGTGTACTGATAACCTAAGTCAAATAAAATAAATGCTGTTAATTCAACTTTATCTTCCATATCTTTAAATTGGTTTACTAATTGTTCATAAGTATTATTTATTACTTTACACACATTAGGTCTTCCTGTAACAAATCCTAATCCAAATTGAATTGTCTTGCCCATTTGCTTCTCCTTTTATATATCAAATTATAACATTTAGCTCTATGATTATACCATATTTTTAAAATTGTGTCAATTTTTTAGATTGCTTACAGCTCTAGGGTTACGCGTTTCTTTTTTTAATAATTTCAAATTTTTATATGTAATATAAGCCTATACATAAATTATAATAATTTCTAAATTTTTTCTTAAAAAAAGAACTATATTAAAATAGTTCCTCTAATTTATATTCTTTTTCTAATTTATCATTTAAATATAGCTTACTTACTAATTCCAATTCCCTTAAACTTTCTTCTGTAATATTAAATGAAAAAATTTTTTTAGCATCTGCTAACACTATATATTGAATAGCTGTTCTTGTTGAATCTGATATTTGAATTGCACTCTTATCTGCTCTAGCACAACTTTCACATTTTAAGCAATTGTCTCTTAAACTAAAATACCTTAAGTTTTCTTGCTCTTTGCAATTTCCACACTTTCTTATTTCAGGCATAAACCCCAATAAACAACAAAGTCTTATTTTAAAAACTGAAATCACAAAATCTAAATTTTTTTCTTCTTCTGAAATCATATACAAAGTATTTAAGTACAATTGTAAAATCTTATATGTATTTTGATTTTCATCTGTTACATCATTTATAATTTTAGTTATGTATGAGGCATATTTAAGCTTATCTAAATCTGTACGAATATTATAAAAAACCTCTATTGTATCACATGAATTTATATGATAACTACTACTACTTTGATATAACAAATACTCTCCAAAGCATAAAAATTGAGTACCTGACATTAAAAGGCTCTTTGGTCTTCTAGCCCCTTTTGCAGCACACCCAATTTTTCCATTTGGAGTAAGTATTGTTACCATTTTATCAAAATCATTCATATTACTTTCCGAAAGGATTATCCCCTTCGTTTTTATTATTCCCATATTGCATTTCCTCTATATTTTTTGCCATATTTTTTTCAATGTTTTCTACTTGAATTAGTTCCATAAATGTGTCAATGTTTCCTGTCTGTTTAAAGGTATTCCATGCTAAGTTTTTAGTAGTTTTATCCATAATGTATAACATCATCTCCTGTTCTAGAAGTTTTACTTCTACTCTTATCATTCGCTTCTTTCTAAATTTTTATGCTGGTATAATTTGTAAAACATTTAATTTTCTTACAAAATTAATCAGTATTTTTAAATAACTTTACAAATTTATCATTGTTTATCCAATCTTCACGCACTTTTACCCACAATTGTAGATTAACTTTATCTTGTAATTCTTTTTCTAAATCTTCTCTAGCATAAGTACCAATTTTTTTAAGCATAGCACCATTTTTTCCAATAATTATACCTTTATGTGAATCTCTTAAGCAGTAAATTGTAGCTTCTATATTAAAAATTGGCTCATTATCTCTTGTCTTACCTCTTTTCATTTTTTCTATTTCTACAAATATTCCGTGTGGAACTTCATCTTGTAGAAGTTTTAATGCTTTTTCACGAATTGTTTCAGAAGCAATATCTCTTAAGGTTTGGTCTGTATATTCATCAACATCATAATATGCTGGTCCTTCTTTAAGGTTCTTCTCAATTTCTTCTAATATAACTTCTGTGTCCTTTGCTTTTAAAGCAGAAATTGGAATAATAGCTTTAAATTTATATTCATCTTTAAATGCTTCTATTAATTTAAAAACTTGCTCTTTTTTAACTAAGTCAATTTTATTAATTATTAAAATGGTATTAGCTTTTGCTTCTTTAATTTTGTCTAAAATCATTTGGTCACCTTTGCCAATTCCATCTGAAGTTGCTTCCACAACAAATAAAAGTACATCTGCATCTGGAATACTGTCCCATGCTGTTTCATTCATTGTGTTACCTAATTTTGACTTTGGTTTATGAATTCCAGGTGTATCTGTAAATATTATTTGTGAATTTTCTCTATTTACTATTGCTTTAATAGCTGTTCTTGTGGTTTGTGGTTTATTAACAACCACTGCTACCTTTTGTCCAACCATATCATTTAATATACTGGATTTTCCTACATTTGTTCTTCCAACGATTGCTACAAATCCTGATTTAAATTTTTCCATATTCTCTCCTAATTATATTTTTTGTTATCTTTTAGCTTATAAATTATATGTAGAACGCAGGCAACTTTGTCTATGCGGAACGGAGTACTAGAAATTGTTTTGAGGCGAGTAGGGAATCTCGGTTTTACTGATGGCGCTACGAGCCGAATGCTACAATTTCTTTCGTAGTGCAGTCTGACAGTTGCAAGTGGCACATATAATTTATAAGATAATATATAATCTAAATATTTATTGTATTAAAATTATATTACTATTATAATACAAATTTTGTAGAAAAGTGTAAAGAAGTTTACACTTTTTTTCTACTATTTTTACTTGACAAATCTATATTTATCTTTTTTAGAATAATGAGTATGTAATAATTTATGAGCTAGTTCTCCATTTGGCTCTCCTAAAAAATCTTTGTAAATTTGCTTTAATACAGGATTTTTATGTGATTTTCTAATCACACTTTTTTCATCAATTGAATACATTGCCTCAGCACGTTTTTTATGTACATCAACCTCTTCTTGAATTTTAGCACTTTTTATAGGTTGGCCTCCACCTGTAATACATCCACCTGGGCAAGCCATAATTTCAACAAATTGATAATCTGATTTACCAGATTTTATTTCTTCCATAATAATTTGTGCATTTGCCAATCCATGTGCTACTACAACTTTTACCTTTTTATCCGCAATTTCTATTTCAGCTCTTTTTATTCCATTTTCTCCTCTAACTTGTTCAAATGTAATCTTATCTAAAGGTTTGCCTGACACAATTTCAGAAACACTTCTAAGAGCTGCTTCCATAACTCCTCCAGTTACGCCAAAAATTGCAGCTGCACCTGTTGCTTCTCCCATTGGATCATCAAATTTAGCATCCTCTAAATTTACAAAGTCTATTTTAGCTTGCTTAATCATTCTAGCAAGTTCTCTTGTAGTAATAACCGCATCAACATCTTGCTTCATTTCTTCTCTTTGTCTTTCATATTTTTTAGCAATACATGGCATTACAGATACTACAAATATTTTATTTGGATCTAATCCTTCTTTTTTAGCATAATATGTTTTTAATAATGCTCCAAACATTTCATGTGGTGACTTGCAACTAGATAAGTGATTTATATTTTCTGGATAATTCATTTCAATATATTTTACCCAACCAGGGCAACATGAAGTTATCATTGGTAAATTCTCATTACTATTTAATCTTTTTATAAATTCTGTTCCTTCTTCAACAATTGTGAAATCTGCTCCAGTATTTGTGTCAAATACTTTATCAAAACCCATTTGTTTTAATGCATTTATCATTTTTCCTTCTACATTTGTACCTATTGGCATTCCAAATTCTTCTCCAAGTGCTACTCTTATAGATGGAGCTGTTTGCACTATTACATAAGTATCTTTATCATTTATTTTATCCCATACAATTTGTGTAGAGTCTTTTTCTGTTAAAGCTCCTGTTGGGCATACTTCTATACATTGACCACAAAATGTACAATTTACATCATTTAAGCTATTTTGTCCAACTGTTGATACACATGATTTAAAACCTCTTTCAGTTACTCCTATAGCACCTATTTTTTGTATTTTATTGCACATTGAAACACATCTTCTGCATAATATGCATTTATTAGGATCACGTACTATAGATGGAGATTTATCATCTATTTCATATATGTTTTTTGTTCCTTCATATACAGTTTTTTCTTTATCAAATTTATTTATAAGGTCTTGTAATTCACAATTTTCATTTCTTACACAATTTTCACAATCCTTATGATGATTAGATAATATTAAGTCTAACATAGTTTTTCTAGCTTCCAGAACTTCCGGTGTTTTAGTATGTACAACCATTCCTTCTTCTACTTTTTGAATACATGAAGTAGCAAATCCTCTTTTTCCTTCTACCTCTACAAGGCACATTCTACAATCGCCAATTTCATTTATTTCTTTTAAATAACATAGTGTTGGAATATCTATACCTAATTTTGCAGCAGCTTGTAAAATTGTTGTACCTTCTGGTACTTCTACTTTTTTACCATCTATTGTTAGATTTACCATATTTTTATCTCCTATCTCACGTTTTTATTTTTAATATATTCTCTTCCTTTAAACTCTTCTCTCAAAATATCCATCATTATTGCATCATAATATTTTCCATTTACAAATTTGCCTTGTCTTTCTCTTCCTGTTTCTTTAAATCCACATTTCTTATAACATGCTTTTGCTCTTTCATTACAGTCTAAAACTGTAAGGTTGATACTGTTTAGATTCATATAATTGAACCCAAAATCCAGAATTAAATTAATAGCTTCTGCACCATATCCTTTGCTTCTATACTCACTTCTACCTATAAAAATTCCAAGTGTTGCTTTACTATCAACTCTATTAATTTTCTCTAGAGATACTGTTCCTATCATAACGTCATCTTTTAAGTCAACAATTACAAATGTTGATTCTGGATTTGCATTTTTTTCTAAATACTCTTTTTCCCAACTCAAACTTATCATCTGAGCTGTTCTTCCAATATAATCAGTTACTTCAAAGTCATTCATCCATTCTGTAAATTGTTCCACATCTTCTGCATTTCTTGGTGACAAATATATTCTCTCTCCAACTAATTTCTTAAAATATTTCATAATCATTTCTCCTTTTTTCTTATTATTCATCACAAATTTTCAAAAGAATAGTTTTTAGTATTCTTAATTTCAATTTAAAGTAGTATATTTCGAGGAAAACCAGCAAAAAATCTTGATGTTTAATTTCTAATCATTTCCTTGCATATCTTTAAATTTTCAAAAGAATAGTTATATTGCTAGGAACAAGAATTAAAAATGAATGAGGCGTACTTTTTGTACGTTGATTTCATTTTTAATCCACAGTGCCAACGCAAGATGACTATTATTTTGGAAATTTTAACCGATAGCGTGAAATGGGCAAATACCTAAACACGTTCCACACTTAATACACTTTTCTTCATCAATATGATGTGTTTTACCTGGCTCTCCAGTAATTGCCTGTACTGGACAATTGCGACTACACTTCGTACAACCTCTACATTTATCTGGGTTAATTTGTATTTTAGCTAATGCCTTACATTCTCCTGTTCTACATTTTTTCTCTTCTATATGTTCAACATATTCTTCTCTAAAATATTTCAAAGTTGAAAGTACAGGATTTGGTGCTGATTGACCTAACCCACATACTGAAGTTTTTGGTATAATATTTGCCAATTCTTCCAGCTTTTCTAAGTCTTGTTTTGTCGCTTCTCCATTAGTTATTTTTTCTAGTATTTCAAGCATTCTTTTAGTTCCAATTCTACATGGTGTACACTTTCCACAAGATTCATCTACAGTAAATTCTAAATAGAATTTAGCAATATTTACCATACATTTTGTGTCATCCATTACTATAAGTCCACCCGATCCCATCATTGACCCTATTTGTTTTAATGATTCATAGTCAATTGGTGTATCTAAATGTTCTTTTGGAATACATCCTCCAGAAGGTCCTCCTGTTTGTGCTGCCTTAAATTCTCTATTATTTGGTATTCCTCCTCCAATATCATAAACAATTTCTCTTAATGTTGTTCCCATTGGCACCTCAACTAGTCCAATATTCTCAACATTGCCACCTAATGCAAATACTTTCGTTCCTTTTGAAGTTTCTGTTCCAATGCTTGAATACCATTTTGCTCCATTTAATATTATTCTTGTTACATTTGCATAAGTTTCAACATTATTTATTAGTGTTGGCTTACCCCATAAGCCAGAATTTGCTGGATATGGTGGTTTTAACCTTGGATGACCACGTTTTCCTTCAATAGATTCCAAAAGTGCTGTTTCTTCTCCACATACAAAAGCTCCTGCACCTAATCTAACATCTATATCAAAATTGAAGTTAGTTCCAAATATATTTTTACCAAGTATGCCATATTCCTTTGCTTGCATTATTGCTACTTTTAATCTATCTACCGCAATTGGATATTCGGCTCTTACATAAATATAGCCTTGATTTGCTCCAATCGCATAACCTGCAATCATCATTGCTTCTAATACAGAGTGTGGATCTCCTTCTAAAATGCTTCTGTCCATAAAAGCTCCAGGATCACCTTCATCTGCGTTACATACTACATATTTTTGTTCTGATTCTACTGCTTTAGTTAATGCCCATTTTCTTCCCGTTGGGAATCCTGCTCCACCTCTGCCTCTTAGTCCTGAATCTTCAATTGTTTTAATTACTTCATCTGGCGTCATTTTCAAAAGTACCTTTTCTAGTGCTTTATATCCATCAAAAGCTATGTATTCATCAATATTTTCAGGGTCGATTTTTCCACTATTTTGAAGGGCAATTCTTTTTTGTTTTTTATAAAAAGTTAAATCATCTAATTTATTTACTTTAGTTCCATCTATATCTTTACATAATAGTCTCTCAACAATTTCTCCATCTATTATGTGCTTTTGTATAATTTCTTCGCAGTCTTCCGGCTTTACCATTGCATAAAATGTATCTTCTGGTCTAATAATTACTATTGGTCCTTTTGCACATAACCCAAAACAACCAGTTTGAATTACACGCACATTTTCTAGTTTTTTCTCTTTTACTAGTCTTCTAAAATTTTCTATAACCTGTGTAGATTTTGAAGATGTACATCCTGTTCCATGACACACTAAAATATGTTTTTCCTTTCCTCCAACCGTTGTATCTACTCTAATGTTTAGCTCTCTTCTTTTTTCTTCTCTTATTTTTCTTATTTCCTCTAAAGTTTTCAAATCATTACTCCCTTCTTATTTTGTAATCAATTCATCTAAAACCTCATCAAGTTTTTTCACTGTAGCTTTACCATATACCTCTCCATTCACAGTAAATACTGGTGCTATTCCGCATGCACCCAAACAACGAGTACTATCTATTGAAAATTTTCCGTCTTCTGTGGTTTCTCCTTCTTTAATTCCCAATCTTTCTTTTAATCTATTCATTAGTTTTTCAGAACCTTTTACAAAACATGCAGTTCCTAAACATACTGAAATTGCATATTTTCCCTTTGGTTTTAATGTAAACCTAGAATAAAATGTAATTACTCCATAAATCTCTGCCATTGGAATACTTAAATATTCTGATATTTCACTTTGTGCAATTTGAGGAATATACCCATATTTTACTTGCACATCATTTAATATAGGTATTAAATTATCCTTTTCTTTAGTATATTTTTCTAATATTTCTTTTAGTTCTTGTCTCAATTTTTGTTCCATACAATTCATACTTTTCAATTCCTCCTAGTATATTTGTATTTTACTTTTTCAAAATTATTATATCAAACACCTTGTTTTTATACAACCTATATTTTACCTTGTTGTATAGAAAAAAACAACAAACTAGTATTTTAGTTTGTTGTTTTTGTTTTCCTTTGTTTTTATATATTTTCTCCTTTGCTACATTTTTATTAAACTATTGCCATTGCAATTCCATATAATATTAATACTAATATTGTTGCAAAACAACCACTAAATATTATTTCTGACAATGTATGTTCTTTTGCTGCTATTCTACTTTCTGCTAATAAAATTGCAGTTAATAATGACAACATTAAAATAACTATATTATCAGTTAAAAGCCATATAAGAGTATTAGCTGCAAAGCCAATAGTTGCATGACCACTTGGAACCATTTTTTTGTTTAATCCTTTATGTTTGTTTGTTTTTGCATAAGCAATTAATGCTAAAACTGCAATTATAGCAATAATCATAATAGAAAAAGCTAAATGCATAGGATTTGTTGTTACATTTTTCAAAAATGTTAGTCCTATATCCGCAATTTTATCAAAAAATAAGAAATATGCCACAATTATTGCATTTATTGTTGTAATTACTACTCCTCCTGCTGCAACATCTTTTGCTATTTTAGCTTTTGGATGATATACATCAACATATAAATCAACAACTGTTTCTATTGCTGTATTAACCATTTCAGCAAATATTATTAGAACAATTGTGAATAGAAAGCATAGAAATTCAGCACGATTCAAATTAAAAAACAAGCTAACAATAACAACAATTACTGCAATAATTAATTGTTTTTGTATGTTTTTTTGAGTTGTTGTTGCATATATTATTCCATTAAATGCATTTTTCCACGCATCTATAAAATTGTGGTTTGTTATTTCTTTGCTTTCCTTCTTTTTTTCTTTCATTTTATCCTCTCTTTTATTTCGTATCATACTCAAAGTTATCTAGTTATATTTAATTGAGAAAGAACATTTTCTTCTCTTTCTCTCATTTCTTTTCTTTGCTCATCTGTTATATGATCATATCCTCTTAAATGATAAAAACCATGTACAAGCATGTAAGCAAATTCTCTTTCAAATCCATGTCCATATTCTTTTGCTTGTTCTTCAACTCTTTCTATTGAAATTATAATGTCTCCCATTACATCTTGTAAAAGCTGAGTTTCATTTTCTCTAACAAGCTTGTCTAATTCTTCTCTTTCAAACATTGGAAAAGAAAGCACATCAGTTTCTTTATCTATATTTCTATATTCTTTATTTAATTCTCTTATATTTTTAGGATTTGTCAAAGTAACGCAAATATATAAAGAGGTAGGATTTATGTTTTCTACCTCAAAGCATTTTTGTATTACTTTTTCAACTATACTTTCTAATTCATCATTTTGTTTAATATCTTTCCAAACAATTTCTGTTACTGGTTTCATATTCATTCTTCCTTATTCATTAACTACTTTTTTTCTTCTTCCTCTTTTTTTCTTTTCAGTCTTTGCTCCTTTTGTGTAGTTTCCTTCTGATATAAATGAATTTTTTAAGTTTTTCATTGCATCTAATTCAACTAATTTAGTGCAATAAAATTGAATTACTTTATAATATTTATTAACATCTTTTCTTAAGTTCTTTAAATCACTTCTTAAGAACAAAACTTGTTTGTCTCTTGTATAATCAATATAATTTTTATCTTTATTTTTTTGAATTGTTTGATATTGTTTATAAAAGTCTTTATATTCTTCTCTAGCAGTTGGTTTATCCCAATAAATTTTTGTAGATAATAATTTCACATTATATTCTTCAATTAGCATAATTAATAATGAATATGCTTTTTCTTGTTTACGTGCTACACGAGTATCTACTATAAGTCTTCTAGTATCATTTAACAATTTTTGATAACATTGCTCAGCTACAATAAGTGGTAAACTATGTGTAAATAATTTTCTACTTAAATTTAATAATATCATGTTCTTTTCTATACTATCATTTTGGTCTAATTTACCAACTGTAAACTTTTCGAAATTTTGATAGTCTTCAACAATTTCTTTATATACTTTGTTTTCAGTGTCTTGTTGCATTTTTAATGGTAAAATGTTTTCAATATATTGTTCTAATACTTCAAATATTTTATTATATATTTCATCTTTAGCTCCTGGAGTCAAATTATCTGCTAACTTAATTGAATAATGTTTTAATAATCCTTTGTATAAAGATTCCATTTGGAAAACATATAAAGTTTGATATCTACGAATTGCTTGCTCTTTATTTGAATTTTGAACATTTTCATAGTCCAAATTCAACAAATACATTTGTTTTTTATATTTATATTCTAAGTATTCAATTTCTTTTAAATGCACAACTGAATAATATTCAGACAAGGCATTTTTTTCAAAATCCGTTGCTGCGTCACTTTTTACTTTTTTGTAAATAGAGTCCATTATATATTTGTCTATTGACTCTAAATATAAAGCATATACATCTTCAAATTTCTTTTCAGTTGCTTCTTGTTTTTCTTGGTTTTCTATATTTTCGTTAGCTTTATATGTTTCATAAGCCTTTAGAGCATTATTTCTTTTTATTGAGATTAACATTCCGTTAATTCCAATTTTAGTTGGAGTTAGTATTTTAGTAATTGTGTTACTAATCTTTGAAAAAAATGTTTTCTCTTGGTAAATTCTCAAACTTCTTTCTTCCATGGCATCTGTTCCTTTCAAAATACTATTTTTTCTTTTGTCCCAATACTTTCAAGTACTTCGTAAATAACTTCAACTTCAACATCAGTTTCCGTCTGCTCCACATTAACTTTTTGATTTATTAACTTTTTTTCTTTTATTTGGTTTTCTAAGCTTTGCTTAGCCTTTTGTATTGCTACCTCTTTTGCCTCCTCTAGAGTATATTCAAACTCTTTGTTTTCATACTCTTGGTAAGTTTTTGTATTTATTTCTATTGGCAAATAAAAATCTGAAAATAGTTTTAGTTTTTTACTCGTCTCTATTGTATCATAATTTTGAAATTTTGGAACCCCTTTTGACAAATTTATTTCAAAATTATTTATCTTTACGGAATATTTGCTTTCCTCCATTCCTGTTTGAATTTCTTTTGTCTGTTTTAATGGTTCTTTAACTTTTTCAGAATACCATACTTTTGCCTGAACCTCGCCATTTGCATGCACATATCTAATTCCTGTATATTGTCCTTCCAGCCACCCTTCTATTAATACAGTTCCTTTTGTAACAACATCGCCCTCTTTTACTACGGGCACGCCGTTTTGTGCATTTACTTTTACTATCATTGCATCTTTTGTTGCAACAATATTACAGTACTCATCTTCTTGTATTATTTCAGGTTTCATATCTGCTTCTACTATCTTAACAATTGCATTTGTTCCTTGTATTTCTATTCCAATCCATGCTAAATCATTTCTTTCAAGTCGAATTTTATTTATTGTTTCTTTTGTGTTTAGGTCAAACTTTGACATTCCAATTTTAAACTTGTTATCTGATAAACTTTTTATAATTTCATCTTTAGAAATCTTGTTATTTCCAACGACCTCTATATTCCATATAAAATTAGATAATGTAAACATTGCAATTATAACTAATAGAAAAAGCAATGCAAATATTTTTCTTTTTTTGTATTTATATAATATAAATGGTATTCCTTTTTTTCCTTGAATTTTTACTCTACATTTAGTTTTTTTAGCAATTCTTTTTATCTTCTTAAAGTCACTTATTCCAATATTAATTTGCACAATTGTGGAACATTTTCTTTTCATATTCCATAGAAAAATTTTTTGATTATTGCATATATTTATAAAACGTTCTGTAAAGTAGCCTTCTATTTCAATAGTAACATATCCTAAAATGTAATTTAACAAAACTTTAAAGTACATTTTTACCTCCTTATTATTCGTCTATTGTTGGTTCAAAATCAAAACTTTCAATTTTTCCTGTTACCATTAAATCATCTGATGTCATTTCTTCTAAGTACAACTCATATCCATTTATGTTCAAAATTCCAATATATGTACTAATTCTAATATAAAAATCTTGGTATTCTAACACACCTTTGTAGTTTTCAATCAACATTTGTTTAAATCCTAATATTGTTATTTTAGGTAAATCCGTAGATATTTCTTTTGGAATTTCTAATAAATGATTTAATCTATCAAATGTTTTTTTGCCTTTTCTTTTCACATTTTTCATTCCTTTCTATCTCTGAAATTGATCTAAACTTCTAAACTCATATCCCATTTGTTTTATTTCTTTTATGCAATCATCTAAAATATTACTATTATCTTTTGATGTTGCATGTAGTAAAATAACTGCTCCTGGATGTATATTACTTAAAACCATTTTTTTACCATATTCTTCTCTACCTTGTTTATTTTTGTCCCAATCATCATAAGCAAAGCTCCACATAACTGTTTTATAACCTAATGTGTTTGTATATGCTACAGTTCTTTCACTATATTCTCCTTTTGGTGGTCTAATATATTTCATTTCATAATTAAACTTTTGATATATCGCTGTATGTAAATTCATTACTTCTTTTTGAATTTGTTCATTTGTCAAATCAGGCATACTTTTATGATTTACTGTGTGATTTCCTACAGTATGACCTTCTTCTATCATTTGCTTTACAAGGTCTGGTTCTGTATTTAAGTAATGTGCTGTTATAAAAAAGGTTGCTGGTACACTATTTTCTTTTAAAGTTGCCAATATTTTTGGCATATATCCCGCTTCATATCCATTGTCAAAAGTCAAATATACATATTTTTGGTCTTTGCTTCCCATTGCAATTCCTTCATAACTATCTATTACTCTTTTATTATAGCTTCCCAAGTCTGGTTGCTCATGGTTATTATTTCTTTTTATTCCCCATCCTATTTTTTTATTACTCAAAGTAGTAGCACTTGTTTGAGTTGTTTTAGCATTAAAATTAATTATTGAAAATGAAAAAACAAATATTAATAGTATAGATGATACAATTGTAATAAATTTCGGCTTTATTTTCATAATTTGTTCTCCTTTACACAATATTTCTTGCTATTAATAAAGTATTTTTCTAATACTCAAATTATGAATATTTTTACAAAAATTGCTCATAATGTTTTTCATTATGAGCTAAGTATCGTTTTTTAGAACGCAAAAAAACGAATTAGATTTTATTTCTAATCCGTTTTGTATATACTAATTTATATTAAATTTTATAAATATTTCTTCACAAAATCATTGCTATTTTTTCATTTTTTAAGTATTATTGAACTAAATTCATAAAAATTCTTACTTCAATCGGCATTACTAATCTTTCGCCTTTCTTTACTTCCAAGCCATTTCGGAGGTCTGTTTTAATGCTGTAGACATTTCGTACTAATAGCAAACGCAATTAGAGTTATACCCTTTTGTTTTTTTGATTTAATCTTAAGCATTTTTCTTTCGCTCCTTTTTGTTTATTTTTCGTATTTCCGTAGTGTTTTTTAGTTATTCAAAATATATATCAACAGTCTAATTTTATCAGTACACATTTCAGTATACATTTATTTGTTTTTTACTTATTTTAAGGTTACACATAATTGTGCCAAAGTCGCTTCATTCCAGCTTCCATCGCTATTTTATTTATATATGCTAAAAACAATTTTGTTTAAAATTCCTTGACATTATAATCTGTTTGGATTATAGTTATATAAGTTACTGGAAATTTTTAGGTAACGTTGTACTTTTTTGTCGATTAGTATTTAACGTTTTGCTTACTTTGA
The DNA here is from genome assembly GCA_000437855.1 of Clostridium sp. CAG:567. GTDB lineage: Bacteria > Bacillota > Clostridia > TANB77 > CAG-508 > CAG-273. The sequence continues at coordinate 9,373 of FR902178.1, read as the reverse complement.
TTTATATTTATAATATACGGAGGAAAGGAATATGTTAGATTTCGTGCTATGTGATGACAACTTTAATGTTTTAAATAAACTAGAAAAGATGTTAGAGTCTATTTTTATTGAAAAAAATTTAGACGCTCGTATAGCGCTGAGTACAACAGCACCTGAAGAACTAATTAATTATATAAGAAATAACAAAGTAAATGTTATAATTTTAGACATCGATTTAAAATCAAATGTTTCTGGCTTAGATTTGGCTAATATAATTCGTAAGAATGATAAAAATGTTTATATTATTTTCACTACTGGACATTTAGAATATGGACTAATCGCTTATAAATATAAAACTTTTGATTACCTTGCTAAACCTGTTACAAAAGAAAGATTAGAAGATACTATTGTCAGATTGTTTGAGGACGTTTCAGGCTCAAAAACAAGTTTTGTTAGATTAGACAATAACAGAACAATTATAAAACAAGATTCAATTCAATACATTCAAAAATATGGTATGAAAACTGTTTTTCACACAGATACAAGAGAATATGAAACATATAGTTCTTTTAAAACTATTTTACTTCAACTTTCAAGTCATTTTATGCAATGTCATAAATCTTACATTGTAAATTTAGACAAAATCGTTAGTATTGATACTTCTAATAATATTATTTTATTAAACAACTGTGGTCCAGATAATAAATGTTTTATTGGACCAAAATATAAGAGTAAACTTATGGAGGTTTTTAATTATGAAAATTATTCAAACAATGTGGAATGCAATAACTACTCAAAATGAAATAGCTTTAAATATTGTAGGTTTCTTTTCCTGCTTTATTGATACTTTTGTAAATATGTTGTTATTTACAACAATTTTAAATATTAAAACCACAAAGTCCTCTAAATTAATTTATGTTATTTTCATGGGACTGATTGCATTTCTTTCAAGGACATTTATTCCTGACCCTTACGGAATATTTTTCAATATGATATTTATAATTTTCATTATCAAATTTATGTTCAAGACAACATGGTTAAAATCATTATTATCTGAATTTATTGTAATTGCATTAAGTAGTGTTCTTGAATTATTCATTTTTAAGTTTTATCAAAAACTTTTTAATATTTCTCAAGATCAAATATTAACAGTTGCTTTATATAGAACTATTTGTGCTTTCAGTATTTATCTATGTGTTTATTTAATTTACAGATTAATCAAGTATCTAAAATTTCATATCACTTTAGAAAATATGACTCAAAGAAATAAAGTGTTATTTATTATAAATACTTTACTCGGTATTTTAGCTATTGGAACTCAATTTTGCTTAATTGTATTTTATAGTGATAAAATGCCTGTAGCCATAACTGTAGTAAGTATTTTAAGTATTTGTACATATTTTGCAATAAGTATTTATAGTTTATTAAGTACTAATAAATTAGATACTACAACTAGAGATCTAGAAGAAGCTCAATTATATAATAAAACATTATCAATATTGCATGATAGTATGAGAGGTTTTAAACATGATTTTCATAACATTGTTCAAGGCATTGGTGGTTATGCTGATAGAGGAGATTTAGAAGGTTTAAAGAAATATTATAAACAACTTTTACAAGATTGCAATCGTACTAATAACTTAACAGCTTTAAATCCCGATGTTATAAATAATCCCGCAATTTATAATGTTATGGCTACAAAATATCATAAAGCAGATGAAATTGGTGTACAAATAAATTTGGGTGTTTTTATGGATTTAAATGAAATTGAAAAACACATGAAGATTTATGAGTTTACTAGAATTTTAGGTATACTTTTAGATAATGCTATTGAAGCATCTTCCGAATGTGATGAAAAAGTTATTCATGTAAGTTTTAGAAAAGAAGATAATAGACATCGTTTAATAATGGGTATAGAAAATACATATAAAAATAAAGATATTAATGTAGATAAAATTTTTGAAAAAGACTTTTCTACAAAGTCTAAAAAAAGTAATAGTGGACTTGGCTTATGGGAAGTTAGACAAATTTTAAAGAAAAATAATAATCTTAATTTATTTACAAGTAAAAATGATGAATTCTTTTCTCAGCAATTTGAAATATACTATTAATTACATAAGTACAAATTAAAAAACATTCAACTTAAAATATATGTAATAAAAATTATTACATATATTTTTGTTTGCATTAAAAAGAGATATCTATTATTTCTAGATATCTCTTTTATTTTATAAATTCGTCGTTTTAAGGATATATTATTAATTTATTCAATTATTTATCTTGAAATTAGTCTTTTTTTATTAATGATGCAGGCATTTTAGGCTGATGGATAACTCCTAATACCCAACATGCAGTATTTGTAGATTTAGCATATTTTTCCGCTACCTTAGCTAATAATTTTAACATATTGTATTCCTCCTTTTATTAAATTTTAATATAATAATCATTGCCGGCTAATGCATTATCAATCTAAATTATTTCTTCTGCATACACTTCATATCCATGTTTGTTTTTCGTTATTTTATATGAAATTGGAAGTACAGTTAAGTTTTGTAAGAAAATACCATAAATTATTATGTATGATATACTTTTGTCTGTACTAAAAATTGTAATAGTTACTAAAATTGCTAATGATATATATGCTTTTATTTTTTTTGATTTTCTTTCCTTTTTTGTTAGAATTGGAATGTTTTCTGTATCTGCTGGCGCATATTTGGCTATAATAAAAATACTAAATATAGTTATTATCGCAGTAAATACATATAAGATCAAATCATTGTTTATTTGAAAATATTTAGTTACTATTATTGGCCCTAAATACAAACAACTTGTAGTTAACATACAACCTAAATGTGTTTTTAAATGAATTCCACCTGTAAAGCTTCTATATGGTGCTATTAAGAAAAACAAAAGTAATGTTTGCCATCCCATTTTCAGTACAAAACCTATTATAAATAAAATCAGAATTTTAGGTAATTCTCCAAATATTAACCTTACTCCAAAGTTAATAATCATTTCTCTTTCTTCATCTATGTCTGACACTTTTGCTTTTATTTTTTTTGTTATCCAATCGCAAAATTTATCAATCATTTTTTACCTCTTCTTTTACTGTCTTTATTTTACATCAGATTTTCTTTTTATTTAAAATAATATATAAAAGTACCAAAATCGTATACGAAAATTGTCTTTTTTTGTTTCAAATACGATTTTGGTACTTTTATAAAATTTAGATTAATTTAACTTATATTGCAATTTTCTTTAAGTATTGCCCAACTTCCGATCATTTCCGGCATTGCTTTAAACTCCATAAGTTCATTAGTAATTGGGTGATAAAATTTTAAATTATATGCCCAAAGTGCAATTTGTTTTCCATGTCCTCTTCCACCATATTTTTGGTCACCATATATACTATGGTTTCTGCTAGATAATTGCACTCTAATCTGATGATGTCTTCCTGTATGTAGTTTTATTTTTAAAACTGATAAATTTAATTCTTTATCATATTTTAAAACTTCATAATCTAATATTGCTAATTTACTATTTTTAGTTCCCTCTTTTACAACTTTACTTATATTAGTTTTTTCATTTTTTAATAAATAGTCTTGTAATGTTCCTTTTTGATTTTCCATTTTTCCATTTACTATTACTAAATATGTTTTTTGAAATTGTTTTTCTCTTACCTGATTACTTAGTCTTCCTGCCGATTTTGAAGTTTTAGCAAAGACCATTACTCCACCAACTGGTCTATCTAATCTATGTACTAAACCTAAATATACATTGCCTGGCTTGTTATACTTTTCTTTTAAATATGCTTTTATTATTGTAAGCATATCAATATCTCCAGTTTTATCTGCTTGTGATGGTATATTTACTGGCTTTTCTACTACTATTATGTGGTTATCTTCAAATATTACTTTTAAATTTTGCATTTAATTCTCCCATCTTCCATAAATACCACATGGTAAAACCATTTTAGAGTTGGTCATAGGAAGCCCTATTTCTCCATTTGATACTTTTCCTTTATATTTTTTTGATACTGTAAGTTCCAAAATATTTTGTAAAACTGTACTTGATATTCCTGTTGTATATGAATTGATTAAGAAAAACAATGGCTTGTCTGATAATACTTGTGTACATAAGTTTACAAGTTCTGGTAAGTTTTCTTCAAACTTCCAAACTTCTCCATTTGCACCTCTACCATAAGATGGTGGGTCCATGATTATAGCATCATATTTATTACCCCTACGAATTTCTCTATTTACAAATTTAATAACATCATCAACTATATATCTAACTGGTCTATCTTGTAACCCTGATGCTTGTATGTTTTCTTTTGCCCATGCCACCATTCCTTTTGAACTATCAACATGACAAACTTGAGCTCCTGCATAACTACATGCTACTGTTGCTCCTCCTGTATATGCAAATAAGTTTAATACTTTAATTTCTCTATTTGCTTTTTGAATTTTTTCTATCATCCAGTCCCAATTAGCTGCTTGCTCCGGAAATAAGCCAGTGTGTTTAAATCCCATTGGTTTTATATTAAATGTTAAATTTTTGTATTTAATTTGCCATGCATCTGGCATTTTTTTATTGTATTCCCAGTTTCCACCACCAGTTGAACTTCTGTGGTATTTAGCATTAACATTTTTCCACTTTTCTGGAAAACTTTTTTGTGTCCATATTATTTGTGGGTCTGGTCTTACTAAAATAACATTTTTCCATCTTTCTAGTTTTTCACCATTTGCCATATCTAATATTTCATAATCTTGCCAATCTTTTGCTACATTCATTTCTAAATATCCTTCCTTATTTTTTATACAACTTTATCATATCTTAGCATTTTATTTTAGTATGCAATATTATACTTTTTTCCGTTCCACCCCAGCTACGCAAGAAGATGTAACAACAATTTTTTGCAAACATTAATAATGATTTGAAAAAATTTAGCAACATCTTCTAGCTTGCTGGTCCCCACAGCCGTCACTGCAAAAAGTATAATATGCATACTACATTGGCTACTGGGAATATTCCTTATAGCGAAGAAAAGTATAATATTACACAGTTCTAGCTAAAATGTGCATAAAATTTGTAACCAACATCACATCCATAACCACAAATGTTAAAAACATTGCAGATATAGTTAAAGCTAATTTATGTTTTTTTATTTTTTGTATCAACTTGCTTGTCCACTTTGATGTTTTTAAGTGTAATGTATTACTACTTTCATCATAACGTATATTTAAAATTAAATCTTTTGTGTACTCCATAAAATAAAATCCTCCTAATATATTTTCTAATAATATGTATTCACATATTAGGATTTTATGTTTAAAATCGTAACAAAAATTATTACATTATTCGCTTAATTTCTTCTTTATATTTTTTGCTAAATTTTCTGTAATACCTGTTACTTTTGTCAATTCTTCTATACTAGCATTTTGTATATTATTTATAGTTTTAAATTTCTTTAATAAAGCTTTTTTCTTTGCTTCCCCTATTCCGTCTACTTCATCTAAAACAGAATGAGTTGTTTGTTTATCTCTTAATTGTCTGTGATAATTTATTGCAGTATCATGTATGTTATCTTGAAAATTTGTAATTACTTTCATTAAATTTTCAGATAATTCAAATTCATTTTTGTTTTCATCTATAAGTGCTCTTGTGCTATGCTTATCATCTTTTACCATTCCATATACTGGTATAGATAAGCCTAGTTCTTTAATTGCTTGTTTAGTTGCTCTTATTTGAGTGATTCCACCATCTGCAAATATTACATCTGGAAAGTCACCAAATGCTCCATTTGGGTTATCTATAGAATGAATCAGTCTTCTTTTTACTACCTCTTGCATACATTTAGGGTCATCTTGACTTATTACTGTTTTTATTTTAAATTTTCTTGATAAATTCTTTTTTAGCTCTCCATCTTTTAATACACACATTGAAGCAACCATAAATTGCCCTGATAAGTTTGATATATCATACCCCTCAATTTTTCTAGGTAATTTATCTAATTTTAGCACTTCTTTTAATTCATTCACAATGCTATATTTTTCCTTTTCTTTATTCATTATAGTAATTTTAGCATTGTTTTCTGCCATTTCAACTAGTCTTAATTTTTCGCCTTTTTGTGGTACTTTTATTTCTACTTTATGACTTGAATTTTCTGAAAGTAATTGCTCTAATATTTTTTTATCTTCAATTGCTTCTTTTATCATAATTTTATTTGGTAAAAATACATCATTTATATAATATTGTTTAATAAAGCTTGATAAAATTTCTGCATCTGACTCGTCTTGTAAGCCTTCAAAAAAGTAATGATGTCTTTCTATCATTTTACTATTACGAATTAAAAATATTTCGACACATACTTGAGTTTGTCCTTTAGCTATACCTATTACATCAATATTGTGTTCTGATATGTTAGAAACCTTTTGTCTTTCTTCTGTAATTCTTTGAATAGCATATTTTTTGTCTCTTAATTCTGCTGCTTTTTCAAATTCTAATTTGTCTGCCGCTTCTTTAATATCTTTATCAAGCTCTTTCATTATTTGGTTTGTATTGCCTTCTAATAGGCTAATGATCTGATTTATTTCTTTTCTGTAATCTTCTTTTGATATTTTACCAATACAAGGTCCAGAACATTTTTTTATATGATAATTTAAACATGCTCTACCTTTATATTTAAATGTTTTACATTGCCTAATTTTATATTTTGAATTTATAAAATCTAACATTGCTTTTGCACTACCACTATTTGCATAAGGTCCAAAATATCTTGCACCATCATTTAATATTCTTCTTGTTAAGTATATGTTTGGGAACTCTAGCTTTGTGTTTACTTTAATATATGGGTATGTTTTGTCATCTTTTAATAAAACATTAAACTTTGGCATATTCTTTTTTATTAAGTTACACTCTAAAATAAGTGCCTCTGATTCATTGTCTGTAACAATATACTCAAAGTGATCTATTAAAGAGACCATATTTTCAATTCTTTTTGTTTTATTGTTTTTTCTAAAATATTGTCTTACTCTATTTTTTAAAGAAATTGCTTTACCAACATATATAATTTTGTCATCTTTGTCATGCATAATATATACACCTGGTTTACTAGGCAATTTTTTTAGTTCTTCTTCTATATTAAACACCTTTAGCTTTCCCCCTTAGCATAGTATATATTGTAGCATATTTTACTGCATTTTACAAGGTTTACTTAGTCTTGTTATATGCAGGAATAATTAGAGTTTGACACATTTTGTGTTTTATAGTAATATATTAGCATTAGGAATACAAATTAAAAAAATATCCTTTAGGAGGGTTGTATATACTGAGCGCCTGGACATTAATTGTTGACGAGGTTAGAGTTTATCGAAAGATTCGGCGGATGACTCTATGGCATGCGCTACTGTCATTACATATTAGCAAAAAATTATAGTGATATAATATAACAAATCTAATATACGTACGCTTTAATTTGTATACCCTACTTTAATTTAAGGAGGTATATTTTATGTGTGGCATTATAGGTTATATAGGAGACAAAAAAGCCACTCCAGTTTTAATAAATGGTTTATTATGTTTAGAATACAGAGGTTATGATTCAGCAGGTATTGCTGTTATTGAAAACGGCAAAATTGCTGTAATGAAAGACAAAGGAAGAGTTTCAAATTTAGAAGCTATTGATGGTATAAATGATTTAACATCTACTATAGGTATTGCTCATACAAGGTGGGCAACTCATGGAAAACCAGCAAAAGAAAATGCACATCCACATTTAGATAATAGTGGAGAATTTGCAGTAGTTCATAATGGTATTATTGAAAATTATCAAGAATTAAGAGAGTTTTTACTTTCTAAAGGATATCACTTTTTATCTCAAACAGATACTGAAATGATTCCTAATTTAATTCATTATTATTACACAAATGGTATAAATGATGATGACAAATTTTTAAGAGCTGTTAAATCTGCTGTTGATGATTTAAAAGGAAGTTATGCATTAGAAATTATTTCTAGCTTACACCCTGATAGAGTTATTGTAGTTAGAAAAGATAGTCCTTTAGTTTTAGGAAAAGGAAAATGTGAAAACTTTATCGCATCAGATATTCCTGCTGCTCTTAAATATACAAAAGAGTTTTATTTATTAGATGACCAAGAATATGCTGTTGTTTATAAAGACCATATAGATTTTTATGATAATAGCTTAGCCCCTCATAGCAAAGCTATTAAAAATATTGAATGGGATGCTACTGCTGCAGAAAAAAATGGTTATGAAGACTATATGTTAAAAGAAATTTTTGAACAACCAACAGCTATTTGCGAAACTATTGGCTCAAGATTTAAGCTTGGAGAAAAATGCAGTTTTGATGATATTAATATTACTAAAGAGTATTTAAATAAAATTAATAGAATATATATTGTTGCTTGTGGTACAGCAATGCATGCAGGTTTAGTTGGAAAAAGTGCTATTGAAAAACTTTGCAAAATTCCTACTGAAGTTGATATTGCTTCTGAGTTCCGTTACCGTGACCCAATAATAGATGACAAAACTCTATGTATATATATTAGTCAATCAGGTGAAACTGCTGATACAATTGCAGCTTTAAAACTTGCTAAAGCTAAAGGTGCTAAAACATTAGCTGTTTCAAATGTAATTGGAAGCTCAATTACTCGTGAAGCTGATTACACTATATATACCCATGCTGGCCCTGAAATTGCTGTTGCTTCAACAAAAGCTTATACATCTCAAGTTGTTTTAATGGTAATTTTAGCAGTTTATTTTACAGAGGTTTTAGGCTCTTGTGATGAAAACTATATTGAAGAGCTTAAGTCTGATATTTTAGATTTGCCAGCTAAAGTTGAAACAATATTAGATGAAATAAATACTGTTAAAGAGTTTGCAAATAAGGTTTATACTGAGCATGATATGTACTTTTTAGGTAGAGGTACTGATTATAATGTTGCAATGGAAGGTTCTTTAAAATTAAAAGAAATTTCATATATTCATTCTGAGGCTTATGCTTCAGGTGAACTAAAACATGGACCTATTGCTTTAATTGAAAATGGAGTTACTGTAATTAGTATTTTAACAAACCCAGATTTAGTTGAAAAATCTATTAGTAATATTCAAGAAGTTATCACAAGAGGTGCAAAAACATTAGTTATTACAAATCAAAAATTACCAAATAATTCATTTAATTATATTATTAATATACCTGATACTAATAGTTTAATTTCTCCTATTCTTTCGGTTATTCCTTTACAATTACTTGCATATTATATTGCAAAAAATAAAGGATTAGATGTTGATAAACCAAGAAATTTAGCTAAATCAGTTACAGTTGAATAATATTATAATTTATGCCAATGGGGACGGAGAATTTTGGCACAC
>FR902177.1:22839-26712 GCA_000437855.1 Clostridium sp. CAG:567 | reverse complement strand
AAAAGTTGGTTTTAAGACTTGCACATAAATTAAAACTAATAAAAAACATGTAAAACTGTTGACTTTTAAACTGTAAAATGTTAAAATATTAACCGTTAGTGTAAAATACGCGAAGAGTGTATTTCCCTAACGGTTTATTTGTCACAAAAAAGTAACATATATTACTTTTTCGTAGAATATTTTATTTTTAATTATAGAAAAGAGGTGAAATTTAAGTGCCAACAATTAATCAATTAGTAAGAAAAGGTAGAAAAAGTTCTACAACAAAATCAACAGCACCAGCATTACAACATGGTTATAATTCTATGAATAAAAGAATGACTAACAAAAGAGCACCACAAAAAAGAGGTGTATGTACTGTTGTAAAAACTGTAACACCTAAGAAACCAAACTCAGCTTTAAGAAAAGTTGCCAGAGTTAGACTATCTAATGGATATGAAGTTACTTCATATATTCCAGGTATAGGACACAACCTACAAGAACACAGTGTTGTTTTAATTAGAGGAGGAAGAGTAAAAGACCTTCCAGGTGTTAGATACCACATTATCAGAGGAACATTAGATACAGCAGGTGTTAAAGACAGAATGCAAGCTCGTTCTAAGTATGGAGCTAAGCGTCCAAAGAAGTAGAAATTTGAGATGGTGCATATAATCTATTACTAATTTAAGGTACTTAAATTTATAATACATTATATAGCACTATACGGAAAAGCATAGAGCTTTTCAGAGTACCTATCATACGGTTTAGTATGAAATTCTAAAAGGAGGGAAGAATAGTGCCAAGAAAAGGATTTATAGCAAAAAGAGAAGTTTTACCAGATCCAATATATAATAGCAAGGTTGTTACAAAATTAGTTAACAATGTTATGCTAGATGGTAAAAAAACAGTTGCTCAAAGTATAGTTTATGATGCATTTGACATCATTAAAGAAAAAGAGCAAAAAGATCCACTAGAAGTTTTCCAAGCAGCACTTGAAAATGTAATGCCAGTTCTAGAAGTTAAAGCTAGAAGAATTGGTGGTGCTACATACCAAGTACCAATCGAAATTAGACCAGAAAGAAGACAAACTTTAGGCTTAAGATGGTTAGTTATATATGCTAGAAAAAGACATGAAAAAACTATGGCTGAAAAACTTGCAGGTGAAATTATGGATGCTGTAGCTGGAAACGGTGGAGCATTTAAGAAAAAAGAAGATATGCATAAAATGGCTGAAGCTAATAGAGCTTTCGCTCATTACAAATTTTAAAAAACAAATGAAAAGCGGCATCTTGCGTTGTCAAGCATCGCTAAAAAACTTTTCGATATACATCAGTATAATCTCAAATTTTTTAGCTCGCTTTCCTAGCAATATACCACTTTTGCTTTGTTTTTGATTTTGAAATTAGAATTATAAAAAATACACAATTAAACTAAATAAGAGGAGGAAAAATAAGTGGCTGGAAGAGAATTTCCTTTAGAGAAAACAAGAAATATAGGAATCATGGCTCACATTGATGCTGGAAAAACAACTACAACAGAAAGAATACTTTTCTATACAGGTAAAACACATAAAATTGGTGAAGTTCATGAAGGCGCAGCAACTATGGACTGGATGGTCCAAGAACAAGAAAGAGGTATTACAATTACTTCTGCAGCTACAACTTGTCAATGGTTAGGACATCGTATCAATATTATTGATACTCCTGGGCATGTTGATTTTACAGTTGAAGTTCAAAGATCTTTAAAAGTTCTTGATGGTGCTGTAACAGTATTAGCAGCTAAAGGTGGTGTACAACCACAAACAGAAACAGTTTGGAGACAAGCTGATAAATACCAAGTTCCAAGAATGGTATATGTAAATAAAATGGATACTACAGGTGCTGATTTTATGCTTTGTGTAGAACAATTACACAATCGCTTAAAAGCAAATGCAGTTCCAATTCAATTACCAGTTGGAGCAGAAGAAAACTTCAAAGGTATTGTTGATTTAATTAAAATGAAAGCATTTATTCACAAAGATGATTTAGGAAAAGAAATCGAAGTATGTGATATACCTGCTGAATTACAAGCACAAGCTGAAGAATTTAGAGCAAAATTAGTTGAAGCAGCAGCTGAGCAAGATGATGAATTAATGATGAAATATTTAGAAGGTGAAGAACTAACTGAAGAAGAAATCATTAAAGGTATCAGAAAAGGTACAATTGCTAACAAACTTATTCCTGTATGCTGTGGTTCTTCTTACAAGAACAAAGGTGTACAAGAATTATTAAATGCAGTTGTTAACTTTATGCCATCACCACTTGATATTGCAGATATTAAGGGTGTTGATATGGATGGAAACGAAGCAGAAAGAAAAACATCTGATAGTGAACCATTTGCTGCATTAGCATTTAAAATTGCAACAGATCCATTTGTTGGAAAACTTTGCTTCTTCAGAGTATATTCTGGTACATTAGAAGCTGGTTCAACAATATTAAATGCAAATAAAGATAAAAAAGATAGAATGGGAAGAATTCTATTAATGCACTCAAATCACAGACAAGATATTGATAAAGTATATGCTGGTGATATTGCAGCTGCAGTTGGTTTAAAAGAAGTTGGAACAGGTGATACATTATGTGATCCTGCACATCCAATTATATTAGAATCAATGGAATTCCCAGAGCCTGTTATTGATATAGCTATTGAGCCAAAAGATAAAGCAAATAGCGAAAAAATGGGTATAGCTTTAGCAAAACTTGCTGAAGAAGATCCAACATTCAAAACATGGACAGACCAAGAATCTGGTCAAACAATCATCGCTGGTATGGGTGAATTACACTTAGACATTATCGTTGATCGTTTAAAAAGAGAATTTAAAGTTGAATGTAGTGTAGGTAAACCACAAGTTTCTTACAAAGAAACAATTAGAAATAAAGTTAAAGTACAAGGTAAATTCATTCGTCAATCTGGTGGTAGAGGTCAATACGGTGACGTATGGCTAGAAATGGAACCATTAGAGGCAGGAAAAGGAATTGAATTTGAGAGCAAAATCGTTGGTGGTGTTGTTCCAAAAGAATACATCAAACCAATTGAAGAAGGTGTTAGAGAAGCTGCTCAAAACGGTATTTTAGCAGGATACCCTGTAATTGATTTCAAAGCTACATTAGTAGATGGTTCTTACCATGAAGTTGACTCTTCAGAAATGGCATTCAAAATTGCTGGTTCTATGGCATTCAAAGAAGGATGTAAACAAGCTAAATCAGTTATATTAGAGCCAATCATGAGAGTTGAAGTAACAGTTCCAGAAGAATATATGGGAGATGTTATTGGAGACATTAACTCTAGACGTGGTAGACTAGAAGGAATGGAAGCTATTCAAGGAAACCAAGTTATTAGAAGCTTTATTCCATTATCAGAAATGTTTGGATATGCAACAGACTTACGTTCAAAAACACAAGGTAGAGGTACTTACTCAATGGAACCAAGCCATTATGAAGAAGTTCCAAAATCTGTATTTGATAACATAGTTGCATCAAGAGCAAAAAAACAAAACTAAGCCTTTAAAATGCTTAGACAAAATAATAAAAAGTACTTGATTTTAACCGCAAAATAGTATAAAATACAAATACTTGAAAAAGATTTTAATATTAAAAAATTAAAAATAAATATAGGAGATTAAAAAATCCCTAACAAAATTAAGGAGGAAAATTAAATGGCAAAAGCAAAATTTGAAAGAACAAAACCACACGTTAACATTGGTACAATCGGCCACGTTGACCATGGTAAAACAACAACAACAGCAGCTATTACAAAATACCTAGGATTACTAGGAAAAGCTAAATATGAAGCATATGATCAAATCGACAGTGCTCCAGAAGAAAAAGCAAGAGGAATCACAATTAATACAGCTCA
>FR902177.1:0-22752 GCA_000437855.1 Clostridium sp. CAG:567 | reverse complement strand
GCTGATTATGTTAAAAACATGATTACTGGTGCTGCTCAAATGGATGGAGCAATCTTAGTTGTTTCTGCAGCTGATGGCCCAATGCCACAAACAAGAGAGCACATCTTACTTGCTCGTCAAGTAGGTGTTAAATATATCGTTGTTTACTTAAATAAATGCGATATGGTTGATGATCCAGAATTACTAGAATTAGTTGAAATGGAAGTTAGAGACTTATTATCAAGCTATGATTTCCCAGGTGATGAGATTCCAATAATTAAAGGTTCATCATTAAAAGTTCTAGAAAGCACATCTACAGATCCTAATGATCCTGTATATGCTCCAATCAAAGAACTTATGGATGCTGTTGATAGCTATATTCCAACTCCAGAAAGACCAATTGACCAACCATTCTTAATGCCAATTGAAGACGTTATGACAATCAGTGGTAGAGGTACAGTTGTTACTGGTAGAGTTGAAAGAGGACAAGTAAAACTTCAAGACGAAGTTGAAATTGTTGGTTTAGCTAAAGAATCTAAGAAAACAGTTGTTACTGGTGTTGAAATGTTCAGAAAAACATTAGACCAAGCAGAAGCTGGAGATAACGTTGGTATCTTATTAAGAGGTACACAAAGAAACGAAGTTGAAAGAGGTCAAGTATTAGCAAAACCTGGAACAATTCATCCACATACAAAATTCAAAGCACAAGTATACGTTCTAACTAAAGAAGAAGGTGGACGTCATACTCCATTCTTTAATGGATATAGACCACAATTCTACTTCAGAACAACAGACGTTACAGGTGTTATCGAATTACAAGCTGGAACAGAAATGGTTATGCCGGGAGATAACGTTGATATGACTATCGAACTTATCACTCCAATCGCTATCGAAAACGGATTAAGATTCGCTATTCGTGAAGGTGGACGTACAGTAGGTTCAGGTGTTGTATCTGAAATTATTGCTTAATTTAAATTATGTAATATAGAAAAAAGCAAGGGTTACAAGAAATTGTGACACCTTGCTTTTTATCATCTAATTTTATTGACATTTTTAGACTTTAATTATATACTATATTCGTACCAAAGAACAAAATAATTTTAATATTGAAAAAGGAGAGTTCTTTTAATGAAGAATTTAAAAAAAATATTGATAACTTTTACACTTACGGCAGCTACTGTTTTAACAATATCAACTATTTCTAAATCTGCAACGACTTTGAAAGTTACTGGAGATACTTTGAATATAAGAAAAAGCCCTTCAACAGACTCAAAAGTAGTAGCTATGCTATTTAAAGGCGTTGAATGTGAAATGATTTCAGAAGAAGGCGATTGGTACAAAATTAAATATAAAACATACACAGGTTATGTAAGTAAAGAATATGTAAAAATAGTAAATGAAGAGAAAACAACAACAACTGATAATAACACAGAAAATAATAACCAAGTAGTATCAAATAATACTTCAAACGAAGAAACTACCAACGAAACTACTGGACAGAATAATAAAGATGAAAATCAAGAAACAGATACGATTGTGTATAAAAAAGTAAAACAAGATACTACAGTTAAAATATTACCTTTAATCTATTCAAGTAATATTGAAACTTTAAAAAAGAATAAAAGTGTAGTACTAGTAAACGAGATTTCAGGATGGTCTTATATACAAACAGACTATAATTGTGGTTGGGTAAGGACAGAGTATTTAGAAGATACAAAAGCACCAACAACATCTGATAATAAAAACGATAATCAAGATAATAACACAGATACATATACAGAAAAAACAGCATATATAAGTGAAAGTTCTGTTAATATGAGAAAAGGAGCTGGAACTTCATATAACATAGTAAAAGTATTATCATTAAATACACAATTAACTATAATTGGTGAAGATGGAGAATGGTATAAAGTAAAAACTGGAAATACTACAGGATATGTTTCAAAAGAATTTGTATCAGACTCAAAAGTTGTGACAACAAGAAGTAATTCTGTTTCAAGAACAGAAACCAAGACAACGCAAAAAGTTGAAACAACAACAGAAAAAAATACATCTAAAGAAGATACAAAAGTATCTACAAGTAATAATACAACCAAAGATGATAATACAACAATAAAAGGTACTGATATTGTTGCATACGCTAAAAAATATTTAGGATATAAATATGTGTATGGCGGGGACGGATCAAATGGAACTTTTGATTGTTCAGGATATACAATGTACGTATATAAGCATTTTGGAATCAATATTCCACATGGAGCAAATTCTCAGTACAGATGTGGAAAAGGAAAGAAAATTACTAAATACAGTGAATTGCAAGTTGGAGATATAGTCTTTTTGACTGATTATGAAACGGGAAAAGGGATAGGACATTGTGGAATATATCTTGGAAATGATAATTTTATTCATGCATCAACAACATGTTATGCGGTTGAAATATCAAGTTTTAAAACGATTTATAAAGGAAGATTTTATTCAGCATTAAGACTAATTTAATAGGGGCACTATATAGAAAGGTTGAAAATGAGACCAGGTTGTATTGCCGCTATTGGAGCAATTTTAGGAATTATAATAGGGCTATACTTAAAAAGTATAGCTCTTTTATTGTGCGTAGGATTTATAATTATTATTTATATAAAACATAATAAAAACATAAGAATTTTAATGTTTTTTATAATAATATTTAGTGTTTATGTTTGCTATTTAGAAAACAATTACTTAGAAATAAAAAAGACATATAATAAACAACAAATAAGAATACAGGGTATTATTATATCAAATGGTAATCAAAAGAAATATAAAACACAATATAAAATTCGAGTAGTGAAAACATATAATTTCAAAACTGGAGAAGTAAAAAGAAAAAAGTTTAATCTTATTTGTGATGTGAAAGGAAATAAAGAGTATATAGGATTAAAATTTGGAGATGAAATAACTTTTAATTCTAGTTTTGAAGCACCATATACTGAGAGAAATGAAGGGGGATTTGATTATAGTAGTTATTTGAAAACTAAAAAAATTTGTGGAACTGTCAGTACTAAAAAAGAAGAAATAAAAATATTAGGGAGAGATAATGTTAATATTTTTAGTAAATTCATAAATGATTTTAGAAGTGGTTTAATAAATAGAATATATAAAATTTTGTCGGAAGAAGAGGCTGGATTATGTGCATGTTTACTTTTAGGAGAAAAAGCTGGAATAAGTAGTGAGACAGAATTGTATTTTAGAGAGGCAAGCTTATCACATACACTTGCAATTTCTGGAGCACATATATCATACATATTACTAGGCTTTTCAACTTTTTTATCTTGTTTAAAAATACACAAGAGATGGGCAAGATATTGTATATGTATACTTTTAGTGTGCTTTATGTTTTTGGCAGGTTGTACTCCTTCTGTATCGAGAGCATGTATAATGGCAATATTAAAACTAATTGCCGAGATTTTGTTTATAAAATCAGATACATTTAATAATTTGGGAATGAGTGCACTTGTAATATTAATATTTAATCCATATTCATTATTTGATATTGGATTTCAACTTTCATTTGGAGGTACTATTGGTATAGTAGTATTTGTAGAATTATTATACAATATTAGATTAAAGCTAAAAGGTATTACTAAGAAAAAAGAGTCGACAAAGAAAGAAAAGAAGAGAACAACAAAAAAATATAGTGAATGTGAATATAAAACATTAATATATATAGAACAAACCACTATAATGTCTTTAGCAGCTAATATAGTTATAATACCAATTATGGCTTACCATTTTAATACTATATCGTTAACATTTATAATATCAAATTTACTTGCAACGCCTATAATGGGAATATGTTTGATTTTAGGGATGATTTTCTGTGTTTCACTAATTATTGAGCCGATTGCCTATGTAGTTGCTTTTTTATTAAAGCCATTATTAAAAATATTTATTTTCATTGCAAAGATTTCAAGCAAAATACCTTTAACTAAATTTTTAATACCAACGCCAAAAATTTGGCAAATTATAATTTATTATTTGATTATTATAATGTATTTTTTTAAAGAAGATATCCTAAAAATATACCCAATATTAAAAAACAAATATAAAAAAATAATTATTTTGCTTATATTTTTTATTATATTACCTTATATATTTACAATCTTGCCAACTAATAAGCTAACAATTAATTTTATAGATGTTGGACAAGGAGATAGTACACTTATTACAACACCATCTAAAAAGAAAATTATTATTGATGGTGGAGGAAGTGAATTTGCAACATTTGATGTTGGAAAACAAACTTTATTACCATATTTATTAAATAAATCAATTCTGAATGTAGATTATTTATTATTTACACATTTTGATTCAGATCATTGCCAAGGATTATTCACAATTTTGGAAAATATAAGAGTAAAAAATGTAATTATAGGAGAACAAGGCAAAGATTCAGAAAACTTTGATAAATTTTTAAAATTAATAGATTCAAAACATACAAATGTTATTAAAGTTAAAGCAGGTGACAAAATTGTAATTGATAAATATTGCAATTTAGAGATTGTATTTCCTGATAGTGACCTAATAAAGCAAAATATTTTAAATAATAATTCAATTGTTAGTAAATTTAATTTTCAAAAGTATAGCATATTATTTACTGGAGATATAGAAAAGGTTGCTGAAGAGAAGATAATAAGGAAATATAAAGAAACAGAAAAATTAAAATCAAATATATTAAAGGTTGCACATCATGGCTCAAAAAGTTCCTCAATACAACAGTTTTTGAAAATGGTTAAACCAGAAATAGCACTTATTGGAGTTGGGGAAAAAAATACTTTTGGACATCCGAATGGTGAAGTTTTAGAAAGACTAAATGAATTGCGGTTGTGAAATATATAGGACAGATTTACATGGAGAGATAACTATTACAATAAAGAATGGCAAAGTAAATGTGAATAAAAGGCTAGATATTGAAAAATAACTAAAAAGTAGTATAATATATAGGAAAAATAAAAAAGGAAGAAAAAGATGTTATCAAAATATTCAAACCAAATAAATGAAATTAAAGAAGAAGAAATACAAGAAGCAGCTGATGAAATTATAAAGGGAAATTTAGTATTGTTTCCAACAGAAACAGTATATGGAATAGGTGCTAATGCATTAGATGCAAATGCTGTAAAAAAGATATTTGAGGCAAAAGGTAGAGCACAGGATAATCCTTTAATTGTACATGTTTCTGATATAAAAATGGTGGAAGAAATAGTTGAAGAAATAACGGATTTAGAGAGAAAATTAATTGAAAATTTTTGGCCAGGTCCCCTTACTATAATATTTAAACGTAAAAGTAATGAGATAATTCCAAATGTTGTAACAGCAAATTTAGACACAGTAGGAATTAGAATGCCAAGCAATTTAATTGCCAAAAAGCTGATTGAAAAATCAGGAGTTCCAATTGCAGCTCCTAGTGCAAATGTTTCTGGAAAACCTAGTGGAACAAATGTAGATGATATTATTGAAGAACTTGATGGTAAAGTAGAGTATATTTTAGATGGAGGTTCAACTGACATAGGTTTAGAGTCAACAGTTATTAAAGTTGATGAGGAAAACATTAATATACTTAGACCAGGAAAAATAACAAAAGAACAATTGGAAACAGTTGCAAATCAGGTTAAAGTTGACAAAAATGTATTAGGACAAGTTAAAAAGGATGAAGTTGTTTCATCACCTGGAATGAAATATAAACATTATGCACCAAATACAAAGTGTGTAATGGTATATAGCAAAAACGCTGATAAAATGATTGAAAAGATAAATGAAATTACTGAGCAGAATGAAAATGTTTTAGTTTTAGCAAAAGGTGAGCATATAGATAGATATATTTCAAAACATAAGTGGAATATGGGAAGTTCTTTAGATGAAGTGGCACAAAATATATTTACTTTTTTGAGAAGAGCAGATAAAGAGAATGTTGATTTAATAATAATTGAAGGTGTCGGAAATGAAGGACTAGGACTTGCTATTACAAATCGATTAATTCGTGCATCTGCATATAATTATATAGTTATCTGATTACAAATTGTATAAAAAATGAATAAAATTTCCAGAAAATTTCATACTAATATTAAATATAAAAAAAGGATTGATATAGTATGAAAAAAGGATGGATTATTGCATTAGCAGTTTTTTTATTATTAATAGGTGTTGCAGTAGGAATTTCAGTATACAATAAAGGCAAAACTGATGAAATAAATATTGTAGAAAATAAAAGATTAGCAGATGAAGTTGAGAATATAATTTATACATCCGCAACTGAGGAAAAGATATCACCAAATGCAAAGATATTAAAAAAAAGGTATTTCATAGGATGTGATCATTTATTAAAGGAAACAGAAGAAGTACCAGAAGAGCTAATTAATAAAAATAAAAGTGAAACTGAAAAATATTATAAAGGTTGGGATGTAGATAGTTTTTCATCAAATGAAGTAACTATTTATAAGCAGGAAGAAGGATTTTGCGACCAACATTATTTAATTAAAGAACATAATGGTGTTTTAGGAATTTATACAATAGATGAAAACGGAAAATTGCAACTAAAAGAAGATACTGAAATTCAAACAAGATATTTAACAGATGTAGATTTAGAAAAGGTAAAAACAGGAATAGAGGCTATTGGAAATACAGAACTTAATAGTGTATTAGAGGACTTTGAATAAAAAATAGATGAGATTATTTCTCATCTATTTTTAAATTTTCCTTTTTTAGATATCCTTGTTTATAAAATGTAATATAGTACATAACAAGAGAGAATATAGTAGCAACTAAAGCAAGATAGTAAATCCATAAATCGAAATGGGGTAGTGGAGAAATAGTATTTGTTGGAACTTCAGCAATATTATTCCATGATGTAATTATAAACGAACATACAATTGCTATATAGAATAATACTGTTGCAAGTTTTCCAAACCATCTACTAGAAACTACTAGCTCTTTACCATAAAGGAAAGAAGCACCTGCTAGCATAGCTGATTCTTTTAATGCAACTACAATAATAATCCAAAAAGGAATAACACCTTTAAATGTAATTGTTAAAAGTACAGCAAGTTGAGTAGCTTTATCAGCTAATGGATCTATTAACTTTCCAAAGTTTGTTATAAAATTAAATTTTCGTGCAATCCATCCATCTAAAATATCAGTTAATCCAGATACTGTAAGTAGTATTAGTGCAGTAATATATTGCTCTTTTACTATAAAATAAATAATAAAGGGTATTAAAAAAAATCTTGCTACTGTTAATATATTGGGTATATGTTTTGCCATAAAAATATCTCCTATTTTTCTACATTAAATTTTAAATGATCTTCTTCTAAAGAAACAGATATTGTATCACCATTTTGCAATTCAGAACGTAATATCATATCTGATAGTTCATCTTCAAGATACCTTTGAATAGCTCTTCTTAAAGGTCGAGCACCATATTTTATATCAGTACCTTTGTCTAACAAGAATTTCTTTGCTTCAGCAAAAATATTTAGAATAATATTTTTATCTGCTAATATTTTCTGCGTATCATTAAGCATTAAATCAACAATTTGTAGTAATTGATTATTGTTTAATTGTTCAAAAACAACAATTTCATCAACGCGATTTAAAAATTCTGGTCTAAAGGTTTCTTTTAAACTATCAATAACCTTATCCTGATTAACTCTAGTACCTCCAAATCCTATTGAATTTGTATTTTGATTAGAGCCTGCATTTGATGTCATAATAATAATTGTATTTTCAAAATTTATTGTATTTCCTTGGCTGTCTGTTAGACGACCATCGTCTAATACTTGCAATAAAATATTAAAGACATCAGGATGTGCTTTTTCTATTTCATCAAGTAATACAATAGAATAAGGATTACGTTTTACTTTTTCAGTTAATTGACCTGCATCATCATAACCAACATATCCAGGAGGTGAACCAATTAATTTTGATGTAGAATGACTTTCCATATATTCTGACATATCTACACGAATTATTGAGTTTTCATTTCCAAACATTTCGTAAGCTAATGACTTGGCTAATTCTGTTTTACCAACTCCTGTAGGACCAACAAATATAAAAGATGGTGGCCTTTTAGTGCTTTTTAAACCAGCACGATTACGACGAATTGCTCTTGAAACAGCTTCTACAGCTTTTTCTTGGCCGATTACTCTTTTATGCAAATTTAACTCTAAATTTAATAATTTTTGAGTTTCAGCCTCAGTAATTTTCTTAACAGGAATTTTAGTCCAACTTTCTATAACTTCTGCAATATCTTGAATTGTCAAATTTTTTAATTTCATTTTGTCATTTAAATTATCAATTTGCTCAATCAAACTACATTCTTTAGCCTTTAATTCTGCAGCCTTCTTGTAATCTTCTGTTGAGTCTGCGAGAGCAGCTTCTTCTTTTTCCTCTTGAACAGCCTTTAATTGTCCCTTCAATATTTCTAATTGATATAAATCTTTATTGTTTAAATTAATTCTTGAGCAAGCCTCGTCTAAAATATCAATTGCTTTGTCTGGTAAAAATCTATCATGAATATATTTTTCAGACATAATAACAGCTTGTTTTATTACGTCATTTGAAATTTTAACTTTATGATAATCCTCATAATATTTTTTTATTCCTTCTAGAATATTAATAGAATCGGTAATAGAAGGTTCTTCAACTATTACAGGTTGAAATCTTCTTTCAAGAGCACTATCTTTTTCAATATATTTGCGATATTCTTTTAAAGTTGTTGTTCCAATTAATTGTACTTCTCCAGTTGAAAGAGATGGTTTTAGAATATTTGCTGCATTCATAGAATGCTCGGCATCACCGGCGCCAATGATGTTATGAATTTCATCTATTACTAGAATGATATTACCTAATGATTTACATTCTTCAATAATAGATTTCATACGTGCTTCAAATTGACCTCTAAATTGTGTTCCGGCAACAACTGCAGTCATATCTAATAAATAAACTTCTTTATTTAACAACTTAGCAGGTACATTACCATTTGCTATTTTTATTGCTAATCCTTGAGCAATTGCAGTTTTACCAACACCAGGTTCTCCTATTAAACATGGATTGTTTTTACTACGACGATTTAGAATTTGAGTCATTCGTTGTATTTCTTTATCTCTACCAATAACCATATCTAATTGACCATTTTTAGCTTTTTGAGTTAAATTAGTCCCATAGGTTTCTAGTGTTTTTTTACGTTTATCTTTTTTCTTTTCTACTTTTACTTTCTTCTTTTCACTTGAACTTCCAGCTGATTCATCTTGGCTTTCACCGAACATATTTGAAAATATTGAACCTAATGGAATTGCGGCTCCAAATATTGGAGTACCTTGTTCCATTTTTTCTATATCTTCAGGATCCATATCCTCCATTTGTTCAGAAAGAGAATTTAAATCCATATTTTCGGCTAAATTGCTTACAATGTTTTCTATTTGTTTTGTCATATTATTCATATCTTTTTCGCTCAGATTTTTCAATGGATTAATTCCTTGTTTTTGAGCACACTCAAGACAATAGCCTTTAGAAATAGATTTACCATTCTCATCTTTTTTGTTTAAAAATATAACTGCTGGATTTTTTCCACATACTGAACATAATTCCATAAATTTATATAAACTCCATTCTTTTATTGTAAAAAATACATAATATATAATACATTAAATTAATAAAGAAGTCAATGGAAAAACAGCTGAAAACACTATAAAATAGATGAGGATATTAAGCTAAAATACTGCACAAAAAAACTTTATCTAAAATACTAGATTTTTACTCTAAAATGAGGTAATATAAATAAAGAGAGACTGAAGGAGAAGTAATATGAAAAATCAAAAAATAATATTTATCTTAGTAGGTGCTTTTTGTGTATTTGCACTAATAGCAGGAATTTATACACAATTTTTTGTTGGAAATAAAGGTAGTGATTACACCCAAAATCCAACAGACAATATAAGTGGAGATTCGAGACCAAAAACTCAAGAAGAAATAAAAAATCAATTAAAAAGTTTGTTTACAAATGACTTTATAAATAATAGTACTTATGAGGTGCAAAAAGCAAACGATTCAAAAGATATAGTATATTCAGCTTATGATATACAGAAAAAAGAAGAATTATATGAAGTAGATATACATCTTCCTGTTATAAATATTTCTGGAGATGTTCCAGCAAGCTTTAACAAAATAACTCAAAGTGTTTTTGCTGATGAAGCATCAAAAATATTAAACAAAAAATATACTGAAAAAGTTATTTATGATGTTAACTACATTTCATACATAAATGATAATATATTATCACTAGCAATAAAATCTACATTGAAACGTGGAAATAATCCACAAAGAGAAATAATACAAACATATAATTACAATTTGGAGACTGGCGAAAAGGTAGAATTAGTGGATGTATTGACAAAAAGAAATATAGTTCAAAGCGAATGTCAGAATAAAATAAATCAAGTTGTTAGTAAGGCACAAGAAGAAGCACAAATATTAGTTAAATCTGGATACCAAGTGTATAATAGGGATTTATCAAATAGTATATATCAACTTTCAAATATATCAAATTTCTTTTTAGGTAGTACAGGAGAATTATATATAATTTTTGCTTATGGAAATCAAAATTTTACAGCTGAAATGGATGTTGTATTATACGAATAATGAGAGGAATATTAAATGACAAAAAATCTGCTTATAACAGAAAAACCATCTGTTGCTACAGAATTTGCAAAAGTACTAAAATGTGGTGGCAACAGAAGGGATGGATATATAGAGTCTGACAATTGGATTATTACTTGGTGTGTAGGACATTTGGTTACGATGAGTTATCCAGAAAAATATGATGAAAATTTAAAATTCTGGAGATTAGATACATTACCTTTTATGCCAAAAGAATACAAATATGAAGTGATTCCAGGTGTAGAAAAGCAATTTAATATAGTAAAAAGCCTACTTCAAAGAGAAGATGTAGGCTGTATTTATGTTGCGACCGACTCTGGGCGTGAGGGCGAATATATATATAGGCTAGTAGAAAAGCAAGTGCGGAGTTAAAGAAAAACAGAGAAAAAGAGTATGGATTGATTCACAGACTGAAGAAGAAATAAATCGAGGAATAAAAGAAGCAAAAGATTTATGTGAATATGATAGTTTATGTGATTCAGCATACTTAAGAGCAAAAGAAGATTATTTGATTGGTATAAATTTTTCGAGACTTTTATCAATTATATATGGAAAAAGAATGGCAAAAGATATTGGAGAAGAAAAGATATCCATTTCTGTTGGTAGAGTTATGACTTGTGTACTTGGAATGATAGTTCAAAGAGAAAGAGAAATCAGAAATTTTGTAAAGATACCATATTATAGAATAATAGGAAAATTTGGAGATAATGATTCTTCATTTGATGCTGAATGGAAAGTAACAGAAAAATCAAAAATGTGGGAATCACCTAAATTATATAATGAAAATGGATTTAAAAAAGAAAATGACGGAAAAGATTTTATATTATCTTTAAAAGATAAAAAAGCAATAATAACAGAAGTTAAAAAAACAAAAACAAAAGAAAATGCACCATTATTATTTAATTTAGCAGAAATACAAAACGAATCAACGAAAAGATTTAAAATAAAACCTGACCAAACACTTGAAATTATTCAGAATTTATATGAGAAAAAATTAGTAACATATCCGAGAACAGATGCAAGAGTTTTATCAACTGCTGTGGCAAAAGTAATTTCAAAGAATCTTAATGGAATAGCAAAAGGACTTAAAGATGAAGAAATTCAAACATATATAAACAAAATGATAAATGAAAAATATTCTACTGATTTAATAAAAACAAAGTATGTAAATGACAGTAAAATAACTGATCACTATGCAATTATACCAACTGGACAAGGATTTGAAAATTATAATTCTTTACCAGACTTACAAAAACAAATGTATAAATTAATAGTAAAAAGGTTTTTAAGTATATTTTATCCACCAGCAGAATATAGTAAAATAGCTGTAACGATAGAAGTAGAAAATGAACAATTTTCTGCAAATGGAAAAGTATGTGAAAATTTGGGATATTTAGAAGTAGCAAAAAATGAACCAAAAAAAGAATCTAAAAATTTAGAAGAACAACCTGAAGAACAAAATAACTTGGAAATATTAAAAAAACTAAAAAAAGGTGAAGAAATAGAAGTAATTAATTATGAAACAAAAACATCTGAAACATCACCTCCAAGTAGGTATAATTCTGGGTCTATGATACTTGCTATGGAAAATGCGGGAAAATTGATTGAAGAAGAAGAACTGAGAGAGCAAATTAAGGGAGCAGGAATTGGTACTAGTGCAACAAGAGCAGAAATTATGAAAAAATTAGAAAGAATAGGGTATATTGCAATAAATAGTAAAACACAAATTATAACTCCAACAGACAAAGGAGAAAAAATATATGACGTGGTTTTTATGTCAATGCCAGATATGCTAAATCCTAAATTGACAGCAAGCTGGGAAAAGGGGCTAGAAATGGTATCAAGTAAGCAAATTAAACCAGATGAATTTATGACAAAGTTGGAGGCATATATAAACAGTAAAATCAATAAATTAGTTATAAAAAGATAGAGAGCTTTAAAGAGTTCTCTATCTTTTTAATGTATTCACACTTTATGAAAACTATACATAATATATAGCAAAAATTAAATGAAAGGGTGAATAAGATGTCTAGTTACATAATAGAAGGCGGTAAAAGATTGGCAGGAGAAGTTACAGTTTCTGGTTCTAAAAATGCCTCTTTACCAATTATAGCAGCCAGCATATTAAATCCGGGAATTACAAGATTATACAATATTCCCAATATACATGATACACAAATTACTTTAGAAATATTAAGATACTTAGGGTGTAAAGTAAAAAAACATAACGGAAAAATAGAAATAAACAGTAAAAATATTACCAAAAGAGAAATACCAGAACACCTTATGAATCAAATGCGTTCAACAGTTGTTTTAGCAGGCGCGATACTTGGAAGGTTTAAAGAAGCAAAATTTTCTTATCCAGGAGGTTGTGATATTGGTGCAAGACCAATTGACTTACATTTAGCAGCATTTAAAAAAATAGGAGTAAATATTATAGAAGATTCAGGATTTATTATATGTAAAGCAGAAAAAATTGTTGGAACAAATATCAATTTGGATTTTCCGAGTGTAGGTGCAACAGAAAATATTATACTTGCTTCAATATACGCAGAAGGAGTTACACAAATAACAAATGCAGCGATGGAACCAGAAATTGTAGATTTAGCTAAATGCTTAAATAAAATGGGCGCCAAAATTACAGGTGCAGGAACTAATGTTATAAAAATTATAGGAGTACAAAAATTAAAAGATACAGGGTATAAAGTAATGCAAGATAGAATTGAAGCAGGAACCTTGTTATGTGCAGGTGCAATTACAGGAGGAAATATTTGCCTAAATTATAAAAATGCTAATCATATTACGCCAATATTAAATAAATTAGAAGAAGCGGGATGTAATATAAAAGTTGAAAAAAATAGAATATATATGCAAGCGCCTAAAAAATTAAAAGCAGTTGATATAAAAACAATGCCATATCCGGGTTTTCCAACAGATATGCAATCAATATTTGCTAGTATTTTAACTACAGCAAAAGGAACATCCGTGATTGTGGAAAATATATTCGAAAATAGATATAGATATACAGCAGAATTAAATAAAATGGGTGCTAAAATTACAACTGAAGGAAAAACAGCAGTAATAAAAGGAGTTAGAAAACTATCAGGAGCGACAGTAAAAAGTACTGACTTAAGAGGCGGAGCAAGTATGATTTTAGCTGGATTATGTGCAAAAGGAATGACTACAGTAACAAATATAGAGTATATATTAAGAGGATACGAGAACTTAGATAAGAAGCTGAATGAATTAGGAGCTAAAATTTCGATACAAAAAGAATAAAAATAATTACAAAAGGGACTAGATTTATTATATATAAATATGATAAAATAAGCACGTATAATGTGGTAAATTGTATGTGCTTTTTTTAATGCAATTATAATATAAAAAGAAGGTGAAAATAATGTCTAAAAAACTTAAAGAAAAATCGAAAAATACGCAAAAAGATTCTACATTTAATGTAGACAATGAAATTATTATAGGCATTAAAACTTTACCGAATCCTGAAGAAAACAAAAAGAAAACCCAAAAGAGAAAAAATGAAAAAATAAAAAATACAACTAAAAAAAGTAAGACTACGAAAACAAAGAAAAAGACTAAAAACAAAGAAGAAGAGTTTGAACTTAAACTTGGAATTGAAGATGAAAAAGTTAAACCAAAAAAGAAAAAGAAAAAAACTAAAAAATTGACTAAAAAACAGGAAATTGCAAGAAAAAAGAGAAAAGCATTTCTTAGGTTAGTAAAATGGGCTACTCTTATATTACTTTTAATAGGTGGAGGAATAGGCTTTTTATTATCTTCATTTTTTAATATAAAGAAAATTGAAATAGTAGGAAACAATAAATTAACCAGAGATGAAGCGATAAGTTTGTCACAAATTGAAATTGAAGAGAACACATTTAAATTATCAAAAAACAAAATTGAAAAAAATATTAAACAAAATGCTTATGTGGAAAGTGTAAAAATTAAAAGAAATTTACCAAGTACTATATTAATTGAAATAGAAGAAAGAGTTCCTACATATATGATTACATTTGCAAATGCTTATGCATATATAAACAACCAGGGATATTTTGTTGAAATTTCAAAAGAAAAATTAGAGTTGCCTATAATAACAGGGTATGCAACTAAAGAAGAGGATATACAACTAGGAGAAAGACTATGTACAGAAGATTTACAAAAGCTAGATGATATATTACAAATAATGAAAGCAGCAGAAAGCAATGAGATTGCTAATATTGTAACAAAAATAAATATATCTGATAAACAAGATTATGTGCTAGAGCTAAAAAGCGAAAAGAAAACTGTACATGTTGGAGATACATCAAATTTAAGTACAAAAATGTTATATATAAAAGAGATAATAGAACAAAACAAAAAAATAGAAGGAGAAATTTTAGTTAATACTGATTTAAACAATAAATGGGCTATATTTAGAAAAAAAGTATAAAAATCATTAATAAGGAGGGCAAAATGAACAAAAAGCAAATAGCTATTACATTAGGAATAATGTGCTTTATATTAACAGTTGCAATATGCATTCAATTAAAGACAATTGAAAACACAACTACAACAATCTCGCAATCACTAAAAGAAAATGGATTAAGAGACGAAGTGCTAAGATGGAAAGAAAGATATGACAATGTTTATGAGGAACTTAATCAGTCTTTAAAAGAACTAGAAGAGGTCAGAAAACAAGCAACTCAAAATGATACCAAATCTTCAGCAAAACAAGAAGAAATAAAAAACAACAATATGCTACTTGGATTATCTGAAGTAAAAGGTGAAGGATTACAAATTGTGATAGCAGACAACAATACTGGAACTTTAAAAAATGAAAGTGAAGCATTAGATTTAAGTTCACAAGTAGTACATTATGATGATTTGATCGAAGTAATAAATGCTTTGAACAATGCAGGAGCAGAAGCAATATCAATAAATGGTCAAAGAATTATACAAACTACAGCAATAACTTGTGAAGGAAATGTAATAAAAATAAATGGACAAAAAGTAAGCTCTCCATTTACAATAAAAGCAATTGGTTCACAAGGATTATTATATGGATCACTTACTATGATAGGCGGGTACTTATATATACTTGATGAAGCTGGAGTTATTGTAGAAACAACACAAATGGACAACTTAACTGTTGAAAAATATTCTGGAGTTATAAACTACAAATATGTAAAAAATGAGAAATAGAGGTGAGTATACACTTTGAATAAAGAAAAGAAAAACAAAATTATAATGACCATAATTATTGGAGGAGTATGCCTTATACTTTTTGCAGTTATGTTTATGCAGTTTAGAACTATTGAGGAAACAGATATTACAGCAATTGAAAACATGAGAGAAGCAGAATTGAGAACAGCTATATCTGAATGGAAGGGAAAATATGAAGAAACTGTAGAGCAATTACAAGCAAATCAAAAAACAATTAAAGACTATAAAAACAAGCTTGAAAAAAATGAAGAAGCGTCAGGACTTGTTGATAAAGAATTAAAAGATTCTAATATGATTTTAGGAAAGACAGATGTATTTGGCGAAGGAGTAACAATAACATTATCAAATAGTGAAGAAAGAGATGTAAAATACAGAGACTTACTAGAATTAATAAATGAATTAAGATATGCGGGAGCAGAAGCTATATCAATTAATGATGTAAGAATATTAAGTTCTACGGAAATCGCACAACCAGATGGAGTTTTAATGATAATAAATGGCCAAAGAGTTTCATCACCTTATGTTATAAAAGCAATTGGAAATCAAACGTATTTATCAAGTACTTTGAGTTTAAAGGATAGTGGATACATTGATAAAACAAGAGCCATAGGACTAAATGTTAAATTGGAAACTGGAAAAAACATAAAAATTTTAAAATATAATGGAGATATGAATATAAAATATATGAAGGAAGGGGAAAACAAGTAATGATTTTTATTGCAATTGTAATTGGATGTATTTTAGGAGCTGTAATTGGAATTTATGCACCGATAGTTCCATATACATATTCTGGCTATTTAGCTATAGCTATTATCGCTGCACTAGATTCTGTTTTTGGTGGAATTTCATCAACATTAAAGAAAAATTTTGATTTAAAAATATTTGTAACAGGCTTTTTTGGAAATGCAATATTATCAATATTACTTACATACCTTGGACAAAAGTTGAATGTAGATATTTATTTAGCTGCAATCGTTGTTTTTGTAGGAAGAATGTTTAATAATTTAGCTATAATTAGACGCTATTATTTAGAGAGATGGAACGAGAAAATGGCAAACAAAAACAATGTTTCATAAGTATTACACAATTATTACAAAAATATTACAAATCTATTGACTTTTTTTTCAAAATGTAATATTCTTTAGACATCAAAAAACAGATGACAAACAATCTTTAGGGGATGCAAAATTGGAGGAATGAACCTTGGCAATCGGAGATATAATTGTAGGAATTGACATTGGAACTTCGAAGGTTAGTTTAGTAATTGGAGAAGTTAATAATTTTAATCAAATAGAAGTCATTTGTACGACTACTCATAAATGCAACGGAATAAGAAAAGGCAAAATTGTAGACGAAAATGAAATTGCAAGCTCTATACACCACTTAATTAAAGATGCTGAATCAGAGACGGATTTAAAAATAAATTCAGCTTATGTCACAATACCTGGTAAATATGTTACAATAGTTAAAAATAGTGTTGTAAAAGAGGCAAAGGATAAATATGCTGGAATCTCAGCTAAAGATGTTGTCTCAAGTATTATGCAAGTGAAAGACATTGATATACCAGAAGGAAAACAAATAATTGACATAGTTGAAAATCAATTTGTTCTTGAAAATGGAAGAACAGTTTCAGATCCAGTAGGAAATTTGAGTGGTAGTTTTACTTTAAAAGCAGAAGTAATTCTAGCTGATAGAGAATATATGAAACAAATTGCATCAATATTTAGAAAGGTTGATTTAGATATTGATGGTTTAGTACCAATTACATTAGCTCAAAGATCATTAGCACTTGACGCAAATGAACTAAATGATAATGTAATGCTATTGGACATTGGTGCAGGAAATACAGAAATAGGCGTATTTGATGGACAAAGTTTTGTATACACAAATACAATACCTTTAGGAGGAGACAACATTACAAATGATATTGCATTAGTCCTAAATATTAGCGAAGAAGAAGCTGAAAGATTAAAAAAACAATATGGATTAGCATTAAAATCATTTATTGATAATGACAATGAAATCTTGCTTACAACATGTAAAGATGAAAACGGAAAAAAAGTAATTAAGAGTTCACAATTAATTGAAATTATGGAAGCAAGAATAGAAGAAATCTTTACTATAATTAATAAGGATATAACAGCACAGGGAATTAAATCTAAAATAAATAATGTTATATTAACAGGACAAGGAATTACTAATATTAACAAAAGCGACGTTGCTGGAAAAATTACTTTAAATATTCCAGTGAAAATTGCAACAGGAAGGTTGATTAGTGTAGTAAGACCAGAATATCGAACTGCTTATGCGTTAGTTAGATATGTAGCATCAAGACCATTTGCTAAAACTGTAGGAAGTAGTATAGATACTAATTCAAATGAAAGTATATTAAAAAACATTATAGAAAAAATCAAAGAGTTCTTTTATTCATAGATTTTAATTTTAAATATATAAGGTTAATAAAAATTAGGAGGAATGAACAATATGTTAATGGATAATAACAGTGATGAAAACACAATGCTAGACGGAACTGCTACTATCAAAGTAATTGGAGTAGGTGGAGCAGGAAATAATGCTGTAAATAGAATGGTTGAATCTGGAATAAGAAATGTAGAATTTATTGCAGTAAATACAGATAGACAAGCTCTATTATTATCAAAAGCAGCATCAAAAATACAAATTGGAGAAAAAATTACAAGAGGTTTAGGTGCAGGAGCTAATCCTGATATTGGAGCACAAGCAGCTGAAGAAAGCAAAACTGAAATAGCAGAAGCTTTACGCGGAGCTGATATGGTATTCGTTACAGCTGGAATGGGCGGAGGAACTGGAACTGGAGCAGCCCCAATAGTTGCAGCAGCAGCTAAAGAAATGGGAATTTTAACTATAGGTGTTGTAACAAAACCATTCACATTTGAAGGAAAGAAAAGATTATCTCAAGCTGAACGTGGAATTGAAAGCTTAAAAGGTAAAGTAGATACTTTAGTTGTAATTCCAAATGACAAGCTATTACAAGTAATTGATAGAAAAACCTCTATAGTTGAAGCATTTAAAATGGCAGATGATGTGTTAAGACAAGGTGTACAAGGTATATCAGACTTAATTGCAATTCCTGGTTTAGTTAACTTAGACTTCGCTGACGTAAAAACTATAATGTTAAATACAGGAATGGCACACATGGGAATTGGTAGAGCATCTGGAGAAAACAGAGCAGAAGATGCTGCAAAACAAGCAGTACAAAGCCCTCTACTAGAAACATCAATTGAAGGTGCAAGAGGAGTTATTATAAATATAACTGGCGGAACAAATTTTGGCTTACATGAAGTAAATACAGCTGCAGAATTAATTCAAAGAAGCGTTGACCCAGAAGCTAATATTATATTTGGAGCAGTTATTGATGATAGCCTTGATGAAGATATAGTAATCACTGTTATAGCAACAGGATTTGAAAAAGAAGAAGGACCATTATCTGGAACAATGGCTGTGGGAGATATTATAGATAGAGCATGGGACAAAAAATTAAATTCTATTCCAACAACAACAGATAGTTCAAATTCACAAGAAAATTTGGATATACCAACATTCTTGAGAAGAAAATAATATAAAATAAAAGAAAAATGCAAACTCGTAAAAGAGTTTGCATTTTTTTGTAGAATATTTCATTAGTTCGCCAACACGAAAAGACATACTTTTTAAATATAAGATAGTATAATCCATAATATAAAATATATATTTATTAATTCTTTAAAGAGGAAAAATAAGTGACTATTTATCTAGATATTATATTTTTAGAAAATTTATGCATGAACTATATTATT
Source organism: Clostridium sp. CAG:567 (assembly GCA_000437855.1). GTDB lineage: Bacteria > Bacillota > Clostridia > TANB77 > CAG-508 > CAG-273. The sequence goes on along the minus strand of FR902177.1, from coordinate 3,052 downwards.
CTGTTTGCTACATGCTACATTATGAGAATAGAAACTAAAATATGGAAAATTTTAATATCAAGTTTAATAGGTGGACTATATGCTGTGATTTTATATATGAATGTTTTGCCTATATATTCCAATATTATAACTAAAATAATTTTATCAATTGTTATGGTATATGTATCAACACATCCTAAAACACCAAAAGAAACAATAAAACAATTAATGGTTTTTTACTTAATATCATTTACATTTGGAGGATGTGCCTTTTCATTACTTTATATTGTTAAACCACAAAACATACTTATGAAAAATGGTGTATATATAGGAACATATCCAATAAAAATTACACTACTTGGAGGAATTGTTGGCTTTATAATTGCTCATAATGCTTTTAAAATGGTAAAAAACAAATTAAAGAAAAAAGATATGATATATGAAATGAAAGTAAAAATTTTAGAAAAAGAAATAAATGTAAAAGCTATGCTTGATACTGGAAACATGCTAAAGGATCCGATAACGAAAATGCCTGTAGTTGTAATTGAAAAAGAAAAATTAAATGAGACTTTACCAAAAGAATTATTAGAAAATATAGAGGGAATATTAGGAGGTGAAAAAGACTGCTATAATTATGAGTTAGATGATGAATATGTAAATAAAATAAAAATCATACCGTTTTCGTCAATAGGAAAACAAAACGGGCTTATGATAGGAATAAAAGCAGATGAAATAACAATACAAGGAGATGAATTTAAAGAATACAAGAATGTGATTATTGGAATATCACCACAAAAACTAAGTAATAATTATTCTGCTTTATTTGGACTAGATTTATTTGAAGGGAGAGAAAACAATGAATTTGTTACAAATATTAAAAAATAGTATAAATACATTATATGTAAGATATATTGAAAACGAGGAAAATCTTCCAATTTATTATATAGGAGGTAGCCAGACATTACCTCCACCATTGACTAATGAAGAAGAAAATGAAATATTAACTAGATTGTCAAATGGAGAAGAAAGCGTTAGACAGATATTAGTGGAAAGAAATTTAAGATTAGTTGTTTATATTGCAAAAAAATTTGAAAATACTGGGGTTGGAATTGAAGATCTGATATCAATAGGTACAATAGGATTAATGAAAGCGATAAATACGTTTAATACTGAGAAAAATATAAAATTAGCGACATATGCCTCTAGATGCATAGAAAATGAAATATTAATGTTTTTAAGAAGAAGCAATAAAATAAAAGGTGAAATTTCAATTGACGAACCATTAAATCAGGATGGAGATGGAAATGAGTTACTATTATCAGACATTTTGGGAACAGACCCTGATGTTACGTCAAGACAAATTGAAGATGAAGTTGATAAGAAGTTATTAAGAGCTTCAATTGAAAAACTGAACAATAGAGAAAGAAACATTATGGAACTTCGTTTTGGATTTATAAGTGGTAAAGAAAAAACACAAAAAGAAGTTGCAGATATGTTACGGAATATCACAAAGTTATATATCTAGATTAGAAAAGAAAATAATAAACAGAATGAAAAAAGAAATAATAAGCAAAACAGGATAATTTAAATGTCGAATAATAAGGAATGATAAATGAATAGCATATCTCCTTTTGGAAATAATCAAAGTAAGAAACATTTCTAAGAGGAGTTGTTGAATTTGAATAAAGTTGAAATAGCTGGAGTAAATACAAGTAATTTGCCATTACTTTCTCCAGAAGAAAAAGATATACTAATGAAAAAAATAAAAGATGGAGATGAAAAAGCAAGAGAAGAATTTATACGTGGAAACCTAAGATTGGTTTTAAGTATAATAAAACGCTTTTATGGAAAAGGCGAAAATCTAGACGATTTATTTCAGGTAGGATGTATAGGTCTTATAAAGGCAATTGATAATTTTGACATAAATCAAAATGTACAATTTTCAACTTATGCAGTTCCGATGATAATTGGTGAAATAAGAAGATACTTAAGGGATAATAATGTGATTAGAGTTAGTAGATCTATGAGAGACTTGGCTTACAAAGCTCTTGGAATAAAAGAAAGGATATATAAGGAACAACAAAGAGATGCATCGGTGGAAGAAATAGCAAATGAACTTGGAATTGAAAAAGAAGAAGTAATAATTAGCTTGGATGCAATACAAGAACCAATTTCATTGCAAGAACCTGCATATAGTGAAAATACGGAAAACATATATATAATTGACCAAGTAAAAGATAAAAAGAATACAGATGAATTATGGACTCAGAATCTTACAATTGCAGAATCTATGAAAAAACTTAATGAAAAGGAAAAGATGATTATAAATAAAAGATTTTTTGAAGGTAGAACACAAATGGAAGTTGCAGAAGAAATTGGAATATCGCAAGCTCAAGTTTCAAGACTTGAAAGAACAGCAATAAATCATATTAGAAGAATATATAAATAAAATTCATAAATCAATCATGATATCATAAAATAAGAATACTATTATAAAAGGTGGTAGGAGGATAATATGGGGCAAAAAGGAATGGATTTTAAACACAAAGAGGTTATTAATATACGAGATGGAAAAAGACTTGGATTTGTACAAGATGTATGTGCTGATTTAGAAACTCGGAACAATAACCTCAATTATTGTTCCAGGAAGTAATAAAATCTTGAGTATGTTTTCTTCAAATAATGATATTGTAATACAATGGCAAAATATAAAATGCATAGGAGATGACGTTATATTAGTAGAAATATAAAAAAATATATAAAAAAATACAAAAATCTACAAAAAATGTGTTGACTTTACAGAAACAATATGTTATTATAAATGAAGTTACTACTTAAAGAAAAAACACATGAAAATGTGAGTGAAAAAGTAAATTAGTAAAGAAAATTCAAACAAAGAATAACATCAATACTAATTTATTATTTTGCGCTAAAAACACTTTAAAAAACTTTTTTAAAAATATTTAAAAAAGGTGTTGACATTTAATAAATAAAGTAGTAAAATAACATTCGTTCACATTTGAAAGCTGAACGAAAAGCACATTGAAAAGTAAACAATAAACCTTTGAGAAAC
>FR902176.1 GCA_000437855.1 Clostridium sp. CAG:567 | reverse complement strand
ACATTGATGGGAGTCGGAGCTGTTGCGGCTGGGACAGCTGGATTGGTATCAGATGACTTTTCAAATGTATTTAAATATGGTGCAGCGGGAATAGGAGCAGGAAGTTTAGCAGGTTCAGGAATTAACGCTATACCAGATGGAGTAGATTCAATAGCAGGAAATATTAGTAATGGATTAAATGGTCTATATGAAGCTACTCATACTGAAGATGAGAGTGAAGCTAGACAAAATAGAATACTAGACAAACAAGCTTTAAGAGATCCAGAGAGAATAAGAAAATATCAAGAGAAACTTAAAGTTTCTAAAAAAGAGGCACGCAGAATAATGAAAGAAGAGGCACAAAAATACAGAGAAGCAGGAGTTACAGATGATAAGCTAATCATCAAGGCGATGAAAGCTAGTGAAGATGATTTTGGAGTAGATAGAGCATCTAAACAAAGAATTATATTAGCCCAAATGGCTGAAGAAGTTGGAGATAACCAGAAAAAATTAAAACATCTTAAAGAAGGATTAGTGGAAAGAGGAGTGCCAAGAGGAGACATAGATAAGTATATTAAAACTATAAAGGACATTAATAAAATAATATAATATTATAAGGAGGCTATTATGCTTAATAATTTGTTTAGAAAATATAACCAGAATAAAAGGGGATTATGGACAATTATTATAGTAATAGTCTTCTCTTATATTGTTTTACAAGCAATATATGGATTGCTTAGAAATAATAAAGAAAAGAGAAAAGAAGAATTAATAAATCAAATAAATGAAAATACACAAATTAGTAGTAATAATAATTTAGAAAATAATTCACAAAATATAAATTCAGAAATAACAACAGATACAACCAGGAAAAATTCAAAAGAATTAATAGAACAATTTGTAAAATATTGCAATAACAATCAAATAGAAGATGCTTATAGTATGATATCAAAAGATTGTAAATCTGTTTTATTTCCAAACATCAATACATTTAAAAATAATTACATAAAAAAAATATTTAATCAAAATAAAACAGCTAAAGTTGAAAAAGAAATATATGGAAATGGAATTTACAAAGTAACATATATGAACAATATATTACAATCTGGTGGAAAATCAGATAAACAGATAATAGATTATATCTATGTTACAGATGATGGTGAAAATAAAGTTTTAAGCTTAAATAAATTTCTTTATATAAAAGAGATAGGAATTGAATCAAAAAATAAAAGATTAAATATAGAAGTTATAGAAAAGCAAATATTTATTGACTATGAAATATATACAATAAAAATAACTAACAATACAGAAAATGAAATATTAATTGCTAATCAAAATGATATAAATAATATAAACTTAACAGACGAAAATGATGTTAAATATTCATCATATATAGATGAATTAGCTACGGAAATATTAGTAGTACAACAAAATGGGAAAAAGACTATAAATATAAAATTTAACAAAACATTTAATACAGATAGAAAAATAAAATATATGAACTTTAATGTTATTATGGACTATAATGCTTATAAAAAAGGACAAGATTTTGAAACATTAAAATATAGTGTTCAATTATAAGTAAGGAGAAAAAAATGCAAGCAGATGATTTAAATAAAGACAATGGAAAAAAAGTAAAAGATAAAGCAAAAAAAGTATTAAAAGCAACTTTAAAAATATTTACAAAAAAATGGGTTATAATTGCAGTTGCATTATTTCTCGTCATAATAGCATTAGGTGGAGCTTATGATGCTTTAATGGATGCATTTTCGGATAAAGTAAGTAAATATACAGCAGAACATCCAGTTCAATATGATACAGATGATAATTCAATTGTTATATCAGATGAACAAGCAGATGAACTAATTGAAGAGTTAGAAAAAATGGGTTTTAAATTAAATTCATTACACTTGAGTAAAGATTTAATAAAAAAATGCTATGCAGCAGAAGTAGTAAGCCAAGAATTGAACAGAGGTGCAGAAGAACAAGAAGGAAAATATTATGGAAGAGTATATGTAAAAAAAGCGTCTAGTACAAATTCGTCTACTGATGAAGCAATACCTCTTACTTATGTTCCTTACGAAGAAATGACAGGTGGAAAAGCTAAAATAGATGAGCCAATAGCAAATGAACAATTGCAAAATGGAAAAGATATAACAGAATGTTTTTCAGTCAGTCCAGAAGGAAAGCTTGTAATTGCAAATAAAGTAGTAAATACAGACAATAATGGAAATAAAACAACATCAATTAGTTTAAAAGAGTTAGAATATAAATCAAAAATAACAAAATATATAACACCATTTGAATTTTTAATTAATTTATGTGTAGCTACCCAAAACCCAGAGTACATATCAGCTTTGACTGATAAAATAGTAAAAGAAACATCAATAGTTATTACAATAATGGATAATGTAACTACCATAAATACAACAAGAACCTATAAATATAAAAATGCAACATCTGTTGACAAAGAAGGAAGAATATATGTCAAAAATTCAGAAACAGGAGAATATACTGATTCTGGAAGGAGAAATCCAACAAGAGGTAATCCACAAGTAACACTTCCAAGTCAAGAAAGTGATTACATATCTGATACACCATCAAATAGCAGTATAGAAATACATAATCCAACAATACAGATAACAGAAGTAGATACATGGTTTGTAAAACAAAAAATAACATATAACAATCAAACCAATGGACCTACAGAAAATACTTCATACGAAGAAATTGAGGATGAAACACCATCACATACAGATGCAAGTTACAGATATCAATATACTACAGAAGATACAAGTGGAACTGCAGAAGAAGTTAGAATGTATATTAGTACAATTACTTATAAAGTAAATCAGATGATAGAAGTAATAACTAATACAACTATAAATACTTATTCTGAAGGAGTTAGTGAAACAGATGAAGGTTCTGATGCACAAGGAAAAACAGATGAGATATTAGAAATGCTAAAAACAAAATATAAACTACCTCTAAGTATGATAAAAGAAGCTCCAATACACAAATTAGTAAATGGAGCAGGAATATTCTTTCAAATGTTAGAGAAAAGTTCAAGAACACAAGAGTTAGAAAAAATTATGAAATATGTATTATATCTTTATAATGGAAAGGACTATGGCGTAACTTCGCTAGATATGAGTGTATTTAATATTACAAATTTTACAAATATAAGTGGAATAGGATCTGTTAGTGCATTTGGAACAAATTTATCAAGAGAAGAATTTATAGCAGCTGTTCAAGCATACAATGGAGGGGAATCATATAGTAAGCTATCTAATGCAGCTGGTGACTTTTATGATATATGTACTTCAGCAGAATATAATGTTAATCCGTGTTTAGCATTTGCATGGGCTTGTATAGAAACAGGGTATGGAAAAAGCACACCAGGAAATAACCTTTTTGGCTTTGCAATATATAATGGGCAAAGTTCAGGAGCTACATATAGCTCTTATGGTGATTCTATTAGAGATTTTTGTGGATGGGTAGTTAATGCTTCAACAGAAGGAACAGATAAATATAATTATGCATATTCAACAGCTCAAAAATATGCAACTGTAAATTCTATGTTTGCTGGTAAACCTGAAAATAATGCATATGCAATGTTTTGTATATATATGTATTTAGGAGACACTCATTTATGCAATGAACCTGATTTTGATAATCCAGCAGGAATTGATTATTACCAAAGCCATGGAAGTACTTGGGGATCAGGAGGACGTATACAAATTTACTCTATGTATGAATTAGGTGGAATATCAACAGGAGAGTATAAAATAAGGTGTGGACACTCAGGAGCAACAGATTTAACATCCTTACAAGAAAAAGCAGATTATGCCCAATATTGTTTTGAATCTAGACTTAGAGTGGCAAAAACTATATTTGGAAACAATTGCTTTTTAGGAGAAGTCGGATCAATTGTAGAAGCTGCGTACATGGTTGCAGATCATTTTTTAAACTCTGGAGTTGAGGTGCATTACGCAGGAAATGGAGTTGAAGGGGCAACTAATAATGGTAGAACTGGTGTAGGTTATAATATACAGGCATCATGGGATTACCCTATAGAAAACCCAAGCAAATATGGAATAGTATGTGCAACATTCGTAAGTTTATCTCTTTGGAAGGCTGGGTTAATAGATGAAGCTACAATTAATCAATATCCATATAATGGATGCTGGGGAGTAGAAAATATGCTAACACAATCTTCATATGCAAATCAGTGGCAAAAAATAACTAGTTTTGCAGAATTACAAGAAGGAGATATTGTGTTTTACCCAAATCGTAATCATGTGTATATATATATAAATGGAGGAAAGCGTTTAGACCAAAATTATTGTGTAGTATCTAGCAGTGGAGATAGAAGCTCAATGGGTAAACTGCTTAGTGCTGATCCAAATAAATTTGCCGTAGCATATAGATATATTGGAAAATAAAATTAAAAATAAGGAATGTTAATTTATGAATAAAAACCTTAAAAAAATTATAATATTATTAATAATTTTTATAATAATAACAACAATAATGATATGTGTGTTGTTATTAAAGAAAAATGAAGAACGGAATAAACGAAATAGAAGATGGTAAAGAGACATATAACTTTGAACTTAATAAATTAGAAAAAGTGCAATCAAAAAATGAATATTATAATGCAAAAAAGTGTGTAGAATTATTTTATGATTATGTCTCAGATGGAAACAGAGAAAAAATATATGGTTTATTAGATGACGAATATGTACAAATGGCTAATATAACGAAAGAACAGTTAAAAATAAACAATATATCTAAAGTAAAAATTGACATAAACAAAATGTATACAATAAAAATAAGCAATGACGTAGATGTATATTTAATATATGGAAAATTAATTGACACAAATTCAAATAAAATGTTTAATTTAGCTGTGGGGGTTAAAATGAACCCTGCTAATAGTACATTTTCAATATTACCTTATGAATATATGACAGAAAAAAACATGCTAAAAATTGACGAAAATTCAGAAATAAATTTTAATAGAACAGAGAAAATAGAAAATAAAACTTATAATGTTTTTAAATCAATATATTTAAATGATGAGGAATATGTTAAGTATATATTTGAAACATTTACAGAAAGAATGTCATTTAATATTGAACAAGCATATCAGGACTTAGATCAAAATTATAAAGAAAAGCGTTTTGGAAGCTTACAAAATTTTACACAATATGTAAGCAAAAATAAAGAATTATATTTATCATATAATAATAAAAATGCAAAACAATATGGTGATTTTGATAGCATGGAAGAATATATGATATACATGGCAAAATATAAACCACTTGAGTTAAAATCATATAAAATTGATAAGAATAATGATTATACTCAATATGTTCTTATTGATAACTTAGAAAATTATTATATATTTAGAGAAACATCAGTTATGGACTATACTGTTATACTAGACACATATACAATAGATTTACCAGAGTTTCTTGAAAAATATGAAAATGCAAAAGAAGAGGATAAGGTAATATTAAACCTTCAAAAATGTTTTGAAGCATTAAATAATAATGACTACAAATATGTATACAATAAGCTAGATGCAACATTTAAATCAAATAACTTTAAAACAGAAGCTGACTTTGAAAAGTATGTGAAAACAAACTTCTTTGAATCTAATAATGCAAAATCAAGCAATGGTAAAAAACAAGGAGATTTGTATACTTATGAAGTTACTATAACTGATAAAACAGAAAAAAATACTAAAACAGTAAAAAAGACATTTGTAATGAGATTAAATGAAGGAACAGATTTTGTAATGTCATTCAGTATTTAAAAAATGAGGAGATTATTCTCCTCACTTTTTTGCTTTTATATAGTTTATTTTTATAATATATGATATAATAAAACAAAAAAGGAGTAATATATAAATGGAAATAGATAAGTCAAATGAAATAAAAGAAGCAATGGCAAATATTTATACACAAATAGCTGAAAGGGAAGACAAGAGTACTCAAATATCAAATATAACTTATTACAAAGAACTTGCTTTTGATTCAGCGAGATTTATAGAAAATGATGTTTTTGTTACAAAGCTTAATAGAGAAAATGGTAAAAAGGGAGCAGAAGAGGTATATGAAATATATAACAAAGATGGGGATTTAGTTGCAACAGTTGATAAAGCTGGAAAAATTCATTTTTCACCAGAATATATAGAAAAGTTAAGACAAGAATATCAAGAATATTTTGAAATGCTAAATTTAGATAATGCAGTACTTGAGTTGCCAGAAGAAATAAAAGAAAGAAATATTACTTTACAACCAGAAGAATTAGAAAAAGAAAAGAAGAAAGAAAAACAAGACGAAAAAGGCAAAGAAGATGAAGAGAAAACTGAAGAAGAAGAAGAACAAGAACAAGAGAAATTAGATCCACAAGAAGAAAATCAAGAATAAAAAGCAATTGCAAAAAAGAAGGGAATTCCTGAAAATAATGTTTTAATAGTTAGGGATAATAGTAATTTTTATAAAGATCATCCAGAAGTAGAAAGAGATTTAATATTTAGTCGTGATAAAGATGGACTTGTAAAAGCAGAATATATTGATGAAAATGGAGAATTGCAACCATCAAAGTATATTATGCCATCAACAACAGGTATTAGACAAGAAACAGTATCAATTGGAAGTGATGGTAATCCAGTAACTAAAGAGTCACCACAACAAGTAATGCAAACAAGAAACTTAACAGGAAGAGATCAAGATATAAGAGATGTAAGAATAAACATCAAGTTTGATACTTATGGATATCCATATGCAGAAGAAGCAAGACAAGGACAAAATGGAAAATGGGCAGCACTTGCCATTGAAGTAAAAGGAAGACCTACTAATAGCTCACAAGTAAATGAAATAACTTCAATTAGAACTGGTGTTGCAGACCCAGATAGAGAAACTGGAATGTACAGTTCCGTAGAGAAAACAGGCTTGATACAAGACGGAGTACAATATGATGAAATGCATTTTATGCAACATTCTGAAGAAATTATTGAGAAATTTATAAAAGATGGATATCAAAGAAAAGAAGCTGTTGAAATCTTTAATTATATGATAGGAGAAGAAGTTCTTACTGAAAATGAAGCAAAAGAGAGGGTAAATGAAAACATAAAAGAAAGAGAAAAAGAGCAAGAAAGAGATGATGATGACGAAGGAAGAACTCCATGGGGAGATGCTGAAGCAAGAGATTCAAGAAGATAATTAAATTATTCATAAAAATCACCTTTACAAATATAATGTAAAAGGTGATTTTTGTATATGAAGTTTAAAAATAAAAAAGTAATAAGTGCAATGATTTGTTTATTTGTAACACTTATTTTATCTATAAATAATATGTGTTATGCTAATATAAATGATAATGAAATTATTGATATTAACGAAACAAAGAAGCAAGCAATTGAAACCGTATCTAAAAATATAGAAAACTTAAAGTTGAATTCTAGAATTGGACTAATATTTGATAGAAATTCTAAAAGAATTCTGTATGAAAAAAATGGCTTAAAACAAGTTCCGATGGCAAGTACAACGAAAATAATGACAGCAATAGTTGTTTTGGAAAATTCAGAGTTAAATGATGTAGTTACAATAAGCAAAAAAGCTGCAGGAACAGGAGGGTCACGATTAGGATTAAGAACAAATGACAAAATTACGGTACATGACCTGCTTTATGGATTAATGCTTAAATCTGGAAATGATGCTGCAGTTGCTTTGGCAGAACATGTTGGAGGAGGAATAGAAGAATTTGCAGACATGATGAATAAAAAAGCAAAAGAACTTGGACTTATAAATAGTCATTTTATAACACCACATGGATTAGACAAAGAGAAACACTATACAACTGCGTATGAATTAGCTTGTATGGCTGATTATGCATTGAAAATTCCAAAGTTTAAAGAGATTGTGAGTTCTAAAAATTACAATATAACAATAAATGCAAGAAGTAATTTAATAGGAAATACTAATGAATTACTTGGAAATTTGAATGGCGTTTATGGAGTAAAAACCGGTTTTACAAATGAAGCTGGGAGATGTTTAGTTACAGCTTGTAAACGCGAAGATTTAGATATTATTACAGTAGTACTAGGAGCAGATACCAAAAAGTATAGAACATCAGATAGCATAAAATTAATTGAATATGCATATAAAAATTATGAAGTAATAGATATTGAAAAAAAAATAAAAGAACAATTTGAAAATTGGAAACAATTAAACTGTAATCGCATATATATAAATAAGGCAAAACAAGAGAAGATAGATTTAGATATTGAAAGTTTAGGCTATTCTAAAATTGCAATAAAAAAAACAGATATTGATAACATAAAAATGGAAATAAATTCATTATATTACTTAGAAGCACCTGTTGAAAAGGGAAAAATTATAGGAAATGCAAAGATTCAAATAAATGGAGAAACAATAGCAAATTTAAATATAAAAAATAAGCAAGTGATAGAAAAAAAGAATATATTTGATTATTTTATAGATTTTTTATCATTAGTACCTTGACTTTTATATAAAAATTTGTTATTATAAATATGCTTTGAAAAAAGCTTATGCGGGAATAGCTCAGTTGATAGAGCGCTGCCTTGCCAAGGCAGAGGTCGCGGGTTTGAGCCCCGTTTCCCGCTCCATTTTTTTTATTAAGCTTAATATTTATGGCGCCTTAGCCAAGCTGCTGAGGTCGTTCGAGCTTTAGCGAGTTACAACCTCAGTATGCAGGGAGCGATAGCGAGTCGCTGGTAAGTAAAGTAATTCGTGACTATAATTTAATATTTATGGCGCCTTAGCCAAGCGGTAAGGCACGAGTCTGCAAAACTCTGATCATCGGTTCGATTCCGATAGGCGCCTCCAGCGAACCAAAAGATAAGAATTATAATTCTTATCTTTTTTAAAATTCTATTAAGCAAGACGTAAAAAAACTAGGGAAATAAGAAAAAGAGGCAATATTAGCACCAAAAATATTGAAAATATTACAAAAATGTAATATAATTGTAATATAAGGGCAAAAAAATAGAAGTTAAATCCAAGAACCTATATCCGTAGGGGAAAAAAATGCAATAAAAAAAGGCATGAAATTATAGGAAAATACTGCTATTGACATGTTCTTAATAGGCTATTAAAATAATATTAATATAATAAAAAAGGAAGGTAAAGATAATGAAATTAAAAAAAGGAATAATGTTTATAATACTTTTACTTTTATCAATGTGTTGCTTAAGTGTATTTACACAAGTAAATGCAGCTTCTGGAACTGGAAGTCTATATCTTAACTTAACAATGGTTGGAAGAAGATCAGGATATGGATACCAAATAGCAAGTGGTAGTAAAAACGTATGGAAAATCTATGAAACAGGAAAAAATACTGATGATACTATTTATTGCTTAAGAGGTGGTCCTGGTTTTGGATCAGCAGATTATTCAGCAATTAGAGCACCTGTTGAAACTCATTATACAAAATATTTTGATTTAAAGGATCCAGATGATATTCCTGCAGTATACCAAGCACCATTACCAGATGTTAATGGTTCAGAATATCAAGCATTATTATGGATTTTAGATAATTGTTATGTTGCACCTAAAATTGATGCATCCTCAACAGCAAAAGCTGAAGCTAAAATTAATAGAGATACTTTATTAACTGCAGCAACTAATTATGCGGTAGAACAAGGAAATCCAGAAATAACTGAATTTGCAGATATGGACTTATTAACAGATGATGATATAGATGCAGTACAACAATTGGCAGTATGGTATTATACAAACCCTACAGGTGATTATCATGTAGAAAACATAGAATTCTATGTTAATATAGTACAAGGTGTAGATGCAAACTATAAAGCATTAAGTGAAGATATACTAGAAAATGGATGGGAAAGAGCACTTGCATGTCAAGCATTATTTGATTACTTAGTAAAAACACCTCAAAAAGAAGGTTTTAGCTATAGTCCAAGTGATAGCAGTGTAAACACTGTACCAGTTAAACTTTCTGATACAAGTAATATAACAGTTCAAAAAGTAAATAACAGATATATAGTTGGACCATATAAACTAGAACAAGTAAGAGATACACAATATAGTTTAGATGTTTTCGTTAATGATGAAAATGACAATGAAGTAACAGATGTAATATATTTAGATAAGAATAAGAACGAAATTATAAATATGACTGATGACAAACAATTAGTAGGAGAAGAATTTTATATTTCTGTACCATCTACTAATAATATTAAAAGTGTAAAATTTAATATTTCAGGTTCTTATACAGAAACTAAACTTACATATTGGTCAGTAATTGATAAAGGAAATAACAACTTAGAGTTAGAACAACCTGTTGTTAAAGTTGAAAAAATAACAAGAAACTTTTCAGAAGAAGTTGTTACTGATATACCAGAAGAACCAACAGTAGAAGAATTCGACTTAGCTTTAAGAAAATTCATTATCTCAATAAATGGAGTAGCACCAGCAGTGGATAGAACTCCAGTAATAGATGCACAAGAATTAGAAAAACTTAAAAATGGAACTACAACAACAGCAAGAAAAGTACATCCTAAAGATGCACTTGCAGTAAAAAAAGGGGATAAAGTAGTATATAAGATAAGAATATATAATGAAGGTAATGTAAATGGATATGCATCAACAGTTATAGACTACTTGCCTACAGGACTAAAATTAGCAGACAATAGTACAATAAATACACAATATGGATGGAAAACAACAAAAGATGTTGGAACAGCTAAAACAACATATTTAGCAGATAAAATGATCAATAAATTTGATGGAACAACATTAGACTTTGTTGATTTAGAAATAGAATGTGAAGTAACAGCAGTAGTTGAAAGCAAAAATCAAAACTTAAAAAATATAGCAGAAATAACAATGCATAAAGATGAAGATGGAAATACAACAGTGACAGACCGTGACTCACAACCAAACAATGTTGATAAAAATAATTATGGAACAACAAGCCAAGAAGATGATGATGATTTTGAAGATTTAATAATGCTAGGTGAAGCAATGGACTTAGCTTTAAGAAAATTCATTACATCAATAAATGGAGTTGCACCAACAGTGGATAGAACTCCAGCAATAGATGCACAAGAATTAGAAAAATTAAAAAATGGAGCAATTACAACAACAAATAAAGTACATCCTAAAGATGCACTTGCAGTAAAACCAGGAGACAAGGTTATATACAAAATAAGAGTATATAATGAAGGCAACATTGATGGATATGCAGCAGTTGTTAGAGATTATTTACCAGAAGGATTAAAACTGGCAGACAATAGTGCAATAAATAAACAATATGGATGGGAAACAACAAAAGATGGTAAAACTGTAAAGACAACATATTTAGCAGACAAAATGATTAATAAATTTGATGGAACAACATTAGATTATAAAGATTTGGAAATAGAATGTGAAGTAATTGCAACAATAGGAACTGAAAACAAAACTTTAAAAAATATAGCAGAAATAACAATGCATAAAGATAAAGACGGAAACACTGAAGCAGAAGATCGTGACTCTAAACCAAATAACGTTGATAAAAATAATTATGGAACAACAAGCCAAGAAGACGATGATGATTTTGAAGATTTAGTTGTATTAGGACAATACTTTGATTTATCTTTAAGAAAATTCATTACAGAAGTTACAACAGGAACAAAAACAAAAAATTATAATAGAGCACCACAAGTTGATGTAACAGACTTAAAAAACGAAACAGCAACAACAGCAACATATAATCATGACAAAACACCAGTAAGTGCTTCTAATGGAGACATAGTAACATATACAATTCGTATATACAATGAAGGACAATTAGATGGATATGTAACTGAAATAACAGACCATTTACCAGAGCAACTAGAATTTATAGTAAATGATGAACTAAATGCAAAATATGGATGGACAGTATCACAAGATGGAAGAACAGTAAAAACAGATATAACATCTTTAACAACAACAAGTTCAGCTAACAGAGACAATATATATGCAGGAAGAACAAATGTGGATGATAAAGTTTTATTAAAAGCATTTGATGGAACAACTCTTGATTATATTGATGTACAAATTAGATGTAAAGTTAAAGAAAATATTGACTTATATGAAAAAATTACAAATATAGCAGAAATAACAGGATTTGCTGATCAAAACGGTGATAAAATTATTGATAGAGATTCTCAAAAAGATAATGTTGTATTACCAACAGATGATACATTACCAAATTATAAAGATGCTGAAATTGATCGTGGAGATACATATATTCCTGGACAACAAGATGATGATGACTTTGAAAAATTAGTAATAAAAAGATTTGACTTAGCTTTAAGAAAATTTATAACAGGAGTTAATGATAAAGAAATAACTAGTAGAGCTCCAGTATTTACAATAACAGAGAATAATGAATACAAATATGTACATTCAAAAGAACCAGTAGAAGTTGCTAATGGAAATACTGTTGTATATACATTAAGAGTATTTAATGAAGGTAATATGGCAGGATATGCAGAAGAAGTAAAAGATGATTTACCAGAAGGACTAGAATATTTACCAACTAATGCAATAAATACAGCTTTTAGATGGAAAATGTATAAACAAGATGGAACAGAAACAACTGAAGTTAAAGAAGCAAGTTATATAAAAACTGATTACTTAGCAAAAATAAATGATATTGACAATAAAAACTTACTAAAAGCCTTTGATCCAGAAACAATGACAATGCCAGACTATAGAGATCTAAAAATTGCATTTAAAGTAACAGAACCAAATACATCTGATAGAGTAATAATAAACACAGCAGAAATTACAGAAGATGCAGATGAAGATGGTAAAGAAGTTGAAGACGTTGACTCAACTCCAGACAACAATAATCCAGACGAAGATGATCAAGACATAGAGAAAATTAAAGTTAAATACTTTGACTTAGCACTTAAAAAATGGGTTACTGAATCAATAGTTACATACAATGGAAAAACAACAATTACAAAAACAGGACATACAGGAGATGAAAATCCTGAACCACCTGCAAAAGTTGAAATTCGTTCAGACAGAATAAACCAAACAACTGTAAAATTTAAATTTAGCATAAAAGTAACAAACGAGGGAGAGATAGAAGGATATGCTAAAGAAATTATAGATTATATCCCACAAGGTTTAAAATTTGTTCAGGAAGATAATCCAAAGTGGAGATTAACAGATGACGGAAAAGTTTTAACAAATCAATTAAAAGACGTGTTAATAAAACCAGGAGAAAGTCAAACAGTAGAAATAATACTAACATGGATAAATGGAAAAAATAACATGGGATTAAAAACAAACTGGGCAGAAATTTATGAAGATGATAATGATTATGATTCACCAGATATTGACTCAACACCAGGTAATGACAAAAAAGGTGAAGATGATGAAGATGATGCACCAGTTATAATCACAACAGCAACAGGTAGTGCACAAACATATATTACATTAGCTCTTGTGTCAGTTAGTATAATTGCAGGAGGAGTAATATTAATCAAAAAATTTGTAATTGAATAAAATAAAAAATAATGCTAAAACTTATTTTAGCATTATTTTTTTATTTCTACATTTACATTAAAAAATGCTTATGATATAATAATGATGGTAGATTGTAGCAAAGGAGACTCGAAGTACATGAATCAAATTCTTGCTGTTGGAAACGATAGAAATGAAAATGAAAAAAATAATAACATACAAACAGAGCAGATAAAAAGAGAACCAATAAAACAAAACATAAAAACATCTGCTTCTAATATTAAAACAAAAATAAAAAGAACAAGGTCTGGAAGACCTATTGAAATAGAAGGAATAATAAAATTTTTCTCTGTTGTACTTATAGCTTTTGGAGTTATCTTTGTAGGAGAAGGAGCTTATGCTATGTACAAAGATGCAGATGATAGAAAACCTGCAAATATACCATCTGTTATTATAGGAAGAAAGAATGACAAAGCAGTAGTCCATGTTGAACACAATGTAGAAATATCTAAAATTGAATATTCATGGGATAATGGAGAAAGAAGTACTACTCCAATAGGAAGTACAACTGCAGATGAAGAAATTGTACTTTTAGGATATGATAGTACTTTAAATTTAGTTATAGAAGATGTAAATGGAAAAAGAATAAAATATCAAAAACCATATAAATTAACAGGAGTTGATATTACAAAACCTTCGATTGAAGTAGAAACTGAAGACGGAAATAATAATATGACAATAATTGCAAAAGATGAAACAGCTATATCATATATATCATATCAATGGGAAGGCGAGGAACCTATAGTAATTCAAGCAAATCAACAAGGACAAAAAGAAATTAGAAAAGATGTAGCTTTGACAGTGGGAACTAGAAAAGTTAAAATAATTGCTGAAGATATGAATGGAAATGTTGAGAGTTTTGAAAAAGAAGTAGTAACTTCAACTTCAAAACCTAAAATGGTAGTTAAACGTAATAATCAAGACATAACAATAGAAGTAGAAGACAAAGATGGAATAAAAGACATAATAGTTAACTTAAACGGAAAAGTATATGCTGCAAGAGATTTAAATAGAAAGAAAGTTACAGTAGGACCTGTAAAATTGAGGGAAGGAAACAATACTATTTCTGTTCAAGTTATCAACACAAGTGGATATGACATAACTAAGACAGCAGAACTACAATATAATCCATAATAAAAGGAGACAAAATATGTCACAAGAAATTTATTTGATTGATGAAGAAAATGAATTAAAAAGCAAACTAATAGATTTATTTAAAAAAGAAAAAGAATATAAATTTAAAAAAGCTAAAGAAGCGGAAATTGAAAGTGTGTTAAAAAACATTCCAGCACTTATTATTATAAATGAAGATGGAATAAAAGAAGATATTATTGAACTTTGCAATAAAATCAGAAAAAATGAAGATAATAGCATAACACCTATAATTGTAATATCTTCAGTAAAAGAAAAAGAACATAGAATTCAAGTATTAAAAGCTTGTGTTGAGCATTATATAAAAGCACCAATTGATGAACAATATTTATATTACACAGTAAAAAATGTAATAAGGCTTTTAGATACTAACCGTAGAGTAAGTCCATTAACTGGGTTACCAGGAAATGTTCAAATTCAAACTGAAATAAAAAAGAGATTATTAAATAATGATCAATTTTCAATATTGTATGTAGACCTAGATAATTTTAAAGCATATAATGATGTATATGGATTTTTAAATGGAGATGAAATAATTAAATTTACAGCAAGATGTGTAGCAAATCATTTACATGATACAGAAGATGAAAGCAACTTTGTTGGACATATTGGAGGAGATGATTTCGTTGCAATAACGGCTAACACAAATTGTGAAAAAATATGTCAAGATATAATTTTAGAATTTGATCAAGGAGTACTTAAATATTTTAACAAGTCAGATATTGAAAAAGGATATTTAGAAATACCAAATAGAAAATGTGTAATAGAACAATTTCCATTAACAAGTATTTCTATAGCAGTAGTAGTTGTTGATAAAGGAAGATTTAAAAATGTACTTGAAATAGGGGAATCTGCAGCACAAGTTAAACATCTTGCTAAAATGACTCCAGGAAGTACTTATGTTATTGATAGAAGAAAAAATAATTAGCGTATAATGTATCAAAATATTAAATTGTAAATTTTAATA
>FR902175.1 GCA_000437855.1 Clostridium sp. CAG:567 | reverse complement strand
AAGGGGAATTATATGAAAACAGTAGCGTTTTGTACTTTAGGATGTAAAGTAAATCAATATGAAACAAATGCAATGATGCAAAAAATGATTGAAGCAGGTTATGAAGTAGTAGACTTTGAAACAAAAGCAGATATCTATATTATAAATACATGTACAGTAACAAATATGGCAGATAAAAAATCAAGACAAATGTTAAGAAGAGTAAAAGAAATAAATCCAGAAGCTATTTTAGTGGCTGTTGGTTGCTATGCTCAAGTGGCAAAAGAAAAGCTAGAGCAAATACCAGAGATTGACTTAATACTTGGAATAAACGAAAAAAATGATATTGTAGAATATGTAGAACAAGCAAGTAAAAATACGTATGTATCAGATGTATTACATCAAACTGAGTTCTTAGACTTTGGAGATGTTACATACACAGAAAAAACAAGAGCAGTAATAAAAGTACAAGATGGATGTAATCAGTTTTGTTCATATTGCATAATTCCTTATGCAAGGGGACGTATTAGAAGTAGAAAGCCAGAAAGTGTAATAAAAGAAATTACAGATGTTGCAAAAGAAGGCATAAAAGAAGTAGTTATAACAGGTATACATATAGCATCTTATGGAAAAGACTTTGATATAGAGCCTGAGTATAGACTAATTGACTTATTAGAAGAAATACAAAAAGTAGACGGAATACAAAGGATACGTTTGGGTTCATTAGAGCCAACTTTAATAACAGAAGAATTTGTAACAAGACTAAAAAAACTTTCAAAAATATGTGATCACTTTCATTTATCATTACAAAGTGGATGTGATGAAACATTAAAAAGAATGAATAGAAAATATACAACGGATCAATTTAGACATGTAGTAGAATTGCTTAGAAATGCATATCCAGAAGTACATTTAACAACAGATGTTATAGTTGGGTTTCCAGGAGAAACAGAAGAAGAGTTTAACAAAACTTATGAGTTTTTAAAAGAAATAAAATTTTATAAAATGCATGTATTTAAATATTCGCCAAGAAGCGGAACAGTTGCAGCTAAAATGCCTAATCAAATAGATGGAAATGTAAAAGAAGAAAGAAGCAATAGACTAATAGAATTATCAGATAAAAATGAGAAAGAGTATAATCAGCAATACATAGGTAAAGAAGTAGAAGTATTACTAGAAGAAAGAGAAGGAGAATATTTAAAAGGACATACTACAAATTATATGGTAGTAAAAATGAAAACTAACGAAAATCTTGAAAACACAATACAAAAAATAATAGTACAATAAGAAATATTACTTGAGAATGTTAGGATTCTCTGTAAGAGAACAGCATATGGAAGCAACCGAAAAAGGACACTGGTTCTGGAGAAGGACTACCAGGAGGGCTTATAAGAGATATGAAATCAGAGTAGACAAATAAGTAATCTCCTTTTCCTCCACTAATTATTAGTGGAGGAATTTCTTGTAAAAAATAGTTAATTAAATAATATGTAGATTTAAAATAGATATGTCACAGCA
>FR902174.1 GCA_000437855.1 Clostridium sp. CAG:567 | reverse complement strand
GTTCTTCAGCTCAAATTTACACCTCCAAATAAGCACTGCAAAGAAATCATTCGGAACTTTTTCGAGATGACCTCTTCCTCATTCGCCGAATAACGATTGAGGATTGAGATTGAGGTATCTCAAAAAAAGAAATACTTCTTGTGAAGTATTTCTTTTTCATTTTATTATTATTCTGCTGATTCTGAAGTTTCTTCAGCTTCTGGAGCTTCATAAGCTTCTAATATAGCTTTTTGAATTTTCTCTCTTGTTTCAGCATTAATTGGATGAGCTATATCCTTAAATTCTCCGTTTGGAGTTTTTCTGCTTGGCATAGCAATGAATAATCCATTTTGACTTTCGATAACTTTGATATCATGGATAACAAATTCATTATCGAATGTTACAGAAGCAACAGCTTTCATTCTGTTTTCTGAATTTACTTTTCTTAAACGTACATCTGTAATTTGCATTTTTAAGTACCACCTTTCAAGTTTTTTTATACATTTCTTATGTACAATTATATTATTCGCCACTTTTTTTGTTTTTCCTTCTTTATTTTACAAATTTTATTTATTTTTTTATTCACCTTTGTTTTTTATTATTCATATATTAATATTAGTTACTAATTTAATTACTTATTTAAGAAAAATATTGAAAAAATACAATATAAAGTATATAATACCTTTGTTATATAAAAATAAATATAATTACATAATTATATAAACTTAAAGGAGTGTATTTCTTTGGCAAATATAGAAGAATTAAAAAAATATAAAAACATCCACATGATTGGTATTGGTGGAATCAGTATGAGCGGTATTGCTGAAATTTTAAAATTTTGGGGATTTCATGTAACAGGTTCTGACTCTACTGCATCAGAAACTACTGAAAGATTAATTCAAAATGGAATTAGTGTAGTTATTGGACATGATTTAGAAAATTTAGCTAAGGCTGATGTTGTTGTATATAGTGCTGCAATTAAAAAAGATGATATTGAACTTTTAAAAGCAAAAGAGTTAAATATTCCTATTATTGAAAGAGGTACTTTTTTAGGAAAAATTACCAAAGCATTTAATAATAGTATTTGTGTTTCTGGAACACATGGTAAAACAACAACTACCTCTATGATTTCAGTTTGTTTTCTAGAAGCTCATAAAGACCCATCTATTCAAGTTGGTGCTTATTTAAAACAACTTAAAGGAAATTATCGTGTAGGAAATAGTGAATATTTTATTATTGAAGCTTGTGAATATGTAGAAAGCTATTTAAAATTATTCCCTAGAACAGAAATAATTTTAAATATTGATAATGACCACTTAGATTACTTTGGAAATTTAGATAATATTGTAAAGTCTTTTGATAATTATATAAAATTACTTCCTGAGGATGGTTTACTAGTAATTAATAGTGATGATGCAAATTGTAGAAGAATAGCTAAAGATTCAAAAGCAAAAATTGTTACATTTGCATTAGATAGTGAAAATGCAAATTTCATTGCAAGAAATATTAAATTTAACAAAGATGGTTTTCCATGTTTTGATGTATATTATAATAATAATTTTTATAAAACTATAAAACTATCTATTCCTGGAATGCACAATGTTTTAAATGCTTTAGCATGTATTGCAGTTTGCCATGAATATGGTGTTTCTAAAGAAGACATAAAAAATGCTTTAGAAAAATACACAGGAGCACATAGAAGATTTGAATATGTTGGGCAGTTTAATCAAGGTGTAAGTGTTTATGATGACTACGGACATCATCCTACAGAAATTATGGCAATATCACATGCTGTAAGTCAAAAAGAGCATAGAAAATCTTGGGTAGTTTTTCAACCTCACACATATAGTAGAACTAGACTATTATTAGATGACTTTGCAAAAGCTTTAGTTGATTTTGATAATATTATTATTACTGACATCTATGCAGCAAGAGAAGATAATATTTACAATATATCATCTCAAGATTTAGTAGATAAATTAAAAAATACATACAACAAACAAGCATTATATATTTCTGATTTTAATGATATTGTAAAATATTTAAAAGATCATACAATAAAAAATGACATTGTTTTAACTTTAGGAGCTGGAACAGTTACTAATATTGGTCCTATGCTTGTAAAATAAAAAAGAAAGTGAAACTGAAGTGCACCCCAAATGTTAGACAAAAAATCTAACGTTTGGAGGTGTATTTTTTATTCATAATTACTTTTTGATAATGTTGGATATTTAAATTTCATGCCATTTTCAGAAATCATTCCGTCCTCAGTATGATCTTTAAAAAATTCATCAGAGCCTTTTAAACAATATCTATATTTTTCTTCAATACTTAATGGTCTTTCTTCTGTTATAATTGGATCATCCCATGTAACATCAACGGCATACCAGTTTTCATTTATTTGAACATAGTTCCAAGCATGTGATTCTGTTTTATCTTCTGAATTTCTTGCTGTTCCTGACACTAATACTGCTGGCACCCCTACTTTTTTCATTATATACTTAAAGCTTCTTGCATACCCTTCACAAACTGCTTTTTTATCATGTAATGCACCATATATATTATGTTGGTTTTTACTATTTTCATCTTTTTCATACTGTATAGTACTTATTAGCCAATTATGAATTCTTTTTATTTTTATATCTGTTGCATCATTTTTAGTTTGTTCTACTACTTGGTTTACTAAATTATCTATGTAGTTTTGTGCTTTTTCTATACTGTCTTGTGTTTGAAAGTCTTCTTTTAAATAATTTTTATTATTTCCAGGACCTATTGAAACATAATATGTTGTTATTCCTCCCAGACTTCTGCTTTCACTTGTTAAACTCATTTTACTGACATCTATATAAAACAAATCGTCTTCATCATAAGAAAGTGCATTCCATGCGGATTGAAATGATGTATTTAAAGTTGTTTGCCCATCTTTTGCTTGTAATAATGTATTAAATTCTGTTCCAAAGTCAAATATATAAGTTCCTGTTTTTAATCTTTCTTTGTCTTGTTTTATTTTGTTATATATTACTTTTCCATAACTATCTAGTTGTCCATAATAATAAGCAGCCGCAATTGTTTGTCCTATTTGACCACTCTCGGTATTATTTTCCTCTTTTATTTCATTTAAAATAGGAGTTAATATTCCTGTATTTTCTCCCTGGTTATTTGATGTATCAATATTTGAATATTCATTTTGTTCAACAAATTCATTATTATATAAGTTTTGATTATTTTTTTCCGAATTCAAATATTCATACACAAAATATCCTATAATTCCTAGAATTATAATTACAACTACGACAATAGCAATTATTATTAAAGCATTTCCCTTATTTTTTTTCATTTCAACCTCACTAATTTGTTCTTATTTTACTTCTCTCATTTGCTTTATCATTATATCTGCAAAAACTCCATATCCTATTGTAGGATCATTCACAAGTACATGTGTAACTGCTCCTATAAATTTTCCATTTTGAATTATTGGTGCACCACTCATTCCTTGAATTATACCACCTGTTTTTTCTAATAATTTTTCATCAGTGATTTTTATTAGCATACTTTTGTTGTCTTTATTATTGTTCAAAAAGACTTTTTGAATTTTTATATTGTATTTTTCTCTTTTTCCATTTTCTAATTCGCAAATAATTTGAGCATCTTCTATTTTTATTTCTTCTCTTAATGCCACTTCAATTTCATCATTATTCTGAATATTAATATATGGGGTTTTGTTTAATGTTCCAAATACTCCAAAACTTGTATTTTTATCAATATTTCCAATTGTGTGTCCAGATTCTATTGTTCCTCTTATTTCTCCAGGATCTCCTTTTTTTCCTTTGGTAATGTTTAATATGTTTGTAGTAACTAATTCTCCATTTGCAATTTTAATAAGCTCTGATGTATCAACATCAAGTATTCCATGTCCAAGAGTTCCAAACATTCCAGAACTTGGTTCATAAAATGTAAGTGTTCCTACTCCTGCTGCTGCATCTCTAACCCATAGTCCTATTTTATATTGATTGCCACTATTTTTTATTGGCTTTATACTTGTTGTAATAGTTGTATTGTCTCTTATATATTTAACTGATATTTCTTTTCCACTACATTTGTTTACAGCTTCCATTAAATCTTCTGTATTATCTATTGCTTTTTTGTCTATTTGTACGATTCTGTCTCCTTCTTTTATTCCTGAATTTTCATAAGGTTTTTTTCCTTCTATTTCAGACATTCCAACAACTAAAACACCATCAGTATATAATTTCATTCCAATAGCATTTCCCATTGGAATTACTTTTGTTTTAGATATTACATTAACATTTATTTCTTTTAGCTTAAATATATTAAAAAAGCTTAAATCAAAATCAATTTTTCCTAGTTCATTTACTTTTGTTTTATTAATATTGCTTGCTGTTTGCATAGTTTGATAATTTACTTTTGGCTTTATATATAATCCTAAAAGTGTAAATATGTTTAAATTTTCACCTTGCATTATTATATAACTACTAGGTAGTAAAGTAATATTACAAACATAAGCAAACACTAGCATTAGCAATATAACTATTATTATTTTTTTATATGATTTCATATAGTCACTCTCCTTTATTTAGAGTAACCATATTTTATATTTTTAAACTTTAAATTTATTAATTATTAAATGCATCTACATTTGATTGATATAAATCATACCTTTCTCTTGCAAGAGCTTTTAAATATACTGCTCTTATTGTATTTAAATTTCTTACCCTGTCATCTGTAATTTGCTCATCCTGCCAATTACTATCTTTTCCAATAATTTTTCCTGTAATTACTTGGTCTATATCATAAGTATTTGCTGCATTTACTATACAATAATAACATGATGTTATATTTTTATCGTTTCCTAAATTTTGTGGATAAAAATATCTATAATCTCCCTCTGAAATTCTTACAGTTTGCCTTATAAAACTTGTGTTGGCATAAGCTCCAACTATAGTTATATTTTCTGATGGCAAATTTGTTTGCATTAAATGTGGACAACCTGCCAAATGATATTCTCTATTACCATTGCTATCTCGTGTAACAATATATATGTTTTCTTTTTTTACAACTTCTTCATTATTATTGTTTGTAATTACACAATAGTTATTGTAATATTTATGCCCTATTGGTATTCCTTGTAAGAATGTCATAACAGAAACATTGTTAGTTATTTTTCCCCAATCTATTTCTGAAAGTTTTGGCATTCTAAATTCATAGGTATTACTTGAAAACAAATTATAGTTAGCTATTGCTGCTGTTAAATTTGTTTCAATAGATTTTCTTATTGCAGCCATTCTGTTTTCATTAAATGTAGAACCTGAAAGTAATGGATCATTTGATCTCGAAGCTTTAAATATTGGATTTGTTCCAGTATCTACTGCAAAATCATTTATTTGATGATTTTGTGAGTCAACTGCATCATCTTGACTAATGTTTCCTATTAATGTTGAAACCTTCTCACTAAATTTCTTTGCATTATAATAAAATTCAAATGCACTAGTACTATATAGATGTCCTCCACTTGTTCTTGCTCTTAAATATTCTTGTAATGTAGCATTTATCAAATATGTTTTATTATAATTATTGTAATAAAAATAGTTGTTGTTAACTCCATCATAATATATTTTTTGTCCATTATGTTCAAGATATTCATAGTCTCCACTAGTTTCATCTGAAAAAGCTATATGTTCTGATAATATTTCTTTTTCTATTACAATTCCATTATATTTAAGTTTCCACGATAAAGGGGCTTTTCCATAAGTAATATCTGTTACAGAATCAGGATTTATTAAATAACCTGATAGAGTTTTATAATTTCCATTTATTTTTCCATATATATTAATTGCATTATCTAAAGTATAATTAACTATAAAGTCACTATTTCCTTTTATATATCTACATGAATAATATATATATGTTTTAAGTCCATAATTTGGATCATTAGATTTTAATTCATTTTCATCTAGTATTGGTTTTCCATTATTTTCTGGGTATACATTATCATATTTGCTACATATATAATAACCATCATATAATGTATATACTAAAGCAGGAACATAGTCTTGCAAGCTTTTTCTAGTTAATGCTTCACTATTACCAAGTGAATTAAAGAAGGTATTAACAGCTGCATCTATATCCCTAATTTTAGAATCACTTACACTTGAATACCTATTATTTACTGTGTTTATTTGAAATGCTATTACAGAGTCATAAGTAGCTACACTTAGTTTAGTATTATATTTTGATTGAAGGGTTATTGTATCTATCTCTGATCTAATATATAACGCTGTTACTGTTATTATTGGTATCATTATAATAATAAATACTACAGCAATAAATTGAATTTTCATCCTTGTACTTTTCTCCCTTCTTTTTAAATTTTTTTATTAACAAAGGGAGTGATAAAGCTCACTCCCTTCCGTATTATACTTAACAGGGACTATAAAATCCCAATATAATTAATTAGTTACTTCCATTAACTGTAACAACGCCACCATGTGATGCTGCAATTTGATAAGAAGTGTCTCCTGCAACTTGGTAAAAGAAATTTCTTAATAATTGAGCTATAGTTTGGTTAGTATTTTTTACTGTTACTGAAACCATATCTCCTTCTTTCAATTTCATTTTTCCATTTTTATTTAACTCTTCTTTTATTTGACTTGTATATTTATTATAGTATACATTTTCACCTATTTTTGTCATTTCAGCTTGTGTTACTTTTACACCTGGGTTTTCATCTAATTGTTGTACTTTCATTTCAACTTCAAATGAATTTCCAGTTGCATTGATTGTTTGTAAATATTTTTCATAATCAGCTAATGTAATTTTTCCTGTTATTCTAATGTTATCTACAAACTCATTTGTTGCTGTTTGAACAGCTAATTCAGAAATATCATCTGTTCTTTCTGATAATGACATAAGTGGAAATACAAACATTAAAATAGCAGCTAAAAATATTGCAATTATTGTAATTAAACTATCTCCCATAACTAAATACTCCTTTTAACTTACTAATTGATATATAATTACTCTTTTCTTTCTATTTTTTAATAGTTCATTAGTCTTTTGTTCTTCATCTGTACCAATGTTATAAGTATATTCACCAATCATTTCATAAAACTGTTTGCCAGAATACTTACCAATAAATCCTTCAGCATTTAACAATTCTCTTTTATAATCATAAAACATTCCACTTCCGTCAGGAAAATAAAATTTATTACCATATAAAAAAGCGTCAATATTAGCTTTATAATCTGTAGGTGAACCTGTCCATGGCTCATGTCTGATGGTTTCTTCATCAACATCAAATGTGCATACTGGATTATCATCACTATTATTACTATAATATTTTCCTATTAAACCTTCATTAGGGTTTACACCAAATTCATCTGATCCTCCGCCCCCATGAATCTTTATTAGTTTTTGTTCTATATAAAGGAAGAGGGTTACCACTTCTATCTAAAAACAAAATAGTAAAATTTTCTTTATAGTATTTATAAATAGTTGGAATAATAGTCTCTAGTCCAACAATTCTATTTTTTTGGTTAGTAGTTTGTTCATATTCATAAAAAGATGTTACATCACTACTAGAAAGAACTACTTTTGATACATCATTTAGTTGAGAAAACATTGCTATTGCTATTGATAATGCCATAACAAATATCATAGCCGCAAAAGCTATTTTTAAAGCATCTGTTGCGTTTTCCATGTATTAACTTCCTTAAAAATTATTATTGTTCTGTTATAACACAGTCAACTATATAGCCTGTCTTTGTGTCATACCCGAAAGCTACTTTGTATTGTTTTCCAGCTTTAATTTTAGCTTTTTCTGTATTAACTGCTGTTGCTGTTACAACTGCTGTTGGTACTGAATTACCTGGTGTTCCTCTTCCAACAGTTACTTTAACATTTAATGATGCATCATCTTGGTGACTATTATTATGAGCTCTTATAACATCACATAATGTTCTAGCACTTGTTCCTGAAATCAATCCTTCATATTGTTCAAATGAACTGTTATATGATTTTACTTTTTGCTCATCAATTCCTGTCTTTCCAACTGCAGCTGCTGCTTGCTGGTATATAAACATACCTAACCCTATAATTAAAATTGATAATAAAATAGCTCCTGCTATAATCAAAGCTTTTGATGCGTTTTCCATAAAGACTTCCTCCTTTTTACTTTTGTTTTTTTATTTATTATTAGATTTCTCTAATGATAATATCTTAATTATATATTTGCTCAAAATATAAGCTTTTTATACATTTTGTGTTTTTATGATATTCTATTTGTGTACATTTAAAAGATGCTGTTGCAAATACATTTACAAAGCTTTCTGTTTGCTTTTGTGAAATTTCTTCCATTTTTATCAGTCTATCACTATCTAAGAATTTAATAGTAATTTGTACTGAGTTTTTATTATTATCTTGGTAATATATAGTACCCTCTTCTTTTGGTACACCATTTTTTTCATTGTCGTTTATTGCTTTGTTTATTATACTAATTAGTGTTGTTCCTAATATTTCTTGCTGATAAAAATTTTCATATTCTTTATTATTTTTTTCAGCATATTTTACTAGTTTTCTTGTGTTATTTATATATAACCCCACTACTGCTACTATTACAAGCAATAAACTTAAAATAATTATTAATGTTTTTTTCATTATTATTTCCTTTATTATAGCATTAAATATTTTTAAATGTAAACACCTTTTTTGTATTTTTTTATAGAATTTTCTGGTATTTAAAATTCCTTAAAATTTATATAACATACTCTTTTTGTATATGAACTAATTACTGGTGAATCTGTTATATAATAATATTTAGTTTGTCTTTCTTGTTTAGTAGTTCCATCATCTTGTATAACAGGTACTAAATGTGTTGCATTATTTTTAATAAATTCTATTTTTCTTTCATTATCCCATTTTTCTAAATTTCTATAAGCTGTTCCTAAATCAACTTGTATGTAACTAGTTGTTTCATCATATCTAGACAAACTTTCTATTTCATAATATTTATTATTTTGTTGTGCCAAATTAACTAGTGTAATAATATCATGTGCTGTACATTTTATACGTTGTTCAGCACTGCTCTCACTTGAGTCAATACCATAATATTTTAAAAATTGAGCATTAAATTTATCAATTTGAGTATCTTCCATTTTTTTATATGCTTCCGAGCTATACTCTGCATAAGTAGAAAATAAATATACACCTAAAGATAATATCATTACACCTACTAAAACTGAAGCTGCCATTAATAAAGCTTTTGATGCATTTTCCATTTATAGCTCCTTTCACATATAAATTTTATAACCCCTGTTCTTTAAATATAATTTTTTTAACTCTTGTTCCATTATAGTAATCATCATATTCATATTGATGTTGTGTAAATTGTTTATTTTTAAATTCTGTTGATTCAGATTTTAAATTTTGGTACTCGCTAATTAATTTACTTAATTGACTGTTACTATCCATTGCTTGCTCTACTTCTTCTTCTGAAAGTCCTGCAGACATTAAAAATTGTCTTAATGTAGCCCAATTCATACTCGCAAGTTTTTCTATTTTTTCGCCATAAGCTTTTTTGTTTTTTGCTTCATTTAATTTTTTTTGTAGAGTTTCAAAATCTGATATCAGGTCTTTATAAGAATCATCTCTAGTATAATTATCTTGCATACATATTGGACTTGAAATACCCTTTGAATATACATGTAAAACAATTGCATTATATCCCTTTAAATCAGCTTGTCTTTTATTATAATCATCTATCAAATTTGCAAGTGATAAAAGTTCACTTCCATACAATGCTCTGTCAAAAGTTTCTATTTGTCTATTATATTCTGCTAATTTTTTTACCTCTTCTGTACTTGCTTCACTGTTTTTTAAATCGCCTAGCTTACCAAACATAAATACAAGTGTAGTTATTATTAGTAAAGAAAGTAATACAGATCCAGCCATTATTAATGCTTTTGATGCATTTTCCATATTTAACTATCCTTTCTTTTTGATTTATATTGTTGATGACATACTATCAAATGTTGTAGACATACTTGTCAATCCTATAAATACTAATGGTACAATCAAATATCCGACAAAAAGTACAACCATTGGTGTAAATCCAATTATTCTTCCTATTCTACCTTTTCTAGCAATTAATCTTTCATTAGATTCTTTTCTTTTTGCTTGGTAATAGTCTCTTTCTGTATCAAGTTCATCAAATGCATCTGCAATTGGAATTTTTTCTACTGCTGCTTGTAAGCTTTCAACAATACGGATAAATTGTTGATAAGAAACTTCTTCTTTTAGCTGTTCTAAAGCTTCCCATGCACCACTTTCATAGTTATTAACACATTTACTAATTGGCTCTTTAAAAATATTTGCATATCTTTCAAGCCATTCTAGTATAATTTCTACATTAACCCTCTCTATTTTCATAAGCATCAATATAATAGTATTAAACTGCATTACTTCGTCTTCCATTTCCATTTGCCTCATTTTTGCTTGGAACATCAAAAGCCAAATTGGAGAGTTATATGCAACTATTGCTAATACCATTGCAATTAGTATTTCAAACCATTGCATTTTTTCTGTATTTACAGTTTGTATTTTTTTCAAAATTCTCTTGGCTGCTGTTTCAATTTCTTTGTCATTACTATCTATATAGTCTTTGTTTATTTTTCCTTTTTTCATAATTTTTTCTAGGTCTTCTTGTGTAACTTTTGTATTTCCCTTATAGTAATTAATATATTGATTATCTGATTCTGTAACTTCCATCGCTGTTTTTTTATCTTTTTCATCCATTTCACCAATTATGTTATAGGTTACTGTTGGATCTGTATAAATGTTGTTTATAGTAATTCTGTGTAATTGTCCTATTAAAAATACTGATACAATAAACACAAGTATACATAAAGCAAGACGATTTATATAAATCCACTCCATTTTATCTTTTGTAGCTGCTGCCTTCATTTTTTCTTTTAGTTCTCTATATTCCTTTGTACCATCTTTTGGTACAAATAAATTTACAAACTTTTTGATAACAGGCACTCTATATAGTTTTTCTTGCCATGGATTTTCAGTATTTTTTGTATTCATGGCTGTTGAACCATTGTCTTTTAATTTTCTTGTTAATATATAGCATATAAAAGTAATTATTAATAATAATATTTGTACCAACATTCCATTTCTGCCATTGTAGAATGCTTCTGTAAAGCTAAATTGTGATACAGACCAATTTTTTATCGGTTCAATAAAAAGCATTGGTACTATTGAAATTACAGCTAAACTTTGGAATGTATAGTCTAATTTGTCTCTTTTTAATATTTCTAATTGCATTTCTTGTGTAATATTATTTAAGTTTTTTAAATATAATGATGAATTATCAATTTTACGATCACCAAACTCTTTTGTTAAGTATGAAACTCCAGCAAATTCTTTTAAATAACTATTTGGAGCAACATCATAATATTTTTCAAGTTCAGATTCAGGATCATTTGAAATTAAAACTTCATATATTTTTTCTGCTTGCCTTGACATTTCTGGTTTATCATCATCTTGTGCTACTTGGTATATTGCTTCTTCAACCATATTAAATTCATGATATGCATGTCTAATTTCTGAGAAGAAGTCAATTTGTTCTTTCAAAAGTTTATTATCTAGTTTATCAACCATTCCATCTATAAAAGTGTCAATCATAAACAATTCAAAAATCAATAACATTGTCATTAATAATGTGTTATTCTTGGTAATAGCTATTATAGCTACTGCCAATGGTAATACAATTAGCATTGTATTAGTCAATATTTTAGAAGCTTGTTTTCTTGTTAAGTATTCATCATCAACATTTATAATTGCCAATCTTCTTCTAAGCTTTAATAGGTACCTTTTAAAGAAAGGTGTTTTAAGATAAAATACATATAATTTTTGATACATAACTTCTGATGAAAAACTTTTTTCTTTAGTACCTTCACGTAATTTTCTAATTTGAGCAATTTCTGAGTTTTCACTTTTCTTTTTTATTATTAGAAAAGCTATTACAATTACAGCAAATAATGCGCCTATTCCAATCATAAAATATTTTAGCATTTCATTGCTCATATCCTAAAATCACCTCGCCTTCCTTTGTTTTATATTGTTTTTTTTGGTTTTCTTCCTCTTTTTTTAGTTCCTTCTGCTGGTGTTTCTTCTTCAAAATCATCTTCTCTTTTTAGTTTTATTCCCCAATTTCTTTGTAAGAAATCATCAAATCCATCAAGATCACTATCATCCATATTGTTTCTCATTGCTTTTATATTAGCTTCTGTTATAGGGTTTGTTAATACATAATTTCCATCTTGATATTCTAATATATTTCTATATTTATATAATTCTCTGTTAGTTGTTTTAGTAAAAAATATGGTTGCATTATCCATAAATTTTTCTAATTTTCCTTCTAAGCTTTTTTCTTTTCTATAATCATAAGTGTATTCATTTTTTTCTTCAACTGGTATACATTCTGTAACTCTTTCTATGTATCTTCTTCCTCTAAAGTCTTTTACTAAATGTATGTCAAAGTTTAAAACTTGAACAACTTGTTCTTCTGCCGTTTTTTCGTCTTTAAATACTCCAGCTCTTAACATTGAGTTACGAAGTGCTGTAACTAAATCCGGAAATGTTTTAGCGTGGTGAGTAAATAATGTAAATTTAGATGCAACCTGTGCTGATTGAATCATCCATGATGCAACAGGGTCTGTAGCAACCTCACCGATGATGTTAACAGAACCGTCAGTCTTCTTTTGAACGTCCAAACAGTCTTGTCCAGAAACAGTTTCTGTTTCTCTCATTGATAATATATTTCTAGTTGGATATATTTTTCTTAAGTGAAGCTCGAATGCTGTTTCAGTAATACGAAGGTTCATTGTTTCGTATATGTTTTCAATCATGGCCATAAGCATTGTTGTTTTTCCGGCATCCTTGTTCACCTGTTAGTGATATAATTCTTGCACCTTTTACTAAGTATTTTAATAAATCAATTGCTTCATCTTTTCCTGGAAATCTAATTATTTGTTCAAGTGATGCACGTTGTACGTCAAACTTTCTTACGAAGAATGCCCATGTTTCAGACATACTTGGTCTAACAACAACGACACGAGATCCATCTTTCATTTCATTGATTTTGTAACCATTTGTATCAGATAACTGACCAGGATTATTGTATTTGTAAATGTTTTGGCAAACTCTTTTTAACTCAGCTTCTGATCCAAATGATAAGAATGCAAGACGAATAGATTTACCATGGAACATAATCCAAATACTATCACAAGCACGTGGGACTTTATGATCTGCTATTTGTTGTAGATAGTCTCCATCAGATTGTGCAACTTGGCTTAGGAATGACTCTGGAAGACCAGATACACCTCCTGAGATACCATCAATATTCATATCTCTTATTTCATCAATAGAACTATATCCTTTATAATGTTGATAAATTCTTTGAACAACAACATTTAATTTATCATCAAATGTAAGTACAAAGTTTTCTTCTTCAAATATTTTATTTACTTCATCTGCTGTAATTACATAGCAAGGTTTTGCTTCACCTTCTACATATTTCAAATCATCAAGATGATATTTCTTGATTATTTCAGCCATTGCTTCATAGCCAAATTCATTTTTATACATATATAGTATAATATCAAATTTGTCTTGTGCAGTTAAAAGAGATGGTAGGTCAAAAGGTATAGATGTTGATATGTTAGTTTCATTTACATTGTACTCTTTTGATAATAAATCATATATTAATTCCTTAATATATTTTTTATCATTTACGTCCCCATAAGTACAGCCTTTTAGTGCTTTTTTCAATTCGTATTTTTTCTGTTTTCTTCTTTTCAATTCTTCTTCTGAAAGTCCAATATCATATAGGTTGATTTTTGTTATTTCATCTAGTCTGCTTTTAACAAAAGCAGTCATTTTTTCTAGTGTATATGTTTTATCATCAACTTCAATGTTTTCTTCTACTTGTTCTGTCTTTCTTTTTTTGATGAATTGAAAAAGTAGGAAAAAGGCTATTAAAATTACAATTACAATTAAAAGCAAGTTTGGCATTTCTTTTTCTCCTTTCATTTAAGCTACTTTTTCATTTGTAACTCCTGCATCTTAACAATTATATTATTGTCTAAATTTTTAAGTTCTTTTACAAACATAACATTTCTGTCAGTATCATCTGTAATACTTCTTAATTTTAAAAGCAAATCTATGACTGTACCTTCTGAACATGCTTCAAAAAACAATGTGTTATAAGGTACAACTGATACTTGTTGTTTTTCTCTTAAATATTTAGTAATATTTTTGTCATTATATTTTGAAAATTTATCATATCTTCCAATATTTAATATAATATTTTTTCTTCTGTAAAATTCACTGTTTTCTCTTAGTGCTATAAAATCATCTATTGTTCTTAATCTTTGTGTTAGATTCATTACAATTATATCTGAAGTTTGTAAGATTTCTGTTACTTCTTTTGGTGGCATTCTTTTACTTAAATCCACAAACACAAAATCATAAAATTTATTAGCTGTTTGTAATATTTCAGTATAGTATTTTGCTATTTCTACATATTCTTGATATGATCTAGTATTAGGTGATAATAAAACATCTAATCTATTTTTTAAAACTATTTTTGAGTAGTTTCTTACTATTTCTGTATTAGTTCTATTAGTATTTAATGCTTTTATTAATCCTTCAACTCCAGAAACAAGTCCAATTGTTCCAACATCTTGTTTTAGCACTCCTCCTGTTGACCTAATTTTATTATATTCCCAAAAGCAATTTTCCAAAGTTAAATCATTAAAACCTGTAGAAATCATTAGTATTTTATAATTATGTTCAATTGCCATATATGATGCTATTGCTGCCATAGATAGAGTTTGTCCTGTTTCTTTTATCTCATTACTACAAAATGTTATAACTGCCATTAGTATCAAACTCCTTTTTCTAACTGTTTAAAAACTTTTCTCAATTCATTTTGTTCTTGTTGACTTTCCAGTAATTCACTTGCTATATACATTAAACTTCCTTTATATAGCTCTGTTAATTTTTTAAATTTTATTTTTTGAACCATTTGGTTTTGTATAATAACCCCTGCGTCACCTTGTTCAAATGGAAAATATATTGTTTCTTCACTCCAGTTTACTTTCGCTCCTAATGATAAAAAATTAAAATATTCTTCTTCATCATAAGAAAGATTTTTTGCAAATAGTACCTTTGTTAAGTCAAGTCTTTCTTGTAAACCAGATAATATTTCTAATCCTCTTCTTAAAGTATATACATCTAGTCCTGTGACAAAATAATTTTTGTCTGCCATTTGTATATTAAAGCTTTCCAAACACTCGTAACTGTCTATGTCTATAAATATATAATCATAATCTAAATTTGCTTGTTCTGATATTCCTAAATAGCTTTTTATAGAGTAATAGTCATAAAATCCAACTGCAATATCAATATCTTCATACGTCGTAATATAAGTTTTTGCTGGAGATATTGCAGGGACAATATATTTTGCCTTTTGTAAAAAAGTTGTATCTATTACTAAGACTCTTTTATTCATAGCAGTTAATATTCTTGCAATATATATTATTAAATCTGTTTTATCATAAGCTCCTATAAAGCCTATTGTTTTCATCTGTACCTCCATTTATTGTTTAATAGCTTCCACCTAAAGATTCTAAGTATTTTTGTCTTTCTTCTTGCATGTTTTTAATTTCTTCACTTAGTTTTGATTTAATATTTGTTTCTGCATTATCTTCATTTTGTTTTAAAGCACTGTTAACTGGATTTCTAACTGCTGCTTTTTTGCCCTCATATCCTTGAACTTCATTATTTCTTTTAATAATTTCATTTGCTGCGGCTGTTACGCAGTTAGGATCTCTTGATATTAATGTTATTGTTTCTGAATTTGGTAAGTATGTTTCTGTTGCTGCTTCTTGCAATCCTGGTTCAATATATTCAGTTGCATATAGCAAAGCACCTTCTATTTTATATGATTCAACAAGAGCACAATTTAATGACAATATTTCTGTTTCAGATAGCTCAAGCCAAAGTGTATTTAGTGATGCAACGCCTTCTATTGTAGGTATTTCTATTTTTTTGTGTGATACAACAATATAGTCTCCACCACTTGGTAATCTCAAACGAATATCTACATATTTTCCGCTTTCCAATTGTGAGCCAAGAGAGATTGTATTGTATTCTACTTTTCTAACATCTTTCTCAAGTTCACCTTTAACTTTTACCATATCAGAAGTAATTACAGTTCCTGATTTTAAGTTGATTTTTGAAATAACATCAACTTTTTTTATTAAATTTCCACTTTCATCTATTACATTAATCATTTTTTCCAAGTCTATTGGATTCAAAACATTTGATGGAATAGCTGCCATATCCATTGTTTTTTGTTCTAGTTTATCAGTTGTTACAGACTCTCCTGATTCGATGTCTTGTTTTACAACATAAACTGTTTTTAATGCAGCTTCTGCCTCTTTTTGAGCTTTAGTTAATTTAGTTAATTGTAAAACTAAAAAACCTATTATAAGTCCTGTTATTAATAATGTTACTAATATTCCTAAAAGGAATGAGTTTTGAGCCTTTCTTTGCATTGGATTTATTGCCATTTTAAGTTCCTCCTTGTAATTTTTATTATACCTATCACTTAGAATTTATTTTACAACATTTTTTTATTAAAAACAACAAGTTTATATCCTTGTAATATAAACTTAACATAGTTGTAATATATTTGTAATATATTACAACTATGTTTTGAATTTATTTATATGTTGCTTAATACAACTATTTATTTTTTAGTTCTTTTTAATCAAGAAAAGCTCATTTTTATTATCTTCTTCTACAATTACATCTGCAATTTGAAGAATTTGAATTATTGTTTGAAGTCAATAATGTTGTATTACTTGTTAGCTCATTTCCTTCACTAGGTAAATTAGTGCTAATAGTAATTGGTCTTTCTGT
The DNA here is from genome assembly GCA_000437855.1 of Clostridium sp. CAG:567. GTDB lineage: Bacteria > Bacillota > Clostridia > TANB77 > CAG-508 > CAG-273. The sequence goes on along the minus strand of FR902174.1, from coordinate 24,829 downwards.
TACTCTATAAGTACAGTTATTTTGATTTGCTATCATTCTTAAAAGGTTGCAAATCATTCTTACTAATACAGCTGTTATATAAGCCAGTATAGTATATGCAATAGTATAAACTAGAAAACTAGAATCAAATGCAGAAAAAGCCACAACTAAGTATATTGCAAAAAAAGTTGCAGCAACTAGTAAAGGGTTATTTAAAATTTTCTGTAATACAATAGCCAATACAATTGTTGCAACTGGAAGAGCAAAAAGAAGTAATAAATTGTTCATATTTTTTTCCCCTCTCAATTTGTTTTTACTATATTGTATGAAAAAAAATTAAAAGCGTTACAAAAAAGCAACACTTTATGTGTTGCCCTTTTAATTATACTCTACATTCATTAAAAACAAGCCTTGTGGTGGCAAAGTTTTTCCTGCTTTTTGTCTGTTTTTTGCTTCAATAATATCTTTAATTTCCTCTGGTTTAATGTTTCCTAATCCCACTTCTAGCAAGGTGCCTGCTATAATTCTTACCATATTATATAAAAAACCATTTCCTGTAAGGCTAATTATTATTTTATCTTTGTCTTTTTCTACCTTTGCATCATATATTGTCCTTACGCTACTCTTGCTACTTGTTCCGCTAGACTTAAAACTGCTAAAGTCATGTTCACCCACAAAATATTTTACAGCTTCTTGCATATTTTTTATATTTAGTTTTTGTGAAACATGATATGTTAAATTTCTATATATTGCAGTTCCTTGTTCTGAATTATCTATAACATAATTATATGTTTTACTATGGCAATTATATCTACTATGAAATTCTAGAGGTACCTCTTCTGCTCTTTTCACACAGATAGATTTTTTTAACTGTGAATTAATTGCAGTTGCCATTTTCTCTATTGGAAATTCTGATTCAATTTTAAAATTAGCTACTTGTCCATAAGCATTAACTCCTGCATCTGTTCTTCCAGATCCAATCAAGTCAACTTGTTTTCCAGTAACATTTTGTATGGCTCTTTCTATTTCGCCTTGAATATTTAATTTATTAGGTTGTTTTTGCCAACCATTATATTCTTTGCCATCATATTCAATAGTTAGTTTAATGTTCCTCATTTTGTTTTTGTTTATTTTCCTTTTTTATTTTCAATTTTTTTACTCTTCTATTTCTCTCCACAGCAAACCTTTTATTGATCATATATTTTATTAAAATATTTTTTAAAGCTTCCTCTTTTACATCTGCTATTAAGTTTCCATCTATTGCAACAGAAATTTTTCCTGTTTCTTCTGATACAATAATTGCAATAGCATCAGATTCTTTAGATATTCCTATTCCAGCGCGATGTCTTGTTCCTATTTCTTTTGCAATTTCTTTGTCATCTGCAAGTGGTAATATACATGCTGCGGCTGCAATTTTATTGTTTGATATAATAACTGCTCCATCATGTAATGGTGTATTTGGTGTAAATAAATTTACTATTAATTGAGGTGATACATCTGAGTCTATTTTTACTCCACTCTCTATAATATCACTTATATTAATATCTCTTTCTACAACTATTAGCCCACCTGTTTTTGTTTTAGTAAGTTCTGTTGAAGCAATAACAATTTTATATATATCTTCTTTTGTTTTTACTTCTATGTCTTTATATATTCCAAAATATTTAGTTATTTTATTTGTACCAAGTTGTTCTAACATTCTACGAAGCTCTGGTGCAAATATTACTATTAATGCAATTACACCATAAGGCATGAAAAATGTTAGTAAAAAGTTTAAAATTTTAAGCTGTAAAACTTCACTAATTGCTGTAATTATTAAAATAAATAAAATTCCCTTTAACAATTGCCAAACCCTTGACTTTTTAGCATACACTATAAATTTATATAAAATATATGCTACGATTACTAAGTCTAGCAATAAAGTAAGTAATCTAAATGGACTTTGTGAAAGTTCTGTCATATAGCTTAAAAAGGAATTCCAAATCCCACTAAAACTTAATTTTAAATTTTCAAACATATTTTACCTCTTTTGTTATATTTATTATTGTTTAGTTAAACATAATACAATAAATTAAAGATGCTGCAACAGATAATACCATCATTAATGCTATTACCACAAGCATTACCTTTGTTGCAATTTTTCCTATATCCATTTTGTTCTTTTTATTTTTTGCCATTTATATCATTCCCTTCTTACAAAATTTTATTTAAACTATTATTAGTTATAACACAAACAAACATTAAATTCAATAGCATTTTTTTACAAAAAGAAAAGAAAAAGGTATTTCTTTTTCTTTTCTCATTTTATTATATTTCAAATCTACTTTTTTTATTATTGATACATATGACCATATTGTTGCATTATATAATTACTATACCATGAATCCATGTCAAATTCCTCTACTGTTTTTGGTGTTCCATAATCAACTCCATAAGTTTCTACTGTTATACTTTTAATAACAGGTGCTTTTTTAGGTTTATCTGACGAAATTGTATTTCCATCACTATCTTTAGGTGCTTCCTCTCCATCTTTTAATTCTGAACTTCTATAGTATACCTCAACCTTTGAAATTTTTTCTACTATATCCATTCCTTCTTTTACTTCACCAAAAGCCGCATAATATCCATCAAGTGATGTATTATCTTCTGTTGTGATAAAAAATTGAGAACCTGCTGAATTATATCCATAAGTAGTTAATTCTGGATTTATACTACTATAAGAACTATAGTCCTTTCTTGCCATTGATATAATGCCTTTTTTATGTTTTAAAGTATTATTATTATATCCATTAGCTAAGAATTCACCTTCTATATTATATTTTGCATCATTTTGTACATCATCTTTGATATCACTTAAACTTGGTGAGCCAGAACCAGAACCTTCTTTATCTCCTCCTTGAATCATAAAATCAGGTATTGTCCTATGAAATGTTAACCCATTGTAGAATCCACGGTTTGCTAGTTTAATAAAATTTGATACTGTATTTGGTGCTTGATCTGGATAAAGTTCGGCTTTTATTGTTCCATAGTTTTCTACTTCAATTGTAGCAACTGGGTTTGGAATATTAACTGTAGCTTTTTTATAAAATCCATATCCTACAAATCCTATTCCTGCAATTACTAAAATAATTGCAATAATTAATAATACTATTTTGAATTTTTGCATATTTTTTCTCCTTTATTTTTAGATATTCGAATTATACAATTACAACATTAAATTGTCAAACACAAATTGTTCTTGCATACGTTTTAATGAAGTTTTTATTGTTCTAGCTCTAACTTCTCCAATTCCATCAACATCATCTAATTTTTGTAAGTCAGCATCAAGTATATGTTGAAAAGATTTGAATGATTTTACTAAGTTTTCTACTATATTACTTGGCATTCTAGGAATTTTATTAAGTACTCTATATCCTCTCGTATAAACTGCCACTTCATCATAAGAATCAAAATCTTCATATCCTAATAATTTAGCAATTTTTTCTTGAAGCATTAATTCATCATAAGTCAAATTTTTAATTTCCTCTAATACTTTTTCTGCGGTCCTTTTTTTGCCTGGTGCTACATAATCTTTAACAATTAGTAATTCTTCTCTTTCAAGGTCTCCTATAAGTTCTTCTAGTTGCATTTCTAATAGTCTGCCTTCTTCTCCTAATTCATAAATAGATTTTTGCACTTCTTCAACAATTTTCATTACCATTTCTGCTCTTTGTATAGCAGTCATAACATTTTCTAGTGTTACAATGTCATTAAATTCATATTCATTTAATAAGCTTAATTTATTATCAAATACTTTTTTATATTTTTCTACAGTTTGTAATGCCTGATTTGCTTTTGAAATTACTTCTGCAGTATTTTCTAACACATATCTATAGTTTCCTTTAAATATGGTAATTATACTTCTCCTTTGAGAAATACTAATTACTAGTGCTCCCGTTTGTTTTGCCGTTCTTTCAGCTGTACGATGTCTTGTTCCAGTTTCAGTTGTTACTATACTAGGTGATGGAATTATTTGTGTATTTGCATATAATATTTTTTTCAAATCTCCACTAAGTACTATTGCTCCATCCATTTTAGCTAATTCATATAGTCTTGACGATGTATATTCAACATCTAATTGGAAACCACCATCTACTAAATCAAGAACTTCTTTTGTATCACCAATCACAATTAGTGCACCTGTTTTTGCTTTTAAAATATTTTCTAATCCATCTCTAATAGGTGTACCAGGAGCAATCATTTTTAATACTTCAGTAATAACTGCCTCTTCTTTCTTTAAAGCCATTTTCCGCCTCCTAATTTGTAATTAATTTTAAAAATAATGATTATTTTTAAAATTTAAGCCCTACGGCTTTCATAGCATCACTAACATTCCTAACCCCTATTATATCTAACTTATAGCTTTCTTTCAATAGTTTTTTATTACTTTCTGGTATAATGCAAGTTTTAAAGCCTAGTTTTTCTGCTTCTTTTAATCTTTTATCTATTAAATTCACTGCTCTAACCTCTCCAGTTAATCCAACTTCTCCAATTATTACAGTCTTTTTATCTATACTAATATTTTTAAAACTTGAAGCACATACTATAATTGTTCCAAGGTCAACTGCTGGTTCACTTATTTTTATTCCACTTACAACATTTAAGTAAATATCTTGTGAGCTTAATGCTAGTCCTGCTCTTTTTTCTAAAACTGCAACTAACAATGTAAGTCTATTATAATCAATACCATTAGCTGCTCTTCTTGGAAGACCAAATACTGTTGGCGTGGTAAGTGCTTGTAATTCAATAAGTAAAGGTCTAGTTCCTTCCATGCTTGCTACAATTACTGACCCAGATGGGTTATCTTCTCTTTCAGATATAAGTACAGATGATGGATTAGTTATTTCAGCCATTCCTTCACTTTGCATTTCAAACATTCCTACTTCATTTGTTGATCCAAACCTGTTTTTTACTCCACGTAAAATTCTATATGAAAAATACCTTTCTCCTTCTAAGTAAAGAACCGTATCTACCATGTGTTCTAAGACTCTAGGTCCTGCTATATTTCCTTCTTTTGTAACATGTCCTATTATAATTGTAGTGATTTCATTGCTTTTGCAAACACGCATAATTCTAGCTGTAATTTCACGTACTTGGCTAACAGTTCCTGCTGCAGAAGATATTTCATCAGAATACATAGTTTGTATTGAATCTATAATTACAAGTTTTGGCTTAATTCCGAAAATTGCATTTTCTATAAGTTCTATATCTGTTTCTCCTAAAAATAAAATATCATCATTGTGAATACCTAATCTATCTGCTCTTATTTTTATTTGTTCTGCTGATTCTTCTCCTGAAACATATAAAACTTTTCCTTCTCCTTGTACTTTATCACACAGTTGTAATATTAATGTAGATTTTCCAATTCCTGGTTCTCCTCCTAGTAATACAAGAGATCCTTTTACTAAGCCTCCGCCTAATACTCTGTCTAGCTCTCCAATTCCAGTATGTGTACGTATTGCATCTTTTCCAATTACTTCATTTAAAATTCTTGGTGTAACAATTTTATTTTTTCTTTCTCCTGAACCTGTTGTATCTTTTGAAATTTTTTCCTCGTAAAAAGTATTCCATTCATTACATCCGTGGGCATTTTCCTAACCATTTAGTTGATTCATATCCGCAGCTACTACATACAAATACTGTTTTTGTTTTAGCCATTTTGTCTCCTTTTTATTTTTATACTATATAATTTGTTTTTATTGACTCTATTATACAAATCACAAAATAGCTTGTCAATATTATATTTCTTAATAAGAAAAGTGGCTTCGCCACATGTACACAATTGCTTTGCAATTGGTACAGCCTAAGGTAACTTAACCTTGTTGTATACGTAAAAATCTTCGATTTTTCCTATACAATAAAAAATCCACCTTTAAAGAGGTAGATTTTTGACGTTTTTATTTAATATAATTTCATTTTAATGTGTTGTAGATATAGTAACAAACATTGCGTGAGCCCATGCTAATCCATTTACCCATGCAGGAGACATTGTTTTATTATCCACTTGTTCAGCTATAAATCCATGTTCATTTGCTGATTTTATTATAAACTCTATACATTCATTTGATTTTCTTTTTTCTCCAGATTTTTGATAATACATTGCCATCCATAAAGTTGCTATTGTCCATGGATTCTTTCCTTCGCAATAGTTATCATCTTCATATCTTAAATATCCACCTGTATATGTTCTTAATGTCATATTTATTTTATCAATTGTGTTTAATACCTTTTTTTCCTTAGGTGAAAATATTTCAAATGGTGTTACTAACCCTAATAGGCTTATGTCTGTTTTTTCATCTTTTAAGTTTCTTGTAAATGTTTTTGTTTTTTCATTGTATAGGTTATTTGAAATATATTTTTTTATTTCTTGATTATATTTTTTAGTAGCATTTTCTAATTTATTCATTGCTTCTACTTTTAGTCTATTACTTTGTTCATATTCAGGTTTTAGTATAGTATGAATTTCTGCTATTGCATCAAAGGCTGAATATATACATGCTAAAGAATACAAATGTATTCCTTCACTTTCTTCCCATAAATCATAACTTTTTGGTAATTTATTTCTGTCTTCTGTATGATATGTTGCTTCAATTTCATTTTTAACAATATCTGATTCATCTTTTGTACCTAGAATATTGTCCATATATGTGCATAAAAATTTTACTGCTTTTTCGCACATTTTATATGTATCTTTCAAAAATTTCACATCTTTTGTTGCTTTGTAGTGTTCATAAACTCCAAAAACAACACTTGCAGTTTCGTCTATTTGATATCCCCAACATGGAGCCAACCTTTTGTCTGTATAGAATCTTTGCTCCCACATACCATTTTTATTTTGAGTATCTTTGCAAAATATTTTGTAAAATTTTTCTGTTTCTTTTAACATTTTTAAGCTATCTAATGCTTTTGTAATAAATACTGCATCTCTTGGCCAGCAGTAACTATACCTACCGCATTTTGTCATATTTTCATCTATTTCAACTGCAGCAGATATTCCACCTGTTTCCTGATTTATTAGCAATGGAAAAAGTAGAATACTTCTTTTATAAATTTGATTAAACTTTTTATTAATTGTATTAGTTTCTTCTTTTAAATTTGTTCCAATATGTTCTTTCACATACTTTTTCCAATATTTTTCAACTGATTGTTCTTCTTTTTTCACATCAATTTTCTTAATTTCTGTTAGCTCTTTATTTAAGCATTCTTCAGCTGTTTCATTATTATGTTTAAAATATAAAAATATTGTTAATTCTTTTTTCTCGTTTGGTTTTAAGCACCCAATGTCATAGCTTATACTTGAATCACAAGACATTCCAATATAGTCTTTATCTTTTATAATTCCACTTGAAATGTTTTCTTTTGTATTATTAATTTGACTACTTAAAAGTGGTTTGTTTGAAAATGTGTACATTGTATAATCATGACAATATTGAATTAAAGTATTGTTTTTTACTTCGCCACTTACCATATTATTATAATCTGTTAGAAGTTTTGAGTGTATTAAAAAGTTAACATTTAGTTCTATATTATTTTTATTTTCAAATTCATATTTTTTTATAAGTACGCTATTTTTTAATAGAACAAAGTCTGTTTGCTTTATTCTTAGGTTAAAATATGTATTTATAATTTCTGTATTTAATATATTAGTGTCTTCAGTATAATATTGATTATATTGATTATTTATGTCTTCGTGCAAATATATTATTCCTGAATCATTTATTTTTACTCCTGTTGTAAATTCATCTATCCAACTTCTAAAGTCAGGAAATGGGTACATCACTCTTAATAATTCCCCATTTCGGGTATAACTGGCGGTAATATTCTTACCGCCAATTATTGCATCATTATTATATTTAGTTTTCATTAGTTTATCCTCTTTAATTCTTTTCTACTATTTTTACAATTTGATCTTCTATTTCCTTTAATCGTAATTTTAGTAAACTTATTTCATTCTCATTGTCTTTTTTTGATAAATAATCTTCTCTTACAATAGACTCCATATCATTTAATTCATTCTTTAATAATTTAATCTTATCAAGTACTTCACGTTTTGCAGATGATTGAATTGCAATTGGAGCTACTGTTTGTTCCATAGTTAAATTATCATCTAAAGTATATGTTTGACCATATTCTGGAATTATTACTGGTAACTTTGCTTCTTCTTCTATTTTTGCTTTCAAAATTTCTTGTCCGTTTGGTTCTCCATGTACTAAAAATACATGTTTTGGTTTTGTAATAAATGAATATATAAAGTTCATAAGCCATTCTTGATCAGCATGTCCAGAGTATCCTTCAATATATTCTATTCTTGCATTTACAGCAATTTCCTCTCCAAATATTCTTACTACTTTTTCACCATCAACTATTCTTCTTCCTAGTGTTCCTGGTGCTTGATATCCAACAAATAAAACTGTACTATTAGGATCCCATAAATGGTGTTTTAAATGATGTTTAATTCTACCTACTTCACACATTCCACTGGCTGAAATTATTATTGCTGATTCATTTTTTTCATTTAGAGCTTTTGACTCATCAGCAGTTCTTGTAAATTGTAATCCTGGGAACTCTAGCGGATTATCTCCCCTTTCAATAAGTGCTTGTGTTTCTTCATCAAAAAGGTTTGCATTTTCTCTAAATACTTCTGTTGCAGAAATTGCAAGTGGGCTATCTACATATACTGGTGCTTTCATCAATGTTGCATATTTTTTCTTAAATTCTTCACTATCTTGTGCGTCTTTTAAATTATTCAATTCATATAAAATTTCTTGTGTTCTACCAACCGCAAACGATGGTATAACTACAGTTCCACCTTTATCTAAAGTTTCTGAAACAATATTTAAGAACAGATTTGCTTTTTCATCATTTCTTATATGTAGTCTTCCTCCATAAGTTGATTCCATTACTAAATAATCGCAATTATCAATCATGGTTGGTGATGATAGAAGTGGAATATCATTGTTTCCAAGGTCTCCTGTAAATACTGCTTTTGTTTCTTTTCCATCTTCTTTTACCCATATTTCTATAATTGCTGATCCCAGCATATGTCCCGCATCATTAAAACGTACATAAATATTAGGGTCTATCTCTATAATTTCATCATAATTTACTGGTTTAAATATTTCCATTGTATCAATAGCATCTTGTGCAGTATATAGAGGAGGAAGTGCTTCTTTACCTTCTCTCATTCTCTTTCTATTTCTCCACTCAATTTCTTGTTCTTGAATGTGTCCACTATCTGGAAGCATTATTGAACATAGGTCTCTTGTAGCTTTTGTTGTTATTACTGGATTTCTATATCCTTCTTTATATAATTTTGGTATTCTTCCTGAGTGGTCAATATGGGCATGTGTTAATAGCATAAAATCAATTTCATTAACATCATAAGCAAAAGGTTCATGATTTTGCATTTCATCTCTATCTCCACCTTGATACATTCCACAATCCACTAAAAATTTTTTTCCTGCTCCTTCTACTAAAAAATTAGAGCCTGTAACCATTTTGGTTGCGCCTAAAAAAGTAATTTTCATAAATTTCTCCTCTTCTTTATATTTTATTAAACAAAAAGTTTTGTTTTTTTGTTTAACTTTATTGTTTTGTCACTCTGGTATTCTATCACATTTTCAAGTATATTAGTATCATAATATTGTATAAATAATCTTCCATTTTCAACTTTAGTTTCAATCACCATATTATTCAAGTCAATCATCTTACTGTCAAATATTTTACTCACAATTTCATAATTAGCTTTTTCGTCTTTTGTAACATCTTCAATCACGTGCATTGCTCTTGCTTTTTCATAAAGCGTTACCATAGATTCATCAAATTCTTTTTTTAAAGTTTTTATTTGTTTAATGCTGGTTTCTTTATCAAATGGTATAAACCTGTAATATCTTAGTTCATAAATGCACTTAATTATATCTTGTTTTATTGCTGTCTTCATTATTATTATTTTGAAACATTCTAAAAATACTCTACATAGTTCTACAATACTTTCTGTTTGTTCTTCTTTTCTTTCTAATTCTAATGTTTGTAAAAAATCATGCTTTCTTTTAATCTTTTCTTTTCGTTCAACATATCCTTTTGGTTCTATTAAATCATTGTATTTTCTTATTTCATCTACATGGTTTTGTCTTTCAACTTCTAATTTATTTAGTAATTGCCTAACACTAAATATTTTTTCTTTATTAGGTAGTTTAGAATTTCTATCATCATATTCTTTTTTTAGTAATTCCTGGTTATTTATTATTTTGTCAATTTCTTCTATCTTTTTTGTTATATCTTTTTTCTTTTTTGTTAATTCTTCTAGGTATTTTGCTTTATTTTCTAGTTTATCTAATTCAACTTTTGTTTCTTTTATTATTTCTTTCCATTTTTCAAGTTCTAATTTATCTTTTTTTGAAGTTTCTTCTATAGAAATTTTACAGAAAATTTTCATTATTTTTTCTGCTCTTTTTTCTCCATAGTTTTCTATTAGTTTATCATACGCAAGCATTAAATAGTCTGCAAGATTGCTTTTATTATTAAGCCATTCTTTAATAAATTCATTCCCTAACAAATATGTTATTGTTTGAAATACTATATTTATTCTTATATTGTTAATATCTTTGGCACATATGTCCCAAGACCATCCGATTAAAATCACGTATAACTTCTGAATCATTTATATTGGTGGCAACATTAAAAAAATAATTAACTGAAGGTTTAAGAACATTTTCTTCCTCTGTAAAAACAATATCCTTTTCCCCCATTTCAAGTATACTTTCAAGTAATTTTAATTCATTTCCTAATGTGATTATTTTTCCGTTTTCTTTTTCTACAATAAATTCATCATTAATATCAACATTATCATTTGTGGTTATAATTTCATTGCATTTTTGTTCTACAATATTAATAACTTTTTCCAAGAATTCAGATTTTTCTATTACTTCAACTTTTGTCTTTTCATAATCTTTATAAGCATTTTCAATTTTATAAAGCATGCTCAAAAGAAGATTTTTAGTATCTACGGAAAAATATTTTCCTTCTAAAACCTTCTCTAAGCTATTTGTATAATCTTTAATATGAATTTTACGTAATAGTTTTTCTGCTTTTCTTTCCATTACATTCCTTCTTATCTTATTCTTCTGTGTTTTCTGTAGTTGCCATTTTTAGTTCTTGCCATCTTTCTTTTGACATAAGAACCTCACGAGGTTTACTTCCTTGGTAGCCAGATATTACTCCTCTTTCTTCCATCTGGTCAATAATTCTTCCTGCTCTAGCATATCCTACTTTGAATCTTCTTTGTATAAATGATGTTGATGCTTGCCTTGTGTCTACAACTGTGTCAATTGCTTCCATTAATAATGGGTCTGTTCCATCATCATCTGCTTGTTCTGCCTCTAAATCTTTTTCTGTTTTATTAGCATTTTCAATTTGCTCTATTATATCTTCATTATATTTTACTTCTCCATTTGACTTAATAAAGTCAACTATTCTTTCTACTTCTTTATCTGATACAAACGCTCCTTGAATTCTTGTAGGTTTTGTTGCACCTGCTGGGTAAAATAACATATCACCCTTGCCTAACAACTTTTCAGCACCAACCATATCTAATATTGTTCTTGAATCTATTTGTGAAGATACAGCAAATGAAATTCTTGATGGTATATTTGCTTTAATAATACCTGTAATAACGTCAACAGATGGTCTTTGGGTTGCAATAACTAAGTGCATGCCTGCTGCTCTTGCTTTTTGAGCCAAACGACATATTGAATCTTCAACATCTTTTGATGCAACCATCATTAAGTCTGCAAGCTCGTCTATAATAATTACAATTTGAGGTAGTACCCCACCTTCTTCTTGTTTAGATACTTCATTGTATCCTTTTATATCTCTAACGCCTTTTTTTGCAAAAATTTGATAACGGTTTTCCATTTCTTGTACAGCCCATGCAAGTGCTCCTGCTGCTTTTTTAGGATCTGTTACAACCGGAATAAGTAGATGTGGTATTCCATTATATACAGAAAGTTCAACTACTTTTGGATCAACCATTAAAAGTTTTACTTCACTTGGTTTTGATTTATATATAATACTTGAAATCAAAGTATTAATACAAACACTTTTACCAGATCCAGTAGCTCCTGCAATTAATACGTGTGGCATTTTTGCTATGTCTGTTACAACTGGTTCTCCTGCAACATCTTTTCCTAATCCAAATGCTAATTTTGATTTGTGATCTTTAAAAGCGTTTGATTCTATTACTTCTCTAAAATGTACAATTTCATTTTCTTTATTTGGAATTTCAATTCCAACTGCTTGTTTTCCTGGTATTGGTGCTTCAATACGGATACTTTCAGCTGCTAAGTTTAATGCAATATCATCTGCTAAGTTTGCAATTTTGCTAACACGTACACCTTCTGCTGGTTTTAATTCATATCTTGTAATTGCTGGTCCAACAGATACATTTTCTACTTTTGCAGATACGCCAAAACTATATAATGTTTTTTGTAATTTTGTTGCTGTATCCATTACAGCCTTTTTTCCACCTTTGTTAGCTTTCTTTTCAGGTTCAGCTAATAATTGAACTGGTGGAAATTCATAATTTTCATCTTCTTCTGTAATTGTATGTTCTAGCTGTAACACTTCTTTTGTTTTATCTTCTTTTTGTTCTTCAACTTGTTTAAACAAATTCGCATCTATTACATCTGGAGAAGAAACTTCCTCTTTTTTCTTTCCAAAAAAAGGAATTGACAAATCATCATGATTATATTTCTTTTTATCCTCTTTTTCATTTTTATCATTCAAATTAATAGTTAATTGATCTTCAAATTGAGATGCAAGTTTTTCTGCTTCTTCTTTTTCTCTTAATTTCTTACCCTTCTTGTCTTCTTGAATTATTGTTTCTTTTTCATAAGCATGCCTATTTTTTCTTTCCTGTTTTTTCTCTGCTTTTCTTTCTTCCAATTCATCAAGGAAATCACTAATCATCTGGGCTGGTCTTATACCAAACATAAATACAAGTAATATAATAGCTACACCTATTGTTAATATTACCGCTCCTGTATTTCCAAGTGCTTTTATTAATGGTACTGCTATAATACCTCCAATTGCGCCTCCGCCAATATCTTTTTCTCCAAGATAATAGGCTTCCTCTATAATTTTAGTAAACTCTTTTTCTAAAGAAAGGTTATCTTTTCCAACCTGAAAAATACTAAGCATTGCAGCAATACATAGTAAAAATATACCATATTGAATTAGTTTATGTGTCATATATTCTTTGTCATTATGAGTCATATATATCGCAATAAGAAGTGTACCTATAGGAATAATGTATTTTATAAATCCCATTATTCCTCCAAGCATTGGGCTTAATACTTTTCCTATACTTCCTGACTTAGTATATATTAAAATCATTAATAATATACTTAATATAACTAATGCAACTACTGCAACATTTATATCTACTGTTTTTTTCTTTTTTCTTCCTCTTTTTGCCACTAGTATTTCTCTCCTTTTCAAGATAGGTTCTTGTTAACATTAAAATGAGTCAGACGTTTCAAGATGTCTGACCCTTCAAAATTATTATTTAAGTTCTTTTCTATTATTTTGAATTACCTTCATTGCATCTTGAAGTGCAACTTCAATGCCAGCTAAAACACTGTCTGCGTACTCTTTGGTGCCTTTTGAAATTTCTCTAGACATTTCATTTGCTGTTTCTATGATTTCTACTTTCTTTTCATAGGCTTTTCTTGTAATTTCATGTTCATCAATCATAGATATAATTCTGTTTTCAGCCTCTTTAATTATTTCATCAGCTTCATTTTGTGCCTCTACTAAAATTCTTTGTCTTTCTTCTTTAACCCATTTAGCTTGTTTTAACTCTTCTGGTAGTTTTAATCTAACCTCTTTAATTATATCTAAAATTTCCTCTTTATCAACTATGCATTTACTAGAAAAAGGTACTGCTCTACTTTTTTCTAACATATCCTCTAAAGTTTCTAATAAGGTGAATATTTCCATTTTTTTACCCCTTTCAAAGCACTCATTTTTCTGTACTTTTTGTTAAGAATATAAGAGTTACTCTTCCATATTTTCTTATATCTTTTACGTCTACATCTAATTTTTCTAACTCGAGTAATTCTCGCTTCTCATCATCGGTTTCTATGATTATATTTCCTTTTTCTTTTAGTAAATCAAATGATAAAATTCTATTTACAGAATCAACTGCAATATCAGCTTGATATGGAGGATCTATATATATTAAATCAAGCTTTACTTTTTGTTCTTTTAATATTTCTAAAGCTTTTTTATAATCCTTTCCTATTACTACTGATTTTGAAGTCAATTTAGTTTTTTCTAAGTTTTTGTATATCATTTTTATAGCATTCGAATTGTGCTCGCACAAATATGCCTTTTCAGCGCCTCTGCTCAAAAATTCAATTGCAATTGCGCCACTTCCTGAAAATAAATCTAAAATTATTGAATCTTGTATTTGATTTTGTATAATATTAAATACAGATTCTTTTACTCTGTCAAGTGTCGGCCTTGTTGAAAGGCTTTCAATTGAGTTTAGTTTAGTTCCTCTTGCTGTTCCACTAATTACTCTCATAGTACCCCTATAATGATATACATATATTTTATATTTTTCAGCTAATATGTCAATGATTTTAACATAAATGTAATATTATCTTAATGTAATTGTAATAATGTTATCATTTTGTAATATTGCATTTGTATTATATATTATAATGATTTAAATGTAAAGTATTTTTTAGACTAAAAAATAGATGATTTCTATTTAAATTAAGAAATCATCTTTATATTTTTTAGTCTTTATTTACTTCTTTTAATAATTCTAATTGTGATATAAGAAGTGACTCCATTTTTGCTTTATATACATCAAATTGTTTTTGAAGATCTTCTAGTTCTTTTTGTTTTAATGCAATTTCCTGTTCAAGTTCTGTAACAGCTTGCTTTGCATTTGCTTGTGCTTCACTTAATATGTTATCAGCTTGTTGTTTTGCTAAATTTTTAACATCCTCTGCTGCTGTTTGTGCCATGATTAATGTATTATTTAATGTACTTTCTATATTTTTATATTTAGCCATTTCTTCTTGCATATCTGCTATTTTATTTTTTGAATCTGTTGTTTCTTTATATAATTTTTCATAGTCGGCTGTTAGTTCGTCTAAGAATTCGTCTACCTCATTCACACTATAACCATTCATCATTTGCTTTGAGAATTTTTTATTTTCAATGTCTAAAGGTGTAAGCATATTTATTCCTCCTAATTAGTTTCCATTTCTTAACCATGAAACTGATAATTTATTTTTTATTTCTTCTCTTGCCATTTCATTTTCAATATCATAATTAAATGGTGCTATCAAAACTATAGAATTAGATATTTTTTGCATGTGGCCATCTAATGCATGTACTGCACCAGACACAACGTCTATAATTCTTCTTGCAACATCTTTATTAACATATTCTAAATTAACAATTACTGATTTTTTTTGTTTTAATAAATCACAAATTGTTGCAGCTTGTTCAAAAGTAGTAGGTTGAGAAATAACCATTTTTACTTGTTGAACTTGAGGCATACTAACAACTTTGCCACTTTTTCTTCCCCATAATTTTCTTTCTTCTTGATCTTGTTCTTCTTCCTCATTTTCAACTTCTTCTACTTCGTATTCTTCTTTATCATCTTCTCTATCTTCTGCTGGATCCATTCTAAATAGATCAAATACTTTTTCCATGATAGCTCCTGCCATTTTAAACAACCTCCCAATAATTACTCGTCCTTAGTTTTTAACTGTATTTAGTATCTAACTTTTCAGCCTTATTGTCAATAGTTTTTAAGTTTGTAATAATAATTTAATATTTTTGTAATATAATTGTAATATTCTTATGTCGCATTTTTAAATATTTCGTCATATAATGTCAAAGTTTTTCTTGATTTTATTTCTTCACTTGTATAACCAAGTTTCTTTAATTCTTCACTTGTATAATTATCAACTATTGAGTACTTATCATTTTGTTTTAATATCTTTATTAATATATTGTCCTGATATCCATTTCTAGTTCTTGTTATATATGCAACTTGATTTTCCCCTTTTGTTTCAAATTCAATGGCAGTATTAGGAATTTTCTTTCCTCCATAACTCCACCATATTATTTCAAATGAAATTTTTCTATAACTAACTAATTCTTGTACTTGTTCATCTATTTTAAATATAATTACTGTTTTGTTATCTTCCTTTTCAATATATTTGACTGTTCCTTCTATCTCTTCATGATTTGAAAGTCTGATTTTTACTGTTTGATCTAGTTCAGCACTCATAGCTTGCTCAGAATCCAGTACACATGCTATATAGCATTCAAAATTATTTATTATTTTTGCGCTTTCTTTACTATCTGCAACTAACTGCCCTGTTTTTAAATTTAGATCTTCTAAGAACTTTGCATTAATTTTTGAAAAATCATCTGTTGTAAAAACTTCTTCATATCCGTCCACTTTATATGAAACAGCTCCACTTATTGGAGATTTTACATATTCAGCACCTTCGTTTAATTGATTTTCATATTTACTTCTTTCATCAATCAGTTTTTTCAAGTATGAACCTGCAGGACTGTATTCTCCAGCTATTTTAGCTTTTTTTACAATATTGTTTGAAATTTCTTTTTTTGTTTTGCTTATATTCTGAATATTATTTTCTTTTCTAAGTTCTATTATTTGATTTTCTATTTGTTTTTCAAGTGCTTTAGTATCTCTCAATGGCAAGCTAGTTTCTTTTGAAATTGCTTCATCAATTTTCGCATCTAAGTCTTTTATTTTACTTGTTAATTTTTCTTCTCCTGAAGAGTAATATCTAAAAATAGATTCTCCTTTTGCAACTCTTTCTCCTTCTGTTTTTATTTGTTCCATGCCATTTTTATAATTTGAGCCTTTTACTATTGTTTCTTCTCTAATAATATAACCAATTGCTCTTTCTTCCTGATAAATTTTTCCTTGTTGTACTGTAAATGTATCTGTTGGATTTTTTACAAATACTATTACTTTATATATGCAAAATATTATTATAGCAATAATTGCAATTAAAAGAATTAGAATTTTTTTATTTTTTTGAATTTTATTTAAATCTATTTTTGGTACATTTTTCTTATTTACTTTCTTTTTCTCCACTGTATTCCTCCAAAATACATTGTATATTTTGTTCCAATGGTGCCAAACCATCTATCCACTTTATGTTTTCATCTTTCCTAAACCAAGTCAACTGTCTTTTGGCATATCTTCTAGTTTCCATTTTTAGTTTTTCAATCATTTCTTCCTTGGTAATTTCTTTTTTTAAGTAACTTACTACTTCTTTATAGCCTAGTCCTTGCATAGCTGTTGGAAATTCTTCGTATTTTTTAGTCAAGGCCTCAACCTCTTCAATTAATCCTTGATCTATCATAATATCAACTCTTTTATTTATACGTTCATATAATTTTTCTCTTTCCATATTAATTGCAAAAACTATATATTCATAAGGTGGTGGTGAAAGTCTTGACTCACTTTCTAATTGAGTCTTTGTTTTTCCTGTTTGATGATATATTTCCAAGACTCTCATTATTCTTTTTTTATCATTTTTACTAATAGTTTGCATAGCTTTTTCATCTATTTTTTTTGCTTCTTCATACAAACTTTCTAATCCATTTTCTTTTATTAATTCTTCAAGTTGTTTTCTGTATTCTAAATCTATTTCAATTTCAGGATATGTAATGTTTTTAGTTAACGCATCTACATATAACCCTGTTCCACCAACAATAATTGGGACTTTTTCTCTTTTTAAAATGTCTTCTATTCTATCAGTAGCTGCTTCTTTAAAATCTGCTACACTATATCGTTCACTTGGTAGCACAAAGTCTAGCATATAATGAGGTATTCCTTGCATTTCTTCTACTGTTGGCTTTGCTGTTCCTATATTCATATCTTTATAAATTTGCATTGAATCACAAGAAATAATTTCACCATCAATTTTTTTCGCAACTTCAATAGATAAGCTTGTTTTACCAGATGCTGTTGGTCCACATATAACAATTACTTTTGGTTTCATTTATAGTATCTCCCTTATGTTTTTATTTTTTTGAATTTATTATATTTAAAATTCCTGTTTGAATATCTTTAAAATAAAAGAATTCAATTATTAAAACTACAACTAAGACAGCAATCATTAAAATAACACGGTTTCTAAATTTGTCTTGTTTTAGTCTACCTTCTCTAAAGTATTTATAAGATTTTGCTATATAAGTTAATGTTATCATGCTATTTATTGGTACAAAAGTAAATGTTATAAAGTTTTCTCCATAGCTCCTTATATCACCAAAATCAACATTTTTTGTACTTAGCCAATAAACAAATGATACTGTTACATACATTATAGATGTTCCTATTGCAATGAAAATTAATTTTTCCTTTTTTTCCATATCAGTTCCCAAAAATTTATACACCATAAAAACTGCAACTACGTTTATTAATAAAATTCCTAAATAAATAATTATAACCATCTTTATTCTCCTTAGTTATTATCTTCTTGAAAATTTCTTTTCAATATCTGTTTTTGTCATTTTTATTGCAGTAGGTCTTCCATGTGGACAAGTAAATGGATTTGGAAGTACTAATAATTGTTTTAATAAGTTGTCCACTTCTGCTTTAGTAAGTGCCATATTGGCTTTTACTGCTGCTTTACAAGCAACTGTAGCAATGAATTTTTCTTCAATTTCTTGTTTTGCAGTTCTTGCTACTGTGTTAATCTCATCTAATGTTTCTAAGAATAGCTCTTTAGTATCAAGATCTAAGCATATATTTGGAACTCCACTAAGTTTAATTGTGTTTTCTCCAAATTCTTCTAAAGTAAAACCTGCTTTTCTAAACATTTCCATATTTTCTTTAGCTATATCCATTTCTTTATGTGATAAATTTATTATATCTGGTAATAGCATTAATTGAGATTCTTTTTCTGTATCATTATAATAATTCTTTTTTACCTTTTCATATAAAATTCTTTCATGTGCTGCATGTTGGTCTAATATGTAAAGTTCATTGTTTAGCTCTAATATTATGTATGTAGAAAATGCAATTCCAATAAATTTATATGGAGGTACATCATCTTTTTCTTCTTTAAATATTGATACATTTTCCAAAGATTTCATTTCCTGAGGTCTTACTGTTATTTGTTCTTCTTTTTCCTTTTCTTCTTGTACTTGTTTTCTAATGTCTGATGGCATTGTACCAAAAGTTTTTACATACATTTCATCAAAATTTGTAGGTTGTTCTTCTATTTTTAAATCTTCCAATTTGTTTATATTATCAATAATTTTGTCACTGTTTTCTTTTGCAGGTGTACTTTCACTTACTGGTAAATCATAAGCTGAAGTTTCTTCTGCAACTTTTTCTTTTTTGTTTGCATCATTTAAGCCAAATTTATTAGAATATATTTGTGCTATTAAATTACTTTTATCATCTACTTCTTCTGATTCTTCTTTTTCTTTTTTAAATTTTCTAAATAGTCCGCCAAATGATTTTTCTTCTATTTTATTATCATATTTAATTTGTTCAACTGGTGCTGTGTTTACCATTATAGTATCCATTGGAACTGTTTTAGTATCTTCATTTGTTTTTTCTGTATCTGCTACTAAATCTCCTTTTAATAAGCCATCCTTAATAGTATGATATACAGCTTTAAATACTTTGCTTTCTTCTTCAAATCTAACTTCTAATTTTGCTGGATGAACATTTACATCTACTTTTTTAGGATTCATTTCTACATTTAATACTAAAAATCCATATTTTCCAATAGTTATTAACCCTTTATACCCTTGTTCAGCTGCACTAGTTAAAGTTTTGTCCTTAACATATCTTTTATTAACAAAAAATAATTGGTTTGAACGATTTGAACGTGCAATAACAGGTTTTCCAATTACACCTGTAACTGTAATATCTTCATAATTATAGTTTACTTCTAATATATTATCAGCAATGTCTTTTCCATATATACTGTATATAACAGCTTTAAAGTCATTGTTTCCAGGTGTTTGAATTGTAGTTTTCCCTGTGTTTATTAGTTTTACAGCAATTTCTGGGTGTATTAAAGCTATTCTTGTAACTACATCTTCAATATAGCCAGCTTCAGTATAATCTTTTTTCAAAAATTTATATCTAACTGGTGTATTAAAAAATAGGTCTGTTATTATAATAGTAGTTCCCTTTGGGCATCCTGCTTCTTCTTTATTTTTAATAGTTCCGCCTTCTACTTCTACTTTATATCCTATTTCATTTTCTATATATTTTGATGTCATTTCTACTTTACTTATAGCCGCAATACTTGCTAAAGCCTCGCCTCTAAACCCCATTGATTTAACAGTTTCTAAATCCTCTGCTTTTCTAATTTTAGAAGTAGCATGTCTTTCAAATGCTATTTCCATATCATCCGGTGCTATTCCTTTTCCATTATCAGTTATTCTTATATATGAAATTCCACCATTTTTTATTTCTACGGTTATTGCTGTAGCTCCTGCATCAATAGAGTTTTCCATTAACTCTTTTACAACTGAAGCTGGTCTTTCAATTACTTCACCTGCAGCAATTTTATTTATTGTATTATCATCTAGTAATACTATATTACCCATTTATTTTCCTCCATCTTATTATTCTTTTGTTTCTTTTCGAATTATATCATTCTTTTTTTATTTTTTGTATAGTTTTTAGACAATTTTTTTATGTTCAAATAAAAAATATTAGCTTTGTGTAACACTTTAAAATTGTAAGAATAATATATATCATACGAAAGAGCTAAAAATATTTTATAGGAGGTAGAAAACAATGGGATGTGGTTGTAATAATAGTGAACTATTATGGTTCATAATCTTATTCTTATTACTTTTCTGCTGTGGCAATAATGGCTGCGGATGCAACAACAATAATTGTGGTTGCTAATCAATTGTACATTTGAAAGGAGTGAATACTATGCCTGAAAATAGAGGATGTGGATGTGGCGGATTTGGTTTTGGTGATGATTGCTGCATTTGGATAATTATCTTTATTATCTTAATTTGTTGCTGTGGTGGTAACAGAGGCGGATGTTGCTAGAAAAAAATAACAATCCTTAATTGGATTGTTATTTTTTTATAATTTAATTAGTTATTTTTTTTTAGTTTTATTTTCTTCTTTTCTTCTATCTGTTTTTCTTCTTCCACCTTCTATATCATATTCAGATCTTCTTCTATCACTTTTTCTTCTATTTTCAAATATCTTTCCATTTTTGTCAACTATCATTTCAATTATTCTCCTTAATTTTTATTATTATATTTATATTACTTTATATAATAAAAAAAATCAATACCTTTTCAATTTTTTAATCAAATGACATAATGTGTAAAATAGAGTTTTCTTATGGTTGGGCTGGCTAGATTCGAATACCCCAAGGGTACTTGTTCACTTCGTTCACGGCGCGACGTCCTTCGGACTCTATCTCTGCTTACTTTTCAGCATATTAAAAGCAAAAGACCATAACTACGTTACAGTCTTTTGCTTTTGGTTGGGCTGGCTAGATTCGAACTAGCGCATGCATGAGTCAAAGTCATGTGCCTTACCGCTTGGCTACAGCCCATCATATGGGGTGGAAGATGGGACTCGAACCCACGGTCTCCAGTGCCACAAACTGGCGCGTTAACCAACTACGCTACATCCACCATTTATATATTCATTTCACAATGCATATATAATTTTACAATACTTTATATAGTTTTGTCAATACAAAATATTTAATTTTATTAATTATCCTTCTTTAGCCCAAAGAATAAGTCTTGCACTTGAATCATCTGTACATGTACTTACAGATATTTCTCTTTTTCCATTTGTTGTTCTTGTTGCATAGCTAAAGTCATTTGAGTCAGTTTGATATTTTTTATAAATAACATATTTTACTCTTTTACCAGAAGTATCTGTTAAATAAATCACATCACCTTCATTAAGTTTTTTATTATTTGAGAAAAATGTTCCATTTCTATAATTGTGACCAGCTAATACAGTATTTCCAACTTTGTTAACTCCAGGTCCATAAAGCATTGCAATTCCAACTTCCATTGCTTTTGCAGATGAATTATCTAAAATAGCATATTTAACATTTGTTTTTGGAATTTCTATTGTTCCGGCAACTTTCATTCCTTTTACAGTTAAACCTGAATTATTATTGTCTCCATCTGATGGTTCTTCAACATTACTGCTTGGATCTACCACTGGATCAATTATTTCATTATTAGGATCTTCATTATTTATAACATTTTCTAAGTTTTCATTATTATTATCTTTTTGTTCATTTTCTACATAATTATTAAATTGTTCAAGAATATTTTTGTTTTCACTTTCAGATATAGAAGCTTTATACCAATCTATACCTATAAAAACTAAAAATCCTATAATTATTAATATGGCTATTACTAGAACAACTGATAATACTTTACTATATTTACTATTTAACATTTGTATTCCTCCCATAAATACTTCACTCGTAACTATATATTATATTATAGCATATAAGAAAAAAATAATCTATATTTATTAAACAACTTTTGATCCCATTTTTTGTCCAGCTAACAAATGAAAGTGTATATGCATTACTTCTTGCCCTGAATCTTTTCCACAATTAGCAACTATTCTGAATCCGTTTTCTTCTATTCCAATTTGTTTTGCTATTTTATTTATAGCAACAAATATTTTGCTGATTAAATGGCTGTCTTCTTCAGTAACATCAAGTAAAGTTGCTATATGTTTTTTTGGTATTACTAATATATGAATTGGAGTTACTGGGTTAATATCTTTAAATGCAATAACGTCTTCGTCTTCATATACTTTTTCTGAAGGAATTTCTCCTTTTATTATTTTACAAAAAACACAATCATCCATACTTTTTCTCCTTATTCTAAAATTGCTTTAATACGTCTAACTCCTGCTGAACTTGACTCTTCTTTTTTAATTTTGAAGTGTCCTAATTCTCCTGTATGTTTAACATGAGGTCCACCACAAATTTCTTTGCTAAAATCACCTATTGTATATACTTTAACTCTGTCACCATATTTATTTTCAAATAATCCTGTTGCTCCAGATGCTTTTGCTTCTTCTAATGTCATTTCTTCACATGTTACAGGTAAATCACGTTTAATTTGTTCATTTACAATCTCTTCTACTTTAGCTAGTTGTTCTGGTGTCATTTTTTCTGAATGTGTAAAGTCAAATCTTAATCTTTCTGTTGTGATATTTGAACCACATTGGTTTGCATGATCTCCTAGTACTATTTTTAATGCTTTGTGTAATAAGTGTGTCGCTGTATGGTATTTAGTTGTTTGTTCATTTTGTTCAGCTAGTCCACCTTTAAATTTTTTTTCACTACCCATTCTTGATTTTTCTTGGTGCTCTTTGAATAATTTATCAAATTCAGATGTATCAATTTCAAAACCTTGCTCTTTTGCTAAATCTGCTGTGATTTCTGGTGGAAATCCATAAGTTTCATATAATTTAAAAATAGTGTGACCATCAATTGTATTTTTATTTTCTTGTTTTAATTTATTTACTACTTTTTCAAATTCTTTCTCACCATGTGATAATGTTTTAGCAAATTTATCTTTTTCAGCTAATATAACTTCTTTAATTGTTTCTCTATTTTCAACTAATTCTGGATAGAATTCTTTTAGTGTTTCTACATATAAATCAACTAATCCACTAATTTCATTCAAATCAATTTGTAGTTTATTTAAATGTCTTGTCATTCTTCTAATTAGTTTTCTTAGTACATATCCACGATCTATATTGCTTGGTCTACCACCATCTGATATAACCATCATACTAGCACGTAAATGTTCTGCAACAATTCTTCTACTTTCAATATTATCTTGTTTAGCTAACTCTTTTAGTTTTTCCATTACAGGAGCAAACAACTCTGTATCAAATGGAGTTTCTTTGCCTTGTAATAACATTGTCATTCTTTCTAGTCCAAAACCTGTATCAACATTTTGTTGTTTTAATTTTGTGATAGAGCCATCTTTTGCTTGGTAATACTCCATAAATACATCATTCCAAATTTCAACATATTTACCACAACCACATGATGGTTGGCAATTATCTGAACATGCTGGTTTTCCTGTATCTAAGAACATTTCTGTATCTGGTCCACAAGGTCCTTCATCTCCTGCAATCCACCAGTTATTATCTTTGTCATAGAAATATATTCTTTCTTCTGGTATTCCTGCTCTTTTCCATGCTTCTGCTGCTACTGTATCTCTTGGTGCATGTTCATCACCTGCAAAACATGTAACTGACAATTTACTTGGATCAATTCCTAACTCTTTTGTTAAGAATTCATAGCTCATGCTAATTGCTTCATCTTTAAAATAGTCTCCTAATGACCAATTTCCTAGCATTTCAAAAAATGTTAAATGACGGTTATCTCCTACCTCATCTATATCATTTGTTCTTAAACATTTTTGATAATCTGTAATTCTTGTTCCTGCCGGATGTTTTTCACCTAGTAAATATGGTACTAATGGTTGCATTCCAGCTGTTGTAAATAGTACAGATGGATCATTTTCTGGTATTAATGGAGCACTTGGAATTACTTTATGTCCATGTGCTTTAAAAAAGTTTAAATATTTGTTTCTTATTTCTATTGCTTTCATAAAAATCCTCTTTTCTCGCTTCTTACATTGGTTTAAATTATATACTATTCATTTATATATTTCAAGTTTTATTATTTAATTAACTATTTTTTATGTATATTAGTCAATCATATGTCACACTTTA
>FR902173.1 GCA_000437855.1 Clostridium sp. CAG:567 | reverse complement strand
CTACATGCCTCGTTTTTAAAATTATGTCATATTTCTTGATAATCGTCATTACCTATGATATAATAACAAATTGATAAAATTTCAAGGAGATTGCTATGTTAGAAGAAAAAGAAAAAATAAGAGAAAAGGAAAATCATAGAGTATTTAAGCAATTATTAAGTACTTTTTTGGAAAGTGAAGATGTTGCTCAAAATGAGACTGAAAGTATTAGTAAAAATATTAGAATTGTACCAAAGTTTTTCTATGATAATTTCAAAAAGCAATTAAAAGTAGAATTTAAAATAGGAGAAAAACAACTATATAAAATAAAAAATCTACCAGAGTTTTATGATAAAATGTTACATAATGAAACATATCAATATGGGGCAAAATTAAATTTTATACATAGCACTGAATCATTTGAAAAAGAATCGCAAGAGATTTTATCATTTTTACTTAAATATGCAGAAATTATAAAATATAGTAATGAAATGAATTATACGTACTATAGAAATAACTTTATTCAAGATAACATTTTGCTATCAAATACAGGATTAGATGATATTTTTGAAATTTTAAAAAATAAAGATGTTATTCTTCAAATAAATTCAACAGAAAAAAGTATATATTTTGCAGATGAAGAACCAAATATATACTTTAATATTACAGAATTAGATGGAAACAAATTTAGGTTAAGATGTAATATTGACGTTTTTGAATATGATATTCTTCAAGGAAAAGAATATGTATATATGCTATTTTCAGATACTTTATACAGATGTGAAAAAAGTTTTCAAGAGACCATAATAAAAATATTAGATGTACTAAGAAAAAATTATACAAATGAAATTATTATGGATGAAAAAGAAATAACTAATTTCTTTGCTATGATAGCTCCTAAAATAGAGGAAAAAGTAATTACTGAAGAATTGCCTAAATACATAAAAGAAAAGTATATTCCTCAAAAATTAGGAGTAAAAATATATTTAGATTATGACCAAAACAATAATGTTTTAGCAGACATAAAGTTTTGTTATGGAAAAAATGAATTTAATCCATTAATAAATCAGAATATAAATTTTGCACGAAATATGATAAAAGAAAATGAGGCATTAAATCAATTTATTAATACAGGATTTATGCTAGATAAAAATAATGCAAGATTAATATTAGTTGATGAAGAAAAAATATACCAATTTTTATCAACTGATATTGAAGAATATATGAAAAAATATGAAGTTTTAGCAACAGAAACTTTTAAGAAAAAAGAAGTACGTTTACCACAAATGAAAGCAATTGGGGTAAGAGTAGAAAATAATTTACTTCAAATTGATTTATCACAAATAGGAATTGAATTATCTGACTTATCAGAAATAATGGAAAAATATAAACTAAAAAAGACATTTTATAGATTAAAAGATGGAAGTTACATTAATTTAAAAGAAAATGATACACTAAAATTTTTAGATAATTTAAATCTTGATATGGAAAACGGGTATACAAACTTAAAAGACGGTGTAATTACACTTCAAAGTTATAGAAGTCTTTATTTAGAGAGATGTTTGAAAAATTTAAATAATGTTGAAATAAATAAAGATGAATCATATAAGACAATGGTAGATAGTTTACATACAAATCAAAAAAATGTTGAAATATCAGTTCCAGATAATTTAAATGCAGATTTAAGAACATATCAAAAGATAGGATATCAGTGGCTAAAAACATTGGATAAATATGAATTTGGTGGAATACTAGCAGATGATATGGGGCTTGGAAAAACAATCCAAGTACTAGCAGTAATATTAGACTATATAAACAAAGAAGGAAAAATGCCTTCGTTAGTTGTATGCCCAAGTTCTTTAACTTTAAATTGGTTTGGGGAAGCTAATAAATTTGCACCAAGTTTAAAAGTATGTGTAATTAGTGGAAATGCATTAGAAAGAGCTAAAAAAATATCTAAAATACCACAATATGATTTAGTAATTACATCTTATGATTCACTAAAAAGAGACATAGATATATATGAAGAAAAGGCATTTAATTTCAGATATATGATAGCTGATGAAGCTCAATATGTTAAAAATAATAATACGCAAAATGCTAAAGCAATAAAGAAAATACTAACTAAAACAAGGTTTGCACTAACAGGCACTCCAATAGAAAATTCACTATCTGAACTATGGTCTATATTTGATTTTATTATGCCTGGATATTTATTTAAATATAAAAAATTTAAAGAAATATTTGAAACACCTATAGTGAAAGAAGAAAATGAACCTAGCCTAGAAAAGTTAAAGAAAATGATAGATCCTTTTGTATTAAGAAGAATAAAAAAAGAAGTATTAACAGAACTTCCAGATAAAACAATAAGTGTGTTATACAATGAAATGCAAGAAGAACAACAAAAAGTATATTTATCATATTTGGCTAAGGCTAGAAAAGAAATAAATGACGAAATAAAAGCAAATGGATTTGAGAGCAGTCAAATCAAAATATTAGCTCTTTTAATGAGATTAAGACAAATATGCTGTCATCCAAAATTGTTTTTACAAAATTATGATGGAGAAAGTAGCAAACTTATACAATGTGTTGAACTTATAAAAAATACAGTTGAAAGTGGTCATAAAATATTATTGTTTTCAGGTTATACTTCAATGTTTGAAATGATTGAAAAAGAACTTAAAAATAATAAGATATCATATTTAAAATTAACAGGACAAACTAAAGTATCAGAAAGAATAGAACTTGTTGATAAATTTAATGAAGATGAAAATATTAAAGTATTTTTAATATCATTAAAAGCAGGAGGAACAGGTCTAAACTTAACTGGAGCAGATGTAGTAATTCATTATGATCCATGGTGGAATTTGTCGGCTGAAAATCAGGCGACAGATAGAACTTATAGAATAGGACAAAAAAATAATGTTCAAGTTTATAAATTAATTACTAAAAATTCAATTGAAGAAAAAATTTATGAATTACAACAAAAAAAGGCTAAATTGGCAGATAATATGTTATCAACTCAAAATACATTTATAAACCAATTATCTAAAGAAGACATAATGAAATTATTTGGATAAGGAGATAAAATGAAGGATTATATAACAATAATAGGAGGAGGACTAGCTGGTTCGGAAGCAGCATATCAAATTGCTAAAAGAGGAATAAAAGTTAAACTATATGAAATGAAACCACAAAAATTTTCGCCTGCGCATACTAACAAAAATTTAGCAGAGGTAGTATGTAGCAATTCATTTAAATCAAATTTACATACAAATGCATGTGGACTATTAAAAGAAGAATTAAGAATACTAGATTCACTTTTGATAAAAATAGCAGATGAAACATCAGTACCAGCTGGGCAAGCATTAGCAGTTGACAGAGAAGTTTTTTCTAAAAGAGTAACAGAAGAATTAGAAAAAATGGAAAATATAGAGATAATTAGAAAAGAAATAGGAAATGAAGCTATAACAGATAAAAATGAATTAGAAAATATGGCTAGTGACGGAATTGTTATTATAGCAACAGGACCACTAACATCAGATAATTTATCAAATGAAATTTTAAAAATAACAGGGCAAGATAAATTGTTTTTTTATGATGCAGCAGCACCAATTATTGAAAAAGATTCAATAGATATGAATATTGCATTTTGGGGTGAACGCTATGAACAAGAAAGGGAAAAAGAAGAAGATATAGAGAAATGGACAGAAAGAATAAAAACTCAAAATGAAGCAAGCTATTTAAACTTACCAATGAATAAAGAAGAATATGAAAAATTTTGGAATGATTTAGTAAATGCAGAAGTTGTAACATTACATGATTTTGAGAAAAAAGAAATATTTGAAGGATGTATGCCTATAGAAATAATGGCAAAAAGAGGAATAGACACTTTAAGATATGGACCATTAAAACCAGTTGGCTTTACAGATCCAAGAACAGGGTACAGACCTTATGCAATTGTACAACTAAGACAAGATAATACAGAAGGTAATTTGTTTAATATGGTTGGATTCCAAACAAATTTAA
Organism: Clostridium sp. CAG:567; assembly: GCA_000437855.1. GTDB lineage: Bacteria > Bacillota > Clostridia > TANB77 > CAG-508 > CAG-273. The sequence continues at coordinate 483 of FR902173.1, read as the reverse complement.
AATTTGGAGAACAACAAAAGGTATTTAGTATGATTCCAGGATTAGAAAATGCAAATTTTGTGAAATATGGAGTGATGCACAGAAATACCTATATAAATTCTACCAAACTATTAGAACCAACTTATAAACTAAAAGTTAATAGAAATATATATTTTGCAGGACAAATTACAGGAGTGGAAGGATATGTTGAATCAATATCATCAGGACTAGTAGCAGCACTAAATGCAATAGAACAATATAATAAAACAGAAAGAAAAGTAATATTTTCAGAGCTTACAATGATAGGAGCGTTAAGCAAATATATATCAACAACAAATGACAATTTTCAACCAATGAATGCAAACTTTGGAATTTTGCCAGAACTTCCTGAAAAAATAAAAGATAAAAAATTAAAATATTCGAAATTAGCAGATAGAGCTATTATTGATTTAAAAAATAGCATAAAAATAAAAGATATCTAGATTATCTAGATATCTTTTATTT
>FR902172.1 GCA_000437855.1 Clostridium sp. CAG:567 | reverse complement strand
TTTCTTCTAGTGTTTCTTTTATATTCACAAATACTTTTGAACTTCCTGCATGTCTTATTGCATTTGTGGTTGCCTCTCTTATTATTTCAAAGAACACTTTTGCAGTTTCTTTATTTTGTGGTAGTTTTCCATCTATAATAATGTCTGTTCCATTTTTCTTGTGTATTTTTATTAAATTTTCTAGGTTTGCATTTGTGTCATCTGTATCTTCAATATCTATGAACATTTTTTGTATCATAAATTTTATTTCTTCAAAATTTTCTTGGGTTATATTTTCTTTATTTAAATATTGTTGAAGTATGGAAAGATTTTGTCCTAATATATCATGATATTTATTTTTTAGTTTTAGTAGATTTTTTTCCTTTTCTAATTCTTCTATATTGTCAATACTTAATAATATTTTTTTATTATTCTCTTTTAACTTTTTATTTTGCTCATTTAGCTTTTGATGTAATTTATATACTTCTGTTATATCAAATGTAATTATTTCATTATTATTTATCACAAATACATAATATTTATCTTCTACTTTTACACAATAATTTTTATCTAACTGGTCTATACTTTGTTTTATTATATTTGTTATATAGTCTTTCTTTATGTTTAATTTGTCTAGTATTTCATACATTTTATTATTTATTAATTTTGCTCTCTTGCCTTTTAATACTAAAATTCCAAACTCACATTCATCTATAACTTTTTTTATTGAGAAATCTGTAATAGTTTCTTTTTTGTAATATCTAAAATACATATATATAATTGAAATAATTTCGTATATTATGCCTAGCAATGCAATTATAAATAAGCTATTTCTTGATATGCTTTCTTGCATAAACAATGCTATAAGTATTGTTATAGCAACAATATATTCTAGTGTATAATCTGTTATATTTTTATTTATTATTCCCTTTTTTAGTATGATTTTTAGAATCTGCCATACTAACAAAAGACACAGTATTCCTATAATTGCTATCATAATACTAATTTTCTCCTCTTAAAATTTTCAATTTTATAGTTGTTCCATCTTCATCTATTATTTGCTCAATTTTCAATAATTTTTCTAATTGTAATTTTTCTATTTCTTTTTTGAAGTTCTTATGTTTGCCATCAAATAAATATTTTATTTCTGTATATGAATTGTTTACTTGTATATATAGAATAAAATTAGTTTCTCTAAATTTCATTATTGTTTCAAATATGATCTCATAAATATTGGCTGTTTCTCCACTACTTATCTCAAAATTATTTGTTTTCAAAACTCCATTTATTCCTAGTGCTTGTGCTTCTATTAACATTTCATTTATGATTATTTTTAGTCTTTTGTTATCATATTTTTCTTTGTTATAGCTTGATATTACTAAACTACTCATTCTTTTACAATAATTTAGTAGTAGTTTTATATTTTGCATTTTATCTATGTCTGTTATCTTCATTTCTTTTATTAGTTCATTTATCAAATTTCTTTTTTGTTCTATCTTTTCATCTAATAGCTCTATAATTTCGCTTTTTAATTTTGTTTCATATATTTCTATTGCAATCTTTCTTTGTTTTTGTAATATTGTTTCTTGTTCTATAAGCTCTTGTTGTATTAATTTCAATTCTTTTTCATACTCGTTTATTTTACTAAAATCTTTTTCTTCTATTGAATAGCCACCACTTATAGCCTTAACATTTTTTACAATATTGTTATCTTTATATGTATTTTTTACCTTATTATCTTTTATATCATTTATTATATTTTCTTTTAGATTTATGGAATGATTTGTTGCAATTCTAGTTTTTCCATCTCGTGATATGATTTCTAATGGCAAATTTGAATTTTTAAATATCTTCTTATATCTGAAATTATTTGGTATCAAATTAAAGTCAAGCATCATTTCTAATCCTACACAAAATAATGTTCCTATTATTACTGACATATTCGTTTTTCTTATTACTGGAACATTTTTTATATATAAAATTGTATATACTACACCAATTAAAATAATTATTGATATTGAGATTATGTTTTTGTACCCTTTATTTTTGCTTGATTTTATTAGATTTATTATTGCTACTACTATTAAACATAGAATCCAAGCAACTATTATAAAATACCCAATATTATGATTATAATCATTTATATTGCTTTTTATTTTGAACACAATATTATGTATGCTATTTGTAATTACTAATAAGAATAGTATTGTTGATATAATTATTGTGGCAATTCTTCTTTTTTTATTCTTACTGTTTATTAAATAACTACTGCAATTATAATAAAATGTTGGAATCAGCAATAGTGGTATGTAATACAAATACCACAGCATTTCTGTTCCAAACCCTGTTGTATATGTTTTAAGTATTCTTACTACCATCCAAAATCCTAATAGCACACCTATTAATAATACATATTTTTTTAGTGTTTTATCAAATATTCTTATATATAATAGTGTTATCCATATTGTATATATTGCTAATGCTAATATGGTTTGTTGAGTCTGTGTCATGTTTACCCCTTTTTATTTTTGATTTTTATATAAATTATATTTGTCTACAATATAATAACATAATAGCAGATTTTCTATTTTTTTTCAACATAAAGCAAAATACTAGCCTCTTATAGCTAGTATTTTATAACTTTAATTTTTCTTTTCATAATCTAAAAATATTTTCTCCTAATTTCATATTCTTCCCACTTTCACATACAATTATATAGGTGTTACTGTAAAACCTCTATCAAAAGTCTTTGGAACTTTGTCAAAGATTTTTAACATTTACTGTGCATAACCAATATTTTAATTTTAATCATACAATTTGTGTTATTTAATATAATTCATCCTTTTTAACCATTTTATTGTATCTTTAATTGTATCCTTCATATCTCTATTTTTATATTCCAATTCTTTTTTAGCCTTTTCATTGCTAAAATTAGAATTAGAAGATAATGTATATAGAGAATATTTTGTAAATAATGGTGTTTGCTTTTTTATGTTATAATATAATTCGCAAATTGGAGCTACTAATTCTGCCAACCATAGTGGTAACACTATCTTAATTCTTTTTTTCTCCTCTAAATCACAAACAAAATCAGTCAATTCTTTTATTGTAATATATTTATTAGATAAAATATAACATTCTCCTCTATTATTTTTATCACAAGCACTAATAATACCATCTGCTACATCTCTAACATCTACAAAATTATACCCTCCTTTTACACAAGCAAAAAGTTTTCCTGTCGCTACTTCTTTTATTAATTGTGTTAAGTGGCTATTTCCATAATCATTTGGTCCAATAATTCCAGAAGGATGAATAATACAAGCATTTAGATTCTTATTTTTTATTGCATAAATAACATATTTTGCTGCCTCTGCCTTTGTTTTTGCATATAATCCTACTACTTTTTCAGAATCAAAGTTAGTAATCTCTGTTATTGTTTCATTATTAGGCTTTTCGGTAATTGAATGTACACTACTTACATAAATAAGTTTTGCATCTATTTCTAAAACCTTGTCTACAATATTTTTTGTGCCATTAACATTAACATCATATACAATTGGGTTATATTTGGGTTTTATATATACAACTCCTGCACAATGTATTACATAAACTTCTTTTCCATCAATATTTTCAAAAACTGATGATAAACTTTCCTTTTTGGTAATATCTCCATAATAAATTTTACAATTCAAGTTGTCCAATGCCTTTATAGAATCATTCGGTAATACAAGTGCTCTTATTTCATTTTCACTATTTTGTTCTAATTTTCTTATTATATTATTTCCTAGAAAACCATTTGCACCAGTTATTATATATATTTTTTCATATCACACCTCCAAGATTTATAGATAGTTACTAATTAAATTTTTATTACTTTGTTAAGAAATCAAATATATTTATTCTTGTTGATGTTTTTGTCTTATATAACTTTGTATATCCACATCTAGAACATTTCCATTTTTCTATAATTATTAGTTTTGTTTATAAATTGTAAGTTGTATGGATGATTATTGCTTTTCATGCCATTTTGCGAATTTCTGCATTGCTTGTACTGAACCATCAATTTTTCTTCTATTCTCTCTTTCTTCTGAATCCATCTCTGCCAACGTTTTATCAAATCCCTTTGGTTTAAAAATATACCATAAATCTGACCATTTTTCTGCTCTGTCTAATCCTTGTATTTTTTCTGATAAATTTCCAGGATGTTTTCCATAAAAATAATGAATATTCGTCCCATCATGATAAGCTAAACACTCATTAAATGCACATTTTCTGTTTTCTTTTCCTTCCATTAGTTTTAAAATTCCATTTATTCCTATTGTATCTAATGAAAAATTTACAAATGCTCTAGGAAATCCATTTAACTCTTCAATCCTAAAATCTGTATCTAAAGCTATACAAGGTCTTTTTACTATTTCAAAAGCCTCTTTTACTTTTGCAGTTGCTATTTCTTTTATATCGTCACTCCTTGGTTCATTTAATTCATAATTAAATGTAGTAAATTTTAAATTTTTAAAATACTTTTCTGCTGATTTTATTTTTCCTGTATTATGTGTTACAAAAACAATTTCTTTTTCCATGGTTAATTCTCCTATAAATTCTATTTTTTTAGATAACAAAATAATTAACAAATAATAATTACTTGTTAATTATTCATCTTTTAGGTATTTTTCCCAATCCATAAAAGCATGGCCAATTCTTAATACAAAAGCCTTTGCATTTTCTTCATCAGTTATATAAAATATTACATAATTTCTTACATTAACTTTTCTAATATTTTTATAACCTGTTAATTCTTGACTTAAAATAGGCATACTACCTGCTATATCTTCTAAGTTTTTTAATTCTTGTTTAAATAAAAGTTTATATTTATCTGCTATAATATCTCCTGCCAAATTATATCTTAAATACTTCAAAATACTTTCTAAATCTTTTTCCGCAGTTTCTGAAACTTCAACTATATATTTTTTCATACAAAACTCCAATCTCTTAGATATTGTCTATTTTGTTAAAAACTTCTTCTATTGAACATACTCTATTTGCATTTATGTCATCTATTCCTTTTTGCAATTTTTCTTTTAAATCTTTTTTACTTTTTATCATTATATTATCTGGAGCGTCTGTATCTACATATGATATTTTTAAGTATTCAATAAAATTTATCACTTGATTTGTAAGTTCTTCTGGTAAAGTATCTATTTCATTATATAATCTTTGTTTTTCTATTGACATATTCATTACCTCCATAAATCAATTTATATTATTATACCATCTTCTCAATTTAAAATCTATAAATTTAAAAAATATTTTATACTGTTGAACATTAAGATCTAAGCGATAAATTACTAATATTAAGTTAAATACAAATGTAATTAATATAAATGGCATATATTTCATCAAGTTTATTATTGCTTTTTTTAAGTTTACCTTTATTATTATCATTAGTGTTAAATTAATTATTCCAAACACTATTAACTCAATATTATTAGGCATAAAAAAAGTAAAGTAGCATAAAAAATAAAAATCAAAAATATAATTACATTTTTCACTTTATTCACTTGCCTTTCTAATGCAATTTTTCCATTGTCTAATATAAGAGTTCTATCTGCTATCAATATTTCATCAGCCAAGTTTGTAATACAAATAATTGTCCATTTTGGTCCTAGCCATATTGCGCATAACATTGTAGGTACAAATGCAAAACTTATTTTTGTAATTGGTGTTTTTATTGATAAAAACCTAGAAAGTAAAACAAGCATTGCTAATAAAATAGCTGTTAAAACTATTTTTTTATTTTTTCTCATAAAAAATCCCCTTTCTTTTTATCCTGCATAAAAAGAAAAGGGAAATTTTTCTACTCTAACATAAAATTATTTTAGCACATTCTCTTATTTTTGTATATATTTATATAATAAATTTTAGAATATGTCTGTAAGTCCTAAAGTGCCTAGTGTTCCTGAAGCTTGTAATTTGGAAAGTATTTGAAGTATATCAGCAGTTGTTAATTCTTCTATACTTTTTACATTTGATGTATCAATTTGGTCCATTACACTAAGTTGTTTATTGCTTAAATCTGCCTTTACATAGATTTTTCCTATTTCTGCAGATTCTGCTGAGAACTCAACTGTTTGATTAGTTTTATCTCCTGAAACTTTAATTGTACCAGTTATTTCTTTATTTTCTGTTGTTTCAACAATTTTAAAGTCTATGTTTAAAACATCATCAACATTTTTTGAAGTCACTTCTACTTTTTCTTCGTTTATATTCATTTTAATTACTAATTTTTCAAAGTTTTGAGTTAATCCAGTTGTGTATACATTTAGCTCTATTACATTACTTTCTACACATTCTGATTCATCTATTCCTGTTATAATGTTTTCAAGTGATTCTTTTACTGCATTTGCATCTTCATAGCAAGAAATAAATTCATTGTTTGATTTTAAATTTGTTACAATTGATTTTATTTCTTGTGCTAATTGTACTTCATTAATTTTAAATACATAAATGTTATTTAGTCCTTCTGATTGCTTGCTACAATATTCTTCTTTAATTACTTTGATTAATTCATTATTTATTATTGTTTTGATTTTTTCTGCTGATTCTTCATCTTTTGCCATAAACATATTTGTAGCTGTATATGAGTCTTCTATTTCACTATAATTATCAATTGGAACTTCCAAGTATGCGTCTAAAAGATCTTTTGCATATAAATATGTTTTTTTATTTTTGCTATCATTAAACAACTCAATATCTAATAAATCTTTTGAGTCATAATTAGCATCTAATTTTACTGTCATTTGTTTGTTTTCTTTGTCAAATTGTATAGTTGATATTATGTCTGTTTTGTTTATTAAATCTATTATTTTTTGATCTACAGTTTCGTCTTTTAACTCTATGTTTGCTTTTAATTTAGTTTCTATTTCAGCTTTTTCAGTATTAGCTTCTTTTAATGCTACCATTGCTTCCTTTGTTGCATCATCAAGAAGCCTTTTATATGTGTTTACTGGGTTTGTGTAAAACATAAAGTAATATCCTAATGTTCCAGCAATTATTACTATTAATACAATTAGTAATATTATTAATCCTAATTTTGATTTTTTTGTTTTTTGTTCCATTTTTTTACTCCTTTTATTTTAAATTTTTCTTAAGTTAATAAAAATCCTCCTTTCATATTTTATATTCTAGCATTTAATCTTTTTTGTTTCAACACCTTCTAATTTATTTTTCCAATCATGTCATATTCTTTTATTCCAATTATCTTGCAATTTATCCATTCACCTAAATTTAGTGCCTTAGTATTTTCTATATAGATTAATCCATCTATTTCTGGAACATCCATATAGCTTCTTCCAACATAATATTTTTTGTTATTTGTCATTCCTTCAATTCTAACTTTCTGAATTGTTTCAATTTTATTTTCTAAGTTCTTTTTTGATATTTCTTGTTGTAGTTTCATAACTTTATTATATCTATTTCTTTTAGTTGATGGATGAACTTGGTTTGGCATCTTTTCAGCAGCAGTTCCTTCTTCTTTCGAATATGTAAATGCTCCTAATTTATCAAACTTAGCTTCTTTTAAAAACTCATATAATTCTTCGAAATCTTCTTGTGTTTCTCCTGGAAATCCAACCATAACAGTTGTTCTTATAATAACATCAGGTATTTCTTTTCTCAATTTTATTATTAATTTTCTTATGCTTTCTCCATTACTTTTTCTATTCATTCTTTTTAAAACACTATCTGATATATGTTGAATAGGAATATCAAAATAATGACATATTTTAGAGCTTTCTTTTACTGTTTTTATTAACTCATCTGTAATTGTTTCCGGATATGAATATAAGATTCTAATCCATTTTATTTTATCTATTTTTTCAATTTCTTTTAATAATTGTACAAGTTTTGGTGTTCCATATATATCTTGTCCATATCTTGTTGTATCTTGAGCCGTTAAAATTATTTCTTTATATCCATCATCTGCTAATTTTTGTGCTTCTTGTACAATACTTTCAATCGTTCTGCTTTTTTGTATTCCACGAATTCTAGGTATCGCACAAAATGTACAACAGTTACTACAACCATCTGCAATCTTTATATAAGCATAATTTTCTCCTGTTGTTATTACTCTATCTGTGTACTCATTAAAATCAAATGTTGTAGTTTCACCTTTATCATTTTTTATTAAATTTTCAATTTGTTCCCACAAAGTACCATATTCACTATATTTTATATATAAGTCAACTTCTGGTATTAATTTTTGTAATTCTTCTTTATATCTTTCTACTAAACATCCCATTGCTATTAAATATTTACAACTTTGTTTTTTATATTCTGCCATTTCAAGAATAGTGTTTATTGCTTCTTCTTTTGCAGATTCTATAAAACCACAAGTATTTATTATAATGATTTCCGCTTCTTCTGGTTTACTTACTATTTCATAGCCATGTTCCTTAAATAAAGCTATTGTTTTTTCTGTATCCACTAAATTTTTGTTGCATCCTAATGATATAAATCCTGCCTTCATTTTTCCCCCTAAATATATGTTTTATTATTTAATTATTCTTTCTAACAATTTTAGTCCATCCAATAATTTATTATATGTGTCTTTTTTCACAATTTTAGTATTTCCATTTGCATACGCCTTTGCTGTCCCTTTCATGTCTATTAGTTCATATCTGTTCTCTGCTTTTTCTCCATTATCTAATACATATATTGGAGTATATTCAACTTTGCTTAACACTGTTTTTTTATTTTCAGCATCTGTTCTAATTTCAATGTTAAGTACTAATTCTATTTTAGATACATCCATAGTTTCTGCAGATATATAGTTTCCTAATGAATATGCAACTAAAGCATTATCTCCATCTTTATTTTTCATAATTTCCATGTTTTGAACTGCTGATGCATGATTTCCTAAAATTATATCAGCTCCATTTTCTACTAAAAATTTTGCCATATTTTTTTGTTCTTTACTAGGTTTAGTTGAATACGCATTTCCCCAGTGCATAATTATTATATTATAATCTGCATTTTTATTAGCATATTCCAAATCTTCTTTTACTTTTTTCTCATCATATACATTTGCACTTTCTAATTCTTCTTTTGATTTTTCTTCTTGTTTTTCTACTCCATAGGTATATGATAAAAATGCTATTTTAGTGTTTTTTATAGTTTTTATTAATACTCTGTTTTCTCCTAAGTCATCACCAACAACATCATAGCCCAAACCCTCTAAACTTCTTTTGGTTTCTTGTAATCCATCTATTCCATAGTCTAAACTATGGTTTGTACTAATACTTACTAAATTCACTCCACTTTTTTTAACAGCTTCTGCAAATGCAATTGGACTATTACGTTTTCCATATCCAGAATATGCATTTGTTGTAAAATTTGTTTCCATAGTTCCAAGTGTTATATCACTATTTCCTAACAAATTATATACATTTTTAAACATTGAATTAAAATCGTATGTTTCATTTCCTTCTTTAGCGTCTTTTAGCATATCATTTTCACATAGAATATCTCCAACTGCTGATATTCTTATTACACTATTTCTTACTGTATTTTTTGAATCTTCTATATTTTTATTTGTTTCTGAAAAGATTGCCTCAATATTTTTTTCTAACTCTTCTCTTTGTTCAGCAAGTAATTGCTTATCTTTGTAATTACGATAATATATATTAATTAAGCACACAACAATTATTGTTATTAAAATAATTAATAGTGTTATAAAAGTCTTAAAACTCATTACATCTAAAATCTTTTTAAATTCTCTTTTATTTCTACGATTTCTTGCCATTTGTATCACCTGTTAATAATTTATCATATTTTTTATAATAAGTAAATAAAAGGTGGAAATTTGCTTTCCACCTTCTAAATTATTTTACATATTCATTTAATGGTTTTGTTCTATAATTTAATTCTCCAAATTTATCTGTTGTTACATAACCTGCTTTACTGTTTATAACATCCGGAATACGATTAACTATTGATGCACATGTTAGTTCTACTGTTGCTGGTCTTGCAACTACTATTGTAGTATCAGGCTCTCCATAAATTGTCCATTCATTTTTATCATAATCATCTTTTGAATATACTTTACCAATACATTCTGATTCTATAGTAATTCCTTCTTTAGTTGTTGTTGTAACAATTGCACTCATTCCTGTAGCATCTCCTGCTTTTACTGTCATTCCTAATGTTGAAGAATATATATCTTCTTTGTATGTTTGTGGTACTGTTTTTTGTGTTTGTCTTTCAACTGTTAGTCCTAGTTTAGAACATAACCATCCATTTACATTCCACATATATGATGGTAAATATTTTCCTGATTCAATAACTTTTTGTCTTTCTTCATCACTAATTTTATCAACTGAAGCAACTTGATCTTCAAATTCTTGCATTGTTAGTCCAGAACCATGTGCTTTAGCTAAAGCTATTCCATAGTCTTCTACATTGTAGCTTGAGCTTCCTTTTATTTTTGTAATTTTATGTGTTGAGCCTGCAATTGAGCTGATTAATTGTCCCCAATAAATATCTTGATATCCACTTCCTGTAATTGTACATCCTGTTTGTTTTGCCATTTCATCTAATTCTTTAGTAATTGCTGGGTTTGAATTTTCTGGGTAAAAAGCTTCTTCACATGTTGTAATTGCATTTATTCCTAGTTTAGCACAAAGCATTAAAGCATCTCTAACATCTGCTATTAAGCTCATTGTAGTAACTATAGCGATATCAGGTTTTACTTGTTGTAACATTTCTTCTGCATTTTCTAAAGCTGTTACTGTTACACCTTTATTTTCTCCTCCAATGATTTCACCTATATCTTTTCCGATAACAGCTGGATTTACATCAATTGCTCCAACTATTTCTGCTCCTTTTTCAAAAACATAACGCATAGTATAAACTGCCATTTTTCCTGTACCAAATTGTACAACTTTTACTTTTCTATCCATAAATTTTCCTCCTTTGAAATTTTATACATAGATTATATACCAAACATAAAAAAATATACAAGTGTTATTTTGTGAATTTTAATTGATTTTTTTATGTATTTTCTTATATAATGTTCTTATATAAAATAAGGAGGATTTTTAAATGTCAATTCATTGTAACGCGAAAAAAGAAGATATAACTAAAACTGTTCTTATGCCTGGTGATCCACTACGTGCAAAATATATTGCTGAGAACTTTTTAGAAAACGCTAGATTAGTAAATACTGTTAGAAATATGCTTGCATATACTGGAACATATAAAGGAAAAGAAATTACTGTATTTTCTCATGGTATGGGAATGGCAAGTATGGGAATTTATTGTTATGAACTATATAAATTTTATGATGTAGAAAATATTATTCGTATTGGTTCTTGTGGAGCTTATTCTGAAGATTTAAATATCTTTGATACTATATTAGTTGATAATAGCTATACTGAAGGTAACTTTGCTTATGAATGGAACAGTAAAGATTGTCACTTAATAGAATCTAGCAGTTTATTAAACGAAATTATAGAAAATGTTTCAAGTAAAAATAATATTCCTTATGTAAAAGGAAATGTTTTGTGTAGTGATTGCTTTGATGGTTACTTAGAAGATGTAAATAGTTTAATTAATAGATTTCCAAAAGACTTAAATATTATTGGAGCAGAAATGGAATCTTTTGCACTATTTTATTTAGCAAAATATTTAGGTAAAAAAGCTTCTTGTTTATTAACAGTTGTTGATTCAATTTGTAAAAAACAAGAAATTAGTTCTGAAGATAGAGAAAAATCTTTGAATAACATGATAACACTAGCTCTAGAAAGTGCATTATTAATTTAATAATTACAAGCATAAAAAAGTGTCAGTAAACTGACACTTTTTTACTTATAAAATAACTTAAATTATCTTTTATATTATTTTGTAATTGATAGAACTTTGTATTGTACAACTCCAGCTGGTGCTTGAACTTCAACTACTTGATTTTTCTTAGCTCCTAATATAGCACTTCCTATTGGTGACTCATTAGATATTTTATTTTGTGATAAATCAACTTCTGTAGAGCCAACTAAAGTATAGCTTACTTCTTCATTGAATTCAATATCTAATAGTTTAACAGTATTTCCAACTTGAACTGTTTTAGTATCTATTTCTGATTCATCTATTATCTTAGCATTTCTAAGTTTATTTTCTAATTCTGCGATTTTTGTTTCATTTTCTGCTTGAGCATTTTTAGCTTCATCATACTCAGAATTTTCTGATAAATCACCAAAACCTAAAGCAATTTTTATTCTTTCAGCTATTTCAGCTCTTTTGGTTGTTTTCAAGCTGTCTAATTCTTGTTCTAATTTGTCAAATCCTTCTTGTGTTAGTAATACTTCTTTTTCTTCCATTTGTCTTACCTCCTTTGCCTTTTGCAAGTAAAAAAATTATTGCAACAAGCTACATTTATATAACTTGTTGCGATTTTTTTAACTTCTTTAATATACTAAATTTTTAAATATTTGTCAAGAAAATTCATATAATTTTCACAAAATTCCGTTTTTACCATATAACTTAATTATTCTAATTTCATCAGCTTCCATCCTGCTTTTAATCTGTTCAAAATTTTCTTTTTTATTCATTAAACTTTCATATAATGTTGTTAATGAACATCCTTCTAGTAAGTTATATTTTGAAAAAAATTCTTTTATGTCTTCCGACGTATCAATTTCTACATTTCTAATTTGAATTCCTGAATATGTACTACTCTCATAAAATCCGTTTTCATTTATTGTTAGTATAATAGCTTCTCTAAATATAGTATACTTTTTTAGTTCTTCTTCTTCAAAATCAAAATTCACAATTAACTTTGATTTTTTTAAGCTTTTCTTTTTATTATTAGTTACAGTAATTATTATATTTTCCTTTTCTTCTATTTTATCTGCCAAAGTTTGAAATTGTTTTATATTTTTAGTTATGATATTTATGTTCTTACAATAATGTAACAAATGCAAAATATTATCTATATAAAGTGGCTTATATTCTTTTACGCAAATACATAAGTCTTCCATTTCTAATTTTGTATTATATTTTTCTAATAAAAATTCAAATATTTCTTTTACTAGATATGGCATCACACCTCTTCCATCAAGTATATGAACCTTTTTTTCTTCATTTTGTATCATTTGGCCAATCACTGGATTTTTCTTTAATTTTTCTTCAATAACCAATGTTTGAATATTATATTGTTTTATTATTTTTTGTACATTGTTTATACATTTTTTCATTCTATTATTTTCGCTAATACTTTTTAATGGTAATATTAAAATATAAGCATTGTAAACTTGTTTTACAGTTATAATATTTAAACAATATTTAATCTTAGCCATAAATTTGTAATAATATTTACATATATGATATTGTATTCTTGAAATAAAAGTTTTTCTATTCTCTAATTCATTCAAATATTCACTTTCATATAATTCATTTTCTGTGCTTTTTAATTTTAAATATCCAATCAAAAAAATCACCTCAATATTATAGCTTGCTCTATTATATTGAAATGATTTTTAATTTATTCCTTTTTATTTAATTCCTATTTTTTCTGATATCAATTTCCAAACTGATTCTGTCGATCTGTCATATTCCCAATAAGCTGCTCCACCTAAATTGTATTTAGATATCAAGTTTAATTTAGCTTCAATAGATTTTTCGTCTTCAATCCAAACTTTATATGTTACGCCATTCTTTTTGTATTCAACATAATATTGGTTTAAACTTTCATCCCAGTTTCTCTGTGCATTACTTGGTATTACCTTATCTATGTTTCCTATGTTAATAACATCCGATGTAACATTTCCATTTACCTCTTTCCAAATTCTTGTGTAAAAAGGTATTCCTAAAATTAATTTATCTGCACTAACTTCTTCTTGTCCTAAAAATTTCTTTACATTTGTTTCTACCCAGTCACATCCTGCTGTTGTTCCTGCTGTTGTTGATGATACTCCATATTGATCATAAGCCATGAACATTATAAAGTCTGCAGTCTTTCCTAATGTATATCGATCATAACATAATGACCACTCTGGTGCACCATCTGGTGCTGTAACATCTACAGATAGTACTGCTCCTATTTCATTTAATCTAGGTCTTAGTTCAATTAGAAATCTAGAAAAATTGTCTTTATCTGTTTCATACATTCCTTCAAAATCAATATTTATTCCATCTAAATTATATTCTGTAATATAATCTACGATTTGATTTATAACACTTTCTCTTAACTTATAGTCTCCTAACATTTTAGAGGTTTGACTCATATTTGAATTTGTAATCATTGGCCAAACTTTGTAGTTATTCTCTTTTGCCCAATTTACATATTGTTTTCCTTCTTCTCCTATATTTGTATATACTTTAGTTGTACTTTCATTACTCATATAGAAAAAACTTGGAGACACAGCATTTACACCATCTATTTTTCCATTTCTTGTTGGTGCTGAAACATATTCAGAATAATAATCCCAAACTAAGCTTACCTTTCCCTGAACCTTAGGTGCGCTTTGAATTGTTTGTCTTATTGTATTTTCTTTTCCCATTTTATTTGTTTTTATATATCCAATAGTTCCATCTTGCGTTCTAACCCTTGTCCAGCCATTTGGTACTGGGTAGTCGCTTCTATTTGCTATAACTAAGGTATCTCCTGCTTTTGCTTTTGCTAAAGTAGCAGATATGTTAGTTGGCTTATATTTTATATTTGAATCTTTTGTAAGTGTTGCAATTTTTTGTTTTCTATCTAAAGAATCAATATATACTAAGTCTTTACTTTCTACATAAGTGGTTTTAATATTATATACTTCACTCAATTCAGAAATTGGAACATAAGCTACATCATCAATTATTTTTGCTGGTGATTTTATTGTTACATTTGAACTATTTACTTGTATTTGCTTGCTGTCTATTGGTAAACTCGCAATTTCCTTTTCAGAACCTGTAATTATTTGATTATATTTTTCATCATACATTATTGTATTGTCAAAGAAATTATATATATCTGGCTTAGCAATATATATCACACCATTTTCTTTATATATGCTTTTTTTCAAACTTGAAGTAACATTTGAATTATTTATAATTAAATTTGTTTGATTTATTTTTTCTACTATATAATTACGTTTTATAACATACGTTGCTGTAATAGCAATCGCTATAAGAATTAATATTGCAATAATAATTACTAATATTTTTAATTTTGTTTTTGGCTTTTTCTCCTCTACTCTACTCATCTTTTTCTCCTCAGTTTTTTCTACATTCAATATATCATAGTTTTCTATTTTAGTGAATACTCTTCTTCGTTTTTTAATAAAATTTTAATCTTTACTATTAATCTGATTTTTTTCTAATTGTCTGTAATATTTTATCAAATGTATAATAACATCTTTATGTTCTTCATTTAATTCATCAATCTGATCTTCTATTTTTTCACTTTCCTTTTTTCCTTTGCGTTCTTCTTGTTTTATACCACTAAAAATACTTCCAATTGTAATATTATAAAAATCACATAATATTAAAATATTTTCCAATGAAAAAGCATTCACTCCTCTTTCAAGTGTTCCATAATGTTGAGGAGATACTCCTAATATTTCAGCAATTTTTAGTTGTGTATATCCTTTGCTTATTCTTAACTGTTTTAATTTATTACCTATAACAATGTTTTTATTATCCACTTTTTTCATATACATTACCCTTCTTAAGACTTTAAGTTCAATATTCATTTTTATTATAAACTAAAGTACAAAAAAAGTCATGTAAATTTAGTAATTAATTATAATCTATTTAACTAAATTTGTATAATTTTTATTTTTTTGGAAAATATATAAATAGCAAAAAAATTTGGAGGTTTATAAAGATGGGAATTGAAAAACATTTACGAATCACAGGGTACTCTACTGTTTCTTGGAAAGATGCTATTGTACAAGCTGTAGCTGAAGCATCAAAAACTATTGATTATTTATCAAATGTAAAAATTATTGAACAACGCGCAAAAATTGATGGAAAAAAATTAGTAGAGTATTATGTTGATTTAGATTTATCTTTCATAATTGACAGAGATAGAGATTAATAAAGGAGGAATTATAAAATGAAACCAATTGAAACTAAACAAGCATATAGTAACTATGTTGATAAAAAATCTCCTAACTCACCTATATTAAAAAATTGCTTTAATGCATTCTGGGTAGGTGGTTTAATCTGTTGTATTGGCCAAATAATTATGAATTTTTGTAAATTCAAAGGAATGGACGAAGTAAGTTCTTCAACAGTTGTGTCAATTACTCTTATTGCTTTTTCAGCTATATTAACTGGATTAAATATCTTTAACAAAATCGGTAAATTCGCTGGAGCTGGTTCATTAGTTCCAATTACTGGTTTTGCAAATTCCATTGTTTCCCCAGCCATAGAATATAAATCTGAGGGTTATGTAATGGGTGTTGGCGGTAAAATGTTTACAGTTGCAGGTCCAGTATTAGTATTTGGCATTTCTTCGTCTGTAATAATCGGTATAATTGCCACACTTTTTGTAAAATAATATTTTTAACAAGGAGAAATTTATGACACGTTTAGGTGAACAAACAATAAAATTAGATAATCCACCAACAATAACTGATGTTGCAAGCATTGTTGGTCCTAAAGAAGGTCAAGGACCTTTAGCAAAATATTTTGATCAATGTTTAGAAGATGAATTCTGGGGCGAAAAAACTTGGGAAAAGGCTGAAAGTAAAATTATAAAAGAAACAGTAAACCTTGCAATTACAAAATCTGGTATTCCTGCAAGTAAAATAGATTTTTGTTTTGCAGGTGATTTATTAAATCAATGTATTTCTTCTAGCTTTGGACTTAGGGAATTAAATATACCTTTTTTCGGTATATTTGGTGCTTGTTCAACATTTGTTGAAGGTTTGTGTTTAGGTAGTATATTTCTAGAAAGTGGAGCTGCAAATAATGTTTTATGTGCCACTTCAAGCCATTTTTGTAGTGCAGAAAAACAATTTCGTTTTCCTTTAGAATTAGGAAATCAAAGACCACCTACATCACAATGGACAGTAACAGGTTCGGGAGCTGCAATTTTATCACATTCTGGAAAAGGTCCATTTATTACTCATATTACCCCTGGTAAAATTGTAGATATGGGAATAAAAGATGCCAACAATATGGGTGCTGCCATGGCTCCTGCAGCATTAGACACATTAATTACTCATTTAAGAGATACTAATAGAAAACCTAGTTATTATGATGCAATTATTACTGGTGATTTAGGTCATATTGGTAAAGAAATTGTAACAGAACTTTCTGAAACCAAAGGATATAATATTAAAAATATCTATAATGATTGTGGAGTTTTAATTTTTGATAAAAATAAACAAGATACACATTCCGGTGGTAGTGGTTGTGCATGTATTGGAACAGTTTTTTCAGGATACTTTTTCAAACTATTAAAAGATAAAAAACTAAATAGAATTTTATTGATTGCTACTGGTGCTTTAACTAATGCTACAACATCTCAACAAGGTGAAAGCATTCCAGGCATTGCTCATGCTGTTTCTATTGAAAATTAAGTTTGGAGGTAAATTTATGGATTTTATACAAAGTATTGATGTAATGGGTTTATTAAAATGTTTTATTGTTGGTGGTGTTATTTGTATAATAGGTCAACTTTTGATTGATAAAACCAAATTAACTCCTGCTAGAATTCTAGTAATATATGTTACAGTTGGTGCCATTTTAGGTGGACTTGGAATATATAAGTATTTAATTGATTTTGCTGGTGCAGGTGCCACAGTTCCTTTAACTGGATTTGGAGCTAATTTAGCTAAAGGTGCTATTCAAGAAGTAAAAAGTTCTGGTTTATTAGGTGCATTTACTGGTGGTGTTAAATCTTCTGCTGGTGGTATAGCTGCTGCTGTATTTTTCGGTTATTTAGCTTCTCTTATAGCTAAACCTAAAATTAAAAAACAATAACTATAAGTGAGAAAACATCTTCTCACTTATAATTATTGAATTCTATTATTTCTATTCTCGTTTGATATAATTCATTATTTTATTAAATATTTTTTTAAAAAAAGAATCTTTGTAATGAATAAGTTGATTATCTTCATAGTTTTGAATATTCTTATATTTTGTTACTTCTTTTCTATTAAATAAAAACTTTGGATTATATTTTTCTCTGTTTTGTTTTTCTATTATTTCTATATCATATTGTTCTTTTGCTTTTATTTTTTTCCTTTGTTCGTCCGTCGCCCAATAGTCTCTATATAAAATTGCAATAATAGTTTTAGCCTTTTTGGAAACATTCTGTTCATCTAATGTTTTATTTATATCATAGGTAAAATTATAATTCTCATTTGCACATTTTTTAAATAAATTTATTTTGTCTTGTGGAATTTTATCATAATCTTCTTTCGAAACATGTTTTAGCACTTCTATAACCTCTTTATAGGCATTAGCATAAACTATATCAATCATTTTTTCCTCTTTCTTCAGGCTTTATTTCTTCTTTAATTTGTTGTTCCATCTTATTAATCACATTAATCACTTCAATTTTTCCGGCAGTATCATTTTGCTCAGATATTGTCTCATGCCCTAATTTTGAAGTTTCAACTTTTTCAACTGTCTCATCTTTTATATTTCTCCCTAATAATATACCGATTTATAATAGAAGATAAAATCGCTCTTTTTTGATTATAATAATTAGGCAGTCTTTTTCTTTGGTATTGTTGAATATATCTTAGTTTAGATTGTCGTTCATTTAATTTATCTGTCTCATCTTTTATTTCATTATTACATGATAATCTATTTTGTTTTTCTAAAGCTCTTATCATTCTTTCTAATTTTTCTAATTTTCTTTCTATTTCACATTCAAAATAACATGAAATATTTTCTAGTAGCACTATAAGATTTTGTTTTCCTATTTGAGTTGAGAGCTCTGTTATTTGTTTAGTCGTACATTTTTCTATTTGCCTATATATCAATTCATAGTACATTTCTCTTCCATCTTTTAATAACTTTCTTCTCTCTCTTTCAGATAATGTAGAATCTCTTTTTATTTTTTCTTCTTCTTTATTCATATTAGTTATTAATTCATAGGCTGTTTTTTTACTACCATCTAAATTATATTCCTTTTGCAATATAGGAAACATAAGTAACGTATCAGTTAATCCTCTTTCGCATATTATACTATCTATAATAGGTATTATTACATCATCTTTTTCTTTAAATCCTCCACTATTATAATGTACTTTTCCATCTTTTGAATCAATATTTGCTTTATATCCCTTTATCCAGATTTTTCCTATTTCAATATCTATCAAATCAGATATTCTCTCATCTGTATCACCTGTAATTTCCATATATCTTCTATACCCAACTTCATTAGCATTATTTTCAATTACAAATCCATCATAATTTCCTTTTTTTCTATTTTTAGTATACCATACTCTTTCCAAGTATGCACGTGTTGCAAAATCTCTTGCATACATTATGGCTTCTTTACTACTTACATCTGAAATAGTCATCAAAAATTGCTTGTGATGTTGAATTTCATGAAATACTGTTTTAAACAGTTCTCTACATGCTTTCATTCTTATATCTTGGGTGTCACTAGTCAATTTGCGACATAGGCGGTATATATTATATTCAATAAGTGGTTTTTGCTGTACAACAATACCTTTTTCTACTTTTTTACCGCAAAAATATCTTCCTCTCCAAGTTAATTTATCGTCATTTACAAATTTCAACTCAAATGTATTTTTACTTATATTACCTTTTGAATTAAATATATATCCCATTTCTCTTATTTCTAACTCAAATACTCTTGTTATAGCATTTTTGATTTTATTTATCATTTCAGTATTATTCATATCAAGTTGATTATCTTTAAAAAATCTTAAAATTTTTTCTATTTCTAATCTTTGCAACCTGTTTTTTTCTTCTCTTGTCATATATAAAGTTACCTTTCTCATAAATTATTTATATCATAATTTTTTTAAAAAAACAATATATCTACTCTTTATAATAATAACACCTTAAATTTAAAACTAAATTCCAGTGAT
>FR902171.1 GCA_000437855.1 Clostridium sp. CAG:567 | reverse complement strand
AATTGTTGGTGTAATTGTTTTAGCAACTATATCATAAAATACTGAAACACCAGAAGCTGAGTAGTTTTTATTAGTAACGTTGACTGTTACTTTATAACTTCCAATACTTGTAGGTTTATCATCAACATCCTGATAACTTTCTCCTACTTTTTTAGCATATTTAAATTCATAGTCACCTACACCTAATTCTGGAGCTCCAATAATTATTGGATTATATTCTTCTCCATAAGAAATAGTACCTTCAATATCAATACCAATATAAGGTAAATTTTTAGCACCTACATTAAATGTTACAGTTGCTGTATATATCTTAGCTGACATATCAGTAACAGTTATTGTTGCTGTATGAGTTCCTGCCTCTAATCCATCTACTGGTTTAATAGTAAATGAAGTATTGTCAGTTGCTTTTGAGGCAATTGTTGGTTGTGTAGTTCCAATTACAGTAAATTTAGTTGGTTCATCTACTGTAACACTTTTAACTTGTAAATCAGATGTTCCTCTGTTATAAATTGATATACCTTTAGCACTTACACTTGTATAGCCATAATTAACACTATCAAATGTTGGTGCAGTTACATCAAATCCATCTTTTTTAACAAGTTTTATACCAGCATAAGATGTATTTGTGTAGCCATTAACATTGTACCATAGAGATGAAGGAACTTCTGTATTAGCTGATGTACTTCTATCTTTAATCAATACTTGTTTATCTTCTGATGAATTAAAAATATAGAAATTAGTATCTTCTGGAACGACATCATCAATAGAATAACTTTCATTGCTTGCAATCAAACGATTGCCACCAGATTTAAATGTTAAATTATCAAATGACATACTAAATGTAATATTGTTTAACCTCATATCGTTAGCTAGAATAATTGATGACATATTAGTAGATACATGTTCAAAATATCCTTTTGTTATTTTAAAATCAAAAGTTATTAATTTATCTTTCCAATAGTAAGAATTGCTAGTATCAAATTCAAAAAAATGATTATATCTACCGCTTGTTCCATAAAATTTTCCACCATCTATTGTTAAATTGTAATGCATACCAGTATTTGATGTGTTATATTGATAAACGAAAATAGGTTCAGTTCCTAACTTAATCGTTCCTGTTTGAGATGCACTAGTGTCTGTTATAGTTAAACTGCCTGAAGTAAAATTTTCAATGTTATTGCTTCCATAGTTAATGGTCATATTAGAATTACTATTAGTTATATCTAATGTATACCCATTTAGATCAAATGTAAAATCATTAACAACATATATACCCATTCCAGCTGAAGCAGGAATTGCAATATCTGCTCCTAATTTTACTTCCGTTATGCTAGTATCAGTAATACCATCATTATGACCATTAACAGCTTCTTTAAGTTCATCATATGTTGTTACAGTTACTGATGTGGCTTCTACCTTATTCACTCCTATAAGCATAAATGCTATAAATAGAAAACCTAAAATAATTAAATGTTTTTTCTTTAATTTAAACATTTTTCTTTTTCTCCTTTCAAAATTTGTGAATTTATCACAATATATATTTAATTTTTAATGTTTTCTTAATAATAAATATAAATTTCTTTTGTGTTATTATTTCCGTAAGTATTTTTATTAGAAAACAATTCTATTTAAAAACTGTTTTCACCTCCAATATAATAAAATAGACTAATCTTTTTATTTTATATCATATATAAAATAAAATAGCAATGTCCCTAAGGTGCAAATTTTTGACTTTTTTTGCCTCAAAAGTGAAAATTTATTTTTTCTACATATATTCTTTTCTTTTGATGTATTTTGTGATAAACTAGATCTA
>FR902170.1 GCA_000437855.1 Clostridium sp. CAG:567 | reverse complement strand
TTTTATTATTGCTTTTCCATCAGCTTTTCCTGTATTTGTAACATTTATTATATATGTTAGCTCTTCTCCTTCAACTACCGCAGTCTTATTAGCTATTTTTTCACTGCTAATTACTGGTTTATTGAATTCTGTTTCTGTTTCTTCTGATGGTTTTTCATTTACATAAGCGGTATTTTTAATAATGTCTCCATCATTTAATCTATTTTGTTCATTTACTGTTACTTCAAATGTTACTGTTACTTCACTGTTTTCTTTAACTTCAACTTCTATTCCGTTTTTTAAGTTTTCTTCAGTTAATTCAGCTTTTTCAACTCCATTAACTTTAATGCTTCCTTCAACAAATGTTGTATTTTCTGGAGCTTCATCTTTTACAATAACTTTTCCTGATACTTCGCTAGAATTTACAAGTGTTATAGTGTATAGAATTTTTTCTCCTGCTTTTACAGTTGATTGTTCTGCTTTTTTACTAAATGTTATAACTGGTGTTTTAACTTCATCTGTTGGAATTTCGTTTACAGTAGCTTTATTTGTTAGCATTCCTGTTGTTCCTTGTTTTACTATTACTTCAAAACTTACTGTTGCTGTTCCTGCTTCATTTTCATTTGCCTTTGAAACATCTACTTCAATTCCTTCTTTTAAGTCTTTTTCAGTTAAGCTTGATTTAATGCTTCCATTAATTGCAATACTTCCTTCAACAAGCTCTGTTCCTGTTGGAACTTCATCTTTTACTGTTGCTGTTCCATCTGCTTTTCCTGTATTTGTTACTTTTATTGTATATGTTAATTTTTCTCCTGCAACTACTGCAGTTTTATCAGCTATTTTTTCGCTGTTAATTACTGGTTTATTGAATTCTGTTTCTATTTCTTCTGATGGTTCTTCATTTACATAAGCTGTATTTTTAATAATGTCTCCATCGTTTAAACTATTTTGTTCATTTACTGTTACTTCAAATGTTAGTGTTACTTCACTGTTTTCTTTAACTTCAACTTCTATTCCGTTTTTTAAGTTTTCTTCAGTTAATTCAGCTTTTTCAACTCCATTAACTTTAATGCTTCCTTCAACAAATGTTGTATTTTCTGGAGCTTCATCTTTTACAATAACTTTTCCTGATACTTCGCTAGAATTTACAAGTGTTATAGTGTATAGGATTCTTTCTCCTGCTTTTACAGTTGATTGTTCTGCGTTTTTAAAGAATATTATTACAGGTGTTTTAACCTCTTCTGTTGGAATCTCATTTACTGTTGCTTTGTTTTCTACTACACCTACTAATTCTTTTTTATCATTTTCATCAGATTCCAAGCCATTTACTCTTACTTGAAATACTAATTCTGTTTTTCCATCACCTTGTTCATTTTGTTTTGAAACATTTACTTCTATTCCATTTTGTAAATCTTCTGCTGTATAATTTGTATTTTCATTATTTACTTTTATACTTCCTTCAACAAATGTTGTTCCTGTTGGAATTGTATCTTTTATAACTGCTTTTCCATCAGCTCTTCCGCTATTTGTTGCAGTAATAGTATATGTAATAATTTCTCCTTCTACAACTGCTGTTTTATCAGCTGTTTTGCTAGCAGTTATAATTGGACGTACTATTCCAAGGTTACTTGTTGTAGTATTAGCTAAAATATTTGTTGGTGTCCATTCTACCATATAGTCTTCACTCACTAATACTGTTCTTTCTTCAACCTCTTCTGTTACAAATTCTCCGCTTGGTACTTGACCATTTTCCTGGTTAGGTGTTCCGTTGTTATTTGTATTTGGTTGATTGCCTTGGTTTTGGTTTCCTTGTGATTGATCTCCATTATTATCTCCTTGGCTATCTGGAGTTAATGGTTGCTCTGGATTTTGTTCTGGATTTCCTTGTTGTCCGCCTTCTGTTTGTGTTTGCTCTCCAGTTGTTATATTATCTTGTGTGAATGCTCTTGCAGTTTCGTCATTTCCTTTTATGTAGAAATAACCTGCTGTAGAAATACCTGCTAGTAATGCAACAATTACACTAGCAATTATAATATTTCTTTTACTCTTATAGCTGAGTGTTGCTTTCATTGTTTTGGTGCCCCCTTTTTACCAAATTTTAAATATTTTCTCTCGCTTTTACTACAAGTCTATTATTTCTTCCATTAATGCAAGTTATAAGTGTAATTTCTCTTGTATTTTCTTTCACGCTTTGTACACACTTTACATCATTTGGATCAATTATATATTTGTCAAACACTTTATATTCTATTGTTTTTCCATCTAAATCTGTCATTTTAATGGTATCTTCTATATTTAGCTTATTTGTATTGCTAAACATTGTTCCATCAAAATAGTTATGTCCTGCCATTGTAAAATTACCAATATCATTTACATTGTTTCCCCAAAACTTTGTAATTGATAATGCCATTGTTTCGTCGCTTGTTTGATTTATTATTGGATATTCAATATTTATTTTTGGAATTTCAATTATTCCTACTATATCGTACCCTTTATACTTTGTAATGGTTTTTTCATCATTTTCTGACTCTTTTATTTCTTCTAATTTAACCTTTATATCTGCTACTGTATTAATTAATTCTTTTTCTTTAATTTGATTGTTTATACGTTTAAAGGCAATTATTGAAATAACTACTAAAAGTATAAGTGCTAATATTATTAAAATTATATTATAAATTTTTTTTTTCATTTTTTACTCATTTTTGTTTGATTTGTTATTTTTTACTTTCAAAATCGCTACTGTAACAATTAATACTATTAGTATAGCAGCTGTAATATATAAAGCTAAGCTTTCACCAGTAATTGGTAATTTTGTTATTACTTTATTAATTATTTTTTTATTTTCATATTCAGGTGTGTAATCATCATTACATGTCATAATTTGTACATCTGTTGTTTGTTCATTTTTTATCCAAACAAGATATTGTTCACCTTTTTTTGATTCTTGAGGTTGTTTTATCACATTGTTTTCTGCAACATTCCATCCATCGCTTGGTTTTAATTCTTCATATAATGATTTAAATTGTCCATATATAGATAATTTGTCATATGTATTTTTTTCATCTAGCTTATTCATTTCATTTGCTAAATTAATTAGTTCTTCAACTTTTGATTCTTCTGTAGATTTTAACATTTTATAAGAATATTCTGTTTCTGAATTATCTTCAATGTTAATTATTCCCATTCTACGAGTGATTTTAACTCCGTCAACAGTTTCTGCTGGTAAATTTAGTTCTCCAAATTTTACAGGTATTTTTTTTGTTGCATTATTTAATTCTTGAATATCTTCTTCTGTTAATGCATCTTTTAAGTTTATTTTTTCTGCCTCAACCTTGTATTCTGTTCCTTGCTTTACCCATAAATATGTTTCTTTTTTTCCGTCAAAATAATTATTGTATATTGTTTCATCAATATATGCAATATTATTTCCATTATCTTCTTGATCTAAAGCTGAATTTGTAAATACTAGGTTTTCTTTTGATTCATCTTTTTTATTAGCAAAAGAAAATTCAAATTCGCTACCTATTAAATTTGAAACATAAATTATGTACTCTTTTTCACTCTTTTTAATCATTTGTACATTTTCACTTTTAGCAAGTGAAAAACTTTGTAATAATGTTATTGTTATAATTGTTACTGCTAAAAATAACATTACTTTTTGTGCTAAACTTTTTTTCATGTTTTACACCCCTCCATAAAACTTTAATATCTTTTTATAAGCATAGGTATTATATCACAGTGTTCACATTTTGTAAACAAATTTTTCCATTTTTTATCTTTTTTCCCTTCTTCCGTAGGTTTTTTTATGTTTAACATAATATAGCATAAATACACTTTAAATCATTTATTTTTTTATAATTCAAAGTGTATTTATACTAATTTAAATATATTATTTTATCTCATCAATATTATCAAAAATTTCTTTACATTCTCTCCAATTTGATATTTTTAAGTTGCTATATTCTTCACCTAATTTGGTAATAATCTTTTTTGTTTCATCTTTTGAATTCAGATCTACAGCAATTACATTTTTGATGTTTTCTTCTTTTCCATAAATCACCCTAAATAATAGAGCTCTTAAAAACCCTTCTATTTTGTCAGCTTGATTCTTTACAGCTATTATTACATAAATTCCATTTGGATTCAGATTGGTATATGTATATGTATAAATTATTGTTTTTATGACTTCAATTAAGCCATATAATGCCAATACCCATATTATTGCATTAAATATAAAGTCTAACATATTTTTTCTCCTTTTGGTTTATTTTATGTTAGACACATTTTTTTGTTACTGTTTTGACATTATACATAAAAGAGTGTATACTAAAGTACATGAAAGAAATTGTTGTTAATAAAAAATATGATGGAAAAAAATTGAATAGTTTTTTACTAGATAATTTTGATGGGCTTAAGCTTAATACTTTATATAAAGCTTTGCGTAAAAGGGATGTTAGAGTAAATGACACTAAGGTTTCTGATAATGTTATTCTACATTCTGGTGATGTCATAAAAGTATTTATTCCTGACGAGCAATTATTTAGTAAAGTAGAGCTTGATATAAATATTGTTTATGAAGATGATAATATTGTGGTTGTAAATAAACCTGCTGAAATTGAAGTAGTTGGTGAGAACAGCTTAACTACTGAACTTTGTAAATATTATAACAGTACTTCTATCTTTCCTTGCCATCGTTTAGATAGAAATACTACTGGATTAGTTTTGTTGGCCAAAAATGAAAAGGCTTTAAATATTTTGTTAGATAAATTCAAAAATCGTGAAATTGAAAAGCATTATAGGGCTTTAGTTTATGGTATTCCTTGTAAAAAAGAAGATACGTTAACTGCATATCTTTTTAAAGATGCAAAAAAATCTTTAGTATATATTTCTGATATTCCTAAAAAAGGGTATGAAAAAATTATTACTTCATATAAAGTAATTAGCTCTAATAGTAAAAATAATACCAGTTTTCTAGATGTTAATTTACATACTGGTAAAACTCATCAGATAAGGGCTCATTTGGCTCATATTGGTTACCCTATTGTTGGTGATGGAAAATATGGCAATAGAGAAATTAATAAGAAATTTAAATATAAATATCAACAACTATGTAGCTATTCTTTGAAGTTTTGTTTTAAGACTGATGCTGGTATTTTAAATTATTTGAATAATAAAAACGTGCCAATGGGGACGGAGAATATTGGCACATTTTAGAATTTAATTTTGTTATTCTTCATTAATAGTCAAAATGTGCCAATATTCTCCGTCCCCATTGGCACGTTTTTCTATTTTATTATCTCTTCAAATTCTTCTGCTGAGATAATTTCTTTTTGTATTAAAACTTCTGCAACTGCATGTAATTTATCCATGTTATTATTTAAAATACTTTGAGCTTTTGCATAAGCTGTATCCAACATTATCTTAACTTCAGCTCCAATTGCATCTCCAAATTTTTCTCCTAGTAATTGTAATTCATAAGGATCTTTGTCTGTGTTTATTGATATTGGTCCTAGATTATCACTCATTCCATATTTTATAATCATGTCTTTTGCAATTTGAGTTGCTACTTCAATATCATTGCTTGCACCTGTTGATATATCATTTAATACTAATTTCTCAGCAGCTCTTCCACCCAATAATGCAATCAATTTTTCTTCCATTTCTTTCTTCGAAATGTAATATTTATCTTCATTTGTTTTATACATAGTATATCCACCAGCTACTCCACGTGGTATTATTGATACTTCTTTTATGTCTTTTTGAGTTTCTAGTTGACTACTTACTATTGCATGTCCAGCTTCATGAAAAGCTGTTAATCTTTTATCTCTTTCTGATATAACTCTGCTTTGTTTTTCAAGTCCAACTGTTACCTTCTTAACAGCATCTTCAATATCATTTTGTGTTATTGCTTTATGTTCTTTAATTGTTGCTATAATCGCAGCTTCATTTAATATATTAGCAAGCTCTGCGCCAGTAAATCCTGCTGTATCTCCTGCAATATCTTTCATACTAACATTTTCTGCAAACTTTTTATCTTTTGCATGAATATTTAGTATTTCTTCTCTTCCTTTCATGTCTGGAAGTGCTATTGTAATTTGTCTATCAAATCTTCCTGGTCTTAGTAATGCTTTATCTAGCATTTCTGGTCTATTTGTTGCAGCTAAAACTATAATTGTTTCTTCTGTATCAAATCCATCCATTTCAACTAGTAATTGATTTAATGTTTGGTTATTTTCAGTTTCTGCACCACTTCCACTTGCTCTTCTTGAACCAATTGCATCTATCTCATCAATAAAAACTATACATGGAGCGACTTTTTTTGCTTTTTCAAATAACTTTCTAACACGTGAAGCTCCTAATCCTGCAAACATTTCTATAAATTCAGAACCACTCATTGAAATAAATGGTACCTTTGCTTCTCCTGCAATTGCTTTAGCAATCAAAGTTTTTCCTGTACCTGGTTGTCCACATAATAGAACTCCTCTAGGAATTTTAGCACCCATCTCATAGAATTTTTTTGGCTCTTTTAGAAAGTCAACTATTTCTATCATTTCATTTTTTTCTTCATCTAAACCTGCAACATCATCAAATTTTATTTTAGATTTTGTTGTTTCAGCATCATATATTTTTCCCTTATCTCCAAGTCCTTGCATTTTAAATACTGCAACAAATAATATTATTAAAAGAATTGTTGGTAATAATGAAAATAAATATTGGAATGTAGTATAAAACATATTTTGTTGTTTTTGAATTAGTTCAATTTCATTGCCTTTTAATTTTTGGTCTTGAATTAATTCTATAAAAGCTTGTGTATTTGGCACTATTGCTTCTTTTTCTTCTTCTACATCTTTTATTTTTACCTTAATAGAAGTACTTCCTACTGTCATTTCAACCTTTTCAATTACGCCATCATCAATTTGTTTAATAAGGTCTGTATAGCTAATAGTTTTTTCCTCTTTATCTTTTTTAGAATTCATCCAAAAAATACCTGCTACTATGGCTATAATCAGTATAATACCAGCAATTATAAAATAAATAGATGTTTTTTTGTTTTGCTTTGGCTTGTTATCATTGCTCATTTTAAAGTTTCTCCTTTATTCTTAAAACTCCTCTGTTTTTATATTAGCTTGTGGCTCTGGATTTTCTCCAGTTTTAGGTGTTTTTTTATTTTCTTGTTTTTTCTTCTTTTGTTCTTGTCTTTCTTTCTCGTCTTTTTTACGATTTTTTTCCTTTTCTTCTTCTTCCTTTTTTTGTCTTTCTTTCTCCTCTATTTCTTGTCTAACTTTTTCTTGCTCTTCTAAAATCTTTGAAAGCTCTATTTGTTTTTTTATTATTTCAGATCTAATTATCAATATTGCAGCAATAACATAAATGCATGTAATTGCCATATATAAAATAGAAAAATATTTAATTGTATAACCTGTTAAAATATTAACAATCATATAAATTAAATTTAATATAATTGGTAAAGTCATACTATATATAGCAACATTGTATACATTTTTATATCTGATTCTTAAGTTAACCGAAATTCCTGTTATATATCCTAAAAAAGAATATAATATAGCATCTAGTAATGTAGTTGATAAATATATAATAAACATGTAAACAAACATCACTATATAGAAAGATATATATATACTATAAACATTATTCGAAGAAAAAACACTTATTATGTCTTGTTTATTTAATTTTACTAAATTAAATTTATCTGAAACTTCTTCTAATGATATTGTTGTAAATGTACCTGTAATACTTCTAATCATTACTGTGTCTCTTAGAATTATAATTCCATTATAATAACTTTTTATATCATCTTTATATTTTTCTAATTTTTCATTGCTTATATTTTCTTCAGTATCTATAATAATTTTGCCATCATATAGTTTGTCCGTTTGAATAACATTACTTTCCTTACCAGAAACTGATAATTTTCCATTATCAAATTCCAAAGTTTCTATATTTTCTTCAATATATTTTTTTACTTCTGTTACCTTTTGACTAAATTTATATGTCAACGCAAAGCTTAAGAAGAAGGCAAAAATTAGCATTAAGATAATTACATAAAATATTGTTTTTCTTGTTTTTTGTACAATTAATTTTTGATATTCTTCTAATCCAAATATACTTATTTTTAGTTTTTTCCAAAATGAAATTTTTACTTCTTCTTCCACTTTAATTTCCCTTCTTTTACACTTTTTCTATTGTCATTCCTTCTTTTGTATCTTTAACTATATATCCTTTTTCTTTTAATTCATCTCTTATTCGGTCTGATAATGACCAATCTTTATTTTCTCTAGCTTCTTTTCTTTTTTCAATCAAATCTTGAATATCTTCTGGTAATTCTACATTTTTACTTTCTTCTAAATATTTTTTACTATTTTCTAAATCTAATCCAAGTACTTTATCAAATTTTAATAGAAGTTCTGCAAAGTGATTTGATTTATGTTCATTTCTTACTATTTCCCATACAATTCCCATTGCAGCAGGCATATTCAAATCATCATTTATTGTTTCCAAAAATTTATTTTCATATTCCTTTATTTCTTGTTCATCTATATTTTCTGTTCCTTGTTGATGTTTTACAAATCCTTCTCTTAGTCTTGTTAAAGCTTTTTGAGTTGCTAAAGCAGTGTCAAATGTAAAATTTAATTTTGTACGATAGTGTGCTGTAAAGCAGAACAACTTATATGCAAGTGGTTCAATTCCTTTTTCTTGTAGTTGGTCTAATATGTAAGTATTTCCTAAAGACTTTGACATCTTTCCACCATCAACTTGTAAAAATTCAACATGCATCCATGTTTTAGCAGGTATTTTTCCTGTTAGCCCTTTACTTTGTGCAATTTCATTTTCATGATGTGTTGGAATATGATCAATTCCACCTGTATGAATATCAAATTGATCTCCAAGATATTTTCTTCCCATTGCAGAGCACTCTATATGCCATCCAGGATATGATAATCCCCAAGGACTCTCCCATTTCATAATATGGTTTTCAGGTGCTTTTATCCATAAAGCAAAGTCATAAGGATTTTTCTTTTCAGTATCAACATCAACCCTTGCTCCTGCAATTTGGTCATCTAACTTTCTATTAGATAAAACTGGATATTTATCTAATTTTGATATATCAAAATATATTCCTTTGCTTGTTTCATAAGCATATCCGTTCTTTATTAATCCTTGAACAAATTCTAGCATTTCTTGTATATGATCTGTAGCTTTTGCAATAATTTCAGGTTTTTCAATATTTAATCTTGCCATATCAATAAAAAATTTATGTGTATAAAAATTAGCAATTTCATAAGGATCCTTATTTTCTTTTCTTGCTGCTTTTTCCATTTTATCTTCGCCTTCATCAGCGTCAGACTCCAAATGTCCTACATCTGTAATATTCATTACATGTTTTAATTCATAGCCATTATATTCTAGTACTCTTCTTAAAGTATCCATAAAAACATAAGTTCTAAAATTACCAATATGTGCATAGCTATATACTGTAGGTCCACAAGAATACATTCGAACTGTATTTCCTTCTATTGGTTTAAAGTCTTCTTTTGTTTTAGTTAATGTATTATATAATTGTATTGCCATAAGCATCCTCCTATTTTATGGGGTTGTTGTGTTACCCGATGTACTATTGTTTTCATTATTTTCATTATTTTCATTGTTTTCCTCTGGTAGTTTTTCCGTGTTTAAGTCTGGTGGTGTAGTTTGTTTTCTGTTTACTGTAATTACAATATTAGTACCTCTAATAACCTTTGCTCCCTCTTCTAGGCTTTGTTTAATAACTATTCCATCATCTTGATCTTCATGTGTTTCATAAATAATTTGAACATTTAGTATTGACAAGTTTGCTTTCGCTTCAGCTTCTGTTTTACCTACTAAATTTGGTATTATTATTGTACTATTCTCTTCTGTGTGAATACTACATTTTTCAGTTGGTACTGCATATTTGTCTTTTCCTAAGACTGTCCAGTTACTATTATTTTCTTTTTCTGGTTTTGCTGTATATACTTTTTCTTCAGTCTCTAAGCAATATTCTGTTGCAACTTTTTTAGATTCTTTACATATTTTTACTACCTCATGACCATCACATGCTTTTGGTGTATTTCCCTTAGTAAAATATTCAGTATATGTTCTATTACAGTCTTTTGTTGCTATTTTGCCACTGTCTCTGCAAACCACAGCTGTTACAACACCATCTGGCTTTTTAAAACGTTTTTTCTCTAATCCTTTATGTACATTTTTCATTATATTAGCCCATATACTTCTAGCTGCCCAAATTTGATATAATTCAATTTCTCCTGCATCAAATCCATACCATGTTGCACCTGCATAATATGGCGTGTATCCACAAAGCCATACATTTGTATCACTATCTGTAGTTCCTGTTTTACAAGCTACATCCATTCCAGATATTGCACAAGCATTTGCAGTTCCACTATAACCTGTAACAACATCTGTTAATATATCTGATATAATAAAAGCATTTGCTTCTGAAATAACTCTTCTGTTTTCTTGTTTTGGTTCTACAACAGTTTTTCCTTCACTGTCTGTTAATTTTGTATAAAATGTTGGTTCTATATATACGCCCTTATTTGCTAATGTTGCATACGCAGCTGCCATTTGTAATGTACTTGATCCATGTGTCGCTCCACCAATTCCTAATGTAAGCATTGAGTCTTCTTCTTTTGTATATGTTGTAAGTCCAAATTCATGTAAATAATCAATTGCTTTATTAATTCCAACTGTATATAGTACTTTCATATTTACTATATTTGATGAAACCTCAATAGCTTTTCTAACTGTACATAAACCTTGATATCCCCCTGCATTTTTAGGAATATAAGTTAATCCTTTAAACTGTGTTCTTGTATCGTCAAAAACTGTTGAAGCTGTTATTGCTTTTTCTTCTAATCCAGGTGCAATGTCAACAAGTGGTTTTATTGATGAACCTGTTTGTCTTTCACTCATTGCATAATTATGATTTGTTCCTTGATCACTTCCTAGTGCTCCACCCATTGCAACAACTTTTCCTGTTGTTGGTTCTATAATTGTTGTTCCAGCTTGAGTTCTATATACTATTTTCTTTCCATTTTCATCTTTCTTACCACTATTTTTAGTTTGTACATAACTTTCTTTTGCCATTTCTTTTAAAACAGCATTTTGAATTGATGTTACTTGTGTTGTATATAGTTTATACCCTCCAGATTGAATCATAGCTTTTGCTTCTTTAAAGTCTATATCTTTTGCTTCTGCTAAATCTTTTGCTGCATCATTAACAGCTTCATATACAAAGTATGAAATCTCACCAATTTGTATTTTTCCTTTTTTGAATTTTAAGCCTTTTTCAACTTTTTCTACTGCCTCATTATAAAGTTTTTCTGCCTCTTCAGGATTATCACTAATTCTGTTTTGTTCTTTCATAAAACGTAATACTAATTTAGTTCTTGATTCTATTAATTCACTATGGTCATTTTCTTTGTCATAAGGATCATACATGTTTGGTCCATCATTTATTCCTGCTAAAAATGCAGACTCTGCTAAATCCAAGTCTTTTGCTGATTTTGCGAAATAATATTGTGCACCATATTCTACACCATGAAGATCATTTCCACCAACAAATATTATATTTAAATATTTTTCAATAATCTGGTTTTTAGTTAGCATACTTTCAATTTTATACGCTCTTGACATTTCACGAATCTTTCTTTCAATTCCAGCGGTTCCAGTATCAGCTTTATCTTTCATTATGTTTTTTACTAATTGTTGTGTAATTGTACTTCCTCCACCAACATCCGAACTTCCTTTATTTAGTAAATAGCTCAATGTTGCTTTTCCAGTTCTTAAAATATCTACTCCAGAATGCTCATAAAATCTTTTATCCTCTATTGCTATGTATGCATTTGCAGTGTATTTTCCCATTTGATCTAATGTAATTACTTTTCTATTTTCATTTCCTTCTGAAGCTGATAATACAGCTATTTGTTTTCCTTCTGAATCATATACTTCTGAGTTTCCACTTGCAATTAGTTCTTCTCTAGTAATCGCCCATTTATCACTAAAGAATATTCCAGCCAATACACCTCCACCTACAAGCATTAATAAAAGAACTAATATTATAAATATTAGTATTACTTTTCTAAGTTTTGGATGCTTTCTTACTTTTATTGTATCTGCCTTATTTTCTCTTCTACTTCTTTTTATTTTATATTGTTTAGTATCACTTGAGTGCTTCTGTTTGTTTCCCATAAAATATCCTCCCTTGGATAAATTTTAACATGTATATTATATAATATATTCCCAAAAAAGCAAAGTATTTTAATAAATTTTTAAGGTTTTCCAACATATAAAAACCACTAATAACATTTACTGTATATATTAGTGGTTTTTTATAGTTAATATATAATTAAATTTTATCCAAACAAACCTTTTTTCTTAATTGGTGGCTGTTCATTCATAGTTTTTGCAAGTTGCATTAGCAAGTCTCTTTGTTCTGATGTTAATTTTTTAGGAACTTGTACTTGTACAGTAAATACAAAGTCACCTTGTGCACTACTGTTTACACCTTTAAATCCTTTATTTCTTATAACAAACTTTGTACCAGTTTGAGTTGCGTCTGGAATTTTATAAGTTTCAGTTGTTCCATCCACCATTGGTATTTTAAGTTCTGCTCCTAATGTAGCTTGAGTAAATGTAATTGGTACATCACAAAGGACATTATTGCCTTTTCTGCTATAAATGCTATGTCTTTTTACATGTATCAATACATATAAATCTCCCTTTAGTCCACCATTTGTTCCTGGCTCGCCTTCTCCTTGCATTACTATTGTTTGACCATCATCAACACCCGCAGGAATTTTTACCGTTAAACGTACCTGATTTCTAACTGTTCCTTTACCTTTACAAGTTTCACAAGGATTTGTAATAACTTTACCTGTACCATGGCAATTTGTACATGTTCTAGTTGTTTGCATTTGTCCAAGTATTGTAGTTTGTACTTGTTTAATCTGTCCACTTCCATGACATACACTACATGTTTCAGGATGTGTTCCTGGTTTCGTTCCTTCTCCATGGCAAGTATTGCAAGTTTCATTTCTATTTATTGTTACATATCTTTCTGTTCCTAAGAAAGATTCTTCAAAACTTATATCTATATCATAGCGTAAATCTGCACCTTTTTTAGGTCCATTTTTTCTTGTACCTCTAGAAGAACCTCCAAATCCTCCACCAAAGAAAGAAGAAAATATATCTCCTAAATCTCCAAAATCACTAAATCCATCAAAACCTGTTGAATATGTATATGTACCACCAAATGGTCCTCCGGCTCCGCCTCCGAAGCCTTGAGGTCCATCTGCTCCAAATTGGTCATACATCTTTCTTTTTTGAGGGTTTGACAAAGTTTCATAAGCTTCATTTACTTCTTTAAACTTTTTCTCTGCCTCTTCTTTGTTATCAGGGTTAGCATCTGGATGGTATTGTTTTGCAAGTTTTCTATATGCCTTTTTTAATTCTTCATCAGTTGCATTTTTATTTACGCCTAATACCTCATAATAGTCCTTTTTTGTAGCCATTATTCATTTCCTTCATTATTATTATTTTCTGTATTTGTTTCCGAATTTGCATCATTTGGATTTGCTTGTGCTTGTTGTCCAGCTGATGTTTGCTTATATAATTGTTCTGTTATAGAGTAGAATACTGTTGTTAATTTTTCTGTTGCAGATTTAATTGCTTCAACATCAGAACCTTCTAATGCTTTTTTAACATTAGCAATTTCAGTTTCTGCTTTTGCTTTTTCTTCTCCACTAATTTTGTCTCCAAGTTCATCAATTGTTTTTTGACTGTTATATACTAAGCTTTCTGCATTATTTCTAACTTCAATTTCTTCTTTTCTCTTTTTATCTTCTGCAGCATGTGCCTCAGCATCTTTAACAGCTTTTTCAATATCTTCATCAGATAGATTTGTACTTGCTGTAATAGCTACTTGTTGGCTATTTCCTGTGGCCATATCTTTTGCAGATACGTGTACAATTCCGTTTGCATCAATATCAAATGTTACTTCGATTTGTGGCACTCCACGAGGTGCTGCTGGAATTCCTGTTAATTGGAATCTTCCTAATGTTTTGTTATCTGCAGCCATTTCACGTTCACCTTGTAATACGTGAATTTCAACACTTGTTTGACCATCTGCTGCTGTTGAGAATATTTGTGATTTTTTAGTTGGTATTGTTGTGTTTCTTTCAATTAATTTTGTAAATACTCCACCTAATGTTTCAATACCTAATGATAATGGTGTTACATCTAGTAATACTAGGTCTTTTACATCACCTGATAAAACACCACCTTGAATAGCTGCACCAATAGCAACACATTCGTCTGGGTTGATACCTTTGTCTGGTTCTTTTCCTGTAATTTTCTTAACTGCTTCTTGAACAGCTGGAACTCTTGTAGATCCACCTACTAATAATACCTTGTGTAAGTCATTTGCTGTAACTCCAGCATCTTTCATAGCTTTTTCTACTGGTATTTTAGTAGCTTCAATTAAGTCACTAATTAACTCTTCAAATTTTGCTCTTGTTAATGTAATGTCTAAGTGTTTTGGTCCTGTTGCATCTGCTGTAATAAATGGTAAGTTGATTTGTGTTTGTTGCATTCCAGAAAGCTCTATTTTGGCTTTTTCTGCTGCTTCTTTTAGTCTTTGCATTGCCATTTTGTCTGTTTTTAAGTCAATACCACTTGATTTTTTGAATTCTGATACTAAATATTCAATAATTCTATCGTCGAAGTCATCTCCACCTAATTTTGTATTTCCGTTTGTTGCAAGTACTTCAAATACACCGTCTCCAATATCTAGGATAGAAACATCAAATGTTCCTCCACCTAAGTCATATACCATTATTTTTTGATCTTGGTCTTCTTTGTCCATACCAAATGCTAAAGCTGCTGCTGTTGGTTCGTTTATAATTCTTAATACTTCTAGTCCAGCAATTTTACCAGCATCTTTTGTTGCTTGTCTTTGACTATCGCTAAAATAAGCAGGTACTGTAATAACAGCTTGTGTAACTGGTTGGCCTAAATAGTTTTCTGCATCTGTTTTTAATTTTTGTAATATCATTGCTGATATTTCTTGTGGAGAGAATTCGTCTCCTTCAATTTTTACTTTTTTGTTTGATCCCATATCTCTTTTAATTGAGATTACAGTGTTTTCTGGATTAGTAACTGCTTGACGTTTTGCAATTTGTCCTACTAATCTTTCTCCATTTTTTGAAAATGCAACAACAGATGGCGTTGTTCTATTTCCTTCTGCGTTAGGAATAACAACTGGCTCTCCTCCTTCCATTACTGCTACACATGAGTTTGTTGTTCCTAAGTCAATTCCTATAATTTTTCCCATAATAATTTACTTCCTTTCTAAATTTATATATATTTTAAAATTAATATCTATTTAATTACTAAACAAATCAAAAGCGAGTATAACGAGGCAAACGAGTAAATTTTCTTGAGATTATACAAATGTATATCGAAAGAAAATTTATGAAGTTTAACAAAGTTAGACGATGCTTTTCATTTGTTTAATTGGCTACAACTACCATCGAGTGACGAATAACTTTATCACCTATTTTATAGCCTTTTCTATACTCTTCTTTTACTTCTTTTTCTCCTAAGTTTTCATCTACTACTAAACTTACAGCTTCATGAAGTTCTGGATCAAAAGTTTTTCCAACTGCTTCAATTTCAGTTACTCCATTTGCTTTTAGTACATCTTTAAATTGTTTTAAAACAAGTTCTACCCCTTGTTTATAGCCTTCATCTTCTGTTTGGCTTGCTACTGCTTTTTCTAGATTATCTATTACTGGTAAAAAGTTAGATACTACATCAGCCATAACCGAGCTATACATTCCAACTTTCTCTTTTTCATTTCTTTTTTTATAATTATCAAATTCAGCAGCAATTCTTTTTAATCTGTCATTTGTTTCATCTAATTGAATTTTAAGAGTTTCATTTTCTTTTTTTATTTCAATTATTTCATCATTTTGTTTTGATTCTTTAGTTTCTTGTTTGACTTCTTTTTTACCTTTTTCCATTGCATGTTTTCCTTCTGCCATTTCATTTCTCCTTTCTTTATTGTCCATTTAATTTTTTACTAATATATTTCATAACCGAAATAACTTTTGAGTAATCCATTCTTTTTGGTCCTATAATTCCAATAGTTCCTAAGTCTTTATCTTGATATCTATGCTTAAATGTTATTATACTGAAATCTTTTAATTGTTCATTTTCATTTTCATCACCAATATACACATTTATATCTTTTGCAAATCCCGTATTTAATAAGTCTAACATAACTTGTTTTGTGTCTATTAGATTTACAAAGTTTTTAGCTACTTCTAGACTTTTAAATTCTGGAAGCTCGAATACTTTGTTGGTTCCTTCTAAATAAACTTTTGCTTCTTCATTTATTACTTTATCAAGTTGTTGCATTATTGGTTTTATAACATTTAAACTATAGTTCATTTCTGAAAAGATGTATTCTTCTAAAGGTCTATCTATTTCGTCTATAGGCTTTCCTTTAAGCTTATTATTAAATATGAAATTTAATGTATTTACTTGTTCTTCTGTAATATCTTCATCAAATTTAATAATTGTTTCTTTTATAATTCCGGTATCTGTAAGTATAACTGCCATTAACATTCTAGTTCCTAGCAAAACAAATTTTACTTCTTCTATGTTTTGAAGATTTGTTTTAGGTCCAATTGCAACTGATGTATAATGTGTTACTTCTGATAATGTATTTGTGGCTATTTTAGTTAACTCTTCTATTTCATTAACTCTAGTTTCTAATTTAGATTGTATGTATTTTATTTCTTCTAAGCTGATGTCCTCATCTTTTAATAGTTCGTCTACATATAGCCTGTAACCTTTTGCTGATGGAACTCTGCCGACTTGAGGTATGTGGTTTATCTAAGTAACCACTTTTTTCTAAGTCTGCCATTTCATTTCTGATTGTTGCACTGCTATAGTCTAAATTATATTTTTGTACTAGTGCTCCTGAGCTAACCGGTTCTGCTGTGTTAATATATTCTTCTATTATTGCTTGTAAGATTTGTTTTTTTCTATTATCTAACACATTTTCACCTTCTAACTCTTTATATGTTTTAGCACTCTCAGTTCTTATCTGCTAAACTGCATATATATTATATCCATTTTTAGCAATTGTCAATACATATTGCTAAAAAATTGTGTGAAATTTATGTGAAATTCTATAACAAAAACGACTATACAAATGTAATAAAAAGCATATAATTATACAAAAATAAAGTAGTACTTCCTTAAATTGAAGTACTACTCAAAAATAGTGCTACTATTTTATGTTATATACAATTTCTCCATTTACTTCTTGTTTTTCGAGAGAGACTCCAGATTCTAGACAAACTAGCGGACGCACGCCCAAACAACCGCTGACGTCATTGTAGTAGTAGTAGTAGACATTACCGTAGCAGTTCACGCCCACCAAATAGTCGCTGCTGCGGGCTGTCGGACTGGCAAGCCACATATGATTTGCATAATTGTCTTTATATTGATGTGCTGTTAAATAATCATAGGTAGCTAGAGAATATTCATATGAATCTCCATCTGTGAATTTTAGTTTGTATCCTGCTTCTTGCACTATTGTTTCTATTTGTTTTGCAAATCTTGTGTTATATGATGCTACAAACATATCTAAAGTTGGTGCTCCTATTGCATATTTTGCTTTTGTTGAGTTTTTAAATCCTTTCCATATTTCTGTATCTAATAAATATGCTGTTGCTTTCATATTAATATTTTTATTATTTGTATTATCACTTCCACCATAACTTGATTTCAAATAACTTAGCCATGGGGTTATATTTGCATCTGTTATACTTACTGCTCCTGTATATTTATTTAATAAGGTGTCATTAAAATAATATGCATTGGTTGTTGAACTTGCGGTCATTGTTGCTCCATCTTTTGCTGGTATATATTTTCCTGTTATATAATTATCTGCTATTAAATATATATTTTTCCCATCTGAATGATATATTTTCCATTTGTTTACTCCTGCACTATTATCACAAGTATATCCTGTCACTTCTTTTCCACTATATACTACTGGATGATTAGCCACTTCTTCTGCATTTATTGTATTTTGTGCAATCTTATTTTCATTTGCTATTACTACTTTGGCTGTTCCTCCATGATATGAACCGTTTACTATCTTTGCAATTGCTTCATTTGGAACTATTATACTAGTAATATTTCCATACTCTCTACTGAATGCATTTTTTCCTACACTTGTTACTGTATCAGGAATTGATATTTCACTTAGCTCATTATTACCACTAAAACTATAATTTCCTATTGTTTTTAGACTATTACCTAATGTAACTTTACTTAAACTTGTTGCTCCTGCCATAGCAAAATTGCCTACATTTGTTATTCCATCACATATTGTTAATTCTGTAATATATGGTGTTATACAAGATACCGCATTACCTTGCATTCCACCTTGTAACCATGCAAAATATGAAACTGTTTGGATTTGCCAACCACTTGCTGATTTTATATCACTAATACTTGTTGCATCTATTAATATTCCCATTTCTCCTGTTCCTTCAATTACTACTTTATACGTCTCACCTTCTGAAAATGGTATTGTTTTACTGCTACTAGCATTTAGTGATGGTGGTGTTATTTTTTCGCCAGTAGCATAAAATTTAGCTACAATTTGTGTACCTTCTGGAATTGTATCTCCATTTGCTGAAGTTAATGGAGTATTACTCCAAGTTCCATTATTGCATACATATGCCATTGTCCATTGTTGGTCAGCATATGGATTTGTTACAGGTTTGCTTTCTTCTCCTGTTGTGCCATTTATTTTTCCATCTATCCATTCATTTAAGCCGTTTATTGAGTCTAAGTCATTTTGTGTTGCTTGATCCATTTTGTTTTGAGCATCTTTTGCTTTTTGTATTATTCCTGTATTTCCAAATAGTGCATTTATACTTACTCCTGCTAGTATTAGTAATACTACAATAGTTACTACTAGTGCAATTAGCGTAATGCCATTTTGTTTTGAATAATTTCTTTTGTTCTTTGTTTTCATTTTTTCTTTGCACCTTTTATATGATATTTTTTATCATACCCTTTCTTTTAATTTTTATTTTTAGGCACACAAAAACGGATTCCAAGAATTTATATGCAGTGCGAACTGCTAGAAATTCTAGTAAGTCGCATATTTGTCTTCTTCTGCAATTTATCATATAATGATAAATCTCTTAGAACACAAACAAAGACAGATACTAAATATTTTCATATTTAATATCTGTCTTGTATATGCTTAATAAAGCTAATTTCTTAGCTTGTTTGTTATTTGTTAATGTTGTGGCTTTCTCTACTCCTGCAAAGGTTTTAGCTTTCTTCATATTTTGTGCCTCTTTCTACTCTTTTCTTTAGATTTCTACTGTATTTATCTTATACTACTTATAAAACAATTTCAAGTGATTTGATTAAATTTTTATTCTTACATTTCTTTCAATTTCTCCATTTCTTCTTTTGTTAGTCCTGTCGTTTCAATAATTACTTCCGTTCCTACTTTTGCTTTTATCTGTCTACTTTAAAACTACTTATATTTTAATTCTAAATAAATTCTTCCCATACTATATTTGCTAGGTCTAAGCCTTTGTTAGTTAGCTTAATTTGGTCTCCATCTATTTCTAGTAATTCTTCATTCACAAGTTTTTCAAGTTCACTATGATATAAAAAAACCGGGTTTGCTACAAATTTTATTTTAAATTCTTGTATACTAACTCCATCTATCTTTCTTAGACCTAATAGCATATATTCTTTTTGCATTGCTTCCATATCTTGTTTTTCATGGAATACTAAATTTTCTTCTGTTTTGTCTTCATCATAATTTTTTATATATTGTTCTATATTTTCTATGTTTGAATATCTAATTCCATTTGTATATGAATGTGCAGCTATTCCAAAACCTATATATTCCTTTTGATTCCAACAGTCTAAATTGTGTTTTGATTCATAGCCTTGTTTTGCAAAATTGGATATTTCATAGTGATTATATCCATTTGCCTCTAAAATTCGTTTTACATTCCAATACATTTTCCTTTCTAGTTCTTCATCTGGTAGTTCTAATCCTTCTTCCACCTTTTTAAATAATGGTGTACCTTCTTCTAATATCAATGAATATACAGAAATATG
This sequence comes from Clostridium sp. CAG:567, assembly GCA_000437855.1. Taxonomy (GTDB): domain Bacteria; phylum Bacillota; class Clostridia; order TANB77; family CAG-508; genus CAG-273. The sequence goes on along the minus strand of FR902170.1, from coordinate 79,367 downwards.
CTCAGGTTCCATTGATACTATTTCTTCTATTGAGTCTTTTACTTCTTCTAACGTTTGGTTTGGAATTCCTATCATTAAATCCACATTTATATTTTCAAATCCCGCTTCTCTTGCAAATCTGAAAGTATCTAAAAAGTCTAAATATGTGTGTATTCTTCCAATTTCTTTTAATAAATGTTCATGTGTAGATTGTAAACCTATACTTAGTCTATTTATTCCAGCCCTTTTGTAATCTTCTAATTTTTCCAAAGTGACTGTTCCAGGATTAACTTCTATTGTAATTTCTGCTTTTTCGTCAATTTCAAAATTTAGTTTTATATCTTCTATAATTTGAACAATATATTTACTATCAATTAATGATGGCGTTCCACCGCCAATATATATTGTTTTAACTAAAAACAAATCATCTTTGCCATTTTCAAAATCAATTTTATTATTATTTCCAACTTCTATAATTTCTTTTAATACACATTGAATATACCTTTTTATAAAGCTTTCTTTATTTGCATAAGAGCAAAAATCACAATAACTACATTTTTGCTTACAGAATGGGATGTGTATGTATAGTCCAATTTGTTTTCTTCGCATAATTTTATTCCTTTCTTATTTTTTAGATTAACAGTTATATAATTTTTAGATTTAATTAAATTGTTAGAGTAGGAACAGCGACTTTCCGGCTTCAAAAATAATATAACTGTTAATCTTTGTGTCTACTCTATTGTTTAAATTTAGAAACAAATTGTTCTATGTTTTGAAAGCGATGATTTACTCCTGATTTTCCTATTGGTTTTGATAGCATTTTTCCTATTTCACTTAAAGTTGCTTCTGGATTTTTAATTCTTAACTCTGCCACTTCTTGTAATTGTTCAGGCATTTTTTCAAACTGTCCTATTTGTTTTAGAAAGTTTATATCTTCTATTTGTTTTATTGCAGCTTCAACTGTTTTATTTAAATTTGCTGTTTCACAATTTACTTTTCTATTAACATTGTTTCTAATTTCTCTATATACACGTATTTCTTCAAATTTAAGCACAGCTGTGCTTGCCCCAATTAGTGCTAAAAATTTTGAAATTTGTTCTCCATCTTTTGTATATATTGCTTGTCCGTTTTTCTTTTCTATTTTTTTAAAATTTATCTCATATTTACTTAAAATTTCAAGTATTATACTTGCATTTTCTTCAGATGAAAAAATTATTTCTAAGTGATAATTATTTTTAGGGTTATTTACTGATCCTCCTCCTAAAAAACTTCCTCTTACAAATGCTTTTTCTAGTATTTCTTGATTACTAACTTTGTTAATTATGCCTTCTAACATCACTGTATTGTTCATATATGTAATTTCTGAAATATCTGGCTTATTTACACTAATACAAAATTTCTTTCCGATTATTTCTATTTTATGATTTGAGTATTGTAAATTATTTAATAATTTACTAAATCGATTTATACTGTATTCACTTTCGGTACAAAATTTTATTTTATTTTTCTCTGCTGATATATTATTAGTTATTATATATCCAAGTAATTCATATTTTACTGCTTCTTTGTTTGCTAAATTGCTTAATTTACTTATTTCTTCTTTTACTTCACCTGAAAAAGACATTTAGCCCTCCTTTTGAAAAACAACAACTCTATTATTTCCTTCAAAATCTTTTATTGGTTCATTTGTTATTAATTTTAAATTGTTACACTCTAATTTTGTAACAATTTTTCCTTGGTTATATCCTATTTCTAGTAATAAATATCCATTTGGCCTTAGGTATTTATGTGACTCATTTAATATTTTTCTATAAAATTCTAATCCATCTTTCCCACCATCTAAGGCTATATGTGGTTCTGCTTGTACATCTTTGCTCAACTTTTTTATTGTTTCAGTTTCAATATATGGTGGATTTGATACTATAACATCAAACTTTTTTTCTGACAATTCATTAAACAAATCGGATTTTAAAATCTCTAAATTTATCACTTCATTTGTTTTTGCATTTTTTTTAGTTATTTCAAGTGCTTTTAGACTGATATCTGTTGCAGTTATTTCCAAATCATTACAATAATGGCCAATTGAAATTGCTATTGCTCCACTTCCTGTACATAAATCCAATACTTCAACTTTTTTTCCGTTTTTTGATAATTGATTTATAATTTTTATTGTTTGTTCAACTAAAACTTCAGTGTCTGGTTGTGGAATTAAAACATTTTCATCTACATAAAACTCAAGTCCCATAAACTGTTGATTATGAGTTATGTATTGTATTGGTAATCCATTTATTATTTTATTTATGCTTTTTTCATATTCATCAATTTGATTCTGATTTACAATTTTTTCACTATTAATAATTATTTCTTGTCTAGTTTGATTTAATATATGTTGTAAAAGCATTCTTGCTTTTATACCTGCATCTTGTATGTTTTCTTGTTTTAAAGCATTTTCTCCAAATCTTATTAATTCAATTTGTTTCATTTTTTTCACCTTGTTATATTATATCATTTACTTATTTTGTTTTTCAATAATTTTATATAGCTTAAAGGACTAGATATTTAAGCTTTTCATCTAGTCCTTAAAATTATATAAATCAAAGCCCCGCCTTAGCCGTAAGGTGAATGAAATTTTAAGGACCTGCTTACACAGGTGGGTATCTTGTTAAATGCTCCTGGGTTTCTTACAATAGTTGGTAAGCTTACACGCCACATTTAAAGGCAGATTCCCGTTTAGAATTTGTTGGTTCTAAAATTCCAGTCTACACGCACTATGCAGGGAAAAATAAATTCTATTTAATTATTAGATATATATTATCATAAAGCATATAAAATTACAATTGATTTTTTTACCAAATTTCATTATTTTTATTATTACTTTTGTAGTACATATCCTTTTATTGTAAAATAACTAATTTTCGTCGGTTTTTGATCAGTATATCTCATTCGTAAATTTGTTATATAAAAGTCTCTGTTTTCATCTATTTTTATTACATTATTTGTTTCTACGTATCCCTTTTCGTTATTCTCTTCTATCACTTTAGAAATATATTCTTCTAAGTTAATTGTAACTGAACCTATGAATTTAATATTTCTAAAATTTTCAAGTTTTTGGTTATATTCTGATGCAGCAATTGCTTGCAAATACCTATATCCTCCAATTGGTATGATTGGTTCTTCCTTACCATAAGATTTTGAGTATTCAACATTTTTATATTGTACATAATCATTATAATAGTTTCTATTATCTTTTGTACTTTTATCCATTTCATCTTCACTTACATAGTTTGGTATATATTTATCAGAATCATTTTGTCTTTTTAAGTAATCATAAGCACTTTTAGCTATTTCTTTATTTTCATCTGATAATTCATCAAAACTTTGTCCTGTTCTCCAAGCCTTTTTTAATCTGTTTGATTGACTTATATTAGAAGCTGATTGTACATTCACAATTGGAAGCATTGTAGATATTGCTATTATCACTGATACTGCTGTTATTGTATGTATTAAATATTTCCTTTCTTTATATAAAGACAAAAATATTGCTATTATTTCAAATACTATAAACATTATTCCTATATATCTACTTGGTGTAAGTCCATTTCCATCAATACGAGCATATATCGAATAAATTTGTAATAATACAAATGGAATAAAAGATATTGGCAATATTTTGCAAAATTTTTCTATTATTTTTGCTTCTTCTCTAAATGCATGTATTGCCGTCCATACAGGAAATGCTACAATAAACAACCCTGCTAATATTCTAAATATTGAATTTGCTGGTATTTCTCTTATTATAATTATTTTAGCCATATACATATAAATTATTGCCGTAGCTAATATTGTTAGTGGCAACATTATATATAATATAATTGCTTTTATAAATTTTGAAACTTCATTTTTTACATCTGTTATAGCAACTAAACTTGCTGGTAACATCCATAACCCTAACAATGCAATTTGCAATCTTCCTATCAAGTTGAAGTTATTTGTATCATTTAAAATCAATGCAATAAATATAAATAATATTAATGTTAAGCCAATGTTTAAAATTGAATATATTATTCCAACACCAAAAAGATTTTTAAATGTTTTTACAACATATTCTCCCACGTCAACTTCTGAATTTCTTATTACTTGTATTAATCCAATTAAAAATATTATTATTATATATCCTATTCCAAACCTAACAGCTGAAAGATTTTCTGTATACATTAGTTTTTCTAATCCTATTGCTACTCCTATACTTACTATGTAGGCTATTCCCCTTTGGCTCATTTTCTTAAAATATGTTTCACAAGTAAAAAAATTCACAGCACATATAACTATTACTGTTAACAATTTATCTGTTATTGTTGGTAAATTTTCTAATGCAAATACAAAAAATAAAGTTGTTAATAATATTATTATATTAGTTGCTGTATATTGTTTAAAACTGTTTTTGTAATTCGAAACTATCCCTTTTAAAAATTCTTTTATTTTCGACATAAAATTACCCTTTCAATAAATTTATATTTATAATATTATATCTTTTACTTTTTTTCAATAATTCAAGTTTATTTTTATCAAAATCTATTTTCTTTTTTTCTTGTTTATGATATCTTAATTTTATCAAATAATTTAGGAGTTTATATGAAAAATAAAAATAATTTTATAACATTTCTTAAATGCAATTGGGCCAAAATTGTTTTAATTACTTTTAGTCTTATAACTATCATTATTATATCTATTTTTTTCATTCCAAATTTGGTTAGAAAACTAAACTTCTCAAATAGCGTTTCTAATTTTGAAAAAAAATCTTCTATATTTTATTTAGATAAAATATACTGTTACAGTAGTGCAACTGGTATAAATAATTCTGAAGGAAAGGCAATGTGGGATGTTAATGTAAGTCAATATACTGATATTGCTTTATACTTAGGTATAAATAATGTAAAAAATAACTTAGAAAATAATTTAGAGGAAAATCTACAAGTCGTCGATACTTCAGCCAAATATAGTATTTCTAAAATCTATATTGATAAAATAAATTTTTCAAATACTAATACTGGTAACTTAAATTTAAATTATATTCCAATTTTAAATTTCGGTTTAATATCAGATGATGAACTTGCAATTTCTAATGAACAACAAAGTAAAATTAATTTTAATATAGTTGATAGTACGGATTCTCTATTAAATGATATTGTTTCGGAACCTAGTATTGACAATCACTTTATTTTGCCAATTACTCTTCGTTATTTAAATCAAAATATAAAAAATGGGCATGTTATAAATAATATTGAAGATAGTCTATCTTTTGATGGTTCAATATTAAAACGTTCTTCTATACCTTTATCATCTATAAAAAATGAAGTTTCTTTTACAATTCATATCATTAATGAATTAAATGAAGACTATTCATATCAGGTTGTATTACAAGTTCCTTTACAAAATGCTGATGCAAATAAAACTATTTATGATGGTAGTTATTCTGAAGAAATAAATCTAAATGATTGTTATTTTTATTAATAAAAAAGTAGTATCTTTATAATCTAGATACTACTTTTAGTATATTATTTCTCTTTTTAATAATTTATTTTTTATTGTTCCTATTCCTACAACTACATTGTTAACCTTTATTTGGTATAAGCCATCATCGTTATTATTTGTTAATTGTACTCCATTTAGAAATAATTTTAATTTTTCCTCTTTTAATTCAACGATTGGATATTTTTCAAAAAAGTTTTGCACTGTTATTAAATGTTGATTCAAGAACTTTTCATTTTCCTTATTTTTTTCTAGTTCTTCAACTGTAATAGCCTGATTTAAATTAAACTGCCCAACTTGAACTCTATTTAATTCTTTCATATACCCTATTGTTCCTAATTTTTCTGCAATATTCTCACACAAAGTTCTAATATATGTTCCTTTTGAGCAATGTACTCTAAATTCAATTGTTTTGTCTTTTTCATTTATATCTAATAATTCAATATTATATATTTCTATTTCTCTTTTTGGTATTTCAACTTCTACACCTTTTCTCGCATATTCATATAGTTTTTTTCCATTCACTTTAATTGCAGAATAAATTGGTGGTGTTTGTATTTGCTTTCCTATTTGACATTCTAAAACTCGTTGCACATTTTCTTTATTCAATAGTTTTCCATCAACAAGTCTTTCTTCTAGTATACTTCCTTCACTGTCTAAAGTATCTGTTTTCTTTCCAAGTTGAATTGTAGCTATATATGTTTTATCATGATTTATTAAATATTTTGAAAGTTTAGTTCCTTGACCAAGAAGAAGTGGTAACACACCAGTTGCCATCGGATCTAATGTTCCTGTATGTCCCACTTTTTCACCACATATTTTTTTTACTTTTGCCACCACATCATGTGATGTATATTGCTTTGGTTTATTAATTATTAAAATTCCATCCATATTATAATAATCTCATTACTTCTTTTATTACTTTATCTTTTACTTGTTCCATATTGCTTTGAATTATGCACCCTGCTGCTCTTGGATGTCCTCCTCCGCCAAATACAACACATGCATCAGAAACATTCACATAATCATTTGAGCGAAGTGATACTTTACATCCTCTTTCTGTTTGACGTATAAATATTGAAACTTCAACGCCTTCAACATCTCTTCCTATTTCAACAATTCCTTCATGGTCTCCACTTTCAGCATGTACATTTTTTTCATCTTCTTCTGTTATATATGTATATGCAATTTTCCCATCTGCTAAAAATTCAATTCTATTATTTGCAATTCTATGTAACTCAAAATTAGCTTTTGTTTTTGTTTGTAATACTTGGTGATATACTTTTGATACATTAACTCCCTTATTTAAAAGCCATGCTACAAATTCAAAAGTTTCTGCTGTAACCCCTTGATATTTGAATCCACCTGTATCTGTTATAATTCCTGCTAATATACATGTACCAATTTCTTTTGTAATTTCTATTCCAAAATATTCTAGAATTACTAATAAAATCTGTGCACAAGCTGGCGCATCAGGATTAACATAGTTATAGTCTCCAAACATTGTATTTGTACCATGATGATCAATACACACCTTTTCTTTTGCATTTTCAAAATATTGTGCAAAACCATTTAACATTTTTATTGATGCACAATCAAGTGAAATTGCTAAGTCATAGTGTTCTATATTTGTTTCAGTTTTTATTTCATTTATTCCTGGTAAACAATCAAATACCTTTGGATGTTCTGGAATTACTAAGTCTGGATTTTTTCCATAAGCCTTTAGCGCATGGTACATAGCCAAACTGCTTCCCATTGCATCTCCATCTGGATTTTCATGTGTTAATATTACTATTTTTTCTGCTTTATTAATTTGTTCTAAAATATTATCTAAAGTCATTTTTTACCTCTATTCTTATTTATTCTTTTCTTTTTTCAATTCATTTAAAATACTATCAATTTTTGCACCATATTCTAATGAATCATCTAATTCAAATATAAGCTCTGGTGTAATTCTTAAATTGATATTTTTTGCAACTTGGCTACGAATAAATCCTGAAGATTCTTTTAATCCTTCCATAGTTTTTCCAATGCTTTTAGAGTTTAAAATGCTTACGTAGATTTTTGCATATTTAAAATCAGGTGTTATTTTAGCTTTTGTTACACTAATTAGCCCTGTTACTTTTGAGTTTTTAAGCTCAAAAGTAAGTACATGGCTAATTTCTTTTTTTAATTCTTCATTAACTCTGTTAAGTCTTGCCTCATTCTTTGGCATTATTTTCTCTCCTTTTAACGTTTAACTTCTTCCATTACATAAAATTCTAATGTATCGTCTTCTTTAACATCATTATAATTTTCAATTTGAAGACCACATTCAAAGCCTTTTGTAACTTCTTTTGCATCATCTTTGAATCTTTTTAATGATATTAATTTTCCATCATGTATTACTACATTTTCACGTATTACCCTAACTCCTGCATTTCTTTCAATCTTTCCATCTAGTACAAATACACCAGCAATTGTTCCAACTCCTGAAACTTTAAATGTTTGTCTTACAACTGCATTACCTATTACTTTTTCTTCATATACTGGATCTAGCATTCCTTTCATAGCTGCTTGAACATCTTCAATTGCTTGATATATAACAGAGTATTGTTTAATTTCTACTCCTTCTTTTTCAGCCATGTCTTTTGCAGTATTAACTGGTCTTACGTTAAATGCAATAATAATACATTTTCCTGCTTTTGCAAGTTGAACATCAGATTCTGTTACAGCTCCTGCTACAGCATGTATTACCTTAACTTTTACTTCGTCATTAGATAATTTTTCAAGTGATTGTTTTAATGCTTGAGCTGTACCTTGTACATCTGCTTTTACTATAATGTTTAATTGTTTTAGGTTTTCACTTTCCATTTTTTCAAATAGGTTACTTAATGTAACTTTACTATTTTCATTTATTATTTGTTCTCTTTCTTGACGTTTTCTTCTTTCAATTAAGTGTTTAGCCATTTTTTCGTCTTTTACTTCATAGAAAGTATCGCCTGCTTCTGGAACTTCTGTTAATCCCATAATTTCAACAGGTGTTGAAGGTCCTGCCTTTTTAACTCTTTGACCTTTGTCATTTTTCATTACACGAATTCTACCAATAGATTTACCAACAACAATTGTGTCGCCTTCATCTAAAGTTCCTCTTTGTACAAGCATTGATGCAATAGGTCCTTTTGATTTGTCAAGTCTTGCTTCAATAACTGTTCCTTTAGCTTGTTTATTAGGGTTTGCTTTTAATTCTTTCATATCAGCTACTAATAATACCATTTCTAATAAATTATCAATGTTTATTTTCTTCTTAGCAGATATTGGAACATAAATTGTATCTCCACCCCATTCTTCTGGAACTAGTTCATATTCCATTAACTCTTGTTTTATTTTTTCAACATTTGCTCCTGGCAAATCAATTTTATTAATTGCAACAATAATTGGAATTCCTGCTGCTTTTGCATGGTTTATAGCTTCAACTGTTTGTGGCATAACACCATCATCTGCTGCAACAATAAGAATTGCAATATCTGTAATTTGAGCACCTCTAGCACGCATTGCTGTAAATGCTTCATGACCAGGCGTATCTAAGAATGTTATTTCTCTTCCACTTATATTTACTTTATAAGCACCAATATGTTGAGTAATTCCTCCTGCTTCACCTTCAATAACATTTGTACTACGAATAGCATCCAAAAGTGATGTTTTACCATGATCAACGTGCCCCATAACAACAACTACTGGTGGTCTTGGTTCTAATTCTTCTGCTGTGTCTTCAGTATCATCAAATAAAATATCTTCTTCTTTTACTTCTTCTTTTTTATTTGCTGTAATTCCAAATTCTTGAGCTACTAAAAATGCTGTATCAAAGTCAACTGTGTTATTAATTGTAGCCATAATTCCGTAGTTAAATAATTTTTTTATAACTTCTCCACTTGTCTTTTTCATTTCTGCAGCTAAATCTTTTACTGTAATCATTTCTGGAATTGTAATTTCTGTTAATTCAAATATTTTTTGTTTTGTTCTTTCTTCGTCTTTTTGTGGTTTACGTTTATTTTTCTTTCCTCTTGCTGTTGTAAGGTCATAGTAATCAAGCATTCCGCCATCTTGTTCATTAAACATACGAGATAATTTATCTACTTGCTTTAAATCTTTTAATTTTCCTTCATTAAACTCTTCACTAAAACGATCACCTTTTTTAACTTTAACTCCTTTTTTAGCTTTATTATCTTCATAGCGGTTTGCTTTTTCTTTATCTATTGCTCTTGTACTTATGTCTCTTTTATCTTCCTTTTCAACTATTTCAGTAGCCATTATATCTTTAATATTTTTGTCAATTCCATAATTGTCTAAAGGTCTTCCATTATTATTTCTATTAAATGGTCTTTGTCCGTTTCTATTTTGGTTATTAAATTTATTATCTCCATTTTGACGGTTATTATTGCCTTGGCGATTGTCAAACCTATTGTCTCTTTGACGATTTTCATAGTTTCCGTTATTTTGATTATTTCCAAATCTATTTGGACGATTATTATCATAACGGTTTTGGTAATTGTTTGATCCTGAATTATTATTTTGGCGATTTTCATAACGATTTCCTTGGTATTGATTATTTGTTTTTTCACGATTAGGGTAATTGTTTTTATTTTCTGCATTTGAAGTAACTGTAGGTTTTACTTCTACAGGTTTTGTTTCTTGTTTAATTTCTTCTTTCTTTTCTTCAACCTTTTTTTCTTCTACTTTAGGTTCTTCTTTTTTCTCTTCTTTTATTGGTTCAGGAGCTTTTTCTTCTTTTTTATTTGTTTTTAATCCAAATAGCTCACTTACAGTCATTGGTTTTACAGGTTGTTTTCTATAAACAATATTAAAATCTTTATTGTTTTTTCTTTCAACAAAACCAACATCTTTTCTTTCTGTTTTTTCTTGTTTCTTTTCTTGTTTTTCCTCATCAGCTAATATAACTTCACGTCTTATAATAACTGGTGTAGCTTCTTTTTTAGTATTTTTTTCTTTCTTTTCTTTATTTTTTTCTTGCTCCATACTTTTTTGTGATTTTACTCCCTTATTCTCAAAAATATTTTTTATTTTTTGTATTTGCTCTTCTTCCAAAGAACTTAAATGACTTGTTACCTCAATACCTACTTCTTTTGCTTTTTTTATTAGTTCTTTACTTTCTAAACCTAATTCTTTAGCAAGTTCATGTACTTTAAGTTTACCCAATCATTTCACCCCCATTAATTATTTTGTTCATCGCCTTTGCAAAACCAATATCTTTAATTCCCAAAACAGCCTTATTGGATTTTCCAATTGAATTACTAATTTCATTAATTGTAAGTTTTTCGTATATATTAATATTAAATTCTTTACATTTTTCTTTAAATGTATTTTTAGTTCTATCAGATGCATCTACTGCTAATATTAATAATTTAACATTTCTTTTTTCTATTTCCTGTATACATGCATCTGTTCCAGCCACTATTTTTCCAGCTTTAGTTGCTAGTCCTATTAAACCACATATTTTTTGATTATTAACCAAATTTTATACTCCTTGATTTATAGTATTTTTTAGACTTTCATAAACACTCTCTTCTATTTTAGTTTCAAATGTTTTTTCTAATTTTTTAGAACGTATTGCTAAATTCAAACATTCTGATTTATCACATATATATGCACCTCTACCTGGTAATTTACCTGTTTTATCAAGTTTTATTTCACCTGATTGAGTTTTTACTATACGTATAAGTTCTGTTTTGCTTTTTTGTGTTCCACATCCAATACAAGTTCTACTAGGTATTTTTTTCAAAATGTTCACATCCTTTATTTTTAATGTATTTATACTTTTTATTCATTATTCCTCTGTTTTTGTTTCTTCATCTGACTCTTCTTGTTGTTTTGATAACATTTCTCTAAATTGAGTTTCACTCTTTATGTCTATTTTCCATCCTGTTAGTCTAGCTGCAAGTCTTGCATTTTGACCAGCTTTGCCAATTGCTAATGATAATTGATCATCTGGTACAATTACTTGTGCAAATTTTTCATCTTCATGAGCATCAACTGCCATAACCTGCGCAGGTAGTAGTGCTGCAGAAATATATATTGCTGGATCTTGATTCCATTCAATAACATCAATTTTTTCTCCATGAAGTTCATTTATAATGTTTTGAATACGAATTCCCTTTTGTCCAACACAAGAACCAACTGGATCAATATTTTCATTAGGTGAATATACTGCAACTTTGCTTCTGTTTCCAGCATCTCTTGATACACTTTTTATTTCAATAACTCCCTCATAAATTTCAGGAATTTCAAGTTCAAATAATTTTCTTACAAAATCGCTACAAGCTCTTGAAACAGTAACTTGTGGAGCACCTTTTAATCCTTTTTCTACATTCATAATATATGCTCTAATTTTGTCATTTACATGGTAATGTTCTGTTGGAACTTGTTCTTTAGCTGGCATAACAGCTTCTAATTTTCCTAAATCTAATACTACTATGTTACCATCTGCTTTTTGAACTATACCAGAAACTATTTCGCCTTTTCTTTCATTAAATTCATCAAATACTAAATTTCTAGATTCTTCTCTAATTTTTTGAACTATAATTTGTTTTGCTGTTTGAGCTGCTATTCTTCCAAAGTTTTTAGGCATTAATTCAATTTCAGCTTTATCTCCAACTAATAATTTGCTGTCTATATTTTTTGCATCTGATAATAAAATTTGTGTATTAGGATTTTCTACTTCTTCTACAACATCTTTTACAGCATATATATGGATTTCTCCTGTTTGTCCATCCATAGTAACTTTAACATTTTCTTCTGAATCAAAGTTTCTTTTATATGCTGTTACTAAAGCAGTTTCTATAGATTCTAATATTGCTTCTTTTTTTATTCCTTTTTCTTTTTCAAGTTCGTCTAAAGCCATCATTAATTCAGTATTATCAATTGCAAGTATATTTGCCTTCTTTTTCATTTTTCAAATTCCTCCCTTATTACCAATTAAATTTAATTTTTATATTTGAAATATTTTTTCTTTCTATTTTTATTTCTTCATTTGATTCTATTTCTAATGTTATATTATTTTCATCAAAACTTTTTAAAATTCCTGATATATTTTTAGTTGTATTATTTTTTTTCTTTTTTTCATTTATTTCATCTTGTTTCAAGGTTATAGGACTATATAAATTGATATCAACTTCTTTACCAATACTTGCTTCAAAATGCTTATTTTTTCTAAGCCTTCTTTCCACACCTGGTGAAGAAACTTCTAAAAAATATTGATCTTTTATATAATTTGCTTCATCTAATATAGGGTTTATCGCATCATTTACTTTTTCGCAATCATCTAAACTAATACCATTTGGTGTGTCTATAAAAATTCGTAAGTAAAAGTCTTTTGCCTCTTTTTCGTAAATAACATCATAAAGCTCATATCCAAGCTTTTCTATTGTTTCACTAATTAAAGTTTCAATTTTTTCTTCCATGTTAGTTTTTAGACGTTTCTTTAACTGATATCTTGTCAGTTTTTAACTCATTTTGCTACCAATTAACGTCTTTTCTCCTCTCTTCATGATAGAAGAGTGGGATTTGTTCCCACTCTTCTTGTAATTCAATATGCATTATTATTATACCCTACTTTTATAGCAATTGCAAGTATTTTTAAGCATTTTATTCTTTTTTTGTCCTGAGTATGTTGTTTTTCTTGTTTTTTCACGTATTTTATGGCATAATATGTACGTGAGGTTATAATTATGGACGCTATTTTAAATAAATTAGAATATAATGAAATAATAAAAAATTTAGGTGGATATTGTAAAACTTATTTAGGGAAAAATTTGTGTGAGCAATTAGTCCCTAATTTTTCTTATGAACAAGTTGATGTTTTGCTTAACGAAACAAAACAAGCTGATACCCTTTTACATCAAAAAGGTATTCCACCATTTTACGAAACTGAAGAATTAGAAAAATATATTAAAGTTTTAGAAAGTAATCAAACTTTATCTATAAAAGGATTACTTAATTTTGCTGTGCTTTTAAAAATGTGCAGAGAATTAAAAGAATATTTTTATGATGATTCTTCTGTTACTTTTGAATATCTAGAAAAATATTTTAGCTTTCTTTATTCAAACCCTTCTATTGAAAAAAATATTTTTGATAAAATAATTGATGAAAACACTGTTGCTGATAATGCATCTAGTAAGCTTGCTAGCTTACGAAGAAACAGAAAAAACTTTGAGCAAGAAGTTAAAGATAAGTTAAATGGATTTATTCATTCTAGTACTTATGCTAAATATATAATGGAACCAATTGTTACAATTCGTAATAATAGATATGTTATACCTGTTAAAGAAGAATATAGAAGTTATATAAAAGGATTTATTCATGATACTTCTAGTAGTGGTTCTACTTTATATATTGAGCCAACAAGTATATTTGAACTAAATAATAAAATTAATCATATAAAAATTGAAGAAGATATTGAGATTGAAAGAATTTTGCAAATACTTTCTTCTTCATTATATGAATATGTTGATCAATTAAAAAACAATTTAGCTCTTATTGCTAGTATTGATTTGATTTTTGCAAAAGCTAATTTTGGAATTGACAGTTTTGGAATTATTCCTGTTTTAAATAATAACAAATACATTGATTTATATAAAGCAAAACATCCTTTAATTGACAAGGATAAGGTTGTTCCTATAGATATTTCTTTAGGTAAAAGCTATGTTTCGCTTTTAATTACTGGTCCAAATACAGGTGGAAAAACTGTTGCCTTAAAAACTGTTGGATTACTACTTTTAATGGCTTATTCCGGTATTCCTATTCCTTGTAGTGAAAGTAGTAGCATAAGTGTTTTTTCGCATATATTTGCTGATATTGGTGATGAGCAGAGTATACAAGAATCTCTTAGTACATTTTCTGCACATATAAAAAATATTGTTGAAATTACTAATATAACTGATAATAATAGTTTGGTTTTATTAGATGAACTGGGTTCTGGCACAGACCCTTTAGAAGGTGCTGCACTTGCAATTAGTATTTTAAGTTATTTAAAAGATATTGGAAGCATAGTTTGTTGCACTACACACTACCAAGAATTAAAAGAATATGCATTAATAACAGATGGATTTGAAAATGCAAGTTTTGAATTTGATATAGAAAATCTAAAACCAACATATAAGCTATTAGTTGGTATTCCTGGAAAAAGCAATGCTTTTGCTATTAGTAAAAGACTTGGTTTAAATGAACAAATACTAAATGTAGCAAATAGTCATTTAAAAGATGATAAAATACCAATTGAGGAGTTATTAAAAAGTATTTATGATAATAAGTTAGAAATTGAAAAACAAAAAGAAGAAACTGAAAAAAATTTAAGACAAGTTGAGCTTTTAAGAAAAAGTTTAGAACAAAAACAAGATGATGTTTTAGAAAAAAGAGCACAATTGCTTGAAGATGCTAAATTAGAAGCACGTGATATTTTGCTTTCCGCTAAAGAAGAAGCTACAGAAATTATACATGAGCTTAATAGTTCTTCTGATATAAAACAGGCAAATAATTTAAGAAATAAACTAAATGATAAATTAAAAGCTATAAATTCTATTCATTATACTGAGCCAAATAATAGTTTTGAAGCATTAGCTGAGTCAGATGTAAAAGATGGCTTAAATGTTTACATTGCTTCTCTTGGTTCAAATGGATATATTGTTGGTAATAAAATTAATAAATCCAATGAGGTCCAAGTTCAAGTTGGCAACATGAAAATGAATATTAAACTTTCAGATTTAAGAAAGAGTTTAACTAATAGTGTTAAAGTTAAAGAATCTGGAAAAGTTACTACAAATAAAGAATCAAAAGCCAAAACTGTTTCTCCTGAAATAAATGTTATTGGTCAAAATGTTGATGAAGCAATTTATGTTATTGATAAATATTTAGACAATTGTGCATCTGCAAACATTTCACCTGTTAGAATTGTTCACGGAAAAGGCACTGGTAAGCTTCGCGAAGGCATTCATTCATTTTTGAAAAAAAATCCTCATGTAAAGAGTTTTCGTATAGGTACATTTGGTGAGGGTGAAATGGGAGTAACTGTAGTTGAAATTAAATAATATGAATAGTTGCTTCTTCATACGTGCATTTTGCTATACAAATACACACAATTCAGTGTAACTTAACCCTTGTATATAACATTTTCCTATACAATAAAAAATCCTTCCATAAAAGAAGGACTTTTTTATTAAAACACTAGACTTTTTTTTAGCTTATTGATATAATTTTTGCCATACTTCTGATGTTTGATAATTATCATCATCATGTTAGTGAAAGTTTAAAGAAGGGTTTAAAATGAAAAAAATATCAATTATAAGTGCATGCACTGACTTAGGTCTAAAGATTGATGGTGCTGAGCTTGGGGCACAAGCCTTAACAGAAGGTTTAAAACCAAGCAATATTTCTCAAAATTATATTTTGAAAGGTAGCAAAAAAAGTGAAGAATCTCACTCAAATTCCGATTCAAATGATATTAATAGTTTTGTATCAAAATTTGATGATTTGTTACTAGAAATGCATGAAATTCATTTTGAAGAAAATATGAATAATGCAGAAAAGGATGCATACTACACAAAAATGCATAACTTAGTTTTAGCAGTTAAAGCGCTAGATTCAAAAAACGAAAAAAGAAACTTAGAAGAAATCAATGAATTTAATCAAAAGTTATACAACATAACTCGTAAAGTTATTCAAAATGGTGAATTTCCTTTACTTGTAGGTGGAGACCATATTACTGCAATTGGTTCAAGCTTAGGTTCTATAAAAGAAAACAAAAATATGGGAATTATATGGTTTGATTCACATGCTGATTTCAATACCTACCCTACTTCTGTTACTGGTAACTTACACGGTTTGCCTCTAGCAGTTGCTACACATTATGAAAAAAGTATATTAGCTGATTTTCATGATGGTCCATTTTACAATTTCAAAAATGCTGTTATTGTTGGTGGTAGAGATATTGATCCATGGGAATGGGGTAATGTATTAGATGCAGGTGTTACTGTATTTTCTACTGAAGATATTAAAAAATATGGAGTTGAAGAAATTTGTAAAAAAGCTTTTGCTATTGCTTCAAACGGAACAGATGGAGTACATATTAGTTTTGATTTAGATTTAATAGATCCTACTGTTGCCCCTGGTGTTTCAATTCCAGCTAAAAATGGCATTAATTTAGAAGAAACTTATGCTTTAGCAGATGAGATTACAAAGTATAGTAATATTATTAAATCAGCTGATTTAGTTGAATATAATCCATTATTTGATAAAAATAATGTTACAAAAGAAATTGCTACAAATATTTTAAATAAATGGATTGAAAAATTTTAAAACCTGAGGCCTCTTGGCTTCAGGTTTTTATTTGTTTACATTTTCTTGCTTAATACACTTTGATTCTGATATTTTTCCCTTTTATAAGTTTTATCTTTAGCTAAAGTTGTATTAAATACATTAGCACTAAAATCATAACCTTATTCACTTTCTCTGGTCCATCAATCCAGTTTTAAGTAGCTACTTATAAAGTGAGAGCCTGAAGCCAAGGTTTGGGGTGCCGGACGTATCATCCATGTAGGTATGGCCAGAAACTGAATAGCTAGAGCTTGAAGCGTAACAACCTCCTCGATCAGCGCAACGAGATGTTCGTCCAGAGTAACGTTCTAATGTCCATTCCCTTA
The DNA here is from genome assembly GCA_000437855.1 of Clostridium sp. CAG:567. Classification (GTDB taxonomy): domain Bacteria; phylum Bacillota; class Clostridia; order TANB77; family CAG-508; genus CAG-273. The sequence continues at coordinate 62,169 of FR902170.1, read as the reverse complement.
CATTTCCAGCCAAGTCATATATATTCATTTTTTTACATGTATCACTTGCTCCTGTTGTTAATAATATTGCACTACTCTTCGAAGTTGCTTGTACTTTTGTACTTGTTCCATTTGCGTATGTTACACAATTTTCTAATCCATTTTCATTATTATAATTATACCATGTACTTATTGCTCCAAACTTGGCATATTTTCCTCTGTTTATTTCAAAACTTGCATTATAGTAATTTCCCCAAGATGAGCTATCATCTTTTAGAGCACTTTGTATTGTTTCTAATGTTGTTCCTTTTTTTACTTCTTTTGTTTCTATATGTTTTAAGATTAAATCCCATTGTACTCCAAACATTAAACTACTTGTATAACCTTTTCCTGTTGATAATTTACTTGCTAGTGTTTGTGCTTGGCTACATGTTACATAAGTATATGGATATACTGGATTTTCTTCTGTTCCTGTTTTTGATGTTGATAATGGAGCTGGTGCTGTTTCTAAATCTATATTTCCAGAAGTTCTATTTCCCGCTATTCCTGCTTCATATCTTCCTATCCAAAAGCCTCCATTTTCATATACACTTTTTAACATTTTTTGTTTTAGTTCATTGTATTTTATTTTTGTTAATCCTGTCATTTCATCTGAATAATATGTGTCTGAAAAACTTGTACCATTTCTATAAGTTTCTGTATATTTATGTAAGCAATATTCTATTTTACCATAATCTTCTGAATTTGCCGGTTTTTGATCTGCTGTTGTTGTTTTTGTATTATAACTACTATTTTCATACAAGCTTTTTGGTACCTCTATCCATACATATTCATTTTTATTTGCATCTTGTATTACTAAGCCATTACTTAAATTTGTCCTACTTACTTTTGAAAATGTTCCATCTGGATAATATGGTGTCGTATCTTCCGTACTTGGTAATTTTCCTGTTGCATCATATATAAATTCATCTAATTCATTTAGTGCATTTAAATCACTTTCTTGTGCGTTATTCATTCTGTTTTGGGCATCTTGTGCCTTTTTAATTATTCCATTATCTCCAAATAGAGTGTTTATACTTACCCCCGCTAAAATCAAAAGAACAACTATTGTTACTACTAATGCTATTAGAGTAATACCTTTTTGATTTAAGTAATTTGTTTTGCCTTTTTTACTATTTATTTTCATTTTTTAGTTTTCACCTTTTTATGACTTATTTTGTCATACCCTTTCTTTAATTTTCTTTATTTATTTTTAATATTAAAATCTGTTTAAAGCACACAAAAGCAGACTACCTTTATACATAGTCTGCTTTTAATATATCACTAATAAAGCTAATTTCTTAGCTTGCTTATTTGTTAAAAATGTAGCTCTCTTTACTCTTGCAACAGTTCTGGCTTTTGTCATATTTGTGCCTCTTTCTATTATTTTTCTTTTGATTTGTAGTATTATAATAATATATTTTTCCAGAATTTGCAATAACTTTTGCTTAATTTATTACTCTTTAAGCCTTATTTTTACTAAATATTATTAAAATCTAGTATTTTTGCTTATTTTGTGGTACAATATATGTGCTAAATTTTAAGGAGGTAAAATTATGTTAGAGCTTAAAAATGTTTCTTATTTCAGAGACAATAAACAAATTTTAGATAACATAAGTTTAAAAATAGATAATAGCAAGTTAGTTGCAATAACTGGTCCTAATGGCTCTGGTAAATCCACTCTTGCTAAGATTATTATGGGAATTTTAAAACCCGATTCTGGTAGTATTTTTTTTGATGGAAAAGACATTACTGCTATGGGAATTACTGATAGGGCTAAACTTGGAATTGGTTTTGCATTTCAACAACCAGTAAAATTCAAAGGTTTAACTGTTAGAGATTTAATAGAATTAAGTTCTGGTAATACTATAAATGTTTCAGAAGCATGTAATTATCTTTCTGATGTAGGTTTATGTGCAAAAGACTATTTAAACAGAGAAGTTAGTAATTCACTTTCTGGTGGAGAATTAAAACGTATTGAAATTGCTATGCTTGCAGCTAAAAAATCCAAACTTACAGTGTTTGATGAACCTGAGGCTGGTATTGATTTATGGAGCTTTAATAGCTTAATTTCTGTATTTGAAAAAATGCATTCTGAAATTAGTAATTCTTCAATAGTTATTATTTCTCATCAAGAAAAAATTTTAAATATTGCAGATGAAATTATTTTACTTGTTGATGGAAAAGTACAAGCCGTTGGTCAAAAAGAAGAGGTTCTTCCCCTACTTTTAAAAAACACTCAAAAGCCATGTAAAGTGATGCTTGAAAAAGGAGGTAACTAATATGAGTAATGAAATTGAAAATAAATTAGATACAATTGAAAAAAATCTATTAAAAACCATTGCTGATATCGAAAAAACTCCAATTGGTGCATACAATATTCGTGAAAATGGTAAAGGTGTTGCTAGAAATACTACTGCCAATATTGATATTGTCACAAAACAAGACAAACCTGGTATTGATATTATTATTAAACCAAATACTAAAAATGAAAGTGTACACATTCCAGTTATATTAACTGAAGCAGGTTTTAATGATGTTGTATACAATGATTTTTATGTTGGAGAAAATGCTGATGTTGTAATTGTAGCAGGTTGTGGTATTCATAACAGCTCTTGTGAAACTTCAGAACATGATGGTATTCATACATTCCACTTATCAAAAGGAGCTAAGGTAAAATACATTGAAAAACATTATGGAGAAGGTAATGGAACTGGAGATAGAATTTTAAACCCACAAACAATTGTAAATCTTGAAGAAGGTTCTACATTAGAAATGGAAACTATTCAAATTGAAGGTGTTTCTTCTACAGTTCGTGAAACTAAAGGTGAACTTGGCGATAATACAAGTTTAGTTATTACAGAAAGAGTTATGACTTCTGCAAATCAAATAGCTAAAAGCATTTTTGATATTGACTTAAATGGTGAAAATTCTAGTGTACATGTTGCTTCTCGTGCTATTGCAAGAGACAACTCTGTTCAAGAATTTAGTTCAAATGTTAATGGAAATAACAAATGCTTTGGACATGTTGAATGTGATGCAATTATTATGGATAAGGCAAAAGTTACTTCTACTCCTAAAATAGTAGCAAATGATATTGATGCAAGTTTGCTTCATGAAGCTGCCATTGGAAAAATTGCAGGAGAACAACTTATTAAACTTATGACTCTTGGTCTTACAGAAAAAGAAGCTGAAGAGCAAATTATAAGTGGATTTTTAAAATAAATTATAAATGTCAACTAATTTTTAGTTGGCATTTTTTGTTGTGCCTACATATTATATAAAAAAATATGGAGGTATTGTTTTGAAAAAGAATATATTTATTGGTTGTGGTACAGCCTTAGTTACCCCTTTTACTGAAGATGGCGTCGATTTTGACATATTAAAAAAACTTATTGATTTTCAAATTCAACAAGGTACTGATGCTCTTATTATTCTTGGTACAACTGGTGAATCTTCTACAATGACCTTAGAAGAAAAAAAGCAAGTTGCTAAATTTGCTATTGATAATGTACATAGACAAATTCCTGTTATTGTCGGTGCAGGTGGAAATAACACAAAAGATGTAATTGAATTTAGTAAATATGCTGAAAGCATTGGTGCAGATGGTTTACTACTTGTTACACCATATTATAATAAAACTACTCAAAATGGCTTAATTATGCATTACACAGAAATAGCTAAAAATACTTCTTTGCCAATTATTTTATATAATGTTCCTAGTAGAACAGGTTTAAACATAGAACCAAAAACTTGTTTAGAACTTTCTAAAATTTCTAATATTGTAGCTATAAAAGAAGCAAGTGGTAATATATCTCAAATAGCTAAAATTGCCAGTTTATGTAGAGATAATTTACATATTTATTCTGGCAATGATGACCAAACCCTCCCTATTTTATCTTTAGGCGGAATTGGTGTTATTTCTGTACTTTCAAATATTGCTCCTAAACTTGTTCATAATATGGTTTTTGATTACCTGAGTGGTAATTATACTTTATCAAAGGACTCTCAAATAAAATCAATTTCTTTAATAGATAGTCTATTTTGTGAAACCAACCCTATTCCTGTAAAATCTGCTTTGTCTATGATGGGCTATGATAGTATGAAAGTTCGTTTACCTTTAGTTACAATGTCTTTAGAAAAACAGAAAATTTTAGAAACTGAAATGCAAAAATTTAATTTGATATAGATTTAATTTAATAGCAAAAAGAGGCTGCATTTGCAATCTCCTGAACAACCTCTTCAATCATTTCTTGAATTTCGTTTGTCTGCTCTCTTACCACTCTATTAATGATTTCAAGCATGAAATCATTAGTCATGTTTTCATGCATGCATGTCTTAATGGATTTGTTGACTTCTGTCAATTTATTAAAATTATATTAAATTAGTATCATTTTTGATGTTACTGTGATATAATTTAAGTATATTAAGAAAAGGGGATTTTACCTTATGATAACAAAAGATTTAATAGCTAAAAATACTTCATTAGAAGAATTTTTCTCTATTATAAATGACTTATTAAAAAGTTCAAAAGTTCAAGAAATGAAAATATATAATCAACATGCAGGTACTTCTTGTTATAAGCACTGTATGCAAGTTGCTTATTACACATATATAGTTTGTAAACGTTTAAATTTAGATTACATATCAGCTACTCGTGGTGCAATGCTTCATGATTTATTTTTATATGACTGGCATACTCACATTAGAGAAGATAAAAGCTGGAAAGGTCAACATGCATTTATGCACCCTAAAATTGCTTTAAGAAATGCAACTCAAATATTTAATTTAAATGATATTGAAAAAGACGTAATAGTTAATCACATGTGGCCAGTTACTATTAAAATTCCTCACTATAAAGAAACAGTTGTAGTAACTTTTGCTGATAAATATAGTGCTATTTTTGAAATATCTCGTCACTTATCACAAATTTTCCATTCAAAAACTTTCTATAAATATGCTTATGTATTTTTAAGTTTGGTTGTTTTTAGAATAATATAAATTTAATTGAATATATTATAATTACTGGGACGTAGTTAAAATCATTATTTACTTTCTAACATAAAATATGATTTTACTTCGTCCCTAAAATTATATTCTTGGAGGTTTTTATGATAAAAATATTAATAAATGGTATTAATGGAAAAATGGGAACTGAAGTTGCAAAACAAATAAAAAAACATCCTAATATGTATTTATTAGGTGGATTCGACAGACATATAATTCATAATCTTGGTTTTCCTGTTTATAATGATTTTAATAATATTTTTGAATTACCTAATGTTGTTATAGATTTCTCTGCACCAGAATCAACAATAAATTTTCTTAATTTTGCTAAAAGCAAAAAGATTGCACTTGTCATAGCCACAACAGGTTTTAACCAAGAACAAAAGGATCAAATTTTAGAAGCTTCTGATGAGATTCCTATTTTTCTCTCAGCTAATATGTCTTATGAAATTTCTTTAATGAAAGATATTGTAAGTAATTTGTCACAAAAATTGCCAAATTCAGAAATTGAAATAATCGAAACACATCACAGTGAAAAAACTGATAGTCCAAGCGGGACCGCATTGTCAATTGCAGATGCAATTCAATCTGCAAATAATAATAAATATTTTTATAAATTAGATAGAATGCAAAAGCATGAAAAAAGAAATCCAAATGAAATTGGATTTTCTAGTATTCGTGGCGGAAACATTATTGGTGAACATAGTGTTATGTTTTTTAATGAAAATGAATGCCTTGAAATTAAACATACAGCATATTCACGTAGTATTTTTGCTGAAGGTGCATTAAAAGCTGCCGAATTTATAGTAAAACAGTCATCAGGTTATTATGTCAGCTTGTAAGCACTTATTTAACTATCATTAAAATATATTTACTATTTTTAAAGCAGATTTATCTTTTATATTCTCTAATATAAATATACAATTATCTAAATTTTCTATTGCAAACTCATAATTTTCTGTTTCTACATCAGCTTTCAATTTTGTAAGCTCTGTGGTTACTTTTTCTAGTTCATCATGTTCTATATAATAAGCTAAAGTTTCTGACCTTTTGTCCCAAGTGTCATTTATTTTGCCTATATGATTTTGTGCATCCTCCTGCCTTACATTTTTATTCGAAATTTCATTTTTGAACACATCAAGTTCTTCGCTTATTGTTTCTACTGTCTTATTTGTGTTATTTTGAGTTATAATGTTTCCTACTATAACTAACATTATTATTATAATTATAATAATCAGTTCTTTATACATACTTTATTCCTTTCATTTCTCAGCCTTTTTCTGGCAGAATATTTGCCCTTTACCATCATAAGTTACTATTAAGGCCTCTTCAGGTATCATATTGAATTTTTCAACCTGCTTTTTTAACCATATTTCATTTTTTCCAATTTTTCTTAAATTTTCATTTAAAGTCTTTCCATCAATTACTAAATCATAAGGAAGTCCTTCATACTCTGGTTCTATATTAAAATCTTCTGGTGTAGTTGTACGTTTATTTGGTTTTTGTATAACTGTGACCTGCCCACTTGTTTCTAATATTGCATATTCAACATCTCCTAAATTTACTACATTATTTCCTCTTAGTCTTTCTTCTAGTTCATTTATTGTAAATCTTTCTTTTTTTAGTGCTTTTTCATCTATTTTACCTCTGTATATCAAAATAGTTGGTCTTCCACATAAAATTTCTCTTCCTCTTATACTTTTAATATTTATAATAGAAATTACAAGATGCATTAGCAAAAGTCCTAAAATCGGTATAATTCCATTTGTAATTGGTATGCCAACATCTGTCATAGGTATTGATGCTAAATCTGCAATCATAATTGAAATTGCAAGCTCGAATGGTTGCAATTGTCCTATTTCTCTTTTTCCCATTAATCTCATAACTACTAAAACAAGTATGTATAATACAATGGTTCTTATTAAAGTTATTATCATTTTTAATTTCCTCTCATATTATTTTTATATAATTTTGAGTCAAAACAAAAAAAATTATTCATTATTTGAATAATTTTTATTTTTAAGTAAATAATAAAATTAGAAAACCATGTAAATTCATTTTTGGAAATTCTTAAAGTTAAGGAGGATTTAGACATGTCAAATGCAAATACTAGTACTCAACCTAATACAAAAAGTACCGTATGGCAAATTATTGGTAGATTAGTAACAGCTGCAATTGTTCTTGGTATCACTGCTTTTTTTACACCTGGATTTAGAATAAGTAGTTTCTGGGCTCTAGCTGCTGCTGCAATTGTTCTTACTGTTATCGACTACTTAATTACAAAATTTACTGGTCTACATGCTAGTTCTTTTGGTAAAGGATTTGTGGGATTTGTACTCTCAGCTATAGTATTATATGTAACTCAATATTTTGTTGCAGGTTATACAGTTTCTTGGATGGCTGCAATAGTTGGCGCTATAGTTTATGGTGTAATAGATTATTTTATACCTGGCGACCAACAATAATATCAGTTCGAAACCGTTTCTTCAACTGATACTTTTGACAAGTTGAGGGACAGATCTTTTATTTTAAGATCTGTCCCTCTTAGTGACATTTATATCAGTTAAAGAAATTTTTATAAACTGATATTATTTATTTTTGTTCCATTCTTCTTTATTTGTTTGTCTCTCTCTTGCTATACTTAGTGCTTCTGATGGTACATCTTGGGTAATTGTTGAACCTGCTGCTACTAGTACATGATCTCCTAATGTTACTGGTGCCACTAAGTTTACGTTTGATCCTATAAAGCAGTTATCTCCTATTTTTGTTTTATGTTTATTCTTTCCATCATAATTACATGTGATTGTTCCACATCCAATATTACATTTTGTTCCTATTTCACAGTCACCCATATATGATAAGTGTGGTACTTTAGATCCATCTGCAATAATTGCTTTTTTAATTTCTACAAAGCTTCCAACTTTTACTTTGTCTGCTAATTTACAGCCTTCACGAATATACGCATTTGGTCCAATGTTGCAATCTTCACCAATTACAACTCCAGATTTGATTGTTGTATTTGGGTGAATTACTGTATCCATTCCTATTTCTACATCTTCATATATATATGTTGTGTTTATATCTTCTATTGTTACACCATTATTCATGTGCATTGTGTTAATTTTTATTCTTAAAATTCTTGTTAGCATTTCTAATTGAAGTTTTGTATTAAGGCTTAAAATTTCTGTATTGTCTTCTACTAAAACTCCTCCTATATTTTTTCCTGATGCAACTAACATTTTTATAGTATCTGTTAAATAATATAGTCCCATACTGTTTTTCTTTAATGTTCCAATTACTTTAGTTAATTCAGAAATTTCATAGCAATATACACCTGCATTTACTTCTAATACCTTTTTTTCATCTTCTGTTAATTCTTTTTCTTCTATAATTTCTGTGATTCTATTATTTTCTCTAATAACTCTTCCATATCCTGTTGGTTCACTTATAATTCCCGTAAGTATTGTAACCGCTTCATTTTCTTTTTCAGATTTTTCTACCAATTCTTTAATAGTTTCAGGAGTGATTAATGGTATATTTCCATTTGCAATTACTACTCTTCCTGTTTTACTTTCCAAATAGCTTGTTGCTTGCATTATTGCATGACCTGTTCCTAAACAGCCCTTTTGTTCTAAGTATGTTACTTCATCTTTTAAAATTCCTTCTATTTCGTCTCTGTTTTCACCAACTATAACTGTAACATCTTCTATTCCGGCTTTTTTCATGCTGTCAACAACTCTTTTTATAACAGCCTTTCCATATAGTTCTTGTGCTAATTTTGATTTTTTTGATTTCATTCTGTCATCTATTCCTGCTGCCATTACTAAACCTATTACATTTTCCATAATAAAATTTCTCCTTTATTTATATTTTTCATTGTATAATTTAACAGCTGTTTCTGGGCTGTCGTTTCCTGTACGATTTTTTACTGGCGCAAACTCATCTTCTCTTTTTACTCTCATTATTGTCATATCATCATATCTTGTAAAAGCATCAAATATAAAAGTTTCAAACTTAAACACATTTGGCTCATCAGGCTCTATAAATTTACCATTTGCATTTAAATATCCTGATTTCTTAAAAGCTGCGTGGTATGGTAATTTAGCATTTGCTAAATTTTCTAATACACTTCTGTTATATAAGTATGTACCTATATTAACTTCTCCATACATTAACTCTCCATTTTCATCTAATTCTTCTGCCATTTCTTCAGGTAAATCAATGTATTCTATTATTTTAGGCTTTCCATTCATTTTGCAAAATACTCCCACCTTTTCTTGTGGATTAGCTTTTGCTACTGATTTTGAAGCAATTACATTATTTTCTTTAATTGTTAATCCCAATAAAATTGGATCTACAAAGTTTGATAAAATATTGTCTATTCCACTTATAAAAATCCATTCTATTTGATTTTGTTTTAATTCTTGTAGCATACCTGATTTTGATAATGCTTCATATATTCCACCATTTCCATCTGCTGCTTCTTTTATTTTAGCATTTTCATCTAAAATTATTTTTCCTTGTGTATCTATTAATGGTAATTCTCCTTGTTTAAAAAATTTAATTTTATCTTTATTATACCCAAAATAATTGTTTTTTTCTAAGAACAAAATAGTATCTTGGTGATTTTCTTTACTTGTCATTACATACCAAGGAATTGTAACATTATATTGTTTTTCAGCTTTTTTTAGTCTGTCTATAATTATTTCAAATATGTATTTTTTGCCATTTATAGTATCTAAGGCATACGTACCTTTAGGTCCATTATGCCCTAACCTAGTTCCTTGTCCTCCTGCCATTGTTATAACTGCATAATGTCCTTGTTTTATAATTTGTTCTCCTATTTCAAATAGGCTTAGCTGTTCTTCTTTCGTTAATTTTGTTTTATCTGTATATGGAATATGTTCTATTCTCTTTTCCTCTATACATTTTTCTTCTTTTGTGCTTTCATATAAGCTTTTTAATTGCTCAAAGTCTATATTTTCTATTTGTTTTTCTAATTCCTCTTGTTGCTTATTATTTAAATCATATTTTAATATATGTTCTTGATTGTATCTTTTTAATTTTGAAATAGCTTCTTCTTTCATTCCTATCCCACCTCAGTATTATATATTATTCAGAATACCTTGTATTTGATTATTGTTATATCACAAAAGATAAAAATTGGCAAGATGTTACATTTTTTTTAAAAAACATATTCCATTTTGCTTTAGAATATAGTATAATAAAGATGTTATAAGATTAAAGGAGAATTATTTATGTGGTATTTTTGGTTAATTTTAGCAGGTATTTTTGTTATTGCCGAAATAGCTACTGTAGGCTTTCTGATCTTTTGGTTAAGTTTAGGTAGTTTATGTGCTATGCTGACCAGCTTTTTTACTGATAACATAATTATTCAAACCGCAGTATTTGTAGTTACATCTGTATTATTTATTTTTTTAACAAGACCTTTAGCAAAAAAACTTGCAAAAACTGATAATACTTTGGTTACTAATGCCTTTTCTATTATTGGTAAAAAGGCAATTGTTATCAAAGAAATCAATCCAACTTTAGGAGTTGGTCAAATTAAAATAGATGGTCAGGTATGGACTGCAAAATCTACTAACGAAGAAATCATTAGTGAGGGAACTGAAGTATTAATTTTAAATATCGACGGTGTAAAAGCTGTAGTTTCAACTGACCTTACTAATTTAAAAATTGAACAAAAAGTTTAGTCATTAATATTTATTTATATATTTTTAAGGAGGATTTTTATTATGTTGTGGGTTTTAATCGCATTATTAGTTATTATTTTAATTATTGCATTTAATACAATTAAAGTAGTAAAACAATCTGAAGTTTATATTATTGAAAGACTTGGTAAATTTCATAAAGTAGCTGATGCCGGTCTTACAGTTATTATTCCATTTGTAGACCATGTACGTAGCATAGTAAGTTTAAAACAACAAACAATGGATATTCCACCACAAGGTGTTATTACTCAAGATAACGTTACTATCACTATTGATACTGTTGTGTTCTACAAAATTACAGATCCTGCAAGAGCAGTTTATGAAATTCAAAATTTAAAGAAAGGTATTGAATACCTTGCAATTACTACAATTCGTGATATTGTTGGTAAAATGGACTTAGATGATACATTTAGTTCTAGAGATGCTATTAACGATAGATTAAGAGTTATTCTTGATGAAGCAACAGATCAATGGGGTTGTAAAGTTGATAGAGTTGAAATTAAAGATATTACTCCTCCAGCAGACATTAGAGATGCAATGGAAAAACAAATGAATGCTGAGAGAAATAAAAGAGCTTTAATTTTACAAGCTGAAGGTGAAAGACAATCTGCTATTACTTTAGCAGAAGGTAAAAAAGAAGCTGCTATTTTAGAGGCTGAGGCTGACAAAGAAGCTAAAATAAGAAGAGCAATTGGTGAGGCTGAAGCTATAAAACAAGTTGCTGAAGCTAAAGCACAAGAAATTCACATGGTTTATGATGCAATGATGAAAGCTAAACCTGATGAAAAATTAGTTCAATTAAAATCATTAGAAACTTTAAAAGAAGTTGCTAATGGAGAAGCTAATAAAGTATTTATTCCATTTGAAGCAACAAATACATTAAGCAGTTTAGGTGCTATTACAGAAGTTATTAAAGATAAAAAATAATATAAAATACCAGATTAATTTTAATCTGGTATTTTTTTATTCAACTGTATCATCTTTTATATAATATTTCGTACCTAACATTTTATCTGGCAAGTATTGTTGTTCTACCCAATGGTTTGGATAATCATGTGGATATTTATAACCTACTCCATATCCTTCTTTTGACATTCCTTCTGCAGGTGCATTTCTAATGTGCATTGGTATTGTTCCAGTGTCTTTATTAGCAACATCTTCTAATGCTTTATTAATTCCTAAATAAGCAGCATTTGATTTTTTTGATGTTGCAACATAAACTGTTGCTTCTGCTAAAATAATTCTGGCTTCTGGCATTCCTACCATAGTTACTGCTTGCATTGCTGATGTTGCTACTACTAATGCATTTGGATTTGCCATTCCAACATCTTCTGCAGCTGCTATAACTATTCTTCTTGCCATAAATACAGGGTCCTCACCTGCATTTAATGCTCTTGCCAAGTAAAATAATGCAGCATCAACGTCACTACCACGCATTGATTTTATAAATGCACTAATATTATCATAATGACTATCACCTTTTTTATCAAATACAGCTTTTCTTGTTTGTACACATTCTTTTAATATTTCATCTGTAATATTTATTATTCCATTCGAGTCCATTTGAGTTGTCAAAACTGCAACTTCTAACCCATTTAAAGCGGTTCTTACATCTCCACCAGATGTTATTGCAAGTTTTTTTAATGTACTATCTTCTATTTTTATGTTGTAATTTCCTAATCCGTCCTCAGATGTTAAAGATTTTTTTAATACTTTAAATATGTCTTCATCTTTTAGTGGTTGTAAATGAAATACCATTGATCTTGATATTAAAGCTTTATTTACTTCAAAATATGGATTTTCTGTAGTAGCTCCTATTAAAATTATAGTTCCATTTTCCACATAAGGAAGTAATGCGTCTTGTTGTAATTTATTAAAACGATGAATTTCGTCTATAAATAAAATACATTTTCCAGATGGGTTTAACAAAGCATTTTGTGCTGTTTCAACCGCATTTTTTATATCTGATATTCCTGATGTTACCGCATTTATTTTTAAAAACTTACATTTCGTTGTATTACTAATAACTCTAGCAAGTGAAGTTTTACCACATCCAGGTGGCCCCCAAAGTATAATACTAGATAATCTATCTGCTTTTATTGTACGATATAAAATTTTATCTTTTCCTAAAATGTGTTCTTGCCCTACATAGCCATCTAATGTTTTTGGACTCATTCTATAAGCAAGTGGTTTACTCATGTCCATTGTTCAAAGCTCCTTTTATTCTTTATTATTAATAGTAATATAATGTTTTACTATATTATTATAAATAAATTTTAAAATTAATATTTTTAGAGTAGGTACAGCGACTTTGACATATATTTTTTCGTGCTTTAGTCGAGAAAAAATATATTCAAAGTGCAAGCGACGTGCCGAGTAAATTAATATAATATAAATATTATAAAAACATTATATTACTATTATAATTTCTTAGATAAGTTAGCAAGTCCTTTTCGTATAATATCTTCTACTGATAATGAAGTTAATTCTACATTTTGTAATGCTTCTACTATTTCACGTTTGCTATAACCAAGCACTTGTAATGCACTTATTGCTTCTGCAACCTTTTCATCCTCTTTTATAACTTTTTCAATATTTGAAGCCTCTTCTCCTTCTGCAACTGCTATTTCTTGGTCTTTTTTCAATTTATCTTTTAATTCTAATATTGCCCTTTGAGCTGTTTTAGGTCCAATTCCCGGCACTTTTTTTAATATTGCTACATCGTTTGATATAACTGCTAGTGCAAATTGTGATGGTGTTATATTAGATAATATTCCTAATGCACCTTTTGCACCTATTCCGCTAACACTTAATAATAATTCAAACATACGCAATTCTTCATTTGTTAAAAAGCCATATAAGCTAACATCATCTTCTCTAACTCTCATAAATGTATGTATTTGTACTTTATCTCCAATATTTCCAGTCTTTGCTATTGTAGATTCTGGCATAAATATTTTATAACCTAATCCACCTGCTTCTACTACTATATATCCTTTTGTTTTAATTTCTAAAATTCCTTTAATATATGCTAACATTTTTACTCTCCTTTTTTACATCAAACACATTTTATCATAAAATAAAAAATTTGCAAGCATTTTTACAAATTTTTGTTCGGAACATGTTGACAGTTATTTTTATAAAATGCTATAATATTACTGTTAAAATAAAGTTTTTAAATTATTAAAATGGAGTATAAAAAATGAATAATTGGCTTAATAGAACTGAATATTTAATTGGAATAGACAATATATCTAAATTAAAAAAATCTCATGTTGCAGTATTTGGCTGTGGTGGTGTCGGTTCTTATGTAATTGAAGCCTTAGCACGTAGTGGAGTTGGCTCTCTTACTTTAATTGATAAAGATGTTGTTGATATTACAAATATAAATCGTCAGCTTATTGCAGATACTACCACTATCGGAATGCCTAAAGTTGAAGTTGAAAAAGAAAGACTACTTAGAATAAATCCTACCTTAAGAGTAACTACATATCAAATGTTTTATGATGCTTCACATGCAGATGAAATTTTAAATACCAATTTTGATTATGTAATTGATGCAATTGATTGTGTTACTTCTAAAATCAATTTAGTAGAAGAATGTTTTAAACGTAAAATTCCTATTATTTGCTCTATGGGAACTGGAAATAAATTAGATCCTACAAAATTCGAAATTTCTGACATCTCAAAAACTTCAGTATGTCCATTGGCTAAAGTTATGAGAAAAGAACTTAGTAAGCGTGGTATTAAACATTTAAAGGTGGTTTATTCTAAAGAAGAGCCAAAACGTTTTGATGAAACTAATAAAAGAACTCCTGCCAGCATTAGTTTTGTTCCGTCTGTTGCTGGTTTAGTTTTAGCTAGCGAAGTTATTAAAGATTTAATTAATACATAATAAAATTACTAGTAATAATAGCTTCTTCTGGTAACTTTTGTTATGAATTTTCACAAAACACTTGTATTTTATTGCAATATGTGTTAAACTTATACTTAGTCAATTTTAGATTTCACATAGGAGGTGCAGTTCAATGGCAAAATGTGATATTTGTGGAAAATCATTAGCTCATGGAAACAAACTTAGTATTGCTCGTTCTCACATTAGTAGAAGAACAACTAGAGCTTTTAAACCAAACTTAAGAACAGTTAAAGCTGTTGTTAATGGTGAAACTCAAACAATACACGCTTGTGCAAAATGCTTACGTTCTGGGAAAGTTGCTAGAGCTTAGTTTGTGAGTTGTAATATACATAAAAAATAAGGCTATGTAAACAATAGCCTCTTTTTTGTGTGTCATTTTTCTTTTATTCCAAATAGTAATTTAACAATACCTCTTAAACATTTTGGAACTTTTTTCACAACAATCGTCATTTACTATCCACTCTCCTTCTTAACATGATAACCACATTAGACCAACGATTACAATTAATAGACCTATTGTAAATAGCCAACCTGATATTGGAAGTAATAAAACAAGTAATATTCCTATTCCTAAGCCTATAAGACATACACCAATTGTTTTTTTCAATGCGCAAAACATCGTTATTACCTCCTCTTCTCTTTTGTATATTATATTATTATTTATTTAATTTTGTTACCATTTTATGTTCTTAGTTATATTTGTAATTTTTTTGTTTTTATGTTTTAATATGTATATATATAAGTAAAGGATTTTAGTTTATGAAAAAAGATATAGTTATAAAAATTTTTGAATTATTAAAGAAGGAATATCCTAATGCTAAATGTAGTTTGAACTTTAACTCACCTTTTGAGATTCTTGTTGCAGTTGCACTTTCAGCTCAATGCACTGACGAAAGAGTTAATAAAGTAACTGCAGAAATTTTTCCAACATACAACACCCCAGAGGATTTTGCAAATTTACCAATAGAAAATATTGAAAAAATGATTCATTCATGTGGCTTTTATAGAAATAAAGCCAAGAATTTAAAACTTGCTTCTCAAAAAATTATAAACGATTTCAATGGTAATGTTCCATGTACAATGGAAGAACTAATGTCTATTCCTGGTATAGGTCGAAAAAGTGCTAATGTAATAATGCTTGAAGCTTTTAACAATCCTCAAGGAATTGCAGTTGATACTCATGTTAAAAGACTTTCTAATCGTATTGGATTTTCAAGCGAAAAAGAACCAGAAAAAATCGAAAAGGATTTATTAAAAATATTTCCAAAAGAATATTATGTTGATGCAAATCATATTTTGGTTTTACATGGCAGACATGTTTGTAAAGCTCAAAATCCTAATTGTGAAAATTGTTGTATTAATAATTTATGTAAGTCATTTAAATAATTGACTTTATAGTATAAATGTTATATATTAATCTTACAATTATTAAGGAGGTTTTTTATGAAAAAAACATTTAAAATTATATGTTTAATTTCTATTTTGCTAACAGTATTTTCTTCTGTTTGTATGGCTCAAGATTCAGTTGCAGATCAAGAAAATAATGTATTGGCTACAACATCTTCAGCAAAAGTTGAAGAGCAACCTATATCTATTTCAGATACAAATGGAGATGTATATGAAAGAGGTAGTTCACTATTATTAAATGGCTCTATAAATGGAAATTCTTTTTTATTTGGTACAAAAGTTACTATTTCTGGTCATGTTAGTGGTGATTTGTTTGTATTAGCAGAATCTTTAGTTGTTGAGGATAGTGCAGTAATATCTGGCAATCTATTTGCTATTGCTCAACAAATTACAATAAATGGTTCTATTAATGATGTTTATGTTTTATCTAGAGAATTTACATTGTCAAAAAATGCATTTATTGCAAGAGATTTAAAATTATACTCATCTAATTCATCTTTTGAAGGAAAAGTTGGAAGAGATTTATATATAGCAGGTTCTTTTTCATTTGCAGATAAATCTCAAAACTTAGTTGGTAGAGATTTTTATTATTCAGCTCAAGAAGAATTAGAAATTCCTGACGGAATTATTGTAGGTAATATAAATTTCTCAAAAATTACTCATGAAGAACCAACAACTGCTGAACTTGTTCAAAAATACATTACAAGCTTCATTGCATTATTATTATATGCTGTTGTTGTAATTGCATTAGCTACATTCATTACTCCAGGATTTGCTAAAAAAGCTACTTATAGCATGAGCAAAAAATCATTCATAACTGCTACAATTGGAATTATATCATTATTAATTATTCCATTTTTATCAATTTTCTTACTTATAACAGGATTTTTAACTTATGTTGGATTAGCTTTATTAATAGTTTATCTATTGATTATTTCTATTACTATTTCAATTTTAGGAATGGCAATTGGAAACTACTTTGCAAATAAATTAAAAAATAAAACTAAAGGCAAATTTATTTTACTTTCTATTGCTTCAGTGGCAGTGCTATGGTTATTACAACAAATTCCATATATTGGAGGATATATTTCAATTTTCACTGTTGTTTTCGGATTAGGAATATTTGTATTTTCTTTATTTGTAAAAAAAGAAACTCTTGAAAAAGTTGAAAATAAATAATTATAAAAAAGTGATGTAACATTTTTAAATTACATCACTTTTTATTATATATATTGCAAAAGTTCACAGTTATTGTAGCGCTTTTTTTATTTCATTTATATTTTTCATCACACTTTGATATCCATATTCATAACATTTGTCTAATTTTTTTATGTCTAACAATCCAACTTTATCTGTATATACATTTAATACATAATCACTTTTCTTTAAACTTTCTTCAGATATTTTATTTCCCATAATATCAATTGTTTTCATTGCAATATCCATTAAGTTGCTATCTTTCTCAATTTTATCTGCATCGAATTTCACTGCCAAAACCTTGTCTACGCCTTGTTTTCTTACTTCTTCAACTGGTACATTATCCAAAACTCCTCCATCCATAAATGCATATTCGTCAATTTTACATGGCATAAATACTGCCGGAAAACTGCTACTTGCTCTTACTGCTTTTCCCACTGTAACATCTTTAATATATTTTGATTTATCTTCTTCATTTCTAGGAATATTATTAGTGAATATATATTCCTTTGGCTTCATAATATCTACTGTAGTAATTACCAGCGGCATTTGAATCTGATTGATTTTTTCTATTTTTCTTTCTTCAGCTATTTTATTATATACTTTTTCTATTGCTTCTCCATTATTAAAACCTGTAAGTGTCATTTTTTTATTGAACGAATATTTTAATAATTTTGATAGAAAAGGCATTTTGTTTACCCCTATTATCTCTTTTGCGTGTTTCTTAAATAATATATGTATTTCTTCAGGTTCAATTCCCATGGCATATAAGCTTGCAACCATTCCTCCTGCACTTGTTCCTCCTATAACATCTATTTTAATATTATTTTCTTCAAGTGCTTTTAATACTCCTGCATGAGCTATTCCACGTATTCCTCCACCAGATAAGGCAATTCCAATTTTCATAACATTCTCCTATATTTTCTATATTATTTTATTGAAATTATTCCCTATTTGACACTTTTCTAAACAATGTTTTATTATGCAAAAAAATACACCTTTAATAAGGTGTATTTTTCTATTCTGCTGTGTATGGTAATATAGCTATTTGTCTAGCTCTTTTAACGGCTAGTGTAATATCTCTTTGATGAATTGCACATGCTCCAGTTGCTCTTCTTGGAAGTATTTTTCCTTTTTCATTAACGAATTTTCTTAATTGATCTGCATTTTTATAATCTAATTTTAAGTTTTTATCTGCACATAATGGGCATACCTTTTTTCTAGCTTTTCTAAATTTAGGATTATAGTCTTCATCATTGTTTCTCATATTTCTTTTATTATTTTTTTTGTCTGCCATTTTCTTTCCCCCCTATCCTAATTAAAATGGTAGGTCATCTCCTGAAGAAATTTCAAAATCAGAACTAGAGTCTGTAGAAGGCATTGTTCCAAAAGTTGAGTCAAAGCTGTTTGCAGCTCCTTCTCCTTCTCTTTTACTATCTGCAAAATATGCTTCTTCAGCAATAACTTCTGTTACATAACGTTTTTGACCTTGTTCATCATCCCAAGTTCTTGTTTGTATTCTTCCTATTATTCCAACTTGTTGACCTTTTTTAAAATATTTGCTACAGAATTCACCTAATTTGCTCCATGCAACTATATTAATGAAATCTGCCTGTCTTTCCTCTCCTGGTCTAGTAAATCTACGATTTACAGCTAAACTAAAAGAAGCTACTAATGTGTTGTTTGTTTGTGTGTATCTTACTTCTGGATCTCTTGTTAAGCGTCCCATTAAAATTACTTTGTTCATTCTTACACCTCACATTTTTTGTAATAAATTATTCTGCTTTTATTGTAATAAATTTAATTACTTCATCCATAATTCTGTAATTTCTTTCTAGTTCAGAAATTAAGTTTGGATTAGCTTCAAAGTTGATAACAACATAGTAACCTTCTTTATTTTTCTTTACTTCATAGGCTAATTTTTTCTTACCAAGGTCTTCAACTTTTTCAACTTTACCATCATTATTGATTATATCTGTAAATTTTTGAGATAATTCTTTTACTTTATCTTCTTCTACAGCTGGATCAATAATGACAACACTTTCGTATTTGTTCATTATATTCACCTCCTCATGGATTACAACCTGCAATTAATTGCAAGTAAGGAATATTTTCCTTTTTAACGTTACTATTATACTATTTTTTTCCTTTAATTTCAAGTGTTTCATAAAAAAAGTTTACTTTAGTAATCACCATCACTCATTTTTATTACTTCTTTTGATAATTTATATATAAATTCTAACATATTATAATATTCTTCAGTCTTTTCTCTATCTATAAGCACTTTTGAACTAATTGTAGCTTCAAACATAGTTCCGCAATGTATTCTTATATAAACTATGTCTTCATAAATGCAAATATCAAAAGGACATTTTAGGTACTTTCTATATTCTAATAAAAGTTCCATAACATCATGTGTTAGAATTTGCATTCCAATTATATCATTATTTGAGCTTACATCAAAATATTTTTCAAATTCTGATGAATCCATTTCTAATCTTTCTTTTTTTCGAATTGTTCCATTTTGTTTTATTGTTAAATTATTTTTTATTGACTTGTCAATTTTAATTTTAATAAATAAGCCATGAAATCTTGTCACTCTATCTGTATGTGTGTGTCCATCGCTATCTGTATACGTAGTTTCATAAACTGTTTTTACCTCTGCCATTTTCAAATCATATTTATTGTCTAATTTAGCATCCACATAATCATCTGAATAATATCTATTATAGTTTTCGTCATATTTTCCTTCGTCATATATTTTGCTAGGTAGAGGCTTTTCTGGAATATAATCAACCTCATCAAAAAAGTTTTTTATTATCTTTTCGACTACTTTTGTCTTATATACTGAATTATATTTTCTTGTTTTGCTCTGTATAAGTGCATTTACAATCACTCCTATAATTAAGTCGTAAAAAAGTATTGTTGCTATTACTATAAAAACATCTCTGACACTTCGAATTGCCTCACTAAATCTCAATGCAACTAATATATCAACTATAATAAGAACTACTAATATAACTATTTTTCTTTTTATTTTTTCTTTTTTTGAATCTTCCCATATTTTCAATAATTCATTATCTTTTTTATTAGTTAGTTCATTATATAACTCTATAAATTCTTTTTTCATATTTCTACCTTATAATTTTATATTAATATTTTCTTTTTTGTATTCTTCAATTTGAAATAGTTCTGCTTTTTTAAATCCAAATACTGCCGCAATTATATTATTTGGAATGGATTCTATTTTTGTATTGTAATTTGTTACATCATTATTGTAAATTCTTCTTGCTGCTTGAAGTTGGCTCTCTACCTTGCTCAAGTTTTTTTGTAAATTCAAATATTGCTCACTCGCTTTAAGCTCAGGGTAATTTTCTGCTACTACTAAAATTTTATTAATAATATTATTAAGTTCTGTTGCTTTTTCTATGTCTAGTCCTTTGTTTTGATTATATACACTTCTAAGTTCTGTAATTTTATTTAAAGTTTCTGATTCGTACTTTGTATATGATTTTACACATTCAACTAAATTCGGTATTAAATCAAACCTTTGATTTAAATATACATCTATTCCAGATTCAGATTGATTCACTTTATTTCTTAGTTTTATAAGTTTATTATACATTTTTAAAATTGCAATTATAAGAAATAAAAATATCATTGAAAAAATAATTATTAATTCCATATATTTGCTCCGTTTCTTAATATATTTTTTTCTTCAAGTTTATTAAACTCTTCTAACATTTTATCTTGTTGTTCTATTATTTTATTTTTAACATCTTCTTGTTTTTCTATAGAATTATTTATCTCATTTTTTTCTTCATTAATATTATTTTGTTGTTCCATTACGTTTTCTTTTATATTATTAAATAAATCAATGATATCTTTTTGTGTTTGCATTGTACGATCTTTTATATCGTTATATTCTTTAAGTACTATATTTGATACTATAACTTTTACTCCTATTACTAATATTGCCAATACAGCTATAACTGCAATTACTATAATAATTGTATTTTTGTTATTTCCATTACCTTTATTTTTCTTACTAATATCAATTTCATCATTTGTCAACTCTTCTATACTTATATTAAACAAAGTACTAATCTCTTTAAGTTTTTCCATATCTGGTTTTGATTGTCCAAGTTCCCACTTAGATATTGTCTGTCTTGTAACATCTAACTTTTCTCCAAGTTCTTCTTGTGATAATAATTTTTCTTTTCTTAATTTAATTAATTTTTCTTCAAATTTCATGTTTAATCCTCCAATTATTTTTTATGATTTTATGTTACTATATTTTCACAAAAAAGTCTAGCAATTTTAAGTGGAACTTTGTCAATTATTTTTAACATTTCATAATTAATTGTCTATATGTCAACATAACCTCCTTTTACTGCACTTATTATTCTACATTTTACCTTATATTCCTTTTCATTTTTTATGTTTAAATACCATAAATATGTTAATATTATTAAAATTGCTATATTATGTATTTTTAAAATTATTATAGACGTAATTATTGTAATTATTATAACTGTTACTTTAGATATATTATTTATTTTTTCATAAGCTAATTTTGTTCCATCTTTTATCATTATTATTTCTTTTACTATTCTTCCACCATCTAGTGGATATATTGGTAATAAATTAAATATTGCCAACATCAAATTTGCATATATTATTGTTTCTTTTTGTGCCACAATGTTTTCAGGCATAAAAAAAGCAATTATTGCAATAAATATATTAACCAGTGGCCCTGCAAACGCAATTGCTATTTTTTTTATACAAATTTCATTACCTTTTTGTATTTTAATATTATAATCCTGTATATTATTTTTAAATAATATTTGAAATCCTACTGGCGTTATTTTTATACTTTTTAATTTGAGTCCCAAACATATTCCACACACTAAGTGTCCTAATTCATGTACTAATGCTAATATCATCAATAAAGCATATATTTTAATTTGTTTAGTAAAATAAAATATAATTGCAAATAAAAAGATTTTTAGGTCAATTTTTACGCTCATTCTTCACTCCTTTTATAACTTTTAGTAAAATAAAACACAGATTACTTTAAAAATTTAGCACTAGAGCTGGATCAACTGTCCTTGTGCTTCTTCTTATTTCAAAGTGCAAATGTGGACCTGTAGTTTTTCCAGTATTTCCTGATAAAGCTATTTTTTGTCCTTTTTTAATTTTTGCACCTTTTTTCACTAAAATTTTACTGCAATGTGCATAAATAGTTGTTATATCCTTATTTACAATTTTTACATGAGTTCCATATTCTCCTTCATTTGATACTAATGTAACTTTACCTTCCATCGCCGCAACAACAGTAGTTCCTATAACCACTCCCAAATCTATACCATAATGATCTGCAGAAACAATTTTATCCTCTTCTCTTTTTCCATAGCTTGAAGTAACTTTTGCTTTTACTGGTAATTGCATTTTAAAATTCTTTTTTATGTATTCTGCATCGAGTTCCATTTGACTTTTTTTAGTTTTTTCATCAACTTGAGTATTTTCATTAGAGCTTGCCCCAC
The DNA here is from genome assembly GCA_000437855.1 of Clostridium sp. CAG:567. Classification (GTDB taxonomy): domain Bacteria; phylum Bacillota; class Clostridia; order TANB77; family CAG-508; genus CAG-273. The sequence continues at coordinate 39,346 of FR902170.1, read as the reverse complement.
CTATTCCTGTGGTTGTATTATTCTCTTGTTCATTTTGATTATTATTTTCTTTATTATTTTTTTCGTCTTCTTTCTTGTTCTGTTCATTATCATCATTGTTTTGTTCATTGTTAGTATTTTCTAAATTGGTTTCTTCATTGTTCGTAAAAATTTTAAATTTATCTTTATTATTTTTCCAAAACTCATTTATATTTGAAGAAATTATCGTGAAATTAATGTCTGTATTTAAAAATTCTTTTGTTTTATTTATAATATTTTCAGAAAATAAATAATTTGCTTCTTTAATTAATGAAAAAATTAAGTAAATTAAAATACATATTAATATTTGTATTGCCATCTTTCTATATAAAGAAAATTGCCTTTTTTCAGTTTTATCTCTAACCTGAGAACTAGGCATTCTAATATCACCATTATTTAATTTTCTACGGTAGTATATTTCCTCTGCTCTTCTTATTCTTTCTTCTTGTGATAATATTCTTTCCAAAAAAATACACCTCTTCCTTTGTAGTTTTATGTTTCATTTATATGTGAGGAAGAAATGTTTTATTCTTAAAATATAAAATTTATCAGTATGCTAATTGCCAGACTAACCACTAATGCTTGATTTATAGATTTTAGCTTTTTACATTTTTTATTTAATTTTTGTATTGATTGATTTTCTTTTTTATTTTTATTTTCAATTTTTGAAATATAATCTGCTATTAGCATTTGAGCTTCTTTAATTATATAATCTTTCGAGTTTTTTATTTTTGGTGTTTCCGAGCTGTTTTCTTTTTTATCTTTTGATGCAGGTTCTAATTTAGGTATTTTTTGGTTTTCCTTTAAAACCACTATTGCTTCTTCTATTAAATTAGACGGCAAATCTTTTATTACCACAATATTTTTCAAATCACCTGTATTCATTTTATCCTATCCTTTCTTATGTGTTTATATTTCAATTTTTTCCATTTTAGTTTTTTTTATACAGATAATTCAAAGACAATCTGAACAATTTTATAAGCAACTTTATTTGCTATTTGTTCTATTTGGTATATACTATAATTTGGCATATATTCTTTTGCACCAATTACAGTTTTTATATTTATATTTGCAGGAATATATATACTATGATTAAATGCTTTACCTATTTCCATACCACCTCTATTTACATAAGTATTTCCTATATCTTCCTTTCTTCCAATGGCAGAATCTATTAAAATTATTTGATTTTTATTTTCCATTTTTTTTAGAAAATATTCAACATTTTTTAGATGAATCGGATTTTCCATTGTTCCATAAACGTTTATATTCTCATTTTTATAAAAGACCTGCTTAAGTTTTTTACCTACTCTAGGGCCAAATGAATCTGATATTATTCTATTAGTTCCAATACATACAAAAGTATAGTCTATTTTTTTCATATTATATTTTTATTATTCTTTATCCAAAGAAATTACTATTTTTATATTCTTACTTTTTTGATATTTTTTTATAATATCTTCTGAAAAACCAGCAACTTCATTTGAAATAACTATTGTATCATAGTTATTCTTTATTAATTCTTTCATTTTTTTATCAGTCTGTTCTAAATCTGATAAATAAAAAACATCAAACCCTAAGGCTTCTGGTAGACGAAAACTCTTTTTATCTTGATCATATTTAATCCATGATATTTTCATTCTAATCACCATTACTTATTGTTTGATGTTTATTTTTAAATTATTCTATTTTCTTTTTATTTTTTTATTTTAACTTTCCTGCGGAGGATTTAATATAGCTTGAACATCTTCATCCTTTTTTAGCTCTTCTGATGCAATATATTCTTTTGCTCTTTTATCTTGTTTTATAGCTGCTAAGACAATTTCTTTATCTTGTCTTAATCTATTACTTGCATATTTTAATATTAACCCTTTGTTGGTTACCGCAGACAAAACAGCTTCTTTGTCATCTCTTATTTCTTTTGAAGCATAGTATAAAATTTGACCATCTATCTTTAACCCTGATAGCATTATTTCCCTATTAGCTCTTAATTTTTCACTTGCATAACATGCTGTCCATCCCACTCTAGATACAGATTCCATTACTATTTTTTCATTATTTTTTAACCTTTTACTTGCAAATTCTAAAGATATTGGGTTCTGTTTTACTGCTTCCATTACAACTTCTTCATCATCTTGTAATCTTGCAGATGCAAAGTCTAATAATTTTCCGTCTTTTTTTATCATATTTAAAACATATTCTTTATTGTCTGCTTGGTCCACATCAAATTCATCCATTTTTATTTCTCCATATTAATTATCTTTCCATAACCAATTCCATTTTCTTTCATAGTTTTTATAACACTCATTATATCTTTTGTATCTCCATTTTTTATTTGTACTATTTCAATATGTCCACCATTTGTTAAGCAGTGATATTGTGATTCTAATTTTATTTTATCTATTACAGAAATTTTATATCCTTCCGGTATATGAAAAGAGTTAGTATAACGATTTTTATCTGTTATACCCTTTAGTTTTCCATAAATAGCCTGATCTAATTTAATAAATTTATTTGATATTTCCTCTTTAGGCGTTGCAACTAGATTAAAATTCAAATTATACTTTTCAGAATATTCATCACATTTTTTTCTCATGAATTCTACAATTTTAATTCCTAGTTTTTGAGCATCTTTTGATTCTCCTTGATGTTCTCCTGTTAAAGCTTTCAAGCATTCTGCTAATCCACTAAATCCTATATTTAAAATACCATGCTTTAGTGCTTTTCTCAAATTATCATTGTCTTTTAATCGTTCACTGTCTATCCAAACATTTTGTTCTAGTAAAAAAGGAAAATTATATATATTTTTTTTGCATTGTATTTCATATCTTTCTAACAATTGATCTTTTACTAAGTCCATTTTTTCTTCAAGTTCAAAAAAGAATCCTTTTAAATCTGTTTTATTATTTGAAATAGTTCCATGCTTTATTCCTAATCTTGGTAAATTTATTGTTGTTGCTGATAGAACTCCTCTACCAACAGATATTGCTTTATTAGAATCAACTACATTTTCTAGTATTCTATTACCTATTCCTGTATATGAAACTTCTGTATCATAGTCTCCTTGTTTATAATCATTTATATTAAATTCTGCATCTAAAAATGAAAAATTAATATTTTTTCTTTTTACCGTTACAGAACATGCCAATTCAAGCAAGTCATAATTTACATCTTTTTCATTATAGTTTGTACCTTTTTTTATTTTAAAAATTGCTACTGGAAAAGCACATTCTTCTCCATTTCCAAGTCCATTATTAATTGCTTTTAATATTGATTTAATTACCATTCTACCTTCTGGTGATGTATCTGTTCCAAAATTGATACATGAAAATGGTAACTTATTTCCTGCTCTTGAATGAATTGTATTTAAGTCATATATAAATGATTCCATTGCTTGATCTGTTAGTTTTTTAGTTTTTTCAATCGCTTTAGTATAAGCAATTTTAAACATTCTTTTAAGCTCTTGTGAATCTCTGCAATATTTATCAAATATATTTGAATCAAACTCAATAGTATTTATTTTATCAATTTCTCTTTCTATTCCATTTACAGCTATAAATTTATCAAAATCTGTTAACTCTAAATAATCGAAAATCAATTGTTTTAACTGCTTTTTAAATGTTTTAAGAACTCCTGGTGCCATATAATAGTCAAATGAAGGTATACTTTGTTCACCATATTGATCATTTTGATTTGCTTGTATTGCAACTGTTGCTAAATTCGAGTATGCAATTATTCCATTTGGCTCTTTTATATAATTATTTCCTATATAAAAACCATCATCATATAATTTACTTATATCAATTTGACATGAACTGGTAGTACCTGTTGGAATAAAGTTCATTCCATGAATATATATGTCTCCATTTTCATGTGCTTCTGAAAATTTCTTTTTCATTAAATATGTTATAGCAAACTGCCTTGAGATTGCACTTGCATATTGAAACATATTGCCCATAGTTGTTTCACTATCATTATTTTTTTCTCTTTTGTTTTCTTCTACATTAGCTGACTTAAGTCCTAAGTTTTCTAGTGCTTTTAGAAATTTATGTTGCTTTTTTTCATCAAAAAATAATTGCCTTGATTGTGCTCTTTTTTCACGATAGCTAGCAAAAGCACCATATACATCTTGGTATCCGTTATTTTTCAGTTCTTCTTCTATTAAATCTTGAATTTCTTCAATTTTTATTTTTTCTGAATCTATTTTTTGTATTCTTCCTAATACCTTACTGTATACTTTATTAACATCTGTCTCATTATATTTAGCTGTTTTAGAATCTTCATTTCCTACAATGTCTCCAAATCCTTTTTGAATAGCAAGTGCAATTTTTGCACCATCAAACTCAACCTTTTTTCCGTCTCTTTTTACAACTATTTTTTTAGCAACTTTTTCTGGAACTTCAATTAACATTATTGATCCTCCTCGCTTTGAGCTATGTTAATTATATATTCCATATAATTATTAGTCAATAGAGTTTTTGTTAAACAAAGCAGTCAATTTTTTGTTAAAAACACATTTTTGTACACTTATAATATATTTGTTTTTGTGTACACTATGTAATAGGTGATTGAAATGGAAAAATTAAAAATTTTAAACTTTTCTAAAAGGAATGATACTATTACTAGAACTATAAGAATAAGTGGAAAAACTTTTGATAAAATAAATGATCTTGCTGAAAAAAATAATATAAGTTTTAATAGCGTCATAAATCAAATTATTGAATTTGGTCTTGAAAATCTTGAAGAAGAATAAACAACAAGAAAGACATACTCTTTTTCTAAATTAGAGTATGTCCTATTATTTTTATGCACTTTTTAATTCAAGCCTTAATTTGTCGCTAATCATCGCTATAAATTCGCTATTGGTTGGCTTTCCTTTGGCTGCTGATACTGTGTAGCCAAATATGTTTTCAACTGCACTTTGCTCTCCTCTTCCCCATGCTACTTCTATTGCATGACGGATTGCTCTTTCTACTCTACTTGGGGTGGTTTTATATTTACATGCAATTTCTGGATAAAGTTGTTTTGTAATTTGATTTATTACTTCGGTATCTTTAACTACCATCATTATTGCTTCTCTTAAATATTGATATCCTTTTATATGAGCTGGTACTCCAACTTCGTGAATGATATTAGTTACAAGTGCTTCTAAGTTTTCTTCGTTTTTCTTTTGATCTGGTGCAATGTCTATATATTGTGACTTTATTTCTCTAGTAACAAATCCACCTTTAAACTGAACAGGTTGATAATTTTTTAACTCCTTCATTCTTTTTATTAATACATTAATATCAAAAGGTTTTACAATGTAATATTGTGCTCCTAGTGCTATTGCTTTTTGAGTTATTTTGTCTTGTCCTACTGCAGATAATATAATTGATAATGGTCTTTTTTCTAAATTAGTTTCTCCTAATTTTTCTAAGACTCCAAGTCCATCAAGATGTGGCATTATTATATCAAGTAGTAATATATCTGGCTTTAAATTTACTGCCATATCATAGGCTTCATTACCATCTCTAGCAATTCCAACAATCTGAATTTGTTCCTCTTTTTCTAAATAATTTGATAATGTCATAGTAAAGTCACTATTGTCATCTGCTACTAATACTGTAATTTTTTCATTCACTTCTATTTCCCCCTATTTTTAAATTTGTAAAATTTTTACATTTTTTTTACTTTCATGATTATATTATGAATATAAAAATTTTGCAATAGGTTTTTGGAAATTTTTTCCATTTTTTGTATTTTTTTAGTTATTATTCGTTATATATATTTCCTTTGTGACTTCTATGTTACTTATATTATATTGTTTTTTTATAGTTTCATTTACTATTTTTTCTTTTTGTGCGGTCGTAACCTGTATTTTACAAGTTATATTTTCTTCGTACTCAACGCTTACTATTTTTATATCATTCTTTTGACAATAATACTGAAATTCTCCTAATTTGTTATATGATAAAGTTATTAAAATTTCTTCTCCACTTTGAATATCAACTATTTGGGCTTTTTCAAGTGCTTGTTTTGTAGCTTCAGTATATGCCCTTACAAGACCTCCAGTTCCTAACAGAATTCCTCCAAAGTATCTAGTTACTATTGCAAGACAATTTGCTAAATCTAATTTTGAAAGTAAGCCTAACATTGGCGCTCCTGCTGTTCCACTTGGTTCACCATCATCACTAAACTTTTCTACAACTGAATCTTGTACACAAATACGGTAAGCAAAACAACTATGTCTTGCGTCATTGTACTTTTTCTTTATTTCTTTTATTTTTTCTTCAGCTTGTTCTACTGATTCAACATAATATAAATTACCAATAAATTTTGATCTTTTTTCTACAACTTCAGCCTCTGTGTTGCTTGTAATAGTTTTCATAAATTTCCTTTCCTTACATTCCAGCTGTATACCCTGTAGACCATGCAATTTGCAAATTAAATCCTCCAGTATATGCATCTACATCAATAATCTCTCCTGCAAAATATAGTCCATGTATTATTTTTGATTCCATTGTTTTAGGATTTATTTCTTTTACAGAAATTCCTCCAGAGGTTACAATTGCTTCATTAATTGGTCTAAATCCATTTATTTTTATTCTAAAATCTTGAAGTAACTTTACTAAATTTTTTCTTTCTTGTTTGGTTATAGAATTTACTTTTTTATTTTCATCTATTCCAGACATTCTAATTATAGGTTCTATTAGCTTTTTAGGTAATAATTCATTTAAACTATTTTTAAATTCCTTATTTTTTTGTGCTTCAAAATCCCTTAATATTCTATTTTCTAGTTTTTCTTCTGTAAGTGCTGGTTTTAAATTTATGCTTAATTCAATTTTTCCTTCTTTTAATAATTCCTCAACATTTTTATATCTTAGTAAGTGTGCTGATCCACTTAAAATTATTGGACCTGATACACCCCAATGTGTAAATAACATTTCTCCAAAATCATCATATATTATTTTATTTTTTTGTGTGTCTATCAATTTTATTGATACATTTATTAAACTAAGTCCTTGTAATTCTTTGCATATTTCTAGTGATTCTCTTTGAGCTGTTAATGGTATTAGTGATGGCTTAATCTTAGTTATAGTATGTCCAAGTTCTTTTGCTAGTTCATACCCATCACCATTTGAACCTGTTACCGGATAACTCATACCACCGGTAGCTAAAATTACTTTATCAGCATTTATAGTTCTAACTTTTCCATCTATAACTGCCTGCACTCCTACAATTTTTTCATTCTCTGTTAAGATTTTCTCCACTTTTGCATTTGTTTCAATTTTTACATTTGACCTTTTTAATAACCTTACTAATACATTTAAAACATCTTTTGAGCTATCTGTAATTGGAAAAATTCTATGTCCTCTTTCTTCTTTTACTTTTAAACCCTCTTCTTCAAGCATTTTTATTATATCTTTATTTGTAAAATTATTAAAACTACTATACAAAAATATACCATTTCCTGGTACGTTTTGTATAAAATCTTCAATCGGAAGTGAACTTGTAATATTACATCTGCCTTTTCCAGTTATTAATAGTTTTTTTCCTAATGAATCCATTTTTTCTAAAAGTATAACACTATTTCCGAATATTACTTGCTTCAATAGCTGACATCATTCCTGCTGGTCCGCCACCTATTACAATCGTTTTCATCTTTTACCTCTTCTCATATATAGTTATTAATTTTCTAACATATAACTAACTGCTTTTAATACTCCAAGTTTTCCATATTCATAAGTAAGTCCACCTTGCATAAAGGCCATATATGGCTCTCTAATTGGTGCATCACATGATAATTCTATTGACGAACCTTGTGTAAATGCACCTGCTGCCATAATTACTTGATCTGTATAACCTGGCATATCCCATGGCTCAGGTATAGAGTTGCTATCTATTGGAGAACCTATTTGTATTCCCTGACAAAATTTTATAAGTTTTTGTTTGTCTCCAAAAGTAATTGTTTGCACAATATCTGTTCTTTTTTGGTCAAATTTTGGATTTGCAATATAACCTAAATTTTCTAATAATTTACTTGCAAACACTGCTGTTTTTAAACTACTTGCTACAACATGTGGAGCAAAAAATAAACCTTGTAATATTTGTTTATTCATTCCTAAAGTTGGTCCAACTTCTTTTCCTAAACCTGGTGCAGTTAATCTTTCAGCAGCTAATTCAACTAATTCTTTTTTTCCAGCTATGTATGCCCCATTTGGTGCAATTCCTCCACCTAAATTTTTTATTAAAGATCCAACTATTACATCTGCTCCCAAATCTGTTGGTTCTATTTTTTCTACTAGCTCTCCATAACAGTTATCAACCATTATTATAACTTTTTCATTTACTTCACGTATTGTTTTTATTACCTTTTGAATTTTATCTAATGTAATACTATCTCTTAACGAATATCCTCTAGAACGTTGAATTTCAATTAATTTTATATCATTTTTTGATACTCTTTCTTTTACTTTCTCATAGTCAAAGTCATTTTCAATCATATCAATCTGTTCATATTTTACTCCATAAGATTTTAATGAACTTGGATTATCTACAATACCTATAACTTCATCTAATGTATCATAAGGTTTTCCACTTATACTTAAAAATATATCATTTGGCCTTAAGAATGCAAATAGAGCAACTGTTAGTGCATGAGTCCCTGAAATAAATTGTCCTCTTACTAAACTATCTTCTGTATTCAAAACTTCTGCAAAAATTTTTTCAATTGTCTCTCTTCCAACATCAGAATATCCATATCCTGTTGTACTATTAAAGTGCATTTCTGATAGATTATATTTTTGAAATGCAGATAAAATTTTTAAGCTATTATATTCACATACTTCTTCTATTTTTTTAAATTGTTCTTTAACCTGTTCTTCTGTTTTATGTGCTAATTCAATTACTTCTTCATTTATTCCAAATTGTTTATACATTTTTTCTCCTTATACTTTATCACTAAATCTAGCATCTCCATACCATGCATTTACTCTATAATATTTTCCTATAAATTCTGGCATGTTCCATTTTAACTCATATATTGGTTCTTGTACTATATGTCCTTCTTGATCTATTACTCCCCATTTGCCATCTTTTTTTATTCCCGCAAATCCATATTTGTTAAAGTCTGTTACCACTTCATATTTATTTTGTACTTTTAAATTACCATTTTTATCAACAAATCCCCACTTGCCATTTACATTTTTAGCAAATAGATTGTTTTCTTTAAATAATTCTTGTGCTTTTAATATATTTCCATCTTTGTCAAGATATTTAAAATCATTTTCTGAAAATAATAATATATACTCTTTATCATCTTTTACTTCTTTTATAGTTGCATTACTCATTGTTGTTATTTTTTTCATATTTAGATTATATAGTTCTATTGATTTATTAGTTTCTGCTTGTAATATGTTTGTTTCATTAATTCTTGAAATACTATCATATTTAAGTTCTATAACAGATTTTCCATTAATATCTACAACACCATTTTTTGAGTCACGTGCTACTATAAAATAATCTCCTGGTAAATACTCCATATAATTATAATCATTATTTATAATTACATTTTCATTTGCATCTACGACTTTATAAATATTATTTTTATCAATTGTTATATAATAGTTAGAATTCTCTGTTTTTATTTTACTGTTTATATCTGTTTCTATTTTATTGCCTTGTAAATCAAATACTTCTATTACATTATCTTTTACAGCATTTATATATATTCCACCGGTATAAACACTTGAATATTCTGGATATAAAATTGTTTTTCCTTCTCTTGTATTAGCTCCGTATTTTCCATTTCTTTGAATTATAAATACATCACTTAGTACATTATATTGTATATCTTCATATTCGTAGTTTACTATTTCCTTGTTATTTTTTAATAATCCTGCTTGTCCATCCTTAAATGCTATAAAGTATATATTTTTGTCATCGCTTATTTCTGTTACTCTTTCTAATTGTGTAAAAATAGGTTTTACAATTTTAGAACCTCTATAATTAATATATCCATATCTATATCCATCATCTGTTTTTTTGCTAACAATAAAACCTGCTTTTTCATTATTTTGGTCCTCATTATAATAATTATCAGAGGTTACACTTTCATACTCACATTTAATAATAGTCTTTCCTTTCATGTTGATTATGCCTTCTTGTTCGTTTTGTTTTACTAAAAATGTTCCTTCTTTATAATTAATACTAGAAATCTCATCATAAATTGGTTTAGTTATTTCTTTTCCTTGTAAGTCAATCAACCCATATTTTCCATTTTCTTTATAAGTTAATACACTTCTTTCATAAGGTGTTGAGTTTATATTAGTAAAAATCGCAACTGCTTGTACATTATTATAATTTGATAGGATTTCTTCTTTCTTGCCATTATATACAACAGTAGCATACTCTTTTGTATCTTGATTGTATTCTTTTATACATATAAATATATCCTTAGATGGATTTGGAATTTGAACTGCTTCATAATCTGCATCAATTACAATATTACCACTTTTATCAATTACTCCATATTTACCATTTTGTTCCAAAATAAAATAATTATATTCACTAATTTCTTCTATTTTATAATGTAAGTTTAATTCATTCACAATTGCCATTATTCCAATTGCAAGTACAATTATTGTTAATACTGATATTATAATCCATCTAATTCTTTTGTTCATATTTTATACCTCTTAATTTTCTTTATTTTCATTTATTTCTTGTTTATTTTTACAAACTTTTACCCATCTGATTCTTTTGTCTTCATATTCTTGAATTTTATATGTCAATTTTTCATCTTCTATTACAGGATATTCTCCTTCTTCTGGAAGTCTACCCAACTTTTCTATTAAATACCCTGACAGTGTTTCATAGTCTCCTTCTGGAAGTTCTACATTAAGAATTTTCTTTAATTCATATAAACTTATGCTTCCATCAATTAGGTACGTGTTTTCATCTAATTTCTTATATTCAAACTCTATGTCATCATACTCATCAAATATATTGCCAACAAGTTCTTCTAAAATATCTTCCATTGTTAGCACTCCTGCTGTGCCACCATATTCATCAACTACAATTGCCATTTGCATTTTATTTGCTTGTAGTTCTTTAAATATTTCATCTATTGGTTTTGTTTCTGGAACAAAATATGCTTCCCTTATAATATCTGCTATTTTTATTTTTTTCCTCATACTGACTGATTTTAATATATCTTTTAAAAATAAAATTCCTTCAATATTGTCTATGCTATCTCTATAAACTGGTATTCTACTATATTTATACTCATCAATCTCATCTAAAATTTCGTATAAATCTTGTTCAATTTCAATTGCATACATATCTGTTCTATGTGTCATTATTTCAGATGCTACAATGTCATTAAACTCAAACACATTGTTTATTAATTCTTTTTCATTTTCTTCAATTGACCCTTTTTCTTCACCTTGGTCTACCATCATTTTTATTTCTTCTTCTGTAACAATTTCTTCCTCTTGTTCTCCTACTCCAAATATTTTTGAAACAATATTTGTTGCCCATGTTAACAATTTTACAAATGGTGCAGTTATTACAGATATTGCTTTTATTACCCCAATTGTTGCATAAGATATTTTTTCATAATACTTCATTGCTAATCTTTTAGGTACTAATTCTCCAAATACAAGTGTAAAGAATGATAAAATTATTGTTATTATTACAATTGATATGTTTTGCCATACATTTATACTAATAAATGGCATTAGTTCATTTAATTTTGGAGCCAACATTCCTGCAAAAGCGTCTGATGCAAATGCACTTGATAAAAAGCCAGCTAATGTAATTCCAATTTGAATAGTAGCTAAAAACTTGCTCGGATTCTTGAGCATTTTTTGAATTTGTTTTGCTTTTTTATTGCCCTCTTTAGCCTTTTTTTCAATTTTAGCATCATTTAATGAAATGAATGCGATTTCAGTAGCTGCAAAATATGCATTAAGCAAAATTAAAATAACCAAAAAAATTAATTGTGAAGCCATAAAAAACCCCTTCCAAATTGCTATATATTTCCCAAATAATTATATCTTCTCTATGTACTCCTGTCAATAAAATAGGTTATAATTTTTAACTGATTTTCCGCTTCATTTATTCATATTTTTAAAATCCTGTTTTAGGTAATTTTTTATTTCCGACTAATATTTCATTTTCTTCTTGTGGTGTTTCATTTGGTTTTTCATCTTGCTTTTCATAATTTTCAACTACTATAACTGTTTTTTGATTTAGTTTAATCTCTAACATTATTAATTCATCATACCCATAATAACCTTCTGGAGCTTTTATTTCCTCTAAATAGTATATTCCTGGTAACAAATGTTGTAGTTCAATTATTCCCTCATCATCTGTTATTAATTCAGAATATAATATTTGTTTATTTTCATCTAATAAATTAAATTTAGCATTTTTTAATGGAAGTTTTGTTTCTCCATCTTGTTTTTTTATTTCAATTTTGGTTTTATTTTCTTGGTAACTTTGTTTCAATGAAGTACCTGCTATTTCATATTCTCCAACTGTAACAGCATAATTTTGCCATTCTTTGTTTGGGCTTTTCCCATAAAAAATTGGCAATGTTTTTAATTCTGTTGTAGCTGTTATTGTAAATTCTCCCGCTTTATCTATATCTGCTATTGGAATTAAAATTTTAAATTTTTCTTTTTGAGTGAATTCAGTTCTTTCTTTATTGTAAACATCTGTGACTTTAATTCTTACATAATTGTCATTTTTTAAAGAAATTTTATAATTTTTAGTTACTGTTGGCGCATTAATAGAATATGTTTTACTTATATAATTTGAATCTATTGGATCAACTTCCCATATACTACTGTCTGGTTTTATATCTAGTGTTGCTACAGTTTTTGTTTCCTTAGAATTTCTTGCTGCTGTTATTATTTTATTTATTGCTTTAACTGTTCTTTTATTTGAATCTGAATTTGTATGTACAGAAAATTTGCTTAAATCATAATTATACATTGCATCATATACTGCCATTTTGGTAGCTGCATACGCTTCTTCCATACTATTACATCCTAATTCTTCTGGTGTCTTAAATGGATATCCATTTGTTATTGCTCTCCATATTTTTTGATTACTTAGCATTTCACTTATATCCACTGCATAACTAAAATCTATTTCTACTCCTCTTTTTCCTTTATCTAAACAATATACTGGATACTCTATTCCTTCTTTTTCATATACTTGTATTTCAACACCAATTCCTATTCCATCATAATTAAATAATACCACTTCTCCCTTTGAGTAGGGTTCTATAGTTTCTGCTATTGTTGCTGCCTTTATTTTATTTATATTAATTATTCCTCCAAAATTAGTTATACACACTAAAGTTATTATTAAAATCTTTATTATTTTACTACCTTTTTTCATATTAAATTCCTTTCTATATTTTATAACTTGCAACTTCTAATGCTTGAATACATCTTCTGTATTCTTCTCTATTTTCTTCACATGTAATTAAAGTAATTCTATTATCTTTAGTAGCTCCTAAATAACTCCAATCTGTATCTTTTATTACTTTATTAGTTTGTACTTTATAAACCTTCTTTCCATTTGTTGTTGTATAAATTATTTCATCTCCAATTTTCAAGTACTTTATTTTTTCAAAAAAATTACAATTATACCCTCTATTATGAGCAGCTAACCCAACATTTCCTATCCACTTTTCAGTCGTTTCAAAATGCCCTACTGCTTTTAATAAGATATTTGAAGATGTTCCTTCCATAATATGAACATCTAAATTTATTTTAGGAATTTGAATTCTCCACTTGATCTTTTGGTTTTCTTTAATTGTATTTCTTTGACTTTTACTCATTTGTGTATTATTTTTTTCTTTAATATTATTAACTTGTAAATTATTTTCTTTATCATCTTTAATGTTTATATATTCGTGGCTATTTATAGGTATTGTTTTAGAATAAATATAGTTTGAATAAAACTTATTTGTATTTAAATAAAAAATAGAATTTATGGTTGGAAATATTACTAAATTATAAATTAGCAATATTAATAAAGTTAATGATAACATTAACAGTTTCAGTTCTCTTATAGTATATGTAAACACATAATTTGCACCTGCCTTTATTGTTTTTGAAATTTATTAGAGATATAAAATTTCTTGAAATAAAATTTTTTTGAAAATCATGATTAAAAAATAAATTTTATATTTGCATTTTACCTTATAAATACTAATTTGTAAAGAATTTTCGTATGACAGTATTCGACAAAAAGTCTTTTTAGTTTCCTTTAAAGCCTTTTCCCCAAGTTTCTCTTGCATTACTTATTACTATAAATGCTTTTGGATCAATCTTAGTTGCTATTTGTTTCAGTTTTGCGACTTCATTTCTTGAACACACACATAAAAGCATTGTTTTTTCCTCATTTGTGTACATTCCTTTTGAATATATTCCTGTACTTCCCCTTTTTAGTTTGTTATCAATTTCTTTTGAAATCTCATCATATTTTTGTGAAATAATATACACCATTTTAGTGAAATTTACTCCTTCAAAAACAATATCTATCATTTTGCCCATTAAATAGATGCTAATGGCTGAGTATAATCCTATTTCTATTTTTTTAAAAAATAATACATTTAGTCCAATTATTATTACATCAACTGCAACAATAATATTACTTGTGCTAATATATGGTTTATATGCTTTTGCAATACATGTTATTAAGTCTGTTCCACCTGTAGACGCATTTGCTTTTAAAACCAATGCTAATCCAAATCCGATAAAAATTCCACCATATATACATGCTAAAAACCTGTCATTTGTAAGTGGTGGTACTTTTTCAAATATATCTATAAATATAGAAAGTAATGTAGTTCCTAAAATTGATTTTATTATTAATTTTTTTCCTATTTTAAAAAACGCCCATATAAAAAAAGGAACATTTAAAGCAAAGATAACTGTTCCTAATGGTAACTTAAATAAATAGTAAAATATTGTAGCAATACCTGTAAATCCTCCAGAAGATAATTGGTTTGGTAATAAAAACAAAGCTGTACCAATTGCCATTATTATACAACCTATTGTTAAACATATTATTTCTTTAAAATTCTCTCTTATTTTTAAGATATTTTTGGTTTTGACATAATTCATAAAATCACCTATTACTACTAATTATTAGCAATAATAAGTGATTTTATACTTTAGTTTTTATTTTTTAACTCTTCTAGAATATCTTCATAAGTCTTATCAATTTTTATTTCGAATTTGCCTTTTTTTATATTTTCATCTGGTTTTACAACTACATCAACATCATAAAGTTCTTTTAATTTTAGGACATTTTCTTTTTTATGACCTATAATATTGTTTATATTATCTGGATTTGCAGTAATTGTTACTTGCATGACTTTTATATTGATTTGCTTTATTTTTTGTACAATCTCATCATACCACATTCTTGATTCTACTAATT
The DNA here is from genome assembly GCA_000437855.1 of Clostridium sp. CAG:567. GTDB lineage: Bacteria > Bacillota > Clostridia > TANB77 > CAG-508 > CAG-273. The sequence goes on along the minus strand of FR902170.1, from coordinate 23,878 downwards.
GTCTAAATGCTGGATGATATGGACCTGCAATTACCTGACTACCTTTTTCTGTTGGGTCTGTAATTTCTTCTGTATTTTGAAGTCCAATTCTTATTACTTCTATTTTAGCTTTATTAAATAGCTTCATTATTTCTTCTGAACGCTCTACTGCTTGTTCTACAGTTAATGGCAAATAATCCCCTGATTCATATTCTTTAGCTAATGGAGTGTTTTTTATTACAAGTACAGGATAAATTCTCACAATTTTAGGTTTAAGTTTTATCAACGCTTTTGCTGTATTAATCTCATCTAGTTTTGTACTTTCTGGTAGTCCAATCATCATTTGATGTCCTAGTATAAATCCATAAAATCTAATAAGTTTAGATGCTTTTTTTACATCTTCAAAAGTATGTCCTCTTTGACATCTTGCCAAAATGTAATCATTAGCGGATTGTACTCCTAATTCTATTGTTTGTACATGATATTTTTTTAATCTTTTTAATATTAGTTTATCTATATAGTCTGGTCTTGTAGATATTCTAATGCTTTTTACTTTTCCTTGTCTAATGAATTCATTTGCAGCTTCTAACAATTCAATTTGCTTTTTTTCTTCTATTGCTGTAAAACTCCCACCATAAAATGCTACCTCTACATATTTTAAGTCATCCTTAAAGTTTTTTAAGTAAAATTCTATTGTCTCTTTTACATCTTTTGCAGTCACCTGTTTTGTTTGTCCACTGATTTCCCTTTGATTGCAAAATGAGCATTGATGAGGACATCCTAAATGTGGTACAAATATTGGTATAATATATTCTTTTTTCATCTTTTCCTCCTTGCCAATTTTGTAACATAAATTAAATGACCTTTATTAATTATTCTTTTGTATTTTTTTCAATCTGAAGTAGTGCTTTTTCAGCTGCTTTCATTTCTGCTTGTTTTTTTGTTTTTCCTTCTCCTACAGCAAGTGGTTGATCTTCACAATATACTTCAACAACAAATGTTTTATCATGATCTGGTCCACTTGTTTTAAGTACTTTATAGCTAATATGAACTGTTCCATTTTCTTGCAATTTTTCTTGAAGCACAGTTTTGTGGTCTTTCATGCCAACATTTTTACTTGAAAATTTTACTGCTTCTTTTAAATTAGTTATTATAAATTTTTCTGCTTCTTCTAATCCTCCATCAAAGTATATTGCCGCAATAACCGATTCAACACTATCGGCTAAAATAGCTGGTTTTGTATATCCATGACTTACTGCTTCACTTTTTCCTAAGTATAAGAAATCACTAAAATGATGTCTTTGTGCTACTAAATATAAGCTATCTTCGCATACCACCTCTGCCCTCACTTTAGTCATTTCTCCTTCTTTTAATTGTGGGTAATTATTGTATATATATTTACTTGATAAAAATTCTAAAATGCTATCTCCTAAGAACTCTAATTTTTCATTGCTTTCTACATGATGTTCATACGCATAAGATGTATGTGTTAAAGCATTTTTTAGTAATTTTTTATCTTTAAATGTATATCCAATGCTTTTTTCTAATTCTTCCATATTTTTCTTCTTTCTGAAGGTATAATTTAAATGTTTTTCCTTCCTATTTATTATACATTATTTTGCATAAAATGCAAATGAAATTTAACTAATTAACATTGTTTTCATTACTGCCAAATAAAAAATACAAAATATTCACATTTTTTTCACAAATGTGTTGTATGATATCTATAGTTTAAGATAAAATATATTTATACAAATTTTGGAGGTAATTTTCAATGAGTGAAGAAAACAATAGTCAAGAATTTAAAAGTGTAAGTCCAACAACAACAGAAGCTAATTACAAAGCATTTAATGGTTCGGACAGGAAAAAAAAAATCAAATGGAGCAGGTTTTGGAAAAGTAGTTATTTTACCTTTTGTATGTGGTGTACTTGGTGCAACAATTACACTTGGTGCATGTATAAATGTTCCAAGCATTAAACAAGCATTTTTAGAAAAATTGGTTATCACCGATTCATCTAATACTACAAATGATTCAAATGAAAATAGTTCTAATTTTAATACACAACTTATATCTCTACAAGGTTACTCAGATACAGCTATTGGAGTTGCAAAAAAGGTTCAACCATCTATAGTTGCTATTAGTGTTGAATATTCTGTTAATTCAATTTTTAACCGTTCTTCTGGAACAGTAACAGCCAAAGGATCTGGAATTATTATAAGCGAAGATGGATATATTTTAACAAATAACCATGTTGTAAATTCTACAACTTCAAGTTCTAATTCCTTTTATGAAATCGAAAAAGCAAATAAAGTTACTGTAAAATTATATAATGATGATACTGAATATACAGGAAAAATTATAGGTACAGATTCACAAACTGACTTAGCAGTTATTAAAATCGATAAAGATAGCTTAACTGTTGCAGAACTTGGTGATTCTAGTTCAGTACAAGTTGGTGAATTTGCAATGGCAATTGGTAGCCCTTTAGGATTAGATAATAGTGTAACTGCTGGTATTATTAGTGCTGTTAATAGAGATGTTACTGATAGTGATGGAAATAAATACACAGCAATTCAAACAGATGCTGCAATAAATTCTGGTAATAGTGGTGGCGCATTAGTTAATAGTAAAGGGCAAGTAATTGGTGTGAATACTTTAAAACTTTCTGGTACTGGAGTAGAAGGAGTCGGATTTGCCATTCCAATTAATTCTACAAAAAGTATATATGAACAACTTATTCAGTATAGCAAAGTAAAAAGACCTTATATTGGAATTGGTGGAATTGACTTAGATGAAAATACAGCTAAAGCTAATAACTTAGTAGTTGGTGTCTATATAAAAACTATAGAAGACTTTTCAGCTGGTGAAAAAGCTGGATTAAAAGTTGGAGACGTTATAATTGAAGCTGATGGAACTAAAATTACTACAATGGATGAATTAAATGATATAAAAAATAAAAAACAAATTGGAGATACGATAACTCTTAAAATTTATCGTGATGGAAAAGAAAAGAGTGTAACAATCACTTTACAAGAACGCCCATAATTTCTTAAACATTTACGGATACAGCCATTTGAATATTGGCTGTATTTATTTTTATACTTCAATAGTCAAATTTTATAAAGTCAATAGCTAAAAATCAAAGAAAAAACGAGTAATTCAAAGAAATAGAGAGTAAATGAGTAGTATTCTCAGAATAAAGGATTGCCAATTTTACATACTTAACTCAAAAATGGTATTTATAAGTATAACTTGTTTGAAATTGTGCACAATATGTAGTATAATAGAAGATGTCGTGCAAAGAAAAAAGCTAAAAAAGGAGTGTGAAATTTATTTTAAACAAGCAAATTAAATACTGCACAAAAGAATGGTTTAAACTAATTAACTTAGTAGCAATTGCTTTATTTATTATCATGACAGTTATTTTTATGAAATACAAACTAGTATGTAGTGTTAGTATTTCAGGTGAACATATAGGATATGTTCAAAATAAAGAATTAGTTGAAGAAAAAGTAAATGATATGTTAGCATTAGAAGGAACAAACAATATAGCATTTGTTGATTGTATAGTTCCAGAATATAATTTAGCTTTCATTAATAATAATATAGACGTAAATGACAACTCTGTTTTAGCAAAAATTGAAGAAAACACAAAAATGACATACAAATATTATGCTGTAACTTTAAACGGTAAACAGAAATCAGTTGTAGATTCATTAGAAGAGGCCGAAAAATTAGTTACTGATATGAAAGAAAAGTATGAAGATAATATAAAATTTACAATTGGTATAAATGAGTTATATACACAAGATTCAAACGAGTATGAAACTGTTGACATTAAAGTAGCTTCAAAAGAAGTTAATACAGAGCTTAAAAAAATTGATGATGCTTCTGTAAATGGTGTTTATCTAGCTCAAAAACCAATTTCTGGTGTTATTACTTCACGTTTTGGTAGTAGAGAAAGTATACGTAGTTACCCTCATAATGGACTAGATATTGCTGCACCATATGGTACACAAATTAAAGCAGCTTGTGATGGTAAAGTTACGTTTTCTGGTGATAATGGAAGTTATGGTAATTTAATTATTGTTGACTGTGGTAATGGTGTACAAATTTATTATGGTCACTGTAGTAAATTATATTCAAAGGTTGGAGATACAGTTAAAGCTGGTGACGTTATCGCTGCCGTTGGTTCAACTGGTAATTCAACTGGTAACCACTTACACTTTGAAATTAAAATTAATGGTGTTAGTGTAAATCCACAAAACTATATTTATAAATAGAAATGTGCCATTAGTGGCAGAGAATTTTGACACGAAATAAATAGGGAGCTTATTAAAAAAGCTCCCTATTATGATATTCGTAAATAGGTTTTTGTGCCAAAATTCTCCGTCCCCAATGGCACATTTTTATTTTGCAGATTAATCACTTTGAATTCACACAAAGGACAAATTCTATTGTTATATTATGTGTGTAGTCAATAATTAGTTACTCCGTTATTGACTACAGATTAGTAAAACATCCCCTTTTATTTTCAAAAGTAGCCACATGAAAGTGGCTACTTTTTTATCTTCCGCCCATTCCGGCCTCCGCCGCCTCCGGCCTCCGCCACCTCCAGAGAAGCCTCCTCCAAAGCCTCCTCCTGATGAGAAGTTACTTCCATCATAACCACTTCTAGCAGCTTCTGCACTCATTCCTCCCATATATACTCTGTTTACTGATGTATTAAGTGTATTTATGAATGAGTTGTTTAGTGAGCTATGATATAGCATATGTATATATGAATAATTATCCACATCACTATTTTGTAATTCTGGATATTTAATTTTTAGCTGTTTTAATACTTTGTCTGCAATTCCAAAGGCTGTTGCAAATACCAAGTATTTTTCCCATAGTTTTAAATCTGGAACTTCTCTTTCGTTTAATAAAGAAAAGTCTTCCATATATTTTTTAAGTCCTACCCATTTTGCCTTTTCTTCTAATCCTTTATCTGTTAGTTCATTTACTTTTTTAGCCATACTGAAATGTGGTATAGAATTAAGTATTAAAAGGATTGCTGGTATTGTTAGCCATGGGAAAAGTGGTATTGTAACAATTACTCCAGTTATTCCAAATGTAACATATAATATTGCTTTAGTAGTAGACTGATTAACTTTCTTTTCATTTTCATTTGAGTAATTTTTTAATACTATTTGATGTGATTTTACTTCAACTTCTATTGCTTCTATTTTTTTCATAAAAATTTCACATTTATCTTTTGCATATTTTTCAAATTCTTTCATTGTAAAAGTAGCAATTTCACCAACTTTATTTGTTTTTCTTGTAACATCCTTAAGCATACTTAATACTGTAACTTCATCCTTTGTTAATGTTTCTAATTGTTCTGTATTATTCAAAATATTTATTCTTACTTGTGGTTTTGCCTTTGTTTTATCTTCTGAAAATGCTATATATTTTTTTAATGATAATTGTAATAAAGTTGCTGATAATATTTTCGATATATTTTTTCTAAAACTTCCATTTCTATGGTAATATAAATATGCTGCATCTCCTGCAGATGCCTCTTTGTTTGGAATATCTCTAAAATAGTCTAGTTTAGGCATTTTTCTTTTTTCCGTTTGTCTTGCTTTAATTCCATTTTTTATTAGATTGTATATTAAAAATATAGTTAGTGCAATTGTTGCTATAATATAAGCTACAGCTATAATTTTTTCAATACGTTTTGATCTTTCTATATCTTTTATATATTTTTCTCTTTCTCTATTTGCTTGATCAGCCCAACTTTGTTCTTCTGCTAAAATTTCTGAAAATTTTGATTTATCAACTCTTTTATTTTTTGAGAATAAGTCTTCTAAAACTGCTATTCTAGCTTCTACCATTACTCCTGTATCTAAATAGTCAACATCTAAATACACCTTATTTTCACTTACTGTAATATTGCCATTATATGGACCATGAGCCCAACCTCTTATATTATTCTTTTCTGCTACTGCTTTTGGTAATTTAATTGTTCCTGTTAGTTTTGTTACAGGTATTTCATTGTCTGTACCAACCAATTGCCAATATAACTCTGAGCAGTCTGCATAAGTTTTTATTACATCTACTACCTTGTATTTAACTTGATAATTTCTTGTTTCCGTTCCATTTACTGAAACTCCCCAAGCAATTTCAAATTTATTGCCACTAATTGGTAATCCATAATAACAATTTTTAGTAACATGATACATTTCTTTATCAATTTGAGTTAATTTTTGTTTATTCCCAGAACTAACTCTATAAACTTCTACATTTGTTATTTTTTTAAATTTAGAACTATCTAAATAGAAATCTTTAAACATTGTATTAGTATCAGTAATTTTTGCATTCCAATTTTCAACTACATCCATACTTCCATCTTCATTTAGTTGAATTTCGAAATCTAACTTATTTAGCTTAATACTCCCTGCCTTTACTTGATTTCCAATTAAAAGGCTGAAAAAAAACACTAATAACATTATTAACATTTTAGTTAGATAGTGATACCTTTTCATTATATATCCCCTTTCTCATATTTTACTATTTACATTTTATATAATATATTTATAAATATCAATATTTTTTATACAAAAAATAGAGTGCCAAAACTGACACTCTACCGGAGTTAGAACATTCGCAAAAAGAAATCTTTCATATAGTATCGAATGCGCTCCACCAGTGCTTCCTCAGTGTCATACTCCATAAGACATTTGACACTTTCCATTTCAATAATTGCATTATCAATATTACTTCTGTTTGCATTATAATTTTTCTTAGACAACTTAGCTTTTTCTTTCAGATGTTGATGAGGCATATAGGTTTCAAAGCCGTTGGCTTCAGTGTCAACTCTCAAGTTCTATACGCTTGCACGTTTTACTAATATTCCTTTATTTTCGAACTTTGAATCAGTCTTGTCAAACATCTTCTGCAATTCAATTATTATTAATGGTAATATAGATATTCCAAATGTATATAACCATTGTGTTTGTGTTAATGGTACAAGTTTAAATATTTCTGCCACTGATGGAATCACAACCACAACAACTTGTAATATAGCACCTAAGATAAATGCTCCCATTAAATATTTATTTTCAAATAATCCAACTTTAAATATAGACTCATCACTTTTTATATTAAAACTGTGTATTAGTTCTAATAATCCTAAGCTCACAAAAGCCATTGTTCTTGCAACTTCTGTTCCATATAAATAATTTCCTAAACTAAATGCCACTAATGTTAAAGCACCTAACATTATTCCCTCTGCAATTATTTTTTGCCATAATCCGTCTGCAAAAATTCCCTTTTTATTATCTCTAGGTTTTTTATTCATTATATCCGCTTCTGGCTTTTCTAATCCTAAAGCAATTGCTGGGAGTGAATCAGTTACTAAGTTTATCCACAATAGTTGAATAGCTAAAAGTGGAGATTTTAAACCTAATAACAATCCCAAAAATATGGTAACAATTTCTCCTATATTTGTTGCAATTAAAAAATGTACAGCCTTTTTTATATTATCAAATATATTTCTTCCTTGTTTAACAGCTTCAACAATTGTAACAAAATTATCATCTGTCAAGACCATGTCTGCTGCATTTTTAGCAACATCTGTGCCATTTTTTCCCATTGCAATTCCAATATCAGCATTTTTTAATGCTGGTGCGTCGTTTACACCATCTCCTGTCATTGCTACCACCGCACCTGTTGACTGATATGCTTTAACTATTCTAACTTTATGTTCTGGTGTTACTCTTGCAAAAACAGAATAATTCATAATGTTTTTTTGTAATATGCTTTGCGGTATTTTATCTAGTTCTTCACCTGTAATTGCTAAATCACTGCCTCTTAATATGCCTAAATCTTTTGCAATTGCTTTTGCTGTTATTATATGATCTCCTGTAATCATTACAGTTTTTATTCCAGCTTTTTTACAGGTTGTAACAGCTTCTTTTACTCCTTCTCTTGGTGGATCTATCATTCCTATTAGTCCAATAAAAATCAGATTTTTTTCTATATTCTCACTATCTATCTTGCTTGGCAGACTTGGTATATCTAAATATGCTATTGCTAATACTCTTAAGGCCTCATCTGCCATTTTATTATTTTGATTTTCTATCAATTTAGTTTTTGAATAATCTAATGTGGTTACATTTCCATTTTCATATACTTTGTTACATCTTTTTAATAATATATCTGGTGCACCTTTTGTTATAACTCTATATCCAGTTGGTATTTTATGAATTGTTGTCATCATTTTTCTACTTGAGTCAAATGGAATATCTTTTACACGTTTCATTACATTATATAACTCAATTTTGTTTTGTCCTTCATCTAAAGCTTTGTTAACTATTGCCTTTTCAGTTGGTTCTCCTGTTAGTTCTATTTTTCCATTTTCTCTTGATATTTCCACATCTGTGCACATTGTAGTCATACCAATTAACCATTTTATATATTCTTTATCATTAGTTTCTCCATTTATATTTGCTATTTTAGTAACTTGCATTTTATTTTGTGTTAGAGTTCCTGTTTTATCTGAGCATATAACACTACTACTGCCTAGTGTTTCAACTGCTGGTAACTTTCTAATTATGCTATTTTTCTTTGCCATTTTTGTTACACCAATTGATAACATAATTGTTACTATTGCAGGCAGTCCTTCTGGTATTGCTGCTACAGCTAATCCTACTGATGTCATAAACATTTCTATCGGTTCAATTTTCTTTAAAAGTCCAATTATAAATATCAATAAACAAATTCCTAAACATGCAATTCCTAACGTTTTTCCTACTTCTCCTAATTTCTTTTGAATTGGTGTTTCAGGTGCTTCATTTGTAATAATCATTTTTGCAATTTTGCCTACTTTTGTATTCATTCCTGTTTCTGTTACAATTGCCTCTCCATGTCCATTAACTACTATTGTAGTTGAAAATGCCATATTTACCATGTCTCCTAATGCTGTTTTTTCTTTTAGCATGCAATTGGCGTCTTTTAAAACTGGTACAGTTTCACCTGTTAAACTAGATTCCTCTATTTTTAAGTTAGAACTTGAAATTAATCTACAATCTGCTGGTACATAATTTCCCGCTTCTAGTAGTACAATATCTCCTGGAACTATTTGCTCACTTTTTATAGTGCATATTTTACCATCTCTTTTTACTTTACAAGTGGGTGCAGTCATTTTCTTAAGCGCTTCTAATGATTTTTCCGCCTTTGCCTCTTGCACTAATCCCATAATAGCATTAAATACTACAATTGCAATTATTATAATTGAATCAAAATAATCATTACTTCCTTCTAGTTTTGCTACTACTGCTGAAATAATTGAGGCAATTATTAATATAATTATCATAAAATCATTAAATTGTTTTACGAATTTTATAATTATACTCTCTTTTTTCTTTTCTTCTAGCTTATTCAGTCCAAATTTATTTTGCTTGTCCTCTACTTGTTTTTCGTTTAAACCAAACTCAATATTAGTTTGCATTTGCCTTTCTACTTCTTTCGTAGATAATGTGTACCACATAATTATCCTCCTTTGTTTTAAGTTAGTTAATTATATGATGCTTGTACTTGGTTTATGTAAAAAATACAAATTTTAAAAATTTCTACACAGTGCAAACTGCTAGAAATTCTAATAAATCGCGTATTTGTCTTCTACAAAAAAATAAATGCAAACACTTTTGTATTTACATTTATTCCTATAATTTTATTTACAGTCTTCTACTTTTTCTATGTTTTCTTCTAATAGCTCTGGCTTTTTTAGGTATTTGTTAAATAACTTTACAGAGTTTGCAAAATAGTATCCGTCACAAATTCTTTCATCACACACAAAGGCAAGTGATATACATTTTTCCTCTTTAAAAGTATCATCATCATATATGTAGCTTTTTTTCTTTTTTCCCATTGCTAAAAATATTCCTGTCGTTCCAAAGTCATATAAATGGTGATATATTGCATCTATTCCAAGTGAAGCCACATTTGTTAAAAATGCACTTGTATGGAATGGACTTGCCTTTATAATAGCCTTTGGTAAAATTCCATGCTTATCTAAAAACATTATTGTGCTTACTGCAAATTTCAAAACAAAATTTGGTATTATCGATAAAGTTCTGGCTAACGCATCTGTATCATTATTTTTTTCAACATTTTTGTTTTCATTAATAACACTTCCTAATTTTTCTTTTATTTCAAAAATGTTTTCTTTACCTGTAAATGGTAATTTTATTGTAGTTTCTATTCCATCATCAGTTAAATTCTTTTTTATAGCTAATGATATAAATATCTCATTTCTTGCATAAGTTCTACCATTCATTACAAATCTATTAAGCCTTGGTCTCTGAGCCATAAGCCTTACTAATGCTGAATATACTATATCAATATATGAAATTTTAATGTTTTCTTCAGCTTTTTTATCAATATAATTATCAATTTCTTTTATAGGCATATCATAAGTATAATAAACTTGTGAATCACTTCTTGTTCTCATTACCTGCGGAATAATCTTAAAAAACGGCGGAATATTTTTTATCTTTCTTCCGTCTGATCTATATCCAAACATAAACATCCTCCCTATTTTCATTTATTATTATATAATGTATTTAGACAAATTTCAACAAAATTTTATGCCTTACTTTTGTATTTATATTTGTATTGCATTTTGTTATATTTTGATATAAAATATTATCAAATTTATATGACTAGGAGCACTTATGAAACGTTATTTATTAAAAGATTATATTGATATTTTAAAAAAAGAAAACTTAGTAGAAAATGTTTGCTTATGTGATAACATATTAAATACTTCAATTGAAAAATTAGAACATAATTCAAAAGAAGTTGCTAATAACACTTTATATATTTGTAAAGGTTTAAACTATAAACCTGAATATTTAAATGAAGCAATTGTAAATGGTGCTACTGCATATATTGCAGAACCTGAAAATGTAACAAACCCAGATTTTCCACATATTGTTGTAAATGATATAAGAAAAGCTTTAGCTGCTGTTTCTTGTATGTATTATGATTTTCCAGCTGACAAAATAAATATGATTGGTCTTACTGGTACAAAAGGAAAGTCAACAACTGCTTATTACATAAAAAGTATTTTAGATGATTACATGAAAGAACACAATTTACCAGATACTGCAATAGTTTCTTCTATTGATACCTATGATGGTAAAGAATGTAAAGAATCATTAATTACCAGCCCAGAATCTATTGATTTGCAAGAACACATTGCAAATGCTGTTGATTGTAAAATGCAAAATTTAGTTATGGAAGTTAGTAGCCAAGCTTTAAAACTAGATAGAGTTCATGATGTTTTATATAAAGTTGGTGTATTTTTAAATATTTCAGAAGACCATATTAGTACAATTGAACATCCTAATTTTGAAGACTATTTTGCTTATAAATTAAAGTTTTTTGCCCAAGTTGAAAACGCTTGTGTAAATTTAGACTCAGACTATATTGACCGTATTTTAGAAAATGCCCAAAAATCTAAAAAGATTATTACATTTAGCACTAAAAATGAAAAAGCTGATGTATTTGCTTATGATATTAAAAAATTAACTCACACATCAATTTCTTTTAGAGTTAAAACAGCTAAATTTGATGAAGAAATATTACTAACAATGCCTGGATTATTTAATGTAGAAAATGCTTTAGCTGCAATTGCTACTGCAATGGTTTTAGACATTCCATTTAAAAACATTTATAATGGTCTAAAAGTAGCTAGAGCCAGTGGTAGAATGGAAGCACATGTTAGCAAAGATGGAAATATTATTGTTATTGTTGACTATGCTCATAATAAATTAAGTTTCCAAAAATTATATGAATCTACAAAACAAGAATATCCTGATAAAAATATAATTACAGTATTTGGTTGCCCTGGTGGAAAAGCTCAACTTCGTAGAAGGGATTTAGGTACTCTTTCTGGTATTCATTCAAAAGTTAGTTACTTAACAGCTGAAGATCCTGGTCCAGAAGAAACTGTTGATATTTGCAAAGAAATTGCTGAGTATGTTGCTAAAGAACATGGAAATTACAAAATTATTGAAGACCGTGGAGAAGCTATAAAAGAAGCTATTTTAGATAATCCAAATAGTGTTGTTTTAATTACTGGAAAGGGTAATGAAACAAGACAAAAATATGGCAAAAAATATTTACCTTGTTTGACAGATACTCAATATGCATTAGAGGCATTAGAAGAATACGATAAAAAAATAGGATAATGCCTAAAAAAGGAATGTCATTTAAATGACATTCTTTTTTTATTTTAATTTAATTGATAATAGCTTACTTATTCCGTTTTCTTCCATAGTTACACCATATACTGAGTCTCCTGCTTCCATTGTTCCTTTTCTGTGTGTTATTACTAAGAATTGTGTTTGCTTGCAGAACTTCTTTAAATATTCTGCAAATCTATAAACATTAACATCATCTAATGCTGCTTCAATTTCGTCTAATATGCAGAATGGTGCTGGATTTATTTTTAATATTGCAAATAATAGTGCTATTGCTGTAAATGCCTTTTCTCCACCTGATAATAGCATCATGTTTTGAAGTTTTTTGCCTGGTGGTTGAACTCTAATATCAATTCCACATTCTAAAATATTTTCTTCATTTTCTAATATTAACTCTGCTTTTCCACCATTAAATAGCTCTGTAAATACTTCATTAAAGTTTTTATTTATAAGCTCAAATTTTTCTTTAAATTGATTTTGCATTGTTGTTGTCATATCGCCTATAATTTTTCTTAGTTTAGATGCTGTATTTTCCAAATCTAAGCGTTGTTCAGACATGAAATCATATCTTTCCTTAGTCTTTTTATATTCTTCAATAGAATCAATATTTATGCTTCCTAAGTCTTTTATCTTATTGCGCAAACTATTTACTTGTTTTTGTGCTGTTGACACATTATTAGGCTTTTGATATTCTTCTGTACTATTTGGTGTTAGTTCATATTCATTCCATAAGCTTTCAACTACTTGTTGTAAATCTTGCTCTAATTTTGTTTTCTTAACATCAAGTTTTATAATTTGCTCTTTCAAACTTTCTAATGTAGAAAATTGACTTTGAATTTCATTTTCTGTATTTACTAATTTTTCATTTTTAGCAATTCTTTCTTGTTTTAGCTCTTCAACTTTAGTTCCACTATTTGTTACTTCTTGTTTGATTTGTTCTATTTGAGCATTATATTCTGTAATAGTTTGTTCTAGTTTAGTATTTTCTTCATTTATTGCTAATATATTTTGATTTTTGTTTTCAATACTTTGCTCATTATTTTTAATATCTTGTGAAATTCTTTCAACCATTTCTTCAATTGAGCTTTCACTTTCGTCAAAAGATGTAACAGATATTTTTAAATTAGTAATATCAAAATTCAAATCATCAATATATTTTTGATTATCCTTGTTGTTTAGTGCAAATTCCTCTATTACTTTGTTTAACTCTTCTATTTGTTGTGTTAAAGTTTGTATTTCCGTTTCCTTTTGCTCTTTTAAAAGTCTATTTTCTTCTTTTTGTTTCTCTGTTTGTGTAACTTCTTCTTTTAATTTAGCAAGCCTATTTTCCAAACGAGTAATATTTTCCTCAACTGCAACCATTTTTTGTTTTTCTGTTGCATATATTATTTCAATTTCTTGTAATTCTTTTTCAAGTTTAGCTGTCTCCTCAATACTATCTCCAATAGAAGATGCATACTCTTCTTTTTCTGCTGTTTTGTCAGCAATTTGTTTTTCTAGTTTTTTAAGTTCCTTTTCTAGGTCTTCAATTTCTCTGCTTCTTCCTAAAATATTTACTGTTTTAGTTTGTACACTTCCTCCTGAAATAGAACCACTAGAACTTATGATGTCACCTTTTAGAGTTACTATTCTAAATGAATATTTATCTTTTTTAGCAAGTGCAATAGCTGTGTCCATATCTTCAACAACTACTGTTCGTCCTAATAAGCTTAAAATTATTTGCTCATATTCTTTTTTACATTTTACTAAATCTGAGGCAATTCCAATTACTCCATCCATTTTAGTTAATTTATCTAACTTTTTGCCTTGAACAGATGCTATTGGTAAAAACGATGCTCTTCCTAAACTGTTTGATCTTAAATATTCAATCATTTTTTTAGCATCTTGTTCTGTTGATGTTACAACATTTTGCAATGCTTGCCCTAAACACATTTCAATTGCTGTTTCATATTCTTTTTCAACTGAAATTAAGTTTGCTAAAACTCCATGTATTCCTTTATTCAAACTTGAGTCTTTATCACATGCTACTAATAAAGATTTAACTGTTTTATTATATCCTTCTTTTTCTTTTTCAGTTTCAATTAAGAATTGATGTCTTGCTTGTTTCATTCTTTGTGTATATGTAAGTTTTGAAATTTCATCTTCATATTGTTTTAGTTTTTGCATATTTTGTTCTTTTGCTTGAACACTCTTCTCTAGCTTTTCTACTGCAATATTTCTTTTTGATTCTATATCATAAAATCCTTTTGAAATTTCATTTTTACCATATCTTGTAGAATCTAACTCAGATATAACTGAATCAATTTCATTTTTTAGTTGCTTTTTACGTTTTTCTAAGTTCTCATAATTAACATCTTGTGTATTTATTTCTGCTGCCAATTCATATTTTTTGTCTATATTATCTTGAACAATTTGCTTTTTGCCTTCTATTTCTAATTCTTTAGCAGATAATTTTTTTGATAATTCTGCAAGTTCTGCCTCTTTTTCTGCTAACTCTTTTTCAAACTTTTCTTTATTAGATGTTAAATTTGTTTTCTTTTCTAATTTTTGTTTTTGTTCTTCTTTTAGTTCTTCTATTCTGCTTTTTACTTCTAATATTTCAGCTTCAAGTCTTTGCTTATTTGCAGTATTGTTTTGTATTCTTTCATTTGATATTCCTATTTCAGAGTTTATTTTTTCTATTTTATTTGAACTTTCAAACCCTATATTTTGCATATTTTCAATTTGAGCTGTAATATCATCTACAACTTGTCTTAATTCTTCTTTAGAAGCTTGTAAAGCTTCCATTTTGCCATCTTCTGCTTCTTTTTGAGAAGTAATAATATCTTCGTCTTTTACAAGTTGTTCTAGCTTTTCTTTATATGTATTAATGTTATATATAAATAGCCCAACCTCAATAGATTTAAGTTCTTCTCTTAAATCTAAAAATTGTTTTGCTTTATCTGATTGTAATTTCAAAGGCTCAATATTTGCTTCAATTTCAGCTAATATATCATTTATACGAAGTAAGTTTAATTTTGTTTGCTCTAACTTTTTCTCTGATTCTTGCTTTCTAGTTCTATATTTAACTATTCCAGCTGCCTCTTCAAAAATGTGTCTTCTATCTTCTGATTTATTACTTAAAATCTCATCAATTTTACCTTGCCCTATTATACTATACCCGTCTTTGCCAATACCTGTATCCATAAATAGTTCTAAAATATCTTTTAAACGGCAAGGAACCTTGTTTATAAAGTAACCTGTTTCCCCGCTACGATATATTTTTCTCGTAACTGTTACCTCTGAGTATTCAATAGGAAGTTTGTTATCATTGTTATCAATTACAATTGATACTTCTGCAAATCCTAATGATTTTCTTGCTTGTGTTCCTGCAAAAATGATGTCTTCAGATTTTGCACCTCTTAAAGACTTCATACTTTGCTCTCCTAATACCCAGCGTATTGCATCTGATATATTACTTTTTCCAGAACCATTTGGTCCAATTACTGTTGTAATTCCTGGTTTAAATTCTAATACTGTTTTATCTGCAAAAGACTTAAATCCTTGCATTTCTATTCTTTTTAAATACATTTGTTATTTCACCTTTTCTAATGTTTCTGAAAATTAAGATAAATGCCTTTCTAGTATTTTATTGCACTTCATAATTACTTCATTAACATCTACATTTTTTATTTGTCTATTTTCCATTAAAATATTGCCTTTTACAATTGTAGTATCAACACTTCTTCCTGATGTATTATATACTAAATTTGCAATTTTATTTAAGTTAGGAAGCATTGTAATATTATCTAATTTTTCTTCTATATTTACTAAAATTATATCTGCATCTTTCCCAACTTCAATACTTCCTATTTTATTGTCTAATTGTAATAATTTAGCTCCATTTATTGTTGCCATTTTAACCGCATCTTTAGCTGTAATTCTTTCTTCGTTTTCATGAATTCCACCTTGAGCTAAACATGCCACTCTCATAGCTTCAAACATATCCATATTACTTCCTGAACCTTGGCCGTCTGTTCCTAGAGCAACATTTAACCCTTGTTTTAAATATTTAGTTGTATCAGCTATTTTACATCCTAATCTTAAATTTGATATAGGGTTATGTGCAATTCCACAGTCCATGGTTTTTAAAACCTCTATATCTTCATCTGTTAATTTTACACAATGTGCTAATATTGTATGTACATCTTTAAAGTAGTCTCTTAATACTTGAATTGCTGGTCTCCCATGTTTATTTTTTATATCTTCTATTTCATCTATGCTTTCTAAAAAATGTACATGTATTGGTAAATTATATTCTTTTGCTAAACTTGTACATGCTTCTAATGCTTTATCAGAACAAGTATATAAAGAATGTGGAGCAACAGAATATGTAATTAGATCATTATTTTCATCTCTAGACTCATACAATTCTCTAAACTCATTTATTCTTGTTTGTAAATCACCGCCCATGTCTACAATTGGTCTTGTAATAACTGCTCTTACTCCTGTATTCACAGCTGCTTCTCTAATTTGCTCTGGCATAAAATACTGGTCATTTACACATGTTGTTCCTGTACTTATCATTTCAATATATGATAACATACTAGCCCAATATATGTCTTCTCTTGTTAGTTTATCTTCTATTGGCCAGATTTTATCATTTAACCATTCATATAACTTGCATCCTTCAGTAGTTTCTCTAAATATGCTCATTGGTATATGTGCATGCGTGTTTATTAAACCTGGCATAACTATATGATTTTGTGCATCTATAACTTTGTCTGCATTATCTTGTATGTTTCTTTCAATTTTTACTATTTTTCCATTTTCTATTAAAATATCTTTATTTTCAATTACAATGTCTTCATTTTTTAAAAGTAGTACTTTTCCATTTTTTATTAAAATTTTATTCATATTTCCACCTCTTCCTTTGGCAATTATATCATAATGTCTAATTTTTATGCAATATAACCTGCATGGAAATTTAAGCATAAAAAAAAACGAATTTTAAGAATTTATGCGCAGTGTAAACTGCTATAAATTCTAATAATTCGCATATTTATCTTCTACGTAAAATCCTCCTACTAGGAGAATCTTACTAGAATATAAAAAATAGTATAGTCTATAACTATACCATTCATTATATTTTTTCTTATGCAACATGTTCTTTAATATATTCAACAACATCGCCTACTGTAACTATTTTTTCTGCATCGGCATCTGGAATTTCCATATCAAATTCCTCTTCTAATGCCATAATTAATTCAACAATGTCTAATGAATCAGCTCCTAAATCATCAATAAAAGATGCCTCCATAGTAACTGCTGTATCTGTTACACCTATTTGTTCTATAATTGTTTCTTTTACTTTTTCAAAAACTTCTTCTGAACTCATGATACTTTAGCCACCTCCTTTATTTTTTTGCTTTAACTCTTTACTAAAAGATAATACATGTAAGTATAATTGTCAAGCAAATTCGAAAAATATTTTCATTTTTATATATTTATATTCCGCATTTTATTAGTTTTGCAAGTTTTCTTCATTTTCTTTTGTAAATTCTTCTTTTAATTTCTCAACAGCTTGATTTTTAACAAATTGTTCAGCTTGTTTTATAGTAAACTCAAATACCTTTGCGTCACTGCTTCCATGTGCCTTTACAACTGGTTTTTTTACACCTAAAAACAATGCTCCACCATATTCTTTATAATCTACACTTTTAGCAAATCTTTTTATTGCTGGCATACTTGGAAGTGCTGCTATTTTAGATAATAAATTCTTTTTTAAGCTTTCTGATAATGTTCTTTTTACGAATTTTCCTAATCCCTCTACTGCTTTCAAAAAATTATTTCCTGTAAATCCGTCTGTTACAACTATATCAACATTTCCAGAAAAAGCATCTCTTCCTTCTACATTTCCAATGAAATTAATTCCAAGTTCTCCGCTTTTTTCTTTTAAAAGCTTATATGAGTCCTTCATTAATTCATTACCTTTTGTTTCTTCTGTACCAATATTTAATAATCCAACTTTTGGACTTTTTACTCCTATTGTTGTTTCTAAATAAATACTTGCCATTTGTGCAAATTGTAAAAGATTTGTTGGTTTACAGTTTGTATTAGCTCCACAGTCCATTAAAACTAACCTACTTTTATATGCTGGTAAAATTCCGGCTAGTGCTGGTCTGTCAACACCTTTTATTCTTCCAACTAAAAGTGTTGCACCTGTAAGTAATGCTCCTGAGTTTCCAGCAGAAATAAATACATCTCCCTTACCTTCTTTAAGTAAATTAAAACCTACAACCATAGATGAGTCTTTTTTATGTTTTATTGCTAAAGTAGGTGTATCCTCCATTTCTATAGTTTCTGTTGTATGATGTATTTTTATTTTTGGTGATACATCTGAGATATCATCTTTTTTATAAAATTCTTTTACTTTTGAATTAATAATATCTTTATCTCCAATTAATAAAATTTCAGCATCAATTTGATTTATGGCTCTTACAGCTCCCTTTATTGTTGCATCAGGTGCATTATCTCCACCCATAGCATCTAGTAATATTACCATTGTTTATTTTTCTCTCCTTTAGTTATATCAAACATAATTAATTATATATTTACTTTTCTATTTTATAACTTATATTGTTTAAAGTCAATTAAAAATTATCAATAAGAAAAGCATTTTTCCGATCAATTGTAATTAATCATTACTCTTATTTTTCTCATGAGTTTAATTATTTAAAAAATTTATATGTGTATATATTGTTGTTCTGTACAAAAAAAGAGTACTTTTAAACTAGTACTCTTTTTGGAATATATAGTTATATTTAAAACTATGCTAATTCTATTGTAGCACCAACTTCTTCGAATTTAGCTTTTAATTCTTCTGCTTCTGCTTTAGCTACATTTTCTTTAACTGTTTTAGGAGCTCCATCAACTAAATCTTTAGCTTCTTTTAATCCTAATCCTGTAGCATCTCTAACTACTTTAATTACTTGGATTTTGTTTGCTCCAGCTTCTTTTAATACTACATTAAATGAAGATTTTTCTTCAGCTGCTCCAGCTGCTGCTCCTGCTGCAGGTGCTGCAACTGCTGCTGCAGATACTCCATATTTTTCTTCAATTCCTTTTACTAATTCTGCTAATTCAACAACTGTTAAAGTGTCGATAGTTTCTAATAATTCATCAATTTTTGCCATTTTAAAATGACCTCCTTCTTTATTTTTAATAATTTTTTATTTTAATCAACTTAGAATAATCATATTCTAAACTTTATAATTTGTTTAGGCGTTAGCTTTTTGTTCCCTAACTGCATCAAGCGCAACAGCCAATTTTGTAATATTTCCAAGTAAAGCACCTGCCAATTTTGCCATAAGTTCTTGTCTTGATGGTAATTTTGCTAAAGTTATAATTTCTTCAGCTGTCATTACTTTACCTTCTATAATTCCACCTTTAATTTTGTAGAATTCATTGTTTTTAGAGAAGTTGTATATTACTTTAGATGGTTCTAAATAATCTTCAGTTCCAATTACAATTGCAGTTGGTCCCTCTAGTAAATCATCTAGTCCACTTTCTCCATTTGCGTCTAATGCTCTTTTTATAATGTTGTTTTTAATAACTTTGTATTCACTATTTGTATTTCTTAAATCTGCTCTTAATTTTGTTACATCAGCAACATTAATTCCTCTGTAATCTGTTAAAAGAATTATTTTTGCTTCTTTTAATTTTTCAGCTAGTTTACTAACTTCTTCTTCTTTTTGTTTTAAAATGTTCTCACTTGCCATTTTTTCACCTCCCAAATTTTATATGAATGCAATTTAATCTAAAAAAACATCCAATCAATAATGCCTATTCTTACTAAGACAAAGATTGATTGGATGATATTTCCGTTTCTTTCTTTACCTCGGTAAGACTTAAGTGTATGCTTACTTTCTTCGGCAATATTTATTTATTTTTGATCAATATACATACTTGGTCCCATTGTAGTAGATATAGCTACACTCTTAATATATTG
The DNA here is from genome assembly GCA_000437855.1 of Clostridium sp. CAG:567. Taxonomy (GTDB): domain Bacteria; phylum Bacillota; class Clostridia; order TANB77; family CAG-508; genus CAG-273. Next base: position 3,653 of record FR902170.1, on the reverse strand, counting down.
TCCTTTTGCAGCTGCTGGTTTTGCTTTTATAATAGCATTTACAACTGTTTCATAGTTTTCAAGTAGTTTATCTGCTCCAAATGATACCTTTCCAAAACCTAGGTGAACAATATTATTTTTATCAAGTCTGTATTCAACTTTTCCTGATTTAATTTCTTGGATTGCTTTTGTAACATCCATTGTTACAGTTCCTGATTTAGGGTTTGGCATTAAACCTTTTGGTCCTAATACTTTACCTAATCTACCTACAACACCCATCATATCTGGAGTTGCAACTATAACATCATAATCAAACCAATTTTCTTTTTCAATTTTTGGTATTAATTCTTCTGCTCCAACAAAATCAGCTCCAGCTTTTGTAGCTTCGTCTGCTTTTGGTCCTTTAGCAAATACTAATACTTTTTGAGTTTTACCAGTACCATTTGGAAGTACTGTTGTTCCTCTTACTTGTTGATCAGCTTGTTTTGAATCTACACCTAATTTCATGTGTAATTCTACTGTTTCATCAAATTTTGTTTTTGGCATTTTTTCAATTGTATCTAGTGCTTCTTTAGCAGTATACAATTTTTTTCTATCAACTAGCTTTTCAGCTTCTTGATATCTCTTTCCTTTTTTCATTTTTACCCTCCTTTGGTTCAATCGAAAATCACTATTTGATTTTCTCCCAATTTATTTTTTAGTCTTCTACAACTACACCCATAGATCTAGCAGTTCCTGCTACCATACTCATAGCTGCTTCTAATGATGCTGCATTTAAGTCTGGCATTTTCTTTTTAGCAATTTCTTCAACTTGTGCTTTATTTAATTTTGCAACTTTATCTCTATTAGGTTTTCCTGAACCCTTTTCAATTTTTGCAGCTTGTTTAATTAAAACTGCCATTGGTGGTTCTTTAGTAATAAATTCAAATGATTTATCTTTATAAACAGTTATAACAACTGGAATAATAGTTCCTGCCATTTGTGCTGTTTTGTCATTGAATTGTTTTACAAAGTCCATAATATTAACACCACTACCACCTAATGCTGGTCCAACTGGTGGAGCAGGTGATGCTTTACCTCCTGGAATTTGCAATTTTATAATATTACTAACTTCTTTCTCTGCCATTGTTATAGCACCTCCTTTATTGTTTTGTAATATGTATATTAATCTAAAATTTTGATTTATAGCACTCTATTTATGTTATAAAACAAAACCTAAATTACAAATTATTGTAATTTTAATTTATAACTTCTTATTACTTTTTTAACCATCTCAAAATTTTCTTCAACATACACACGTATAGCTTTAAAAAATTTTGCTTGGTTTCCTCGTACTACTCGTTCTAAATTAAAATTAAATTTTTTGGACTTGAGAAAATTCAAGTTCAACAGGTGTTTCCCTTCCAAACATTGAAACTAATACTTTAACTTTATGTTTTTCTTTATTGATTTCTGTAACAGTTCCTGTAAAATCTGTTAATGGTCCATCCATAATACGAACTGTATCATTAATATTATAATCTACATTTACTTCTACTTGTTCAAATCCCATCTTTCTAATTTCCTCATCAGTTAATGGAATTGGATCTGTACCAGAACCAACAAATCCTGTAACACCTCTAGTATTTCTTACTATATACCATGTTTTTTCTGTTACAATCATTTTAACTAAAACATAACCAGGAAAAACTTTTTTTAAGTTTGTTTTTCTTTGTCCTTCTTTAATTTCTATTTGTTCCTCCATTGGTACAATAATATCAAAAAAGAACTCTTCTAACTCTCTATTTTTAATAGTTTTTTCTAAGTCTGTTTTTACCTTGTTTTCATAACCAGAATATGTATGTACAACATACCATCTTGGTACTAATTCTTCTTGTTGAGACATATTTTTAGCCTCCTTATTATTCATTTACTGTATTATTTTCAGCCTCATTATTAGAATTTTCTGCATTTAAAATATTATCTATTGCATCATTTGCCTCATTGTTAGAATCTTGTTGTTTATGAGATTCAACAAAATCTTTTACTCTATTGATCCCTTGTTTGTTGACAATTTCAAATATTAAATCTAACGCAAATACAATAACAGCCGTAATAAGTACAATTACAATAACAGCAACAGTATTATTTACAAGTTGCTTTGGTGTTGGCCAAATTACTCTTTTTAATTCTGCCTTAAAATCTTTAAAAAAGTGTTTGTTTTCTTTCTTTTCTTTTTTGTCATTTTTAGATACTTCTTTTTTAGGCATCTTATTTCCCCCTTAAAAGGCTTATTTTGTTTCTTTATGTGTTGTACGTTTTTTGCAGAATTTGCAATATTTAACAACTTCTAATCTGTCTGTATTATTTTTTTTGTTTTTTTCTGTTAAATAATTTCTTCTTTTACATTCTGTACATTCTAATGTAATTGGTTCTCTTGCTCCTTTTGTAGCCATTTAACACACCTCCAGCTTTATGCTTTTTCAATTTCATTTTTTTAAGCGTATGTTTCTCACATACGCTTAAATATCATACCATGTTTTTCTAAATATGTCAACTATTCTGGCATATTTTCTTCATTTTCTTTTCTTTTTTTGGACTGAATAACCAAATTTTCCAACTTGTTTTCCTAACGTAAAATATTTTCCATTTGCATAAGTAATTAAATCACATTTGGTTATATCAAAAGCTCCTTTATCATCAATATATTTTTCATCAGCATCAATTGATAAAATTTCTGCTATAAACATATCATGACTTCCCATTTCTTTTATTTCTGTAACCTTACATTCTATTGAAACTGGGCTCTCTTTTATAAGTGGACATTTTACAAATTTGGCTTTTTCTTTTGTTAAGTGCATTTCTTTAAACTTATCAACTTTTGCTCCTGATTTAACTCCACACCAATCTGTCGCAAAAGCTAAATTTTTATTTGTTAAGTTTATTGCAAATTCTTTGTTTCTAGATATTATATCATGTGAATATCTTTCTTTTCTTACTGATATATAGCACATTGGTTTATCAGTATTTATTATTCCCGTCCATGCAACAGTAATAATATTATTTTTATTCATATCTCCTGACGTTACCATTACAACTGGTAAAGGATATATAAATGTACCTGGTTTCCATATAACTTTACCCATAAATTATCTAGATTCTTCCTCTCTTTTTTCTTTATTTTGTTTTTGTAGTTCACTTTGATATAGCATAACAGCAGAAGGATCTTCAGAATCATATTCAATACAGTACTTATCATTTATTCTATAAGTATATACCCCTGCTACTGTTTCTTGTTCTCCTCTAGCTAATTTGTTGTTTTGTCTTGATATCATTCCAATATATCCACCTGCATTTGAATATTACTTTACATTCTTCAACTTCTTTTTCTTTCATTTTTCCTGTTGTTATCTTTGACTGGTTTGCCAACAACAATTGATCCCCGCTATATCCCCTGTTAATTTTATCCTGTGTTTGTTCTCCTTTGTATAAAATCTCTTAATATCATTTCTAAAAAATGTCTTTTATTGATAAACATATTACACATTATTTTCTATCTTTCAATTATATTTTACAGTTCTATTATACTATAAACATAAAAAAATACAAGTTATAAATTATAATTTGTCACTTATAATCTTTAACTTGTATTTTTATAAAAATAAAAAAACTGGCGACAACCTATTTTCTCAGCA
>FR902169.1 GCA_000437855.1 Clostridium sp. CAG:567 | reverse complement strand
AAAAAATGAAAAATTATAAAAAATAAAAAGAAGGTGATGATATTCAGAAGATAAATAAGAAATTTATTAATAGTATAAAAGAAAAAATAATAAATAAAATAGATTATTTTAAAAATAAAAAAAATAATAATAAATTAATTTTTGAAAATGGTATTTTTTCAGATAAAGATTATTTAAGTCCATCATATATAAATATATCAAATCCAAAATATTTTGAAATTGATAATAATTATTATTCAACATTAATTATTATTAATTATTTTAGAGAACAACAAGATTTAATTTTAAAATCTATTATTGATACTAACATTGATTTAAATATTTCTATTTTTTACGAAAAACAAGATACATATAAAACGATACGTGATTTAACATATCATATTGGTAATGTTGGAGTTGATTTAAAAGAAGGAAATCAAAATAGACAGGATATAGATATTGCAGCTTTTACATATAATGATGCTAAATATATTAGAAAAGAAATGCAAATAAATAATGAAGAATTATATTTTTTATATATTTATGTAACAATATATTCAGAAAAAATAAAAGAATTAGAAAGTTTATTAAATAAAGTGGAAGGAATTTTACAAAGTAGTGGAATGCAAACCAGAAGGGCATATTTTAGAGAAGAACAAGCATATTTAGCAACATCACCAATAATGAATAATTCTGTAGATTTAAAAAATGCTGCCAAAAGAAATGTATTAACTAGTGGAATTATTGCTACATATCCATTTATATCCTCGGCAATATTTGATGAAGAAGGAATCTTTATAGGAACTAATATATATAATAATTCTCTAGTATTTATTGATAAATATAATTCGTATAAATATAAAAATTCAAATATATGTATTTTTGGAACAAGTGGAGCAGGAAAATCTTTTTATACAAAATTATTGGTTTTAAGAAATAGATTGTTAGGAATAGAACAATATATTATTGATCCTGATAGAGAATATGATGAAATGTGTAACGAATTAGGTGGAACTCTTTTAAAAATAGGTCCAACTTCAAATACATATATAAATGTATTTGATATTATGGAAGAAAGTATAGAAGAAGGAAAAGGATATTTAGCAAATAAATTAGGAAAATTAATTGGATTTTTTAATTTAATATTTGGAAATTTAAATGAAGAAGAAAAGGCTATTTTAGAAGAAAAAATAATTATATTATATAAAAATAAAGGGATAACTTTTAATGATAAAACTCTATATAAACAGAGAAAAAATAAAATAGCTATTAAACCAGTTTTTAAAAATACTTATGATATGCCAATTTTAGAAGATTTTTATAATATTTTAGGTAAAGATAAAAGAACAAAAAAATTTCAAATAAAATTAATTCCATTTGTAAAAGGTTCATTAAAATTTTTTAATAATTATACAAATGTTAATTTAAATAATTTATTAATTGTAGCAGATGTATATGATTTAGGTGAAGAAAATTTAAAATATGGTATGTTTATTTTTATTGAATTATTCTGGAATCGTATTAAAAAAAATAGAAATATTAAAAAATCAATTTATTTAGATGAAATATGGAGATTAATTGGTGTAACTTCAAATAAAGAAGTTGCAAGTTTTATTTATAAAATATTTAAAACAATAAGAAAATATGGCGGAAGCGCTGTAGCAATAACTCAAGATATATCAGATTTATTTAGTTTGGAAAATGGAATATATGGAAAAAGCATATTAAATAATTCAGAATTTAAAACCTTTTTTGCACTTGAAGAAGAAAATATAAAAGTTCTGGAGCAATATTCAAATTTGTCGGAAAAAGAAAAAATAGAAATTAAATCCTTAAAAAGAGGAGAATGTTTAATGTTTATTGGAGAGGAACATATTTTAACTAAAATAGATGCAGGAGATTTTGAAAAAGAAATAATTGAATCAAAAAAAAATAAATAAAAGGAAAGTGAAAAAATATGAAAAATATAATTTGTGTTATTGGAACAAATGAAGTAGAAAGAAGTATTTTTACAGTTAGTTTAGCAAATTTATTAATGGATAAAAATAAAGTACTAATTATAGATTTTGATATTTTAAATAATAATTTACACGAAATATTAGGAATAAAAAAATATTCGCAAAAAATAAGAAATAAAATAAAAAATAATAATTTATTAAAAGAGATAAAAATACAAGAATTAATATTTAAAATAAATTATAAAATTGATTTAATATCTGGAATGAATTTATTGTTTGATTCTAAATATAAAATAAGTAATAAAAAAATAAAAAATATATTATTAAAATTAAAAGAAGAATATGATGTGATTATAATAGAAACATCATCAGAATGTTTTTTTGATTATACAAAAGAAATAATAAATAATAGTGAATTAAATTTTTTTATATTAGATGCAAATTTATTAGAAATACAAAAAGCAAAAAAATTATTAAATATGTATATTGAAAAATGGAAAATAAATAAAGAAAAAATTAATATTATATTTAATACATATAATATTAATTCAACTCAAATTTCTATATTAAAAAATACATTTAATGAATTTAAAATATTAGAAAAAATACCTGAAAAAATTTAGAGTAATTTAATAAAAATATTTAAAAATAAAAATAAATATTAGATGAATATCAGAAGGAGAAATTTTATGGAAAATATATTAACTTTAAATAATCAACAATTAAATCAAAATGAGTTGGTAACAACCCAAGAGCAAAACAATTTTTTAAACACAACTGTTGGAAAAGTAGTAAATACTGCAATAGATTTAGGACTGAGATGGGTATTACCAAATTTTATAGAAGATCAAGTAATTGATATAAAAAATAGTTTAATAAAAGGAGGATTAAAAGAAGGAATAAATACTACAGTTCAAAAAGGAATTGAAATAGGAAAAAGTGTAACTGGAATATTTACTGGTAAATTTGAAAATATTTCGCAAGCACAAAATGCGATAAAAAATGGAGGAATAATTGACGGAATTTCAGATGTTATAGATTCTACACTAAATTTTACATCAAAAAAAGGTATGATACCATCTAATGTTACAACATTAATAAGAAAAGGAAAAAATGTGATTTTAGATAATATTAGTAGTAATATTGAAACTGAATTTGCAAACCAAATTAATAATGTAGAAAAATTAGGAAAATATGAAAATAATTGGAGAGAATTTTATAAAAGTCAAAATTTTGAAGGAATGGAAAGAGAATATCAAAAAATAAAAGATAAATTAAAACAAACATTACCTCTTGAAGAAACATTAAAACAGGCAAGACAAATAGAAAATTTACATTTAATTATAAAAAATAATGGGCAGGATTTTAATTTAACAGAAGAGCAAAAAAAGCTTGCTGAAATTTTAATTAAATAAATATTATTTTTGATGATTTGCAGGTAAAAACAACGATTTTTGCTTGCAAATTTTTGGGCATTTTAGTATAATAAAAGAGTGAAAAATACTAGAAAAGAGGTAAAAAAATGGAGGCAAACGACGAAAAAAGAAATGACGGAAAAATAGTAGAACGTGACATTGAAAAAGAAATGCGTACAGCTTATATAGACTATGCTATGAGCGTTATAGTATCAAGAGCACTTCCAGATGTAAGAGATGGTTTGAAACCAGTACATAGAAGAATTTTATATGCTATGTATGAAGATGGTATAACTTCAGATAAACCATATAGAAAATGTGCTAATACAGTAGGTTCTGTTTTAGGAAGATATCATCCACATGGAGATGCTTCAGTATATGATGCAATGGTAAGATTAGCTCAAGATTTTACACAAAGATATACATTAATTGATGGACATGGAAACTTTGGATCTATTGATGGAGACGGTGCAGCTGCAATGAGATACACAGAGGCAAGAATGGCAAAAATTGCAGAAACAATGCTTACTGATATTGAAAAAAACACAGTAGATTTTATGCCAAACTATGATGATCGTTTACAAGAACCAACAGTACTTCCAGCTAAAATACCAGCTCTATTAATAAATGGATCATCAGGAATTGCAGTAGGTATGGCAACAAATATTCCTCCACACAATTTGACAGAAGTTATAGACGGAATTATAAAAATAATAGATGAAGACAATGTTACTGATGAGCAATTAATGGAAATAATAAAAGGACCAGATTTTCCAACAGAAGGACTTATTTTAGGATTAGAAGGAATTAAACAAGCATATACAACTGGTAGAGGAAAAATTATAGTTCGTGGTGAAAGTGAAATAGAAGAAATGAATAATAATAAACAAAGAATTATTATTAATTCACTTCCATACCAAGTAAATAAGGCTAAATTAATTGAAAATATTGCTGACTTAGTAAAAGATAAAAGAATTGAAGGAATTTCTGAAATTAGAGATGAATCTGATAGAGAGTCAAAAGTAAGAATTGTAATTGAATTAAAAAGAGATGTAAACGCTCAAGTTATATTAAATCAATTATATAAACATACTCAATTACAAGATACTTTTGGAGTAATAATGCTTGCGTTAGTAAATGGAGAACCAAAAATATTAACATTAAGACAATGCTTAGATCATTATATAGATCATAGAAAAGTAGTTATTCTTCGTAGAACACAATTTGATTTAGATAAAGCTCTAGCAAGAGCACATATTTTAGAAGGATTAAAAATAGCTTTAGATAATATTGATGAAGTAATAAATATTATACGTAGTTCTTATGATGATCCAAAAGAAAGATTAATGAAAAGATTTAATTTATCAGATATTCAAGCTCAAGCAATTTTGGATATGAGATTAAAAACTTTATCAGGTTTGCAAAGAGAAAAAATAGATGAAGAATATAATGAATTAATGAAATTAATTGAACACTTAAGAGCAATTTTATCAAGCGAAAGATTAGTATATGATATTATAAAAGAAGAATTACTAGAAATAAAACAAAAATATGGTGATGAAAGAAAAACAAAAATTGTTGCAGCTGAGGGTGAAATTAATATTGAAGATCTAGTAAAAGAAGAGCAAACAGTAATTACATTAACACATTTTGGATATGTAAAAAGAATGCCAATAGATACATATAAGAGCCAAAAACGTGGAGGAAAGGGAATTACAGGTTTAGCTACAAGAGAAGAAGATTTTGTTAAACAAATATTTACAGCTTCAACTCATGATACTTTATTATTCTTTAGTAATAAAGGAAAACTTTATAGATTAAGAGGATATGAAATACCAGAAGCAGGTAGAACTGCAAAAGGTACTGCAATAGTTAACTTGTTAAGATTAGATCCAGGAGAAAAAATATCAGCAGTTATTCCAATTAGTAATTTCGCAGATGGAAAATACTTATTAATGGGAACAAAACAAGGATTTATTAAAAAGACTCCATTAAATGAATTTGACTCAAGCAGAAAAACAGGACTTCTTTCTATTACATTAAGGGAAGATGATGAACTAATTGATGTTAGATTAACAGATGGCCAAGATAATGTTGTTTTAGTTACTAGTCAAGGTGCATGTATTACATTTAGTGAAAAAGATGTTAGACCAATGGGAAGAACAGCTCAAGGTGTTATAGGCATTAGACTAGATAGTGAAGATTGTGTTATTGGAATGGAATCTATAGTTGAGGGAAATAAAAATGCAACTTTACTTGCGATTACTGAAAATGGATTTGGAAAGAGAACAGAACTTGATGAATATAGGGTGCAAACTAGAGGTGGAAAAGGTGTTACAACATATAAAATAACACCAAAAACAGGAAGTTTAATAGGAATACGTATAGCAACAGACAATGAAGATGTAATGTTAATTACTGATAATGGTACAATTATTAGACTAAAAGTAAAAGATATTAGTATATTAGGAAGATCTACACAAGGTGTAACATTAATGAGAACAAATGAAGGAAAAGTAGTTAGCATAGAAACTATAAATCCAGATGAGAATGAAGGGGATGAATAATGGATGAAAATTTCCACGCTTTATCAATTTTAGTTGAACTAGATTTATATAAGAGAATTAGAGCTATTAGAGAAGGAAATTTCCCAAATGGAAAAGAAATGATAGCTAATGCTATAGATTCATTTGAAAAAGGATTACCTGATTACCTAAGTGAATTAGAAGGTTCTCATGAATTTATAATAAATAAAGTAAAAAGTATAGATCAAGAAATAAAAAGAATAAATTCAGAAAAAAATAAAGTTAAAATATGAAGTCAAAAAATACTGAACAAGAAAGATAAAAATAAAAATGATATTTCTTATTAAGAAATATCATTTTTTTAATATAAAACGAATGTCATCACCAAAAAAATAACATATATCATAATTTCCTACAAGTCTAGAAACAATTCTTTCATCATAAGTACTAAATAAATTTTGTAAGCTTAAATTAGTTGAGATAATTGTTTTTTTATTAGGATTTAAAAGTCTACTGTTTAAAATATTAAACAATTCGACCAGTTTCATATTATTTATTCCTTCAGTTCCTAAATCATCTATAATAAGTAAATCAACATTTTGAAGATAATCATAAACATCTTTTGAGACATTTGGTTTTCCAAAACGATAACTTATAATTGTATCAAGCATAACTGATGAAGTTTGATATAATACGGTTTTTTCTTTTTTTAGTAATTCATTTGCAACACAACTGGATAAAAATGTTTTACCCAATCCTGTATTACCTGTAAATAGTAAATTTTTTGTATTTATATTATCAAAGTTATTAATAAATGATTCACAAATATTTTTTATTAATTTAATATTTTCTCTTGGTGAAATATTTGAATTGTATTTTGCACTATTAATTTCATCAGAATAAAAATTTAAATTAAAATTGCTGAAATTTTGATTTTCTAAATTATATATATTTGATTTATTATATTCAATATTGTAAAGTTTTTGCTTTAGACAAGAACACATTTCTGTTGAAGAACCATTAAAAATATAACCAGTATCATTACATTTTTTACATTCGTAATTTGGAATTATTTTTTTTGCTTTTTCTCCAATTGAATTTAAGATTGATTCTTTTTGCTTTTTTAAATTTTCAATATTAAAATTTAAATCATCTATTATTTTTTTATCATTATTTTTTGCCAGTTCTCTCATGGAAGTAAATGCTAATGAACTTAATTTTTTATCTATGTTTGCAAGCTCTGGAAACTCTGCATAAAGCTTTTCTTTTTCTTTTTGAGCAATATTTTCAGCATTAATTCTTTTCTTTTCATATTCAATTAAAAGAGCTTTTAGAGTAGAATTATTCAAAATAACCTCCTATATTATTGCTTTTGATTAGCGTATAAACTATTTAAATTATCATATTTTCTTTGATTATAGTTTTGATATCCAGAAGCTTTTTCAAGAGTTTTTATATCTTTACTTTTTTGTTTCATATCAGCTAAGAACTTTTGAACATGTTCTGGAGTAGTAAATCCTCTATCATGCCAATCGGTTAATAATTTATCTATATAGTCGAAACTTGGATTTACCTTTGATGTGGTTCTTCTTAATGCAATTTCAATAACATCAAAAGTAAATTTAAAATCAATAACCCATTTTTCAACATAAGCATATTCATACTGAGATAATTGTCTTCCAAGTGTTAATTTTTTTGTTATCATATTTGCAATTTTATTTACTGCTTCTTGTTTTTCATAATATAAATCCAAGTCACTATATGTTTTAATTGAATTTTTAGCCCAAGCATCTGCAACTGTTTGAATATAGTTTTTATGAAGAGCAGATTTATTAAAACAATAATTAAATAAAGCCATCATAACTTCATCATCAAAGCCATATTTTTTAAACCATAATTCAATATCTGGATACCATGTAGTTGGCATTAAACCAGAAAAGTATTGATTGTTTATTGATTCCATAGTTTTAGCTCGTTTTTGACTTTCAGCAGATTTTTGAACTTGTTCAGCAGATAATGCTACACGAGGTTTATACAAATTATTTAGCTCGATTTCTTGTAAATTATTGAATGAATAACCTGTGTTTTTCTTTACAATAATTCCTTGCTCTTCCCAATATTTCATTGCATCTTGAATTACTTTTAAAGAAAGACCTAATTTTTTACATAAATCATTTATTTTAATATCTTTATCATATTTTGATAAAAACAAAAGATATAAATATACTTTAATAAAGTCACCATTTGCTTCTGGTAAGTACCCTGTGAAAAATATATCAGGAATGTTGGTACTTGAAAACAAAGGCGATAAGTCGTTTTGCTCTAACTTCATAAGTAATTCCCCCTACAATATGTTTTGTCAAATTATATCATTTTTTAATATAATTTACAATAAACTTATAGAGAAAAGAATTAAATTTATTTTTTAGAATATAGATATAATCTATGGTTTCTATAATACTTAAATATATATAAAAAAATGCTTAAAATATTTTCTTGTTTAACTCCAAAAATACTAAATAATAAAAATGGTAATGAAAATACAATAAAAACAAATATTTTAATTGTAATATTATTAAATAAAAATTTAATAATAAAATAAATAAAAAAATTCCATATAATATTTAAAAATAAATTTGTATAATCAATTATTCCAAATAATTTATTTTTAAAATTATAATTTTGAGGAAAAATAAATTTCATAAAAAAATCCTTTCTAAATATTTTTGAATAATTTATTACTAATGTTAAAATTATTTGATATATCTGTTGAAATACCACCAATCAAATGTTGCATATATGAATTGGCACGAACTAAAGCATAGATTCCTCCTATATACATTAATTTTGAAATAGTATCATTAGAAGAATAATTAAATGAAAAAATAATTAGTAGAATTATTGAAATAAAGGATTGTTGTAATAACAAGGAAAAAATAGTTTTAAACCAAGTTTTAAAAAACCATGAAGTAGAATTATTTATCAAAGATAAAATTGAAAAAGGTGTTATTAAAATAAATACTTTAATTATTACAAATCGGAGTGCATAAGAAAAAATTAAATTAAATAAATTAATAGTAATAAAACTTTTAATTAATCCATCAAAAGAAAAAATATTAAATTCATCTTGATTTATAGAAATAAGGAGATTTAATTTTTTTACTAGTTCATAAAAAGAAATATTATGTCCAAATATATTTTTTCCTAAAATTTTAATTGCATTAGAAATTAGGTAATTTATTTGAATAAATTGTGTGCAAATGAAATATGAACAATTCATAACAATAGCAAATATTAATAATTTAAAAATAAATTGATAAGGTCTTTCAACTTGTAAATTCATATAGTAAGAATAAATTAATCTAATAGCATAATAAATAGAAAATCCAACTAATAAGGAATTTGCAATTACTAGTAAACCATTATAACTATTTATACCAAATGTCTTTTTAAAAATAGAATCATTTAGAATGCTTGTATCTATAAAAACCAAATCATCTAAAATATTATAGACTGTTGTATCAACAGAAGAAAATAGAGTTTCAAAAATGGAATTTATAGTTTGAATAATTGAGGTAGTTAAATTTGTTGAATCATTCAAAACATGTACCTCCTAAGTTAATAACGAATTAATTGCCGATAAAATTAAATCTAAAGCAAGAATAAATGCGTAAGAAAATAAGCTACCACGTATTAACTTTTTGGAAGTTCTAATTCTTTCTTCATCTCCGAAACTAAATTTTTTCATAAAAATACCGACGGCAATAGCGACAGCTGCAGAAGGTGTAGCAAGTTTTAACATCCAATTTTTGATTTTTTCAAAAGCAGAATTTAATTTATCAACAATTTCAGGGTTACCATTAAATATAGTTGCATATACATTATTGGAAAAAGTGAAAATAAATATAAATAAAAATAAAATAGATATAAGTTTTTTTCGATTTAAAATTTTAAACATAAAATCCTCCTAATAAATTATTTTATATAAAAATATGGATACAATTTTATTTCAGTAGGTGGAATTATTTCAGAACCTGTTGATAAAAATCCTAAACAATGAAAATTAGTTAAATTGCGAGTAAAAAAATTTGTATCATAAATATATTCATTTTGAATGTTAGTTGTAATAGATTCTGAAATACTTGAATTTTTTGAATTCAGGGAATTAGTAAAATAACTAAAAACAGTTTCTTTAGCATTTTCAGAAATTCCTCTGGAGACTTTTTCTTTATCTTCTTTACCAATTTGTTTTTGAGCATTTTCAATTGTAAAAATATCATCATTTCGAAACCAGAGTTTATTTATTAAATTTTGAATAATAACATTTACAGACGACTGATCATGTAAAGTATTTAATAATGAAGTATAACTTTGAGTAGCAACAATATTAATGCATTTTGCTTCTCTACTTTGAGAAAAAAAGTTACAATCAGTTTCAGTACAATATTCAGAATATTCATCAGAAATAAAACATACACTCCTAAAATTGTTATTACTTGTATTAGCAAGTCGGGTCATTACATCTGTTTGAAAATCTAATTTTAAATATGCTGCAATTATTTTAGATAGGTAAGAATATTCATTTATATTCATATTCAAGACAACAATTTTTCCATTATTAATAACTTCATCAAAACCCAAAAAATTAAGCTCTTCTTTTGTTGGACAAAATGTTTTTAAAACATCATAATCAGAAATAAAACAATTAGTAATACGGGTTATTTCAGACTGTAAAATCAAACTAGTTCTATGATCTAAATTAAAATACTCATTTTCAAAAAAATTTAAACTAGAAAATAAATCATAAACTTGTTTTTTAGAAAATTTATTTTTTATAAATTTTTTGCGTAATAAGCCAACTTTTTCCAAGTAATAATTTTTTTCCGTAATTAATTTATGCAATTCAATAAATGTAACATAATTATTATTGTATAATCTGCACAATTTAATTGCTTCTTCTAAAATTTGACTTGCTTTATCAATCCAATAACTTTCTGAATTATTTTTTGAAAAAAGTAATAAGATAGTCTTTAATCTATTAGCTATGACTGATGGTTTTAAATTAGGTTTATGTAGAGGATTATATTTATAATTACCATTTAATTCAATAACAATAATATCATCTAATCTATTAAAATCAGAAGCAAATTCTAATACTTTTTTATAATAATTACCCTTAACATCCAAAATCAACATTCCTAATTTTTTTTCTTTATTGCAATTTTTATATTTTATTAATTGTTTAGTAAATGGGTACATGGCACTGCTGGTTTTTCCAGTACCAATTGTTCCTGTAATTAAAATGTTTTGATATAAACTTTTTTCAGGCAAATAAATCAATTCTCTTGTATTTGCATTTTCGCCAATTAATAATGACAAATCCTCTTTTTTATTTAAATTTGTTAAAGATGGTTTGAAATTGTTTTTCTTAGTTCGTTTAAATTTTTTAAAATTAAATAAGTTGTATAATAAATTGGAAAAGAAAATCGAAGAATATAAATAGGTGATTAAAAATAATATTTTAAGATATTTCCACAAAATTGGTTGTTCAATA
This sequence comes from Clostridium sp. CAG:567, assembly GCA_000437855.1. Lineage (GTDB taxonomy): Bacteria > Bacillota > Clostridia > TANB77 > CAG-508 > CAG-273. The sequence goes on along the minus strand of FR902169.1, from coordinate 60,532 downwards.
CAGATGTCAAAAGGGTGTAACCCATAAGTGATAATTACATGGTTTTGAAAATAGAGTGGAGAAAAGATTTGAAAACCAATAAAATATAAAATAAATGTAAAAAATAGAATGAATAAAATACGTTTAATTCATAAACACCTCCTAAAAACTATTTTAAATTAATTGATTTTAATTTTAATTTAGAACCTTGTAGATTATAAAAAATTTTGATATTAAAAAAGTTATAAATTGAATAAAAAAATACAAAAGAATTGATAATAAGAATAATAAAGAAAAAATCTACTAAATTTATAAAAAACACACCACCTTCCAATTTTTTACAATCATATAATATATTTTTTAATTTGTCTATACTTTTTTTAAAATATATGATAAAATTTAATATATTTAATAATATTAATTTTAGAAGGGAGAATACCTATGCAAATAGATAAAAAAATGACAATAGGAGAACTTTTGGAAAAAGCTCCTGAAAAAGCAGAAATTTTATTAGAAGCAGGAATGCATTGTTTAGGATGTCCAGCATCACAAGCAGAGACCATAGAAGAGGCTTGTGAAGTACATGGAATAGATGTAGAAGAGATAATAAAAAAGCTAAATTCATAAATTTTCAAAAAAAAATTACATTTTTTTCACAAAAAATGAAAAATCTATTGACAAATTAAAAAAAATAGTTTAAAATAAGGCTTGTGCTAACGTAAAACAAACGTTGGTAACGAGCTTGTGCTAACGTAAAACAAACGTTGGTAACGAGCTTGGAACTTGGGTCATTAGCTCAGGTGGTAGAGCACTTGACTTTTAATCAAGTTGTCCGCGGTTCGAGTCCGCGATGGCTCACCAAAACTAGGATTTAATTAAAATTAAATCCTAGCAAGTTTCTTTTTATGGCCCCGTGGTCAAGCGGTTAAGACATCGCCCTTTCACGGCGGAGACATGGGTTCGATTCCCGTCGGGGTCACCAATATGCCACTTTAGCTCAGCTGGTAGAGCAACTGACTTGTAATCAGTAGGTCATCTGTTCGAATCAGATAAGTGGCTCCAATTACTTAGAACTAGGTTTGTTGTACAACTTGCCTAGTTCTTTGCTTTATATACAATAAGAGTAAGTTACATTGAACTGTGCATATTTGTCAGGACATTTTTTATATAAGTTATAAAGGAGAATTATAAAATATGAAAGAAAATGAAAAAATAGATACAAATTCAAAAGTAGCTATAGTAACAGGAGGAGCAAAAGGAATTGGTGCAGAAATTGTAAGAACATTAGCAGAAAATGGTTACATAGTTATTTTAAATTACAATAATTCTAAAGTGCAAGCTGAAGAACTAAAAAATGAAATGTTACAAAAAGGTTTTAATATTGAAGTAGTAAAAGCAGATGTATCAAATAGAAATGAAGTAAATAGTTTAATTGAATTTGCAATAAAAAAATTCAAAAAAATTGATATATTAGTAAACAATGCGGGAATATCTCTTGAGGGATTATTTACAGATGTTTCAGAAGAAATGTGGCAGAAGATAATAAATGTTAACTTAAATTCTGTTTTTAATTGTACACAAGAAGTATTAAAGTATATGATAAAAGAAAAAAGTGGACGTATTATTAATATTTCATCTATTTGGGGTGAAACTGGAGCTTCATGTGAAGTTGCATATTCAACAACAAAAGCTGCAATAAATGGAATGACTAAGGCTTTGGCAAAAGAGGTTGGATTATCTAATATACGAGTAAATGCAATTGCGCCTGGTATTATTAATACTGATATGAATAGCAGACTTAGTTATGAAGAATTAGAACAAATAAAAGAGCAGATTCCTTTAAACAGAATAGGAAATACAAAAGATATTGCTAGATGTGTGAAATGGCTTGTAGAAGACGAATATACCACAGGACAAATAATATCAATAAATGGAGGATGGTATATATAACAAAAAAGAGAACTATTTAAATAGTTCTCTTTTTTAAAGAAAAAATATATATGAAAAAACTTTTGGTAAATATTTTCAATATTTATTCTGAAACTTTTCTTTTATAATTTCCAGAAATTAATTTTGGCAAATAAGTGATTATTTTATAAACTGCTAAACGTACTTTTTTACTCCAGATGTATGATTTTCTTAATTTTCTAGGAGCTGTCAAAGATGTTTTTTCTTTTACTACTAGAGCAAGTTCTACTTTTTCAATAGGGAAAATATAATTTTCTCCATTGTTATTATCCCACTCATTATTAGAATTTCTAAAACAGAAATTAAAACTGTCACTTGAAATTAATTCAACTTCTGCTTGAAAACCAAGTTCAGTTTTTTCCATTTTAATTTCTCCTAAATTATCCCAATTAAGACCAAAACCATAGTGAATATAAACTTCTTCTGAACCATTCTGAAAAAGTTTTCCAGCATAAGAAATCTTCACTTTTGAGTTTTCAACTAATTTATCTGTATTAAAGAAAATATTTTTAACTAATTCCATTTAAAATTCTCCTTATTTATCTCTTGTTAACTAATTTAATATTATAATATAAAAAAATATAATTCAAGTATTTTTGACAAAATTTTTAATTTGAAGTAGAACCTACTACTTTGCCAACAATATAAAATTCTTCTTTTGGATCTAAACATATATCAGGAATTTCTTTATCTTCAGCTCTTAAAACTACTCCATCTTTACGAATAATAAATTTACGAATTAAAAGTTTATTATTATAACTAAATAATCCAATATCTCTATTATCAAGTGGGGTATTAAATTCTATATATGCATAAGTGTCTTTTTTTAATTTTGGTTCCATTGATGTATCATTTATTTTTACAGCAATAGAAGCTCCTGAAACTGTAGTTGGGCAATCTATTAAACCGCCTAATAAATCAAAAGTAGGTATTTTATCATAAGGTATATGAGTAACAACTTTATAAGCTAGTTGTTCTTCAGTAAGTTCTTTATCATAAGTATACATCAAAGGACGATAAGGAATTCCCATTGTTTTACACATATTTTTTAATACTTTATGACTAGGATTTCTTTCACCTTTTTCAATATGTGTTAAATGACCTGTATTAATGTTTGTTCCTCTAGCAATGCCTGCCTTTGTAAGCTTTTTTTCTTTTCGAATATATGCAATCATCTGACCTAGCATAATAATACCTCTTTTTACAATATTTTCTACGAGTATTATATAAGAAAAAGAAAAACTTGTCTAGTATAAAAACAGAAAAAATTGTAAATTTTGACAAAATATAAACAGATTTTTATTGTAAAAAATATATGGTTGTGGTAATATTATTTTATACAAAATTATATACTTTATATAAAAGGGGAAAAGTCATGGAAGAACACGAAAATCTAAATAATCAAGACGAAGTAAATGAAGAAAAAATTCATGAAAATATTGAAGAAACCAAAGAAGAAAATAGTTCTGAAGAAGTGAAAAAAGAGCCTGTGAAAGAAGAAATTAAACAAGAAGAAAAAACAGAATATAAAAAGGTAAAACATGTAGAAAAAAATAATCCCAAAAAAGTAAAAGCTATAATTATTTCATTAATTATTGTTTTAGCTGTTATGATATTTTCTATTATTTTTGCATTGTTAAATATGAGTAATGATAAAATATTAAAAGGAATAACAATTCTTGGTATTGATGTATCTAATTTAACAATAGAAGAAGCTACAACAAAAGTAAATAATGCAATAGATGAAAGATTTAAAGAAGAAAACAGTAGTCTAATTTTAAAAAGAGAAGATAATGAGACTAATGTAACAGCTAATACATTTAATGCAAAATTTGATACTGATAGCGCTATTAATGAAGCATACAACATCGGAAGAAAAGGAAATATTATATCTAATAATTATGAAATATTAATTACAGAGTTATTAAAAAAAGAAATAAAACCAACATTATATTTAGATGAAGATTTATTATCAAATACTATTAAGGATATAAATTCAAAATTAAAAGATGCAGTTGTAGAAAACAGCTATTATATTGAAAAACAAAAATTAATATTAGTAAAGGGAAAAGCAGGTTACACTATTAAAACAGAAGAATTAAAACAAAAAATACGAGATCAATTAAGTAATATTCATACAAATTATCAAGAAATAGAAATACCTGTAGAATATAAAGAACCAGATCCAGTTGATTTACAAAAAATACGTGATGAAATATATAAAGAACCAAAAGATGCATATATAGAGTTAAACCCTACGGTAGTACATGCAGAAGTTGATGGTGTTGATTTCAAAATTTCTATAGAGGAAGCTGAAAAATTACTACAACAAGATAAAAAAGAATATGAAATACCATTAAAAATAACAAAAGCTAAAAAGACAATTAAAGACCTAGGAGAAAAAGCTTTTCCAGATTTAATTTCGACTTTTTCTACTAGATTTGATGCAAGCAATTATAACAGAAATGTAAATATAAAATTAGCAGCCCAAAAAGTAAATGGAACAGTAATTATGCCTGGTGAAAACTTCTCATTCAATACTGTAGTAGGTTCAAGAACAATTGAAGCAGGCTTTAAAGAAGGAACTGCATATATTGGTGGAAAAGTTGTGCCAGATGTTGGTGGAGGAGTTTGCCAAGTATCATCAACAATATATAATACAGCATTACTTGCAAACTTAAAAATTGTAGAAAGAAGTAACCACATGTTTACAACTGGATATGTAGCACCAAGTAGAGATGCAACAGTTTATTATGGAAGTCTAGACTTTATATTTAAAAATACAAGAAAATATCCTATAAAGTTAGTTGCATCAGCAAGTGGTGGAGTATGTAAAGTTTCAGTATATGGTATAAAAGAAGAAAATGAATATGAAGTAATTATACAATCAAAAGTAACATCATATATTAATCCAACGACAATATATAAAGAGGATCAAACATTAGAAGAAGGAAAAGAAGTTGTAGAACAAACAGCAATTACTGGATGTAGAAGTGAAGGATATAAAATAGTAAAACAAAATGGAAAAGTAATTTCAAGGACATTGCTTTCAAAAGATACTTATAATTCTAGAAATAAAATTGTGAGAAAAGGAACAAAAAAAGCAACTGCACCAGTAACACCTACACCAACACCAGAGCCTTCAACAAATACAGAAACAAATACAACAGTTAATAATGAGAAAACTGAAAACAATACTACTGAATAGAAATAAAAGCACTAGAAATACTAGTGCTTTTATTGACTTTTAATGGTTGGGCTTATATACTATAATATATAAATTATAAAAATAGGGGAAAAATATGAACATTTATGAAGAAACTAAGTTTTTAATGAAAAAATATAATATTAATGCAAATAAAAACTTAGGACAAAACTTTTTAATTGATGATAATGTAATAGAAAATATAATAAAAACAGCAGAAATAGAAAAAAATGATTTTGTAATAGAAATAGGGCCAGGATTAGGAACATTAACCAGTAAACTTGTAGAAAAAGCGGGTAAAGTAATTGCAATAGAACTTGATAAAAAAATGTTGGAAATTTTAAATGATAGATTTGCGTTATATAAAAATTTTAAAGTGATAAATGAAGATGTACTAAAAGTAGATTTAAACAACCTGATAAAAGAAGAAAATGACAACAATTATTCAGTAAAAATTGTAGCAAATTTACCATATTATATTACTACTCCAATAATAATGAAGTTATTAGAAGAAAAATTAAATATAAATAGTATAACAGTTATGATACAAAAAGAAGTAGCAGACAGATTGACAGAAATTCCAGGAGGAAAAAATAGTGGGGCAATCACATACTGTGTATATTATTATTCAGAAGCACAGGAAATGCTGACAGTTCCAAATACATCTTTTGTTCCGGAACCAAAGGTTAATTCAGAAGTTATAAGATTGAATATTAGAAAAGAAGCACCTGTTAAATTAAATGATGAAAAATTATTTTTCAAAATTATAAAAGCAAGTTTTACACAAAGAAGAAAAACATTAGTAAATGGATTGTCGAATTCAGGAATAACAACGAAAGAAAAAATAAAAGAGGTATTACAAAGTTTAAAAATAAATGAAAATATACGAGGAGAGGAATTAACTATAGAGCAATTTGCAGAAATTGCAAATAAATTATTCTAAAATAAATAAACTAACTATTGACAAAATAGGCTAATACGCCGTATAATATTTAAAGTTAATTATACGCGTCATTAGCTCAGTTGGTAGAGCAGCAGACTCTTAATCTGATGGTCGGAGGTTCGACTCCTCTATGACGCACCAAAAGATTAAATCGTCGCACCAGACGAAAAACAATAAATCAACTGTAAAAGGTTGATTTTTTTGTTGCCTTTTATTGAAAAAGAAAGGATGGTGTGATATGATAAGTATTGTAAAGAAGAAAAACAAGATAAGCAGAGATTTACTCTCTAAAATTGAATGGGCTTGCCGTTTGAATGCTATAAAACTTGAACACCAAATGATATTAGAAGGTTGTTTAAGAGTTATAGAACATACAAATCTAGCGTATGTAGAGCCACATAGAGTAATTATTAAGAATAATTTATATTTATTCTTTAATGAACATGATTACTTTTATGTGAGAGATTTAAGGACTAAATATCCTTTATCTAAACTACAAGAATACATAGCAAGGCATTAATTTTAGAGTTTTTAGAATTGTTTTTAATATAGAATATAAAACTCTAAAAAGTGCCAATAGCTTATGTATTTAGCTAAAGGCACTTTATTTAATGCCTACCCATTCAAAGTGAAGGGAGGATTTAAAATTATGAATGAAGAAAGAAAAGTTGCAGGAATATATATTCGTGTAAGTACAGAAGATCAAGCAAGAGAAGGATTTAGTTTAGGAGAACAAAAGGAAAAACTATTACAGCTTTGTTAATTTAAAGAATATGCTGTATTTAAAGTGTATGAAGATGCAGGAATATCAGCAAAAGATATGGCACATAGACCAGCTAGACCAGAATTTCAAAAAATGTTAGCAGATATGAAAAAAGGTAAAATTAACTATATTGTAGCCTATAAGCTGGACAGGGTTACTCGTTCAGTGCGTGATTTAGAAGAACTAATTGCAGTATTAGAAAAACACAACACATATCTTGTATGTGATGGAGATGATGTTAATACTTCTACTGCAAATGGAAGATTTTTCGTAAGAATGCTAACAGTGTTATCTCAGTTAGAAATTGAAATAGTAAGTGAAAGAACAAAGTTTGGATTAAATGGTGCTATAAAATCTGGGCATTTGCCACGGTACTATTCCAATAGGCTATAAGAAAGATAGTAATAAGAAAACTGTAATTGATGAAACTACAAAAGATGTTGTTATAAGAATATTTAATATGTATTTAGAGGGCAAAAGTTATCAACAAATCGCTAATATTTTAAAAGAAGAAAAAGTATTAGCACCTAAGCAGTGGCGAGATTCGACTATACAAAAAATAATAGAAAATCGTGTTTATATGGGTGATTATGAACAATATAAAAGAATTGGAAAAATGCAAAGTATTGAACCAATAATTTATATGAATGTAGTAGAGCCAATAATAAGTCGTGCTGTATGGGAGGAAGCACAATTGCAAAAAGAAAAAAATCAAAGAGCTTATGCTAGAGATAGAGTTTATATTTTCTTTCAAAAGTTAAAATGTCCTAAATGTGATAGCATAATGAAATGCAAAGGCTCTGGTGGCAAAAAGAAAAAGTATATGTACTATAACTGTGAGCATTGCAAGATTTATTATAGAGAAGATAAAATTGAAGAATGTTTAGAAGATTTTATTTTAGACTTAGTTGAATATGATATGGCAGTTAAAAAGTATTTCTTCCCTATACTAGCTGATAAAAAAGAAACTAATACCGAAAAACTAGATAAAGAAATTGATACTCTACAAAAACAAAAAAAGAATTAAGAAAGCATATTTAAGTGGAATAGTAGAAATGGAAGAAAAAATCAAAAGAAGAAAAACAAGAATTTATTTCTAAATTTATTGAGTCAATGAAACTGATTAAAAATAAAAATGAAGACTTTAAAATTGAGAAAATAAATTTTAGAAGAAGTTATATTGAACAACTAACGAAGTTTTTTCAAAGTGGAATATTTGATATTTATGTACCTATTGAAGTTGATGATGAAGAAAAAATTGTTAGGACAAGTATTAATATAAATCAGAAACAATTAGATGAATATATAGAAAGACTTAATAAAGAATTTGAAGTAGAATTTTATGAAGTTTTTCCAGAAAATATGAATGGCAAACCTAAAATAGTTGAACTAAAACTGAATAAAGAAAAACAAAAATTAATCAGATTAGTTGCAGTAAAAAGTGATAAAAAATTTTCAAAATCTAAAGAAGAAAATGTAAAAATTGGAGCAGTAATTTGTAATACAAACTGAAAAATGACAGAAAAAATTTATGTTTGAAATGATTTTTGTACTCCTACTTGAACTCTAACAAGCACTGAATTTTTCCTCCCTAGTCAAAATTCAAACCATGGAACTAAGTCCCAAGCCCTATATAAAATAATGATAGGAATGATAAACTGTTATTAAAAAATAGTAGTGAAAAAGTAAAAATTTTAGTAAGATATTTTGAAACTTTAAGCGTAGAAAATAAATTAAAATTGTTTATAATTGTTTTAGAAAGTGACATGATAAAATTGAAAATTGATAAAGAAAATTTGATTGAACTTTTGAAGAATTTCTTATGTGTTTTTGATAAGAATTATAATAAAAATAGAATGGTAACTTTAGAATATAATATAGATGTTTTTATATTATCAAAGGTTATGGAAATGAATAAAACAGAAAAAGAAAGTTTTGTATTTGGACTAGCATATATTTATTTATAACATCATACAAAAATAATAGGAAAAATTTGACTTTTCACCTGTTATTTAGTCGAATTTATAGTATAGTATTAACATAGGAAATAAGAATAATTGCAGATGTGGTTGCCACTTTTGATCCGCAACTTTATGTTGTGAGAATGGAGGTGGTGCTATGATAGAAGCTGTTTTATTAGAAATAATATACTTACTTTTATTTGCATTAGTTGTCGAAACTATTATAGTATTTGCCTTAATTATATTTATAGTATTTTTAAGCAAATAGACAATAAAAAACACATCTGTAACTTGCCAGTCTGATGTGTTTTTTACATATTACACGGCAACCACATTTGTGGTTACTTATTTCCTATTAATATTATACACAAATAATTTCAGTTTGTCAATTTTTTTAGAAATTGAATAAAAAAATATTGAGAAAGGAAAAAATATAATGGATTTTAATAATTTTCAATCAGAAAATAAATTAAATCCGAAAAAGCTAATATTAGTAATGATTAGTTTCATTATTTTTATTATCATGTACTTTATATTTCATGGAAGAACATTATTTGATAAGACTAACAATATACTACTTTTATTATCATTATTGTCTGATAGTATCTTTATGACTTTATTAATGGGATTTATAGTAATATCTATTTTACCTATTATAATTTTGAGAAAAACCGATGAAGTTAGCTTTACCTCAAAGCATATGCCTATAATAGTGTTAATTATTTTAATTATATTTGCTTTTAATTTAAACTATAGTGCCATACGACCATATAAAAAATATACGATAGATAGTAAAAAAATATATGGCATAGAAATGACTTTTAGAGCATTAGGAGATATTATTAGTAATAAAACGATAGAAATAAAAACTAATAATTGGAAAATAATACATGACATAAGATCTAGAAGAAAACATAATATATATGATTATTATCTTGAAATTAATGAAGGCGAATACATAATACCTATTGGAAATGTAGCTAAAGTAAGAGCTTTGTTATATCAAAGTTCATATGGTGAAAATAGTATCAATGTAATTACAGTATATAAAAATAGTAAGATTATAAAAGAAATTAATGGTGTAGATTTATCAGCAGAAAGTCATGACATATACGAATTTGCCAATAATAAACAGTATAAAATAAATATAGTATTGCAACCCAATCAAACAATTTCTTATCAAACAGTAGGGTGTACATTGGATGAATTTATAAGTAATAATGATGTACTTTTATACATATTCGACAAAAACGATAAAGTTGTATCTATGAGGGAGATAAAAGAAGGTGTAGATAACTTACCAGTAGATTTGGACAATGGGAAATATTCTGCTTACATATGCACTCATATCATGAATTTAGAAAAAATCAGTAATAGTATTGTATATGAAGTAAAAGATGGAAAAATATATAAAGCTGAATAACAAGATTAAAAATAAATAATACTAGAAAATTTTAATTAGCTAATAAGCTAACTAGGAGGTTAAAAATGAAAAAACAAATTACAAAAAGTCTTATTATTGTAATGATATTTACTATATTAACATTAATATTTGTTCCTAAAATAGCATATGGTTATACTTCTGTAAATTTAGAAGATTATAAACCTAATATGCCAAGTAGTTCATTGACAAACAGTAATGGAAATGTTATAGAAAACAAAGGACCAATTATATCAATGAAATCAAAAGTTATATCATTCGTTTTTATACTAATTATAACAGCATTAATATATTTTATTCCTACAATTATAGCTTTAGTTAGGCATCATAGTTATAAATTATATATTATAGGAATTAATATAATTTTGGGATGGACATTAATTGGATGGATAGTATGTTTAATCTGGTCTTTTATAGATAAGAGAATAATAAAAGAATAAAAATTGATTAACCGTATATACATTTTTAACTATATATGCTAAAATGTATATACAGTTGATTAAATGGAAATTTTTTTGTGCTAAATGTGGGAGGATATGCAAAAAAAATGTGCTATTTTTTCGCAAATAAGTACCGCTAACGCACCAAATAAATCTTCAATAGAAAGAAGATTTATTTTTCTATTCACAAAGTTAACATAAAACAATACTGTTGCGAGCGTTTTTTCATTTTTTATACAACTGTCACGAAAGCTGTCATTTCGATTCTCGCAACTACAGGCTGGGCAATTATGCTTGGCAGAAAAAGTAAAAAGAGAGAATATGAAAAAGATGAGGCACAAGAATAGTAGAGACATTCGGCAATCCAAGAGGTGATCTTGGATTTTTTTTTATAAAAAATATGTAATAAAATTTCAATATTTTGAATTTAAAGATATATATGGTATAATATAAAACGGAAGGGGGAAAATATTATGTTAGAAATGTATAGAACAGAACTTGAAACAAATGTAACAGAAAAAACAGCTAAATATGAAAAGGGAAATTGGATTAATATGATTTCTCCGACAGAAGAAGAAATAAATGATGTATGTAATAATTTAAAAATAAAAGAAGATTTTATTAGATATGCATTAGACTATGAGGAAAAAGCTAGAATTGATATTGAAGAAGATGATGATACAATATTATTTATAATAGATATTCCAATTAGAGAAAGAGAAGGAGACTCGCTAATTTATTCAACAATGCCAATTGGAATTATATTTGTAAGAGATGATTATATCATTACAGTATCTTTGAAAAAAAATGAAATTATGCAGAGTATGTGTAATAATACAAAAAATATAATAACATATAAAAAAAGTAGATTTTTATTGCAAATTTTATACAAAAATTCATCAATGTATTTAAATTTGTTAAAAAAGATAAATAAAGAAACAGAAGTTGCTGAATCAACATTAAAAAATTCTATGAAGAACAAAGCACTATTAAAATTACTTAATTTAGAGAAAAGCTTGGTTTATTTCACAACATCATTAAAATCAAATGAACTAGTAATGGAAAAAACAATGCGTGGAAAAATTATTAAACTTTATGAAGAAGATGAAGATATATTAGAAGATTCAATTATTGAAAATAAGCAAGCGATAGAAATGGCTAAAATATATAGTGATATTTTAAATGGAACTATGGATGCGTATGCATCAATAATATCAAATAATTTAAATGGTGTTATGAAATTTTTAACATCAATAACAATTATATTATCAATTCCAACAATGATTGCAAGTTTTTGGGGAATGAATGTACCAGTACCATTTCAAGATAATCCTTATGGATTTCCAATTTTAATTGGAATTTCAATAATAGTTTCAATAATTGCAACTTTATGGCTAAATAAAAGAGAAATGTTAAAATAATTGTTAAAATTCTCCTTTAATGGAAAAAATAATAAAACTTTAAAAGTATAAAATGACGAAAAGTGAATATACTTTATAGTGAAAACTTTTAAAATAATTTTTAAAGGAGGATGTAATTTAATGAAAGTAATAGATACAATTGCTTTAGTTTTAATAATAATTGGAGCAATTAATTGGGGACTAGTCGGAATATTTAATTTTAATTTAGTCGATGCAATATTTGGTGCAATGTCAATAATAAGCAGAATAATTTATATTCTAGTGGGAATTTCTGGATTATGGGCAATAAAATTATTATTTGATAGATAAAAGCTAAAAAAGCCTGGATTGCTAAAGCAATTCAGGCTTTTTTTCCTTTACAATATTAAAAAATATGATATAATATACGAAGTATGTAAAAAATAAGGAGGAGAAGCAATGCTTACAGCTACCGGAGTAACAATTAGATTTGGAAAAAGAACTTTATTTGAAGATGTAAATATAAAATTTAACAAAGGATGTTGCTATGGAATTATTGGAGCAAATGGTGCAGGAAAATCAACATTCTTAAAGGTTCTATCAGGAGAACTTGAACCAAGTAAAGGTGAAGTAACAAAGGAAAAAACAGAAAGATTATCTGTTTTAAAACAAGACCACTTTGCTTTTGAGGAATATACTGTTATGGACACAGTAATTATGGGAAATGATGAACTATATAAAATAATGAAAGAAAAAGATGCAATATATGCAAAGCCTGATTTTTCAGAAGAAGATGGAATGAAAGCTGCTAAACTAGAAGAACGTTTTGCTGAATTAGATGGATGGAATGCTGAGTCAGATGCAGCAGTGTTATTAAACGATTTAGGAATAACACCAGAAAAACATTATGAACTTATGAGCAATCTAGAAGCAAAAGATAAAGTAAAAGTATTGCTAGCACAAGCATTGTTTGGAAACCCAGATATACTTTTACTTGACGAGCCCACAAACGATTTAGATTTAAAAAGTATTAGCTGGCTTGAAGAATTTTTAATAAACTTTGAGAATACAGTTATTGTTGTATCACATGATAGATACTTTTTAAATAAAGTTTGTACACATATTGCAGATGTTGACTTTGGTAAAATTAAAGTATATCCAGGAAACTATGATTTCTGGTATGAATCTAGCCAACTTGCATTAAAACAAATGAAAGAGGCTAACAAAAAGAAAGAGGAAAAAATTAAAGAATTACAAGACTTTATTGCAAGATTTAGCGCAAATGCTTCAAAATCAAAACAAGCAACATCTCGTAAAAAATCATTAGAAAAAATTGAATTAGATGAAATTAAACCATCTAACAGAAGATATCCTTATGTGGATTTTAAACCAGATAGAGAACCAGGAAAAGAAATTTTACATGTAAAAAATGTATCTAAAACAATAAATGGAGAAAAAATATTAAATAATGTTTCATTTACAGTAAAACAAAATGATAAAATAGCATTTTTGGCAGATAATGAAAATGCAAAAACTGTATTATTTCAAATTATAGCAGGCGAACTTGAACCAGATGAAGGAGAAGTAGTATGGGGTACAACAATTACATCAAGCTATTTTCCAAAAGATAATAACTATTTATTTGAGTCAGACTTATCAATTACAGATTGGTTAAGACAATATTCAAAAGATCCTGATGAAACATATGTAAGAAGCTTTTTAGGAAGAATGCTATTTTCAGGCGAAGAAGCACTTAAAAAAGTAAATGTACTTTCAGGTGGAGAAAAAGTAAGATGCGTTCTTTCAAAAATGATGTTATCAGGAGCAAACTTTTTAATTTTTGACGAACCAACAAACCATTTAGATATGGAATCTATTACAGCGTTAAACGAGGGAATGAAAAAGTTTAAAGGAAACATGTTATTTACTTCACATGACCATCAATTAACTCAAACTGTTGCAAATAGAATTATTGATATAAAAGCAGATACAGTAATAGATAGAGAAGTTACATATAATGAATATTTAGGAGTAGAATAAATGGATACACAAGAAAGAATTGCAAATATAATTGCAGAAGAATTAAATATAAAATTAGTGCAAGTTGTAAGAACAATTGAATTAATTAATGAAGGAAATACAATACCTTTTATTGCACGTTATAGAAAAGAAGTAACAGGTGGTCTTTCAGATGAAACCTTAAGAGATTTAGGAGAAAGACTTACATACCTTCGTAACTTAGAAGCAAGAAAAGAAGAAGTAAAAACATCAATTGAAAATCAAGGAAAACTTACAGACGAAATAGTTGCAAATTTAGAAAATGCTAAAACATTAGCAGAAGTTGAAGACATATATAGACCATATAAACAAAAGAAAAAGACAAGAGCTACAGTAGCTAAAGCAAAAGGATTAGAGCCATTGGCTGAAATTATATTAGCTCAAACAAAAAAAACACCAATTGAAGAAATTGCAAAACAATATGTAAATATTGATAAATTATCAGAAGAAGATAAAAATAACAAAGAAAAAGTTGTAGCAACTGTAGAAGATGCTATTCAAGGTGCAAAAGATATTATTGCAGAAATTATATCAGATAACCCTGAATACCGTAAGCAAATTAAACGTATTTGCTATAGAGAAGGTGTTATAATAACTAAAGCTACAAAGCCAGAAGAAAAAACACCATATAATATGTATTATGAATTTAGCGAAAAGGTAAATCATTTACCTAGCCACAGAATTTTAGCTATTAATCGTGGAGAAGCTGAAGAATTTTTAAAAGTAAAAATTGAAAAGCCAGAGGATAAAATTTTAGATTTAATAAATAGAGACATTATTAAACAAAAAACTCAATTTACTACAATATTAGAAGAAACAATTGCAGATAGTTGGAGCAGATTAATTGAACCATCTATTGAAAGAGAAATTCGTTCTGACTTAACAGAAAAGGCAGAAACTCAAGCTATTAAAGTATTTGGAAAAAATGCAAAACCTTTACTTTTAGCAGCACCTTTAAAAGGTTTAACAGTAATGGGGTTTGACCCAGCATATCGTACAGGTTGTAAAATTGCAGTAATTGATGAAACAGGAAAATTACTTGCAACTACTACTGTATACCCAACAGAACCGCAAAATGATGTAGAAGGTGCAAAAAAAGAGCTAAAAGCTTTAATAGAAAAATATAAAGTTGATATTATTGCAATAGGAAATGGAACAGCTTCAAGAGAGTCTGAAAGCTTTGTTGCAGATATGATTAAAGAAATTGAAAGACCACTTCATTATGCAATTGTAAGTGAAGCTGGAGCATCTGTATACTCTGCATCAAAACTTGCAACAGAAGAATATCCAGATATAAACGTATCTTTAAGAGGTGCAATATCAATTGCAAGAAGATTGCAAGACCCACTTGCAGAACTTGTAAAAATAGATCCTAAGGCTATAGGAGTAGGGCAATACCAACATGATGTTGACCAAAAGAAATTAACAGAAAGCTTAACTGGTGTTGTTGAAGACGCAGTAAATGAAGTTGGAGTTGATGTTAATACGGCTACACCATCATTACTTTCTTATGTAGCAGGAATAAATAAAACTATTGCAAATAACATAGTAAAATATCGTGATGAAAATGGTAAATTAGCTGAAAGAAAAGAATTGCTAAAAGTTCCTAAATTAGGAAAAGCAGCATTTGAGCAATGTGCAGGATTTATTAGAATTCCTGGTGGAAAAAATGCCTTAGAAATCACAGGAGTTCACCCAGAAAGTTATTCTGTTGCAGAAAATTTACTTAATAAATTAGGATACAAAAAAGAAGATTTATTAAATAAAGAAAAACAATCAGAAATAAAAGCTAAATTATTAGAAGTAGATGTAAAAGAAACAGCAAAAGAGCTTGATGTTGGAGAAATGACTTTAGCAGATATTATTGAAGAAATGTCAAAACCAGGTAGAGACCCAAGAGATGAAATGCCTAAGCAAATATTAAGAGCAGATGTACTTAAATTTGAAGATTTAAGAGATGGAATGGTTTTAACAGGAACTGTTAGAAATGTTACAGACTTTGGCGCTTTTGTTGATATAGGTGTAAAACATGATGGGTTAGTACATATTTCACAATTAAGTAATAGCTTTGTAAAAAATCCATCTGATGTAGTTTCAGTTGGAGATATTGTAAAAGTTAAAGTTATTGGAATTGACCAAGAGAGACAAAAAGTTCAACTATCAATGAAAGATGCATAAAAAATGAGTGAAAGAATATATTTTATATTTTTTCACTCATTTTTTTGTATACATTTTCTTTTAAATCTAAATACCTTTCATTAAATGCTAAATTTTGTTTTGGATAAACAGGTGGTAGAACACTTAAAATTAAGCAAGGTTTAGATTTAAAAAGCTTTAAAATACCAGTTGGCTTTCTAAAACTAAACACAAATGGAATAATTGGTACATTATTTTTTGAAGCAATTTTAAATGCACCATTTTTAAAATTACGTAATTTATTGTAATATGGCCACAAAGAAGCTTCAGGGTAAAAATGTACTACTTTATTTTTAGCTAATAAATCATCAATTGCTTTATAAAAATTTTCTTTACAAGAAATTTTTTCTGGTATAGGAATAGCATATAACAAACGTACTAAATGCCTAACCACAGGCATTTTAAAACCATCAGTTTTAGCAGTGTAATATATTCTTCTAGGAAACCATGCAAGACCAAGCATTGCACAATCTATATATTGCACATGGTTTGATACTGAAATAGCACCAGTCTTAATATTTTTTAAATTTTCTTTTCCTTCAATTTTTAGTCCAAAAATAATGTTAGAAATTAAAAAAATAATTGGTGCAACTATGATGTAGTAAAATAAATTTGATATTAACTTAAAAAATATATTATTTTTTACATATTTATAATTTAAGCCAATATCAAATTTAAGTGGTTCCCACATTTTTATTATATCTTCATTTTCATTATTTACATTTGATTGTAAATTTTCTTTCATTTACTATATTTCCTTATTTCATCTATTATAAATTCACAAATTTTGCTACAAGCATTTTTATCTATATTTTGTTTTTGTGCTTTTATTATATTTTCCATTTTATTTTTATCAGTTAAAAGAGATATTACTGCATTTTTTATATCATTAGTATTCTTACAGCTGATAGACATTCCATGACTCCCAAAAAATTCTGCATTATATGTTTCACAGCCAGGTATTGGCATAGTATGAATAATAGGAATATTTATTGTGGCAGCTTCTGTTGTTGTAAGACCACCAGGCTTAGTTAATAAAAGCTCACTTATAGTCATATATTTATAAATTTGTGGAGTAAAACCTATAGGAATTACTTTATTTGAGTTATAATTATTTGAAATATCTTCATAAACTTTTTTATTATTACCACAGGCAACTAAAATTGTTTCAGAAATTTCATTCTGTAAAACATCTATTATACCTGTAACATTTCCAAAACCCATACTTCCTGTCATAACTAATATATATTTTTTATTTTTATCTAGATTTAATTCAGCAAATATTTTAGATTTATCTAAATCTTTACTAAAATTAGTTGACACAGGAATACCAAAAGGTATTAGCTTTTCGTGGCTGATACCTTTTTTAGTAAAATCTTCAATTAAATCTTTATGTGGAATTATAAAATAGTCTGGATTAGTTTCTGGCCAAAATGGAATTGATTTATAATCTGTTGCAACTGCAATAAAATGTATGTCATGTTGTTTTTTAATAGCAGTTAAAACTTCAGCAGGGAATAGGTGAGTAACTACAACATAATCATATTTATTTTCAACAATATAATTATATAATTTTCTTCTATGTAATTTATTTACACCATAAACCGGAGATGTAATTTTTGTCTTTTCATATAATTCACCTAGTTTATAAACTCTTTTAAAAACAGCACCATTTCCTTTTGTTGAACTAATATATAATTTATTTACAACATTAGCTATCTTATAATTTATTAAGTCCAAATATTCTTTAAAATCAACTTGAACTCCTTTATTTCTTAATTCCTCTGTTATAGCACTTGCAGCAGAATTATGGCCACCACCTGTACTACATGATAGAACTAAAACTTTAAACATAGAATATCCCCTTATTTAAATTGTTCTTGAATTTCATTTACTTCATCATAATGATTATTTAAAATATCTAAAAATACTTTTGCAATTTCTGGGTCAAATTGTGTTCCAGAGCATCTTTCAAATTCAGCTTTTACAACATCTAAACTTAAAGGATCACGATAAGTTCTCCTTGATGTCATAGCATCAAAAGTATCTGCAACAGCAGCTATTCTCGCAAGATAAGGAATATCGTTGCCTTTTAGTTTTCCAGGGTAACCAGTCCCGTCAAATCTTTCATGATGATGCTTTACAATTGGTATAATATCTTGAAAAACTTCAGCATTACACAAAATATGAGCACCTATTGAAGGATGGTTTTTTATTTGTGAATATTCATCATCTGTCAATTTAGATTCCTTTAATAAAATACTATCAGGAATACCAATTTTTCCAATATCATGGAATAAACCACCAACTTCTAGAGTTTTTAAATCAGTATCAGATAATCCTAAATATTTTCCAATTAAAACAGAATACTTAGAAACCCTATCTGAATGTCCTCTGGTATATGGGTCTTTAGCTTCAACAGTATATCTTAAAGTTTGAATACTGTCTAAGTAGGCTCTTTCTAGTTTTTCATAAGTAGAAGAAAGCTCTTCATTTATTCTTTTTATTTCATTCATTTGCTCAATTGACTTAATTCCAGACTCAATTAAAAGAAGTAATTGATCAAATTTATCACTTTTTTCACAATAACCTTGAATATCTAATTTTCTAATTGTTTCCAAAGGTGGAGCCAAATCTTTATGACCAGTTAGTAACAAAATATATAATTCCTTATTGAATTTACGTATTTCTTCAACTACCTGATCTCCATGAATAGGTGTCATAATAAAGTCCAAAATCATTAAATCAAAATGTTCATTTTTAACCTTTTCAATTGCTTCCATTGGGTCAGTAACACCTGTAAAATCATAGCCAGATCTCTTTAAGAAAATTGATAAAGAATCAACAATTCCTTCCTCATCATCAACTGCTATAATTCTATAACCTTTATCATTTGCGCTTTGCATGTTTTTTCTCATAATCTCACCTCAACGTTTATTGTAATCTATTCAAGATGACAACATCATTATATCATAACTTGTCGAATTGTACAGCTTTTGCATAAAAAAAATCTAGCATTTAGTTGAAAACACTAGATTTTATACATATGAGTAAATATTAAAGTGGTAGGATTACATTAAATGTAGTTCCTTTTCCTTTTTCTGTTTCAAAAGTAATATTGCCATTAAAATGAGCACGAATAGTAGAGTATGACATAAATAATCCAAGTCCAGTACCATTTTTACCTTTTGTTGTTATCATTTCTTTAAATAATTTCTTTTGAACTTCATCTGGTAAGCCATTTCCATAATCTTTTACAGAAATAACAACATTATTATTTTGTTTTGATAAAATTAAATCAATTTTATTATCAGGTTTACCATCATATGATTGTATAGCATTTGAAACCATGTTATTTATAACTTGTACCAAACTGTTTATATTTCCTTTTAATACAGTTCTTTCATCTGTTTTCATGCAAACATTTAGCTCTACTAAGGCATTTTTTAATTCATGTTTCATTAAAATATTTACACGTTTAACTAATTCGTCTAAAGTAAATGATACAGCTTGTTCTTCAGACATTGTAACAGCCTGGCCTTTAACAGCAGTAATAACATCTGACATATATTCTGTATAAGAACGTATTTTGTCTATCCAATCCTTCATGTCTTTTGCAATATCATGGTGATCTTGTACAGTAACCTCAGGGTCTCCTACAGATGCTTCATATTCTTTAACTAAATCTGTAAGACCTTCAGCTGCACCAGATATAGACATTATAGGAGTTTTTAAGTTGTGAGCTATACCACCAATTAACTGACCAAGTGAAGCTAAACGTTCTCTTTCCATAAGCATATTTTGATTATTTTTAATTGTTTGCATATCAAGCATATGTTGAGTTGTATCTTTAAATAATACTAAAATTCCTAGAAAAGTTTTATCATTTTGAATACTATTAATTTCTATATTAAAATATTTGTCTTCATTAACTAATTTTTTTTCAAAATGAAATGTATCAGGAGTATCTTTTGCAATATCAATACAGTTTTTTAATTTTTCAGTGTTAACAGAAAAATAATTTCCTGTATTTACTATATCAAATAAGTTTTTTCCTCTAATGTAATTCCCATCAAGCTTAAACATTTTTAATACTGTAGCATTAAAATCTGTAATAATACCATTTTCATCCAAAACTAAGTAACCATCTGAAATTTTATCCGCAATTGTTTGCAATGCTATTGGGGTTACTTTCATTAATCCAAACCTAAATACAGCCAATGCAAAAAATAAAATTGTAAGTGCAAAACATATAGGCGTTAAATATACTGTCATAGGTATACCAAGCATTCCAAGCAAATTAATAACTAAAGGAATAAGAGCTCCTAAAACAATTAATAATGATTGCTTAGAAAAGAAACCTGATGTTTTAAATGAGTATTTAAATAATATAAATATAGCAAGTATTAATAAAGCAAATGTATAAACTGAATGGACCATTATAAATGGGCCCTTTACAGTATCATTTAAATTAATAGAGTATTTTGCATAAAATAAATGGTGGAAATCATTTGTCCATAAGCAAATACATGAAAGTATAGGTATAACAAATAAAAGCAAATACCAAAGCTTAAATTTAATTTTTGTTTTAGACATAATTAATGCAAAAAAGAAAAATGCAACAGATAAAAAACATCCACCAAAAGCAGCAGTATATTCAAAATATACAGGCGGAATAGATGTATTTTGACACAGAATTTGCATAATTAAACTAATTGTCCAAACTAACATTAAACCAACTAAAGTTATGAAAGAATAATAAATTTGTTTTTTAGTTTTTTGAGTTTTTTTAATAACTAACAATAATACAGTCATAATTATTGCAGATATAATAAGAATAACCAAATAGTTTAAATTTTTCATAAGTTTAATACTCCTTTAAATAAATACATTTGATAGATGTATATAATTATACATCTATCAACTTTTAGGCTAAATATTTTCTTAAATAGTTAATATATTTTTTCAAATATGATTCATCGATTTTAGGCCATTTAAAATTAATATGGTATAAAAATGCTTTAGTAAAATCTGAAAGAATATTAATATTAGATTTATACTCTAATTGTTTATCTGGTCCTAAATCATTTATAATTCCAGAAAGTATATTAGCACTTTTTGCATTTTTTGACAAGTCTGTAATTTTTTTACCAAACTCCTCAGGAGAAACAGAAACAATATTAATATTTTCTTCTTGAAGAATTTTCAAAAATTCATTCATATACACATGATTATCATTATATAAATGATATACTGAAAAATCAGGTACATAGTTTTGTAAAATTTTTATTATTGCATTACCACAAACATCAACTGGTGTGAATTCAATATACATATCCAATAGATTATTTGGAACATAACCAAGCTCTATAAATGTAAGCATACGTTCCAAAAATGCATTTTCTTGGTAATTTATTTGAAAAGCACCATCTGAATATCTATTAGTAATGTTGCCTAAACGTAAAATTTGTGCTTGCAAACCATTTTTACTTATATTTTCTAATATCAATTTTTCAGATAAAAATTTACTTTTAATATATTCATTATCTAGAATTTGACCAATATATAAATTATGCTCAGAAAAATTCATATTCTCAGTAACTTCATGTATTCTATCTGCATAACTACCATCTAAAGATAAATTTCCAGATACACTTAAAGAAGAGACATGAAGTAATCTTTTATTGAACTTTGTACATATATCAATAAGTTTTTCTGTTAAACCAACATTTATTTTTTTAAATTTTTCCTCATTACCATAGTGTTTTACAATTGCAGCTGAATTAATAATAACATCAATGCTATTAAGCAATTCTAAATAATCTTTTTCACTCATACCAAAGTTTTCATCTAAAATACTAGAATTAATAACAAAAATTCTATTATTTAAATAATGGTCTAATTCATTTCCAAAGTAGAAATGTAATGTTTCTAAAAATCTAGTTTTTCCTTCTTTTCTGTCTTTGTCACGAACAATGCAATAAGCATTACCAGTATCATTTTTAATAAAACTATATAAAATATGGCTACCAACAAATCCATTAGCTCCTAATAGTAAAATATTGTTATAACTTGAAGACTGTAAGTTAGAAAGAGATGTAGCAAAATTAGATGCAACATTTTTTTCTAATGCATTATGGCATTCAACAAAATCTTTGTTATCTAATAATTCAATATCATATTCGCCATGTGTGCTTACAAGCTCTCTAACTGTATGATATTTAAAAATATCAGAATATGTAATATTAATATTATAAGCTAATAATTCTGTTTTGAATTTAATTGCAAGTAAAGAGTCAGCACCCATTTCAAATATATCATCATCAATACCAATTTGACAGTTTAAAAGGCTTTCCCATATGTTACAACATAGTTTTTCAGTCTCATTTCTAGGTGCAACATAGGTTCTAGTTTCAACTTGGCTTATAGAATAATTTTCTAATTGTTTTTTATCTATTTTACCATTTAAAGTAATTGGAAGCTTGTCTAATTTTATAATATATTTTGGCACCATATATAATGGTAAGGTTTCAGACAACTGCTTTCTTATTACTGATGTTTCAATCTCACCAGATGATGTGAAAAATGCAGCTAAATAAGGTACAGTTTCTTTTTTATAAATTATACAAATATTAGTTATTTCAGGTATTTTCAAAAACTGATTTTCAATTTCAGATAATTCAACCCTAAGGCCACGTATTTTAATTTGTGAATCTCTTCTGCCAATAAACTCAATATCACCATTAGATTTGTATTTTCCAATGTCACCAGTTTTGTACATAATTCCATCTCCAAAAGGATTTGGTACAAAACTTTTATTAGTTAAATCAGGGTTATTAATATAACCTTTACCAACTCCAAGACCTGCAACACAAATTTCACCTTCAACACCAATAGGGCATATGTTTAAATCTTTATTACAAATCCACAATTGTGTATTAGCAAATGGCTTACCAATAGTTATATCATTAGAATTGTAAACTTCTTTACTTGTACAACAAGCAGTAATTTCAGAAGGACCATAACCATTAAATATATGAGCATTAGAAGTTTGAGCTTTTATTTTATCATATAAATTTGAAGGAAAAACTTCTCCACCTAATTGTATAACTTTTATAGTATTCCAATTTGAACCTACAGAAAGTAATAAGTCCATTCTAGAAGGAGTAGTTAAAATAAAGTTTACATGTTCTTGCTCTATTAATGTGTTTGTATATAATGGTATTTTTTGTTCTTCTTCATTTGTTAATATTACAGTTTTACCAGAAAGTAATGGCACAAAGTTTTCTACAATAAACATATCAAATGCTACACTACTCATACTTAAAAAGTTTGTACAAGTATCAGTATAAAGAAAAGCTTTATAATTACTTAGCATATTTATAACACCTTTTCGTTTTAACTCTACACCTTTTGGAGTGCCAGTAGAGCCAGATGTATAAATAACTGCAAAACTGTCTTCATTATCACTATAGGCATTTACATTTTGTGCACTATAATTTTCTAGAGGCAATTCATCTAAATAAAGTTTTTCAACACCATCAATATTTTTTGAGTCTTTATTAGTTATTAAATAGTTTGAATGAGCATTTTCTAGCATAAAACTAATACGATCATATGGCAAACTTGTATCAATTAACATATAACCAGCACCAGATTTTAATATACCTAACATAGCAAATAGCAAGTCTGGTGTACGAGGAAGAAGAATTCCTACAATTTGATTTCTTTTTACATTTTTACTAATTAAAAAGTTTGCTATTTGATTTGCCTTTTTATTTAATTCTTCATATGTAATAGAAGAACCATTGAAACGAATAGCAATATTATTTGGATTTTTTTCTGCTTCATTTTCAAATAATTCAACTAATTTAACATTTTCATCATAAGGTAAAATAGAGCTGTTATATGTTTTTTCAATTTCTAATTTTTCATCTTTATTTAATAAACTAATTTCTTTAATAGTAACATGAATATCATTTAAAATTAATTTTATTAAACTTATATAATGATTTAAAAATTGAGTCATAAAATCTTTTGTAAATAGACTTGTAGCATATTCTAAACGAGCTGATATAACATTAGATTTTGGCGTTAGATCTAATGAAAAATCAAATTTTGAAACTTTAGAACATGGGGTATAAAGTTTTGTTTCAACACCTGAAAAGTCTATTAAAGCACTTTCTTCATTTTGATATACAAACATTGTATCAAATAAAGGAGCTCGGTTTGTATTTCTATTTAAATTTAATTCTTTTACTAACTCATCAAATGGATAAGTTTGATTTTCTAAACATGCAAGTCCAGTTTGAGTTACTATATTTAAAAACTCATTAAAAGATAAGTTAGAATCAATTTTTTCACGTAATGCCAACGTATTTACAAACATACCTAAAATATTTGCAAAATTTGCATCATCTCTTCCAGCAACAGCAGTTCCTACAATAATATCTTCTTGACTAGTATATTTACTAAGAAGAATATAGTAAACAGATAATAAGAAAAAGTATGGTGTGGTGTGTAGACTTTTACACAATGTGTATATTTCATCTGCATTTGTAATATTTAATAATACTTCATCACCTTCAAAAGAGCGATTAGCTGGCCTTGCAAAATTTGTAGGCATATTTAATACAGGAAGTTCCCCATCAAATTTTGACTTCCAAAATTGTTTCATTTGATTATATTTTTCAGAAGATTTTAGTTTATTTTCAAAAATAGCATAATCAATATAATCAAAGTTATTTTCTTTAATTGAATTTCCATTATATAAATTTACTAATTCTGCTGTAAAAATTCCAATAGAAGTACCATCACAAATAATATGGTGGAAATCTACCAACAACAAATAATGTGTTTTATCAAATTCAATTAATTTTATTCTAAAAAGTGGAGCCTTGCTTAAATCAAAAGGCTGAACAAATTTAGCAAAAATAGTGTCAACATCATTAATATTTCCATTTTCTATTTTTAAACTAAAATTAATATTGTCATCTATTTTTTGGACAAGTTCATTATTTTGCATAGTAAAATATGTTCTAAGTGCTACATGTTTTTTAATTAATGTATTAATACAATCTTCAAGTTTTTTAATATTTAAATTTCCTGTTAAGAAAATTCCACCAGGAGTATTATAGGTAATAGAAGGATTTTCTTCTAAGCTAACAGCATAGTAAATACCTTTTTGAGCTGAAGTCAAAGGGTATGAATCTGATATTTTTGCTTTTTCAATATTTTCAACTAATGAGGCATTTTGAGCTTGCATATAAACTGCAAGGTCTTCAATTGTGTCATTTTCAAAAATATTATTTACAGTTAACTTTATACCAAATTTATTATAAATTTCAGATACCAATCTTATTGATGATAAAGAGTCACCACCAATTTCAAAAAAGCTGTCTTCAATACCAATATTATTAACTTGTAATATTTCACTCCAAATATCAACTAATTGTTGTTGCAACTCATTTTGTGGAGCAACATAATTCATAGAAAAATTAATTTCAATATTATTTAATTGCTTTTTATCAATTTTTCCATTTGCAGTTGTTGGAAAACTATCTAATTGAATAATAAAATTTGGCACACTATAAGCAGGCAATTTTGTTAATAAAAATTGCTTTAAATCTTTAGTTGAAATATTAGTGCTAGCCACAATAAATGCAACAATAACTTGGTTATTATTTCTTAAATTAATAATACATTTTTGAATATTAGGGTACATTGAAATAGTATTTTCAATTTCATTTATTTCAATACGATGACCTCTTACTTTAACTTGTTTGTCATCTCTACCAACAAATAACAAGTTACCATCAGGTAAGAATTTTACTAAATCACCAGTTCTGTATAATCTTTCATCAGCTTTAAAAGGAGATTGAATATATTTTTCATTAGTTAAAGTCTCATTATTTAAATAACCTTTTGTAACATTATCACCACCAATAAATAGCTCTCCAGCAATACCCTCAGGCACAATGTTTAGGTCCTTATTTAATACATATGCAGTTAAGTTATATAAAGGCTTTCCAATAGGAATAATAGAATTGTCATTTGCTTCTTTTTTAGCTACTTTAAAAGCAGTACAACATATAGTTGTTTCAGTAGGGCCATACCCATTAACTATTTGCATATTTTCATTTAAACTGAAGAACTTTTGAATAGTAGAATTTTTTATTGGCTCAACTCCAACTAAAATCTTATCAATTTTAACATTATTAGATTCATGTAAAATTGAATATACATTTTCCAAAATATTAGGTGGTATATATAACATAGTAACATTATGTTTTAAAATAACATCACAGTAATGGAAAATATCTGAAATATTATCTTCATCATATAAATATAATTGAGCTCCATTTAGTAATGTGAAGAAAATTTCCCAAATACTAACATCAAAAGATATATTTGTACTAGCCAAACAAATATCTTGTGTTGATACTTTATGATCAAAATACTTGTTAAAAGAACAAACAAAGTTATTTAAATTTTTGTTTGTAACTTGAACACCTTTTGGATTTCCTGTAGAACCAGAAGTGTAAATAGTGTAAATAACATCATCTGGCAAATAAGTTACAGGAGTTAGTTGTGAATTTTGATTATTTATTTTATCTATAAAAATTACGTTTTTTAAGTAAGAGCAATTAGATGCTGTAATGCAACAACGCGAATTACTGTCATTTAAAATATATTCAACTCTTTCTTCTGGTAGAGAAGTAGAAATTGGTAAGTAAATTCCACCTATTTTCATAATTGCAAGTAGAGAAATTATTAACTCAGGAGAACGTTTTAAAAATGTAGAAACAACATCACCTTTTTTTACTCCTTGTTTTTGTAATTCATAAGATAGGCTATTTATACGCTTTTGTAACTCAATATATGAAATAGAATTTTTATCATCAGAAACTGCAATTGCGTTAGGATGTAGTTTAACTTGCTCATCAAATAATTCTATAATGCTTTTTTCTTTAGAATAATCTAAAATATTGTTATTAAACTGACTAATGAAGAATTCTTTTTCATTTTCAGTTACTATTTCAATATTTTTTATTTCAATTTCATTATTTAAAAGAACTTGATTAACTATATTCATTATTCTTTCGTGCAAAGTATTAATTTCTTCATCACTTAATTTATCTAGTTGATAATCATAAAAAATATTTAAATCACCTGTATTATCCATATCATAAAAATGTACTTGTAATGTGTCTGTACATTTTCCTGAAAATAGCCATCCAGAAGAATAATCTATATCACAATTTTCTTTATTGTCTCTAGCATTTTGATAAGAAAGGGCAATATCATATAAATTTTCTGAAAAATTATATTTCTTTTTCAAATCTTCTAATAGATGTGAATAAGGGTATTTTTGATGCCTAAATATAGCTAATTGAGTAATTGCTACAGATTTTACAAATTCAGAAAAAGTAATATTACTATCAACTTTTGCTTTAAAAGGCACAGTGCTAATAAACATACCACTTGTATGTTTTTCTTTGAAATTTGTTCTATTTAATACTGGTGTACCTATAATAGGCTCTGATATATTGGTTAGTTTAGACAAATAGATAGAATAAATAGACATAAAAAATGTGTAAACAGAGCAATTTAATAACTTGCAAAAATCATTTATTTTTGCAAATAAATCTGAATTTAAAATATAGCTTTTTCTCTTAGCAATCATATTTGAATTAATATTGTTTGATGAAATTGAGCATAATTCTGGGCAATTTTCAAAATATTCGTCCCAGAATAATCTATCTTTTGGGAATTTCTCACTATTTATATAATTATTTTCAGCGTCAATAAAATCTGTATAATTAGGGAAAACATAATCTACAGAATTATTATGAATAAGATTTGAATAATTACTCATTACTTCAGTAATTAAAAGGCTCATACTCCAAGCGTCTGTAATAAGGTGATGTAATGTTGCATTAAAACCACCACGTCCATCTGGTAATACAAAAATGCTAAGTGAATATAAATTAGAGTCAAAAACATTAAATGGAGTATCAATTATTTTTTGATTCCAATCTTCTAATTCTTTTTCATTTTTTAGCTTTGTAACAGGAATTGTAAAATAAGAATAATCTGCTACATATTGCATAGGTGAAGAGTCTACTAGTTTTATACGTAAACGAGTAGCTTCATTTTTTTCTATATATAAATTTAAAGCTTTTTCCAATAATGGAACATTGACAGAATCATTAATTAAAACAGGTCCACCAATGTTATTTAAATTTGTGCCAGGATTTACTTGATCCATAAGCCAAATTGACTTTTGTGGGTTGGTTAAATTATATAAATTTTTCTCCATAATGAAAAATCCCCTTTATTAGTGTTTTCACAAAAATTCTAGGTAAATTATATATGAAATAATGCTAAAAATCAATGAAAATATAGTAAAAAAATGGGGAAATATGGGAATTTATTTTAATTATGATTAAAATTATTTTTTGTGTTCATAATTTTAGCAAAAGGAGGGCACAATGGAAGAATATATAAGAAGAAAGCAAAGAAAAGATAGGGTAAAAAAATACTTTATAACAACTTTTATAATTATTTTAATAACTATACTTATGGCACTTACATACATTTTGTATTTTAATATTGAAACACCAACACAAATAATTAAACCTTATGAGGCAAGTAAAATATCGCAAACTGTTGAAAAAACTAAAAAAGAAAATGAAACTATTACACAAATGCTTGAGAGAGTTACTGAAAGTGTAGTTGGAATTTCCAAATTAAAAAGCACAGGAAATTCAATATTTTTAAAAGATGGAACATCAAAATTGGGATTAGGAACAGGAATTATAGTTTCTGAAAATGGCTATATATTAACAAATGAGCATGTTTCAGGGGAAAAATATAGTAATTGTTATGTAACACTTGCAACAGGAAAAAGTTATCAGGGAAATGTTGTATGGTCAAGCACAGATTTAGATTTGGCAATTGTAAAAATAAATGCAAAAAACTTGCAATATATAACTTTAGGAAATTCATCTGATGTGAAATTAGGACAAATTGTATATGCAATTGGAAATCCAATTGGGTTTGAATTTCAAAGAACTGTAACATCTGGAATTGTAAGTGCAACAAATAGAACAATAATTTTAAATGAAGACGAAAAATCTTCATATATGGAAAATTTAATACAAACAGATGCTACAATAAACCCCGGAAATAGTGGAGGACCACTTGTAAACGAAAGTGGAGAAGTTATAGGAATAAATAGTGTAAAAATTACATCTGCAGAAGGTATAGGGTTTGCAATTCCAATAAATATAGTAAAAACAATTATTCAAAGTTTTGTAACATCAGGAGAGTTTGAAGAAGCATACTTGGGTGTATTTGCTTATGATAAAAATATAATACCTTATTTAGATAATAATTTGGAAATTGATGACGGAATTTATGTGGTACAAGTTAATAACAAATCATCTGCAGAAATGTATGGAATAAAAGAAAAAGATATATTATTGGAAGTTGATGGAATCGCACTTGAGAAAATGTGTGATTTGAGAAGTTACATTTATACTAAAAAGCCTGGAGATGAGGTTATATTTAAGGTTTTACGTAATAAAAGAGAAAGTAACATTACAGTTAAACTATCGAAAAAATAATGTGCCATTGGGGACGGAGAATTTTGGCACATTTTTAAATTAAAAAGATGTAAAATATTATTATGTGTGCCAAAATTCTCCGTCCCCAATGGCACCCAATGGCATATGAACACACAAAAGTTATAGATTTAAAAGAAAAAGGTGGCTATTATGAAGTAACAACAGAAAAAGGAAATGTTATTACAGCAAAAAATGTAGTAATTGCAAAACATTACCCAATTATAAATGCACCAGGTTATTACTTTTTAAAAATATATCAATCAATGTCTTATGCAATTGATGGAAAATCAATATATGCACCAAGTATTAAAAATTTACAATAATTACTTACAAACAAGCGTTTACAAAACGCAAATAAGTTGATATAATAAAACAGAGTGATGAAAGGAAGATTGCTATGCATAATGAAGAAAGTAAAATATATGTAGCAATAGATTTAAAAAGCTTTTATGCCTCTGTTGAATGTAAAGAAAGAGGACTAGACCCAATTACTACAAACTTAGTAGTTGCTGATAGTAGTAGAACAGAAAAAACAATTTGCCTTGCTGTAAGCCCAGCACTAAAATCCTATGGAATACCAGGTAGAGCAAGGCTTTTTGAAGTTGTTCAAAAAGTAAAAGAGATAAATGTATACAGAAAAAGAAAGGCAACAAATAGAACATTTACAGGATCATCATATAGTGATATTGAATTAAAGAAAAATAAAAATTTAGAATTAAGTTATATAATAGCACCACCAAGAATGGCTTATTATATGAAATACAGTTCAAAAATTTATAATATATATTTAAAATATTTTTCATCTGATGATATATATGTATATTCAATAGATGAGGTATTTATAGATGTTACACATTACCTAAAAACATATAATATGGGAGCAAAAGAGTTAGTAACAAAAGTAATGCAAGATGTTTATAAAACAACAGGAATAACAGCAACCGCAGGAATTGGAACTAATTTATATCTTTGCAAAATAGCAATGGACATTGTAGCAAAGCATGCAAAACCAGATAACAATGGTGTAAGAATAGCTGGTCTTGATGAAATGGCATATAGAAAATTACTTTGGAGCCACAGACCTTTAACAGATTTTTGGAGAGTTGGTAAAGGCTATTCAAAAAGACTAGAAGAGCATGGAATGTACACAATGGGTGATGTAGCTAAAATGTCAGTTAAAAATGAAGAACTACTATATAAATTATTTGGCGTAAATGCAGAGCTACTAATTGACCATGCTTGGGGATGGGAAAATGTAACAATTGAGAGTATTAAGGCATATAGACCAGCTACAAATAGTATATGCTCTGGACAAGTTTTACATTGTCCATACAATTACGAAAATACAAAACTAATTGTAAAGGAAATGACTGAACTACTTGCACTAGATCTAGTAGAAAAAGGGCTAGTTGCAAATCAAATTGTATTAGAAATTGGGTATGATGTAGATAACTTGAAAAATCAAGCAATTAGTAGCAAATATAACGGAGAAATAACAACTGATAAATATGGAAGAAAAGTACCAAAACATGCACATGGAACAATAAATATAGACCATCAAACATCTTCTAGCAAAGTTCTTACAGAACATATAATAAAATTATATGAACAAATTATTAATAAACAACTTTTAGTAAGAAGAATCAATATTACAGTTAATAATGTGGTAAATGAAAATATGGTGCAAAATAGCAATTATGAGCAAATTAATTTATTTGTAGACTATAAAGAAGTCAATAAAAAAAGAGAAAAAGAAGAAGCAGAAAAAGAAATACAAAAAGCAATGATTAATATAAAAAACAAATATGGAAAAAATGCTATAATAAAAGGAATGAATTTGCAAAAAGAGGGCACAACTATTGAAAGAAATAAGCAAATAGGAGGTCATAAAGAATAAAAGGTGTTAGAAAAAAGTGATAAATATAACGATATAATAAATTTACCACATCATGTATCTGAAAAACATGTAAGAATGACAATAGAAGAAAGATCTGCACAATTTGCACCTTTTTCAGCATTAACTGGATATGATGATGTAATAAAAGAAACAGCCAGGGAAACTAATAGTAGAATAGAAATAAATGAAGAACAAAAGACAATTTTAAATAAAAAATTGCTTTTAATAAAAGAAAAAATACATAATAGGCCAAAAATTACAGTTACATATTTTATACCAGATGTTAAAAAAGATGGCGGAAAATATATTGAAGTAACAGAAAATGTAGTAAAAATAGATGAATATGATAGAAAAATTATACTAGAAAATGGGGAAGAAGTTCAAATTGAAGAGATTATTGAGATTAAATTATAAAATAAAAAGGATAGTACGGTTGTACAATCCTTTTGTTGGTGCAACTGGAGGGATTCGAACCCCCGACCTTCCGGTTCGTAGCCGAACGCTCTATCCAGCTAAGCTACAGTTGCGTGATAATACTTATTATACATTGAAAAGTAAAAATATTCAATAGAATTTTGAAAAAAATGTTGCAATTATAAAAAAAGTGTGCTATATTATATAGGTACTGAAAAAAATCGAGGCGTAGCGCAGTTGGTAGCGCGCGTGGTTTGGGACCATGAGGTCGCAGGTTCGATCCCTGTCGCCTCGACCATAAAATGTAAATTCTGTAGAAAACTACAGAAGGACGAAAATTATATCAAAAGTGCATAAAATACGTTATTTCAAGAAATTGGAATAACGTATTTTTTCTGTCTAAAGTCTTTTAAAAACCTTCTACATCATCAAATTTTGTTCTAGAAAAATTTTCTAGAACAGAAATCTAAATAAAAAATTTCAAAAATAAAATTTATCGAAGAATAAAATTCAGTCATATCAAGTGTTTTAAGATTATTTTCTAGAACTTTTCTAGAACAATTTAGATTTAAGTTAGATGAAAGGAGGTCTATAATGTATGAATTCGCCCCATTCAAGAAAACAGATAAACTTTCATTTGAAAGTTTTATACAATTTCCAAGAGAATTATTAAATAGAGAAGAATATAAAGTTCTATCACCTAATGCTATGTTACTATATTCTATTTTAACCGATAGGTTGGAATTATCATTCAAACAAATAGAAAGTAACAAAAAAATACAATTCTATGATGCAAAAGGCGATATGTATGTAATTTTTAAGAGAGAAGAAATACAAGAAAAAATGCATATAAAACGTGCTGCACTTGATAGTGCAATAGCACAATTAAAAGAATGTAATCTTATAAAAGAGAAAAAGCAAGGCAAAAATATGCCAAATATTATTTATTTAGGCAAAACCATAGGAATGATAGAAAGTGAAAAAATAGATAAATTAAGGAGTGTCGAAAATCAGCAGTCAGGAGAGCATGAAATCAACACTCCTGAGTGTAGAAAATCGACAGTCCATAATAGCAATAATAATAAATATATAAATAATAATTATAAAAGCTATCAGAGTAAAAAAAGTGGTTATCAAGGCAGAGTTTATCCACCTGGATATTTAGACAAGCTATATGTTAATTATAATTTACCCAATGATAGCGTTGAAAATTATAAAAAATCAAACGGAATTACCAATTTAAACGATTTGATAGAAAATAATGATTAAGGAGGATTTGAAAATGGAAAATAAAAATGTAAAAAATAGATTTGTAGATGAAAAAACAGGAATTGAATATATAAAACAAGGAGATTATTACTTGCCTAATTTAGTATTAGATCCAGAAGAAACAAATTATACAATTGGAAAATATGGCAGAATGAAATTGAATTATTTAAAAAATCATAAAAAAGCCGAATATATCGTTTTATTTATGGATGGCAAATTAAATAGATATTTACACGAGATAGATATTGCTTGTGAAGATAGAATTAAAACAATTATATCTCAGTTAGTAAAACAAGAAAATGTAACTGAAAAACTAAAAGAAACTAATCAAATGGAATGGGTTTGCAGGATGAATTCAATTAAAAATCGCGTTGAAGAAATTGTATTAAGTGAATTAATTTATGTATAGGAGGTACCAAAATGGATGAAGTAAGATTATATGAAATGTATTTAAATGAGGCTATTGAAGAAAGAAAAACTGATTTAATAAATAGAAATGAAGAATATAAAGAATTAAGGGAAAAATTCAATGATATTATGAATAAATATCCAAATTTACAATTAATACTAGAAGATAGAGAAATGATATTAAATGAAACTGAATGTAAAATGTTCCAAAAACTAGCTAAAATTTATATGGAAATTTGTGATTTTGAGGAAAAGGAAATATTCCTTTTAGGTGGTAAAGAGATGTATTTTTACTTAAAAGATACAGGCGTTATCAAAGAAAAATAAATCACATTTAGTAGCAATAAAAATACTTTTTAGAAGAGATTTCAAATGAGATTTCTTCTTTTTTTGTACCAATTTTTTTAAAAATGGGGTTAGAAATTGGCACATATCGGCAAATGAAATATTTAAAGCAAGCGACGCATTTATACTCCCGTATAAATACAGCTTGTCATTTTTTGAAAAAATGAATTGATGGGGAAATTCTTTCCCCAAACCCCATAAAGAATTTTGAAAGGAGCAAATAAAATTATGAGAGAAAAAACAATCAAAAAACAATTTTGGATAAACCAAGAAGAAGAAAATTTATTAAAAACAAAATCTAAAAAAGCAGGATTGAATGAATCTGAATTTTTAAGAAGCTGTATTAAAGGTTATAAAATAAAAGAACAACCTACAGAAGAAATAAGAGAATTTACAAAACAAATTTCTGGCATAGCAAATAATATAAATCAAATAGCAATTAGAGTTAATATAAGAGGATATGCTGGGGCAGATGAACTTGATTATTTAAGAAATACTATTAATAAATTTATTTTAGAATTCCAAAAGAAAATATATTCAAGAGAATAGGAGGTGATTTTAATGGCGGTAATAAAAATAAAAACAATTAAAAGTAATTTACAAGCAGTTATCAATTATGGTAAAAATGGAGAAAAAACAGAACATGGAATTTTAGTATCAGGTATTAATTGTAATGTGGATACTACTTATGAAGAAATGGCACTTACAAAAAAATTCTTTCATAAAGAAGGCAAAACATTAGGTTATCATATAATACAATCATTTAAAGGATATGAAGTACCTCCAGAAAAAGCGAATCAAATTGGAAAAGAACTTGCTGAAGAACTATGGGGAGATAAATATCAAGTTGTTATTTGTACTCATATAAATAAGCAAAATGTCCATAATCACATAATTATAAATTCTGTTTCTTTTGTAGATGGAAATAAATATCATAATTCTAATGCAGAAATTGCATTTATGAAAGAAGCTTCTGACAGATTATGTTTAAATTATGGGCTATCTATTGTAAATACTCCTAAAGCTGATAAAGAAAAAGAATTTAGACAAAATAATATTGATTATTTTAACCGTAGAGATGAAAAAATTCAAAAGATAATAACTGATATGGATGAAGCAATAAATTCTGTTAAAAAGTATTCTGACTTTAAATTAGTTCTAAAAGCAAAAGGCTATGAAAATATTAAAGATGGTGGCAAATATCTTACAATGAAAACACCTTATTTTTCAAGAAATGTAAGAATTGATAGGGCTTTTGGAGATAAATATTCAGTTCAAGGAATTAAAGAAAGAATTTATAGATATTCGAAAGAAGAATTACCACCAGTTGCAAATTTTAAAAAGAAATATTATAGAAAACTATATACTGGACCAAAAATAAATAAATTTTTATTGCAAACAAGCTCACTATATAGATTATATGTGCATTATTTATATGCTTTTAAAATATTACCTGCTAAAAATGAATATAGAGAAATGACACCAGAGTATTATAAGCAAAAGAGAAAAAATAATATGATATTTGAAGAAATAAATTTTCTAGTTAGGCACAAATTTGAGTCTATTAAAGAAGTAGAAAATTATAAATTAGATTTAGAATGTAAATTACCTAACTTGAAAGGGAAAAGGGAAGATTTATGGAGAAAATATCATAAAGCTACAAATGATAATGATAAAAATATAATTAAAAAAGAAATTAATGAACTTACTGAAAATATTGATATTATTCATGCACAAAGAAATGCTTGTGATAGGATTGTTGGGAAATATTTTATAATTAGAGATGATTATAATAGAAATATACAAAATAAGGAAAGAGAAGATACATTGATAAAAACTGATAGGAATAAGAAAATTAGAAACAGATAAATTTAGAATATTCATATTTTGTTATGAAATTATTGAATTATTCGTGTTACATTTGACAACTATAACCCAATATATTATACTTAACAAAAAGGAGGAATGAATAGGGTGAGTAAGTATAAAATATTAGGAATAATTTCAATTTTATTATTTATTATTGGATGGATACTATATTCAAATTTAGGAATTATTATAGCATTAATATTTGAAATAATTGCATTAATATTAGCTATTATTTCTAGCAAGAAAGAAAAAAATATTTTTTCCACTATAGGTATCGTTGCTTCTACTATTTTAACTGTCATAATGATAATCTTGCTAATATCTGGTGGTATATTTAATAACGTAGGAGATGATGCATTAATAAACAAATCATTACAAATCCAACAAAATTCAATGATGTAATTCAATGATTTTTCATAACTTAATCGGTTTAATTATTTTAATTGCTGATTATGCATTAAGTCATTATTTTTTAAAAAGATTATATTAAAAGTATTTTAAATTAATATAATTATAGTTAAGAAGATAATAGCTAAAACTAATAATAATTACTAGTTTTAGCTATTATGAAATAATAATAACTTTTATTAATATTGTATCTATAAAACTTTAAAAATTAACTCAGTATTTTTTCTACTACTTGTAAGTTTATGTTTAAATTATACCATTCTTCATATATACTATTTGTAATCTTATTTGGTATTCCGAAAGCTGTTGCATAAGCTAAATATTTATCCCAAATAATAACTGATTCTAAATCTCTATTCCTGATTAAACTATAATCATTTATATAATTTTTCAATTCTACCAGCTTTAATTGTTCTTCCTTTCCTTCTTTAGTTAAGATGATACCTTGACTATGATATGCTATATAAATATTTAGACAAATTGCAAGTAATGTAAACATAAAAAATACAATATGATATTTAGCAACACTTATAGAAGTACTTATTATTATAAATACCGTTAATATAAGTAGAAATACTATTCTTATATCTATTACCGTTCGCCTTTTATTATTAGTTATAATTTCTTCTCTTATAGTCTTTTTGCCAATATTACTTTTTATATAATAAAAAGTAATAAGAAGACTTAATATAAAAAAGAATTTTTTCATTGAACTTGAATTATTCAAAAGTATTTGTGGCATATTTATGCTAATTAAAATAGTACAAAGTCCAATAGCTTTATTTAAAAATGTAAGTCCCTTAGAAAAAATATTCATAGAATAAATTTTCTCTAATAAACATTCTTTAATTAAACTCATTTTTTGAGTAAACTGTATTGTTGATTTATTTGAATTAGCAAAAGTATTATTTATATCACTAAATTTTATAGTTTTATTTTTAAATAGAAGATTTACAATGCTTTGCTCATATATTTCAAGATTATCATAAGATACTAGTTCTAATGTATCATTATTTATAATATTGATGTTTCCTCTAATATTTAATTCTACAATAGTAGTCATTATTAATTCCTTTAATCCAATTTTCCCATCTATGATAGCTTCAGCTAAGATTGGAGAAATTAAATTTGATGTATCTCTTCGATAATTAGTAGTCTTTTTTTGGTTATTAATAATTAATGATAATATTAATAATATTACAGAAATAGTTATT
The DNA here is from genome assembly GCA_000437855.1 of Clostridium sp. CAG:567. Lineage (GTDB taxonomy): Bacteria > Bacillota > Clostridia > TANB77 > CAG-508 > CAG-273. The sequence goes on along the minus strand of FR902169.1, from coordinate 22,744 downwards.
ATTATCACTAAAATATATATTCTTTCATTAATATAGTCATAGTCTTCAGTTTCCTTTAAGATATTAGGATTAACATAATCAGAATTTATTGTGTTACTAAGATATGTATTCATATTAAATAATATATTCATATCATCACTGTTGTTTATATTATTCATATTAACAGCATATCCATCTTTAGTTTTGCTTATTTCTGCATTATCTACAGTTAAATTTGTAATTGTATAATTTGAATTCAAGTTTATTGTTAAATTATTTAAGTAATCTATATTTTCTAAATCCATATAAAGAGGTAAAACATCTGTATTTGTGTATCTTGTAATATAATCTAGATCTAGTTCATATGTTAATTTTATACTTACATTTTTATCTGTGATTTTTAAACCATTTAATAACCTTTTATCTATATTTATATAGCCTTTTAATAAATCCATTTTTAAACTTGTCGAATAAAAATTATCTGAATTGTTTATATAAAGCTTGGTATTGTTCAAATAATCATATTCTTGAAAAAACTTGTACTTAAGTTCTTCTCTTGAATGCATATTAAACAATATTACATCTTCACAAAGTATTTTATTATCTAAAATATTAATATTTATTGTCCTACTGCCTATGCCTATTCCCTTACTCTTTTTATTGTTAAGTGAAGTATTAGAATTATTTATAAAAAATAAAGATATTAGAATAGCAATTATAATTATTGATATTGATATTATTATGTTTTTTATTGATTCTTTCATTACTTAACTCCTTTATACTTTATTATTTCAATTTTATTTTACAATCCAATATCCATTTTTTGTTGCTCCGACTCTTTCAATAATACCATTATCTTTTAATTGTTTTATATTATAAGAAACACCATCCCTAGTAATACCAAGAACTTTTGCCATTTGAGTTTGAGTTATACTAGGGTTACTTTTTATAAGCTTTAAAATTTTTTCTTGTGTAGTTTCCTGTGCAGTTTCTTGTGTAGTAGTTTTTGTTATTTCATCAATTGTATCATCTATCATTTTAAGCATAAACTCAATAAATTCAGTAGCATTTCCAGCTTTATTACAATTATCAATTACTTTGTAATACTCATTTTGACTCTTCTTTATCATACTTTCAATAGGTAAATAAGTAAAAGCTTTTTCCCAATGTGATAAAATTGCAGTTTGCCAAATTCTTGCAGTTCTACCATTACCATCAGAAAATGGATGTATAAATACAAATTCATAGTGAAATACTGAAGATAGTATAAGTGGATTTATGGTGTCTTTAACTTCATTCATCCAATTAAATAAATTATCCATTAAAGTTGGAACTAATCTATGTGGTGGTGCCATAAAAATCTCAACATTCCCATCATAAACAGCTTCCCCATGATTTCTAAATTTTCCTGCATCTTTTTCAACTAGAAAAGTTAATATTCCATGTATTTTCTTTAAATCTTCTACAGAATAAGGATTTACTTTATCAATTTGTTCATAGGCTTCATAAGCATTTTTTACTTCTTGAATATCTTTTTGGTCTCCGATTACCATTTTTCCATTTATTACATCTTCAACTTGAAATAATGATAGTTGATTATTTTCTATTGCCAAAGAAGAATGAATTGACCTAATCCTTGATTTTCTTCTTAATTCAGGATATCTATTTAAACTTTCAAAATAATTAGCTTCTCCAATTTTTTTCATTATATCTGATACATAATTTAACATTTTGTCAGTTATCGTATAAGGTGGATAATTTTCCATATTCAAAACCTCCATAGATATTTTTACCTAATTGCCACCATAGGTTAATTGATTTGGTGGTGATTGGTAAAAATAAATTTATAATTTTATTGTTTCTCAAGCCATTCCATATATTCAGCTTGAGTTAATTTTCCTTCTTCAACCTTTTCCTTTAATTCGATATTTTTTTGTTTGAATTCATGGAAATCTCTTTCATACTGGTCATTATTAGGATTTCTTCTTGTTCTTAATAATAACTTTTGATAAACATTTCTATAAATTCTTAAATCATCGTTTTCTTGCATAAGCTTTTGTTTAGTTCTAAAAGGTCCAACCTCTTTACAAGTTTTATTATTTTCATAAATACTATTACAATACAACTCATCAACTCTATTATCTGGAACAAAGAATTTGCCACAATTCTTACATTTTTTAATAGCCGTACTTTCTATTTCAGTCATTTCAAATAATTCAATTATAAATGTTTGAATTATATCATTGCTCTCAAAACAATATGTATTTAAATAATCTGTATTAACATTTTTTGCAATCTCTTGTGCGTCATCTTCTCTTGTTATAGAAAACTCTGTAAAATCTCCAAAATTATTTAAAGTTAATTTCAAATTATTTGAATCATATAATTTTCTTACTTCAGATTCTTTTTTACTATCTCTTAATATATGTAATCTCTGTATAGTAGTTAAATCATTCAATTCTTCTAAGTCATTTAAATTATAGATATATGTAATATCAGCAATGAAAGCATTTTTATACATTTCTAATTTGTTTTTTAAATTATTTATAACATCATCAACCATTTCATTATATTCTTTTTCAGAATAATACTGATAAATTTTTATATCAGATAGATGAGCTATTGTTGTAATACCATATTTATCAATGAATTCTCTAATACTATTTAAATCTGAAAAATCAGTATTTAAAAAGTCACATAATTGAACTCCTAACTTGATTTTCTCATATCTATTATAAATTTCATAACTTTTATGTTTTTGATTAAATCTTAAATCTTGGTATGCCATAAATTTGTATTTATTAAACTTATTTATAAAAAATTGATTTTTTAAACGTAATTCAAATCTTTCCATGTTACCTCACCGTCACTCTCTGTTATTTATTGAAAATATTTTATCACAAACTATTGACATATGCAATAGCTAATGCTAAAATATTTGTTAGTAGTTATTAAATGGTTAGCAAAAACTAATCACGGATAGCACATTGAAAATTGAATAATCCGTTACTGGATAGAAGCAGAAATGCTCTTCTACACAGTCTCAGCTTGAGTGGTTTAAAAGTACCATCGCACGCAAAGAGTGTAGCTAGCCCTGATGGGGTAGTGGTGAAATTCCAAAGATTTGAAAAATCAACGACCAGTAAAAGCCCAGTGTAATTTAGGGTATGAGATAAATGTAGATTACAAAATACAAACGAAAGGAGACAAATACTATGGAAAATATGTGTGGAATTAAAATGTTTTCAGCACAAGATATTTGCAAAGGATTACACGTTACAAAAGAAACAGCTTATGCTATAATGAAAATGAAAGAGTCTGGTGCAAGATATGTTGGAAGAAAACTATTAATAAGTGAAGATAACTTAAAAAAATATTTAAATAATGAAAAAAACTAGAAAGAAAAAGAAGATTTAAATTTGCCCTTTAAATCTTCAATACAAAACTTTGCTTAAGCAATAAGCTTAAGACTTAAAATTATCTTTAGCAAGAATACCTTGCTAAATCTATTATAATCTAAAAAACTTGATTTGACAAGGTATTCTTCGAAATTTACAAGAAAAAGGAGAATACAAAATGACCAAAAGGAAGAAAAATTATAATGAAAAAGCACCATATTTGGTAAAAAAAGCACGAGTAAAAAATGATAGACCTATGTGTCCTAAATGTAGCAAATGCTTAAACAAAGATTTTTGCAATCACAGAAGAAATCTTAAACTAATGAATAAATGTCCAGATTGCCATAATTGTTCCGATAACGAGCATTGCGATAAGTTCTATATATCTGAGCAATATAGTGTAACAATTGTAGTAGGAGTTGATGAAGAAACAGGAGAAACAATTAGAAAAAAATTTACAGGAGCAACTCAAAATGAAGCAATTTATAAATCTGAACAATTTAAAAAGGATAATCCAGGAGGATTAAAATCTAAACCGAATAAAGAAAAAATATCTCCAATGACAATTGAAGGAATAACACTTGAGTTTATGAAACAAAAAAATAACAATGGAACCAACAATGATAACACATACAGAACTTATTCAGAGATTTTAAAACGCGTTAAAAGAAACTCTGGTTCTTGGTTTGATAAAAAAATTGATAAAATATCAAGAAAAGATGTTGAAGATTTCCTAAATTATGAGAGAGAAAAAGGATATGCTCAAAACACATTGAGAAAAGATTATCAATTATTAAAACAAGCCTTTGGAATAGCAAAAGAAAGAAAATTTATTGAAGAAGATTATTTTGCTGGATATTATGGAATAAAAATGCCTCAAAGTATTATAAAAACAGAGAAAGTAAAATCTTTTAATATTGAGGATTTTAAAAAATTACTAATATATCTTTATAGTCCAGATTTTAAATATTCACATAGAGATGAATATTTAATAGCAATTCATTGTGGGTTACGTATTGGAGAAGTTTTAGGTTTAAAAAAACAAGATGTAGATTTAGAAAATGGGTTATTACACATAAAAAGAACTACAACTTTGGATAAACAAGGACATACTATTTTAGGAGATAGAACAAAAACACCAAGTGGAGAGCGTGATATTGTACTTACTGAATTAACACAGCCAGTTTTAGAACATGCCATTAAAAATATGAAACCAAATGAAAACGATTTGTTATTTTGTAATAAAAAGGGTAATGTTTTTACTGATAGTACTTTAAATGACTGTTTAAAAAGAATTTGTAAGTTTATTGGAATTGAAGATAATGCACATAATCACAAATTAAGACATTCATATTCTACAAATAGTTACTCTGTTGGAATTGACTATAAAGTTATGGAAGAAACTTTAGGACATTCGGATATAAGGCAAACAATGGACACTTACACAGATCTTCCAATAGAAACGCAACGAAAAGAGTTGCAAAAATATGTTGATAGTGTTAAAATGCTTTTGGGTGATTCTATCAACGAATATACAAAAGAAGAAAAATCGTTAAATCCTTAGAAAATACTAAGGAATGACGTAGAAGGAATAATAAGACCGAAAAGCTAGTTTTTTCTAGAATTATGTTCTAGAATTGAAATAACGTATGAAACGTTTGATATATAAGAGGTTGACGAAGTGAAAAACAAGTCGCCTCGACCATAAGTATAAAGTGGTAAGAAAAATCTTACCACTTTTTTATCTCACTAAATTAAACAATTCTTTTATATCTTCTACAATCAACTTTCCCACTTAAATAATTAGACAATTTTTCGCCATTTATTAAAGACTCTTTTTGCATTTTTGAAAGAGTTTTTATTTGATATTCTAATTTACAAGCCAAAGATTTATCTTTACTTTTCCAAGCAGATTCAAGTTTTACAGCATTATGTGATTTTGTATATTTTGCACCATTTTTATCTTTAGTTAAATGCTCATTTATTCTTTTATTTAAATCATTTGTCATTCCAGTATAAATTGAATTATCTGCACACCTTAACATATATGTATAATACATTTTTTCACCAACTTTTAATAAATTGTATCATTAAAAAAATCAATAAGCAATAAAAAAGCATTGTAAATAATACACAATATGTGATATATTAAAGAAAATTTTATTAAAAAAATATTTAATTCTTGAAAGGAAATTTATGAATTTAGAAATTTTTAATCTTTTAGGTAATGAAACTAAAAATTTTGTATCAAGTTTCGTTAATGAATTAGCAAAAGCTTTAGATAAGGGGAATAATATGAATATAGGGGTAGTATATGGTTTAGACAATGAAAAAATAACATTGCTGAATCCTGAAAATGGAAAAGAAGAAGATATATACATATATACAACTGAAAATGAACTGGAGAAATTACATAATCATGGAATTTATGAAAATATATATAAAATGAATAAATTAGATTTTTATAATCTATACTCAGGTCAAAAAGTACAGTTAAATGGAGATAAATGTGAGTTATATAATGGAGAAATAGATATAAAAAGTGATGATGCTTGGTACAAATTAGATGATTTGTATGGAGTATTAAGAGACAACGAAAATACTAATTTTGTAGTGCAAAAAATAACTGATGATAAAATTTATTTAACACATGAAAATGGAAGTGGTTCAATATATACATATAAAGAATTATATCCAGACTTTAATGTTGGAGATATAGTAAAAAGAGTAAATGGAAAATATATAAAATAGGTGAAAAAATGAGCAAAAGAAAAACAAAAAAATTAATTACAAGTATAATATTTTTAATTGCAATAATTACAGGAGTTTATTTCGGAAATATTGAGCTAGATGAAAATGTATTAGATAATGCAACTCAGGAAGTATCTTATAATTTAGGCGAAATTCCAGAATACAATGGAGAAATATATGTAACAATAAATAATAATATTCCAAATTTTGAACAAAGTGATTTAACAAATGAATGCTTTGAAAAATACAGCAAATTAGACAAACTGGGTAGATGTGGAGTTGCGTATGCAAATTTAGGAAAAGATACAATGCCAAAAGAAGGAGAAAAAAGAACATCAATTAGTCATATATATCCATCTGGTTGGCAAAGTGTAGAGTATAATGGAAAAAGCTTATATAATCGTTGTCATTTAATTGCGTATAGTTTATCAGCAGAAAATGCGAATAAACAAAACCTTATAACAGGAACCAATTATTTTAACACAAGCGGAATGTTACCATTTGAAACAAAGGTATTAAACTATTTAAAAGAAAATGAAAATAATCATGTACTATACAGGGTAACTCCAATATTTGAAGGAAACAATTTAGTGGCAAGTGGAGTACAAATAGAAGCACAGTCTGTAGAAAATAATGAAATATGCTTTAATGTGTATATTTATAATGTACAACCAAATATAGAAATAGACTATAGCAATGGTTATAGTAAGTTAAAACAATAAAATCACATTACCTGCTTAATTTGAATAAATTATAGCAGGTGATTTTTTATGAGTATTGTTCCAACAAATCAAAAATACTATTATTCACTAATGATGAAAAACATACAAGAATTAAAAAGTAAATACAATTTTTTAGAAGTAGGAAATATAGGCTTTAGTACACTTGGCAAACAGCTTCCATACATAAAAATAGGAACCGGAAGAAGAAAGATAATGTATAATGCAGGAATGCATGCAAATGAGTATATATGTTGTATTTTTCTTATGAAATTTGTAGAAAACTTTTGTCAAAGCTATGTTCTAAATAGTAGAATATTTGGTCAAAATGCACGAAAATTATTTAATAATGTTTCTTTATACATCTTACCAATGATGAATCCAGATGGAATAGATATAGTTACTAATCAAGTTGAAAAAAATAGTGATATATATAAAAAGTATTTAAAAATTTCAAGTGAATTTCCTAATATACCATTTCCAAGTGGTTGGAAAGCAAATTCTAATGGAGTGGATTTGAATTTACAATTTCCGGCAGGTTGGCAAGAAGCTAGAAAAATAAAATTTGAACAAGGATATACAAAACCTGCACCTCAAAATTTTGTGGGAGAAGGTCCATTAACACAAAGTGAAGCATTAGCAATATACAATTTTACATTAAAAAATAATTTTGAACTAACAATATCATATCATACACAGGGAAAAGAAATTTATTGGGATTTTCAAAATATTAATCCACCAAATGGTTATGAAATAGGTAAAATATTTGAAAAAGTTAGCGGTTATAATTTGACAGATGTGCCATATAATTCGAGTTTTGCAGGATATAAAGATTGGTTTATTCAAAATTATAAAAGGCCAGGTTATACAATAGAAGCAGGAATAGGTGAAAATCCACTTCCGATATCTCAATTTGATGAAATATATAATGACAATATTGGGATTTTAGTTTTAGGAATGTTAATATAAAAAGTAAAAAAACTAAATAATTTTTTTGAAATTGTGTATACTAATTGTAAAATGTTGTGATACAATAACAAAAAAATGGAAGGAGACAAAAGATGGACAAAAAAGAAGCTGAAGAATTAAAAAGTAAATTATTTAATAAAAAGGAAAATGGCTGGAATGCAAAAACAGAAGAACAAAAACAAAAAATTTTTGAATATGCTAAAGGCTATATAAATTATATGAATAAATCAAAGACAGAAAGAGAGATTATAAATACTTCAACAGAGATAGCACATCAAAATGGATTTAAAGATATAAAAGATTGTGAAACTTTAAAACCAGGAGATAAAGTTTACTGGAACAACCGTGGAAAAAGCATGTATTTAGCTGTTATAGGAGAAAAAAGTATTGAAGAGGGAATGAATATAATAGGTGCACATGCAGATTCTCCAAGGTTAGACTTAAAACCAAATCCTTTATATGAAGATTCTGAATTTGCATACTTAAAAACACATTATTATGGTGGAATAAAAAAATATCAATGGACAACAATTCCACTAGCAATACATGGAGTTATAGTTAAAACAAATGGCGAAAAAATAACTGTAAATATAGGAGAAGATATGAATGATCCAATATTTACAATTACAGATTTATTACCACACTTAGCACAAGACCAAATGAAGAAAAAATTAGCAGACGGAATTGATGGAGAAGATTTAAATTTACTAATTGGAAGTATGCCAATAGGTAGTGAAATAGCTGAATCTGTTAAATTAAATATTTTAAATATATTAAATGAAAAATATGGAATAACAGAAAAAGATTTATTAAGTTCAGAAATAGAGTTAGTACCAGCAATGCCTTGCAGAAGCATGGGATTTGATAATAGCATGGTTGCTGGTTATGGGCAAGATGATAAAATATGTGTTTATGCATCTTTAACAGCATTAATGAATGTGCAAAATCCTGTTAAGACAGCAGTATGCATTATATCTGATAAAGAGGAGATCGGAAGTATGGGAAATACAGGTATGGAATCACATGTATTTGATACATTCATTTCAGAAATATTAAACAAATTAGGAATAAATAGACCTAATTTATTGGAAAAAGTTTTTTGTAATTCTAAAATGTTATCAGCAGATGTGGATGCTGGACTAGATCCAATATATGCAAGTGTTTCAGAAAAAAATAATGCATCATATTTAGGAAGAGGAATAGGACTTAATAAATATACAGGAGCTAGAGGAAAATCTGGAGCATCTGATGCAAATGCTGAGTTTGTGGCAGAAGTTAGAAAGATATTTGAAGAAAATGATGTTAGATATCAAATTGCTGAACTTGGAAAAGTAGATATTGGAGGAGGAGGCACAATAGCATATATTTTAGCTAATAAAGGAATAGATGTTATTGATTGTGGTGTTCCGGTACTTTCAATGCATTCACCTTATGAGGTTACAAGTAAATTAGATTTATATGAAGCACATAGGGGATATGAGGCATTTTGGAAAAATGCATAATTAAATAAAAAATAAAAAAACGTAGCTAAATTATTTAGCTACGTTTATATGTGCCATCAAAGCTTATTTAGTGGAATGATATCCACTAAATAAGCTGAGGACTTGAAGGGTCAACAATGTTAAGTTTGAATGCCTTGAGATGCTTGTTCTGGCAATGAGAGTTTTTGTAACTTATGTATTGCTTCATGAATAACAACTATGCTACTTTTACCAGATTCAATCATATATTCAATATATTCGTCTTTTACATACAAATTATTACTAGTAGGACTATAAATTCCGTCTTGGCATATTCTACTAAATCTTCCAGTACGATTTATCAAATAACCTATATCATTTTCATTTAATAGATTTATAATTTCTTGTTTTAGTCTTACATACTGCCGATATTTCCTGAGCTAAAATTTCAACTATTTTACTTTTTTGCTCATTATCAATTGATTTACCCATTTTACATCCAGTAAATACACTATAAATGTTCATCATTCTATCAATATTCATATTTGTAATTTCCCCATTTCAAACTAATGTTTAAAAATTTATTATATAAGACTATATGATTTTTAAATATTAGATTTATTTGTCATTACAATTTTATGATTAAATAAAATCTTAATCAATAATAAAATTATATATTGATATCATGAAAAAATAAAAAAGATATTCATATTATATATGAATATCTTTTTGGTGAGCCAGAAGGGATTCGAACCCCCGACCCCAGGCTTAGAAGGCCTGTGCTCTATCCAACTGAGCTACTGACCCATTAGTGAATAGAAAAAATATTTATCTATTAGCAAATACTATAATAACACGATTTTTAAATCCTGTCAATAAAAAATAGTAAAAAACACTGGAAAAAAATATAAAGGTAAGTTATAATCAAAACAGGTGAAATATATGGAAGAAGAAAAAAAGATTAATGTACATCAAATTTTCTGGTATTTTGTATTATTTAGCATGTTGGGCTTAGCAATAGAAACTTTATATGCACGATTTACTATGGGAATTTGGGAAAGTAGAAAAGGATTTATATGGGGTCCATTTTGCCCAATATATGGAGTAGGTGGTACATGCTTAATAATATTATTAAACAAGGTGGACAAGAAAAACTATTTTAAATTATTTATATTGGGATATTTAATAGGTTCGGTTGTTGAATATTTATTAAGCTACTGTATAGAAGCTATATATGGTGCTAGATTTTGGGATTATTCTTATGTTGGAAAAGATATAAACGGTAGAATTTGCTTGTTATATTCATTGTTTTGGGGATTTTTAACAATTGGAATGATGAGATTTGTAAAGCCAAGGATGGATAAGCTGGTTAATAAGATTTCTGGCAAAATAAAATGGCCTATTGAAATAGCGTTTGCATTATTTTTATTAATTGATATGCTTGTAACTATATGGAGCATAAATACTTACGAAAATCGTGCGATTGCAACATATTATAATGAGACAATTGAAACAAAAAATAATAATAGTATAATTTCTAAAATAGAAAATGACTATTTTACAAATGAGCGTATGGAAAAAACATTTCCAAATTTAAGAACAAAAGACAGAGAAGGCAATCAAGTATATGTAAGAGATTTATTAAAAAACAATCCTTAAAATAAGGATTGTTTTTTTAGTCTGGTAAAATAATTGGATTTTTCTTTCTAGCTCTATATAAAGTGATTTTATTTCCTACAGTTTGAACACAAACAGCGTTTATACTATCTGCAATTGTATTACCTAAAGATTTTACATCTTCGCCAGAATTTTCTAATACATTTATTTTAATTAATTCTCTTGCTTCTAAAGCATCATCTAATTGTTTTAACAAATTTTCAGACAATCCAGATTTTCCAATTTGAAAAATAGGATCAATTGAGTTTGCTAAACCTCTTAAATAAGCTCTTTGTTTACTTGTCATAATTATTCCTCTTTCTTATTTATTTTCGACTATATAATTATAACATGATTAAGCTAAAAAAGCAATTTACATTGAAATAAAACCGATAAATCCAAAAATCAAAAATAGAATTCCAGAAAGTTTTTGCATTGATTGTTCAGAAATATATTTATTTAAAAATCTTCCTAAAACTATAGCAATATAATCACATGCAACCATTGCGAAAATTGCACCTAAAATTAAAGAGAGTTTATAGTTAGAATATTGAATTCCAAGTCCAATAGATGCTAAAAAAGTTTTATCTCCAAGTTCCCCAACCATTATGCATAATGCAATTAAAAAACAATAATTAATTTTTAAATTTGTAATTTTATATAGTAAATTTTCTTTTTTGGAATTATCCATTACTAATTTTTCTTTTTTAGGTAGTAAAGAGAGAATTCCCATTATAATAAAAGAAGAATATGTAATTAATTCAATTGTATGATGTAAAATTTGATTTTCAAAAAGTGCTAGACTACTTCCCAATAAAATAGCCAATCCATGACTAAAAAAGGAGCCAATGGCAACACCTAATAAAATTTTAAAAGTTTTATCTTTACCAGAAAAAGATAAAACTAAAAGTTGAGTTTTATCACCAAGTTCGCTCACAAAAACCATCAAAAATGAAATAAAAAAAGGATAAATAAATTCCATAAAGTTACACCTCTTTGATTTGATTTATATTCAAAAAATGTAAATTCTATGTGAAATATTTACAAAAACATTGCCAGGGAAATAAGATAGTGATAAGATAACGAGGTATAAAACATACGGAAACAAGAAAAAGGAGGAATCTAAAGTGATAGAAGTAAAAAATGTCACGAAAAAATATCCTAATATCAAAGCAGTAGACAATATTAATTTTACAATAAAAGATGGTGAAGTAGTTGGTTTTTTAGGTCCTAATGGAGCAGGAAAAACTACAACTATGAATATGATAACAGGATTTATTGAGCCTACAGAAGGGCAAATTATTATTAATGGCTTTGATATTGTAAAAAAATCAAAGAAAGCAAAAAAACAAATTGGGTATATGCCAGAGGGGGTTCCTTTGTATACAGAACTAACTGCAAGAGAATTCGTAAATTATATGGCTGAGCTAAAAGATGTTAAAGCTAAGGAAAGAAAAGAAGCAGTAGAAAAAGCAATTGAAGAAACAGGATTAAAAGATGTACAAAACAAGCTAATTAAAAATTTATCAAGAGGATATAAACAAAGAGTAAGTATGGCAGGAGCTTTAGTAGGAAATCCAGAAGTAATAATTCTAGATGAACCTACGGTTGGACTTGATCCAAAGCAAATTACTGAAATTAGAAGTCTAATAAAGGAACTAGGAAAAAAACATACGGTAATTTTAAGTAGCCATATTCTATCAGAAGTTAGCCAAATTTGTGAAAGAGTAATAATTATAAATCACGGAAAAATTGTTGTGATAGATACTCCTGAAAACTTGGAAAATAAAACAAAAGAGAAAAATACAATTCTTGTTACAGTTGAAGACAAAAATGAAAAAATGAAAAACCTAAAAGAAGAAGTTAAAGAAATTGAAGAGATTAAATTGGTAAAAGATAATGAAGATGGTACAAAACAATATGCTGTTACATCAGCAGATAAGGTTGACTTAAGAAAAAAAATATTTGAAATTTTACCAAAACAGGATATCACAATTTTTGAACTTAAAAAGGATGAATCCACATTAGAAGATGCATTTATAAAATTAATTGATTCTGACAAAAAAGAAAATACAAACAAAGAAGAATCAAAAGAGAAAATAAAGGAAAAGAAAATTAAAGAAAAAGAAGAAAAGAAAGCTAAAAAACAAAGTAAAGGAGGAAAAGAGTAATGTTTGCAATTTATAAAAAAGAATTAAAAAGTTATTTTTTATCTCCTACAGGATATATAACAATAGGCTTATTTTTATTAATATTTAGTTTATTTTTCTACCTAACAACTGTTAGTGTAGGAGGATATGACATAGGAAATTTATACTTTAATACAGCAAGGTATGGGCTACTAATTATTGTTCCAATACTAACAATGAGAATGTTTGCAGAAGAAAGAAAAAATGGAACAGAGCAATTATTACTAACATCTCCAAGAAGTATTACTGAAATAGTACTTGGAAAATTTTTCGCAGGTGTTAGTGTAATAGTAATAACATTAATATTTTCACTTATATATTATGCAATTTTATGCTTTTTTAAAGCACCAAACTTAGTGCCAACACTTGTTATGATACTAGGATTTTTACTAGTAGGAATGGCTGCAATTTCTATAGGAATGTTTATATCTAGTTTAACAGAAAATCAAATTATTTCTGCAGTTGTTACAATAGTATTTTTTGTAAGCTCATGGTTTTTACCAAACCTAAATGATAACTTTTCTATTATTGATTTAATGAGCAATTATCAAAAATTCCCAGCAGGATTAATATCAATGTCTGAAGTTGTTAATTTATTGGGAATAACAGTAGTATTTATTTTATTTACAATTATTATTATGCAAAGAAAAAAATCAATAAAATAATAGAAAGGATGAAAAAGCATGAAAGAAAAATTTATAGAAATTATAAAAAAGAGATGGCTACAAAGTGTTGTACTTACTATTTTACTATTTGCTATTATAATATGTGCATTTTTAACAATCAGTTATTTTGTAGACAAAGCTAATATAACAGATTTAGATTTTACAAAAGATAAGATTTATTCTATATCTCAAGCAACAAAAGATAAGCTTGAAAATTTAGATCAAAAAATTACAATTACAACATACAATATGTATGAATATGTAGAAGATTTTGCAAACAAGTATGCAACACTAAATGATAACATAACAGTTGAAAAACTTGAAAATTTAACTTCAAAACAAGAATGGAAGACAGAATATGGCTTAACTGATACATCATCATTTGTTGCAGTTGAAACTGAGTCAAAAATTAAAATTTTACAAGATAGTGACTTATATACTTATGATTATAGTACTCATGAACAAATAGATATAACAGAAGAGGCAATAACAAATGCAATTTTAGATGTTACAACAAATATAAAACCTAAAATATGTATTTTAACAGGTCATAATTTGTATAATGATGGATATTTTCAATATTTAGAAAGTTCATTAGAATCAGAAGTTAATCAGGTTGAATACTTAAACTTGTTAACAGCAGGAAGTATACCAAAAGACTGTAAAGTATTAGTGATTACAGCTTTAAAAAATGATATAGATAAAAAAGAAAAAGATGAAATATTAAAATATATCAACAATGGTGGAGAAATTTTACTATTAATGGATCCAAATTTGGGTAAAATAAAAACACCTAATTTCCAAAAAATATTAGATGTATATGGAGTAAAAAATTCAGAAGGATTTATTATGGAAGCTAACAGTAGCAAAATGGTATCAGGAGCACCTTCATATATAATCGCATCTATAAATACAAGTTCTGAACTTGTAAAAGATATTAACATGGGGCTAAATGTATGTATGATGACAGCAGGAAAACTAACATTTGAATCAACAGATGAATTAGCTAAGAAAAATGTTACTCTAGAAACTTTAGCAACAGCAAGTGATAAAGCATTTTATAGAACTGATTTAACATCAAGTAGTCAAACTAAAATATCAAGTGACGAGAGTGCTTCAGGAGCTACAGTTGCTGCAATGCTTACAAAAACAATAAGTGAAGATAAAATTTCAAAATTAATAGTATTTTCAAATACTGCATTTGCAACAAATGCGCAAATACAAATGGGTATGTATTATAGATATGCTATAGAATTTTGCAATAATGAAGATATATTATTAAATTCAGTATCATATTTAACTGAAAGAGAAGATAATATAACAATTCGAAAAGCCGGTGAAACAGTTACTACTTATGATGTTACAGAAAATCAAACAAAAATTATTTTATCAATAATATTTGGTATACCAGTAGTTATAATAATTGTAGGAATTGTAGTATGGCAAGTTAGAAGAAGAAAGAAATAAAATTTAAAACTCCTTCATATATTTTATATGAGGGAGTTTTTTTATGAAAAATGTTTTGAAAATTGTTTTTGTAATAATCGGAACAACAATAGGGGCAGGCTTTGCATCTGGGCAAGAAATATATTTATTTTTTAATAAATATGGATTTATGGGAATTATAGGAATGATACTTTCATGTATAATAACAGGATTTATTATTTATAAGGTATTTAAAATTTTAAATATAAAATCTGTAAAATCATATTCTGATTTTTTATTAATATTAAGTACAAATAAAAAATTAAATAAATTAATGCAAGTAATAATACAATGTTTTTTATTAATATCATTTTTTGTAATGATAGCTGGATTTAGTGCATACTTTAACCAGGAATTTAAAATTTTAATTTATATTCCAGCAATATGTATTAGCATATTATGCTATATAACATTTAAGAATAATACTAAAGGCATTGTATCAATAAATACAATATTAATACCATTTTTATGTTTCTTTATAAGCTATCTTGGAATAAAAAATATTAATTTTATAGCAAGCAACAACAACCAAATAAATTATTGCACAGGTTGGTTATTTAGTAGTGTATTGTATGCAAGTTATAACAGTATTTTATTAATTCCAATCTTAATAGAACTTAATCTATATATAAAAAAACAAAGCCAAATAAAAATGTGCAGTATATTATGCAGTACAATTTTATGTGTGCTTGGCTTAGCATTATATTTTTTATTATTAAGAGGAAATAATTATGTGCAAAATTTGGAATTGCCACTTATACAGATAACAAAAGAATTTGGAAATATATATTCAGTGATTTATGGAATAGTTATATTAATTGCAATATTTACAACTGCAATAGCATCTGGCTATGGATTCATAAAAAATGTTAATAAAAATGAAGAAATATGGATGATTGGAATTTGTGTAATATCAGTATTAGTTGCGCCAGTGGGATTTTCAAATTTGGTAAGTTTGCTATATCCAATATTTGGTATACTGGGGTTAATACAAATTTGGGGCATTTTGAAAGTAAAATACTTGTAATTTAACTGAATGTAGTATATAGTTATTGTATAAAAATATAAAGGAATAAAACAATGGACAAAGTAATAAAATTTAGAAAAGATAGAAAATTTAATAAAAAGAAATTGTATATAGTAATTGCAATTATTATACTAATAATATTAGTCATTACATCAGCAATAATATATAATACTAATAAAAATTTTAGAAACTTTATGGACAGATATATATTTAGAAAAGATGTAACAGAGGAAAATGTACCAATAATTGAAATTGATTATGATTCTAATACAAATATTTTTACTTATGGAAAATATATTTGTGTACTTGCAGAAAATACTTTAAATGAATACAGTGCATCTGGTAAAAAAGAGAAAGAAGTAAAAATTGAAATTAATAACCCAATATATGATGTGAATGGAAAGTATTTAGTAATTGCAGAAAACAATAGTCAAAAAATATACTTAATATCAGAAGATCATGTTATATGGGAAAAGAACATAGATGGAAATTTAAATAAAGTAACAGTAAACAAAAATGGATATGTATGTGCAATAGTAACAGGAACAACACATAAAGCAGTAATTAGTACATTTGATACAAAAGGAAATGAGCTATTTAAAACATATTTATCAAATACTATTGCAGTAGATGCTTATGTATCACCAGATAATTCAGAATTTGCTTATGCAGAAGTAAATAATTCTGGAACAGTAATACAATCAAATATAAAAATAATATCAATTAAAGATGTAAAAGAAAAAAATACTGAAGCAAAATACACATATAATGCACCACAAGATAGCTTAATTTTAAGAATAAAATATCAAGACAAGAACCAATTAATTTGTATGTATGATGATGGAATTCATAAATTTGAATCTGGAGTTGATGTTGAACTTGTAAAATTAAATGAAGACAACCCTAAAATTACATTTGCAGATATAGGATTAGATGGACATATATTTAGAACTTATGAAAAGTCAACAGGAATTTTTAGCGCAGATACAGTTATAGAAATACAAAACACATCAAATGGAAAAGAAAGTATATACACAATTGAAGAAGTTGCAAAAGCTGTGGATTCATGTAACAATGTAATAGCAATTAATTTGGGAGATGAAGTTTATTTTGTAGACACAAATGCATGGCTTATAAAAAGGTATACATCTTCTCAAGTAATTGAAAAAATTATATTGGGCGACGGCGTAGCCGGAATTATTTATAGAGACAAAATAGAAATTGTTAATTTATAGGAGGAGTTACAATGAGTATAATAATTGATTTAGTAATAGTTGCTATAATTGCATTATGTATTTTAATTGGTTATCACAAAGGTTTAACAGGATCACTTTTAAAAATAGTATCATTTGTATTAGCGTTAATAATTGCATTTATATTATTTAAACCTGTATCAAATTTTATAATTAATAAAACTGACTGGGATGAAAACTTAGAACAGGCAATTAAACAAAGTTTCTTAAAGCAAGAAGAACAAAAACCAGAAGAAGAAAAAACACAAGAAAATATGCCAGATGTTATTACAAATTATATAAATGAATCAGTAGAGAAAGCTGGAAATGAAGCAAAAACAGCAATAGTAGAATCAACAGCAAGAAATGTTGCTATTATGATTATTAATATTGCAGTTGCAATTGGTTTATTTATAGTTAGTAGAATTATTCTATTATTTATCAAAGGTTTGGCAAATTTAATCACTAAATTACCAGTTATAAAACAATGTGATAAACTAGGAGGAGTAGTATACGGATTGCTACAATCTTTAGTAATTATATATATTGCATTAGCAATAATTTCATTTATAAGCCCAATGATAAATAATACTTCATTTATAATTGCATTACAGAAATCGTTTATTGGAAGTGCGATGTATAATAACAATTTATTATTAAAAATCATATTTTAAATTTCAATTAAAAATCTTGCCAAAAGGCAAGATTTTTGTTATTATATAAATTGTCAAATAAAAAGGAATTAGGTGAAAAAATTGAAAGAAGAAAAACAAACGAAAAATAAAAAGAAGAAAAAAGGAATTGGTAAAAAAATATTATTATTACTATTATTACTTTTATTAATAGTTGGAGGAGTATTTGCATATAAAGTACATAAAAATGGTGGAGGTTTAAAAGGAATTTTAGCTACAGCAATTGGACATGACCAAGAAACAGTTAAAACTTTACCTAAAATTTATTGCTTATTATTAGGACAAAGTGAAAACTTAACAGATACTATTATGATAGCTGAATATGATCCACAAAAACAACAAGCTTCTATGCTTTCAATACCTAGAGATACATTTATTGGATATAATAAAAGTCAAGCAACAGCTTGGGATAAAATAAATGCAGTATATCAAACAGGAGCTGAAAATTCATTAAAAGAAGTAAATGAGTTAACTGGACTTGATATCAAATATTATTTAAAAGTTGATACACAAGCATTTAAAGCATTAGTTGATGCAATAGGTGGAGTAACATTTGATGTACCAATTGATATGAAGTATGATTCAAATAGACAAAATTTACATATTAACTTGAAAGCCGGAGTTCAAAAACTAGATGGTGATAAGGCTGAGCAAGTTGTTAGATTTAGACATAATAATGATGGTTCAACATATCCATCTGAATATGGAATTGAAGATTATGGTAGAATGAAAACACAAAGAAATTTCTTAAAAGCACTTGCAAAGCAAACATTAAAAGTTGAAAACATTTTAAAAATAAATGAATTTATAGACATTGCACAAAAATATGTTGAAACAAATATAGACTTTAATATTGTTAAAGATTACATTCCTTATATAGTAGAATTTAACACTGAAAATTTAAGAACAGAACAATTACCAGGTGCATCAGAATACACAAATGGAGTTTGGATTTATGCAGCAGAAGAGCAAGAAACTGCAAAAGTAATTGACAAACTATTCTTAAACCCAGAACTACAAGATGAAGAAATAGACACAAGTAGTGTTGATACAACTGGAATTGATAAATCAAAAATTAAAATTGAAGTTTTAAACGGAAGTGGAAGTAGTGTTAAATTAGAAAAAATAGAAAACAGATTAAAAAAAGCTGGATATACTAATATACAAAGTTCAGAAACTTCAAGCATTGATAATAGCATAATAATAAAAAGAGGAAATGTTGAAAACGCTGCAATAGATGAAATGAAATTATTAGTACAAACTCAAAGAAGTTCATCTGCAGAAGAAACAGATGTTGATGTTACGATTATTTTAGGAAAAGATGAATAAAAAAATATGGGGCACTAATTAAAATTAGTGCCCTATTATTTTTAATAATTACTAAACTGCGTAAATTTATAATTTCCACCTTTAGTTTTTTTCTTATATGTTTTTTTAGATTTATTTTTAGGTTTTTTCAAAAGTAAAAATAGCAAATATAAAACAACAAAAATTAATAAAATTCTAAATAAAAGTGGTAAAAAATCAGATGACAGTACTTGAGTTTCGGCAATTAAATCAGATGAATATGTTTGACCATCATAATTATAAGTTATTTTACCAATTGCGCTATTAGCAGAAATTGGTGCCATTAAATTTTCATCCAAAGTAATTTCAGGTTCTAAGCTAGATAAATCTGCACTATTCTCAGAAAAAATTTCTATTTTATCTTTTATAAGAACATTTAAATTTTGTGTTTCTTCAGTAGCTCCACGAACCGTAATTTGTTTTAAAACTGCATTTTTTTCATTTAATGTTTTTAATGAATAATTATTAAAAGCATAATCAAATAAAGTTTTACAATCTAAGTATCTTTGACTTAAACCAGTATTTGTAGATTCACCACCAAGTACAACCAAAATAACTTCAAAATCATTTTTTTTAGCACTTGCAATAATGCAATTTCCTGCTTCACCAGTATAACCAGTTTTAACACCAGTAGTTCCTTCATAATAATATCTACTATATGTATTTAATAAATCATTTGAATTATTAAAGGTTCTGTCAGCTTTACTATATTTATTTGTTGCAGGTAATGTAAACTGGGTAGTTGACACTATTTTTCTAATAATGCTATTTTGCATAGCAAATTTTCCCATTAAAGCTAAATCATAAGATGTTGATGTATGGTCTTTACTATGAATACCATTTGGATTAACAAAATGAGTATTTTTACAACCAAGCTCTTCAGCTCTTTTATTCATTAATTTAGCAAATTCCTCAACACTACCAGAAATATGTTCTGCTAATACTATTGCTGCATCATTTGCAGAAGGAATCATAAGAGCATACAAAAGTTGTTCAATTGTAAGTTCCTCGCCTTCTTTTAAACTAGCATGAGTGTAATCATAAGGAATTGAATAAACAGCATTGTGACTGACTGTTGCAACATCATCAAGATTGCAATTTTCAACAGTTAAAATGGCAGTCATAATTTTAGTAGTACTTGCAGGAAACCTTACATCATTAGAGTTTTTCTCATATAAAATTTTTCCAGTATTAGCTTCAATCAAAATACATGAAGGACAATATGTTTTTAAATTATCACTATCAGCATAAGAAGGAGATATAAATATGATAAATTGCATTAAAAATATAAAAATAAAAAATATTATTTTAAGTTTCTTCATGAAATTTCTCCTATAAGTTTATTATATTAAGTTACAAATATAAATATATATTAAAATTGCCAAAATTTCAAGTTTTTTGGAAAGGAATAAATATGGAATTAAGTTTTAAGCAAAAATTAATTATTGGAATCGTGGGGACATTAGTAATATTGGGAGTTGGAATATACATATACACTACAAATGGGGGAAAAGAAGAATACAATTTTAATGATTTTTACACAAATGTGGAAGCAGATGAACCAAAAGAAAGCACAATAATTGTACACATTACAGGAAAAGTAAAAAATGCAGGAATAATAGAATTGCCAGAAGAATCAAGAATTTCAGATGCAATAAAAAAAGCAGGAGGAGTTACACAAGAAGCAGATTTAGACCAAGTAAATTTGGCATTTGTGTTATCAGATGGACAAAAAATATATATACCTAGCAAAAAAGAGAAAGAAGCAAACGAAGGAAAGGTGTATATAACCACAGAAAGTGGAAATAATGTGATTATAAAAGATAAAGTAGAAGGAGGTAAAAAACAAAAAGTGAATATAAATGAAGCAAAGCAAGAAGACTTTGAACAATTGCCAGGAATAGGCCCATCAATAGCGAAGAAGATAGTAGAATACAGAGAGCAAAATGGCAAATTTACATCAATAGATGAATTACAAGAAGTAAAAGGAATAGGAGAAGCAAAATTTGAAAATATAAAGGAATATGTAACGGTAAAATAGCATAAAATTATAGTGTGAGCAAGGCAAAAGGCTGAGCTCATGCTAGGTATAATTAATATAGATGTAGATTAAAATAAATGGTTAATATTAAATAAAAAATCTGTGAAATCAAGGATTTTTCCAAATATATATTGACAATACTAAGAAAAAGAAGTATACTAATAAAGGTTAAGAAATTAAATACATCGCGGGGTGGAGCAGTTGGCAGCTCGTCGGGCTCATAACCCGAAGGTCGATAGTTCGAGTCTATCCCCCGCAACCACTAATAGCAAGTCTTTCAGAGATTTGCTATTTTTTATTTTTCCCTAAAAAACGCCATTTGGGGAAATTTTGGGGAAGAAATCCTCACAAACCATTGATATATCTAATAAAATTTCAGTAAAAGACTATGGGAAACCTAAAATATTATTTAGTAGTCTTTTACTATTTTTTATCGTGAAAAGTTTAATGACTTTAGTGAAAAAAGATTTTTATTGACGTCCTGGTAGTAACAGATTTTCTAATGCAAATCCAGCAGTTTTATTATGAGCGATAATTGGATGTACATAGAAATTTAATGTTGTTGTTATTTGTGCATGTCCTAGTCTTGCAGATACTATTGGGACTTCAATATTTTGTGCTATGAGTAAGGTCGCATTTGTGTGCCTTAACCCATGAAAGTTAATTACAGGTAGTCCTATTTGTTCTACAAATTTTACAAACCACTTACTAATAGTAGAAGGATGCATTGGCTTTCCATCTGCTTGTACAAATAACCTATTAGAATCAATCCATAATTCGCCACAGAACTCTTTTTGATTGTCATACCATAATTTATATTCTTCAAGTAATGAAACAACGAAATCTGGTATTCCAACTTCTCTAATAGAGCTTTCTGTTTTTGGTGTTTTAGTAAATACACCTTTTTCTGCTAAATACTGACTAGAACGATTAACGCATACAATTCCATCTTTAAAGTTAATATCATTCCATTCAAGTCCCATAAGCTCTCCAAGTCTAACTCCAGTAAAAAGTGTTAATAGTATAGCAACTTTATATTTGATTTGATCCTCTGTAAGTTCCATTAAGTTAGAAACTAATGCTTTACTTTGTTCATCATCATAGTATCTTCTTTTAGGTTTTCTAGTTTTAGAT
>FR902168.1 GCA_000437855.1 Clostridium sp. CAG:567 | reverse complement strand
TGATTATTCAGGTCGTTCAGTTATAGTTGTTGGACCAGAACTTAAAATATATCAATGTGGTGTTCCAAAAGAAATGGCTGTTGAGTTATTCAAACCATTTGTTATGAAAGAATTAGTTGGACGTGGAATTGCACATAATATTAAAAACGCTAAAAGAATGGTTGAAAGATTAAGACCAGAAGTATGGGATATACTAGAGGATGTTATAAAAGACCACCCAGTATTATTAAACCGTGCTCCTACATTACATAGACTTGGTATTCAAGCATTTGAACCAGTTTTAGTAGAAGGTAGAGCTATAAAATTACACCCATTAGTATGTACAGCTTTCAACGCTGACTTCGACGGTGACCAGATGGCTATTCACTTACCATTATCACCAGAAGCACAAGCAGAAGCAAGATACTTAATGCTTTCAGTAAATAACCTTTTAAAACCACAAGATGGTAAGCCAGTAACAGTACCTACACAAGATATGATTTTAGGTGCTTACTACTTAACAATGGATGTTCCTGGTGAAGAAGGAGAAGGAAATTACTTCTCATCACCAGAAGAAGCTAAAATAGCATATTTTAACCATGATTTAGGTTTACATGCTAAAATATATGTAAGAATTCAAAAAGAAATAGATGGTAAATTAGAAACAAGAAAAGTTCAGACAACAGTTGGTAGATTAATTTACAATGAAGGAATCCCACAAAACTTAGGATTTGTAGATAGAACAAAACCAGAAAACTTATTTGAACCAGAACTTAACTTTGCAGTATCTAAGAAAAACTTAGGAAAAATTATTGCAAAATCAATAAATGCAAATGGTTTAAGTGCAACAGCAGAATTACTAGACTATATTAAAGCAACTGGTTTCAAACATTCTACAACAGCTGGTATTACAGTTTCTGTTGATGATGTTAAAGTACCAGAGGCTAAAAAGAAAATTCTTGCTGAAGCAAATGAGCAAGTAAATAACGTATTAAAACAATATAAACGTGGTTTAATAACAGAGGATGAAAGATATAACTCAGTTATTAAAATATGGGAAAAAGCAACAGATGAAGTTACAGAAGCAATGAAAAGTAACTTTGATGACTTAAACCCAGTATATATGATGAGTCAATCTGGAGCCAGAGGTAACATTAACCAATTAAGACAAATTGCTGGTATGCGTGGTCTTATGGCTAGTACAACTGGTAAAACAGTAGAAATTCCTATTACATCTTCATTCCGTGAGGGTCTAGATGCACTAGAATACTTTATTTCTGCACACGGTGCTAGAAAAGGTTTAGCAGATACAGCTTTAAGAACAGCTGACTCTGGTTACTTAACAAGAAGACTTGTTGATGTTTCTCAAGACATTATAGTTCGTGAAGATGACTGTGGAACACATGAAGGTCTTACAGTATTTGATATTAAAGATGGAAACCAAATTGTTGAAAAAATGGATGAAAGACTAGTTGGTAGATACCCATTAGAAGATATAATTAATCCTGAAACAAAAGAATTAATTGTTGATACAAATACAATGATTACAGATAAAATTGCTGAGAAAATTGTTGCAGCAGGAATTGAAACAGTAAAAGTTCGTTCAGTATTAGGATGCCGTACAAAACATGGTGTTTGCCGTAAATGTTATGGTATGGGATTGGCAACTCGTGATGAAGTTAACATTGGTGAATCTGTTGGTATTATTGCAGCTCAATCAATTGGTGAGCCTGGTACACAGCTTACAATGAGAACTATTCACTCTGGTGGTGTTGCAGGTGTTGCCGATATTACACAAGGTCTTCCTAGAGTTGAGGAGCTATTTGAAGCTCGTAAACCAAAGGGATTAGCAGTAATGACAGAAATAGATGGTAAAGTTAAAATTGTTGAAGATAAAAAGAAGAAAGAAATTGTTATTACGTCTAAAGATGATTCAAAAACTTATGCAATACCATTTAGATCTAAATTACGTGTAAAAGACGGAGATGAAGTAAAAGCGGGAGATCCATTAATAGAAGGTGCTTTAAACCCAGCTGAAATATTAGCAATTAAAGGACCTGAAGGAGTATATGAATACTTAATTCAAGAAGTTCAAAAAGTTTACCGTAACCAAGGTGTTGATATCAACGATAAACACATTGAAGTAATTGGTAGACAAATGCTTAAAAAGGTAAGAGTAGAAGATAATGGAGACACAGACATGTTTGCTGGATCATTAGTTGATATACATGAATTTGAGGACAAGAATGCATTAGTTGAAGCAGAAGGAAAACGTCCTGCAACAGGAAAACGTATATTACTAGGAATCACAAAAGCATCTCTAGCAACAGAAAGCTTCTTATCAGCTGCTTCATTCCAAGAAACAACAAGAGTATTAACAGAAGCTGCTGTTAAAGGTAAAGTTGATGACTTAATTGGATTAAAAGAAAACGTTATTATTGGTAAACTAATACCTGCAGGAACAGGATTACCTGTTTATAAAAATACACATATTAATACAGAACAAAATGAAGAAGAACCTGAAGAAGAAACAACAAGTGCTGAATAGTATAAAACAATAAAAAAAGAACAAACCACGGATTAGAGCGGTTTGTTCTTTTGTGGTTTATGTTGTAGTTAGCCGGAAGATATGGGAATAGGCAATAGAATTACACTATGGGGAGGTTATTGTTAAAGTTCTTGGAAAAGATGAAGGAGAAAAGCGAAGAAGAATCAAAGCTTTAAAGAAAATTGGCTTTTAAAATATAGAGAGAGCTAAATAGCTCTCTCTATATTCTTTTTTGCCCTGTTTTAAGCTAATAAAATTGACAAAAACGCGTAAAAATAGTAAAATAGTATACGTAAAAGAGGAGCTTATTTTATGAAAAATAATAATAGTAAAAAAATATTTGAAGGGTTAATATCAAGAACTAAAATATATTTAGTTCTAATTGCTATACTTTTAATTGTAATATGCATATTAGATATACGATATTTTACACCTTCAGTAGTGTTATATATATTAATACTTGTATATACATACTGGAGTAACCAAAAAAGAAGAACGGAACTTTCAGACCATTTACAAGATTTAACACTAAATGTGGATAAATTAGCAAAAGATACAGTAAAGAATTCTCCTTTTCCATTAGTTATAATTGAAACAAGTGGAAATATGGTTTGGAGAAGTAGTAAATTTGTACAAGAATTTGCAAATGTAGATATAAATAATATTTTGAGAGATTTATTAAAAGAAATAAAACTTGAAATAGAAAATAATGAGGAAGACTCAGAAAAAAGTATTCATAAAGAATTGGAAATAGGCAACAAAATTTATGAGATATTGGGAAAATATACAAAATCTAAAGATGAATATATGTGCACAATGTATTTTTTAGATGAAACTAAAACCTTAGAGCTAGAAAAGAAATATCATAATTCTCAAATTTGCGTTGGAATAATTATGATAGATAACTTTGAAGAAGTTAATCAAAGAATTAATGATGAAGAAAAACCTGTACTAACTGCGCAAATCGAAAAAACAATTTATGAATGGGCAGCAGAATTTAAAGGATTAGTTGTTAAATCAGAGAGAGATACATTTGTATGTATATTTGAACAACAATACCTAGAAAAACTTAAAGAAAAGAAATTTAATATATTAGATACAATTAAAGAATTAGAATTATCAAATAAAGTACAAATAACATTAAGTATTTCAATTTCAACAGAAGGAGAGTCTAACTACGAAAAATATAAATCTGCACAGGCAGGATTAGACATTGTACTTGGAAGAGGTGGAGACCAAACTGTTGTTAGAGAAAATGAAAAATATCAATTTTTTGGTGGAAGAACTCAAGAGCTTGAAAAAAGAACAAAAGTAAAAGCTAGAATAGTATCACATGCACTAGAAGAGCTAATGCAAGAGGCTAAAAATGTAATGGTAATGGGTCACACAAATGGAGATATAGACTCAATGGGCGCAAGCATGGGAATATACAGACTAGCAAAAAGTCTTGATGTTGAATGTTATATTATAAACAATTCTACAGGAATTAGTTTAGAAAATTTCATGGAATCAGCAAAACAAGAAAAAGAATATCAAGAATCTATTATTAATAAATCAGAAGCATTATCTAAAATAACACCTGAAACATTACTTATAATTGTTGATACACATAAAAGAAGTTATGTTGAAGTACCTGAATTGCTAGAAGAAACAAGTAAAATTGCAATAATTGATCACCACAGAAAAAGTCCAGACTTTATTGAAGAAGCAATTCTTTCATTCCATGAAGTATATGCTTCATCAACCTGTGAACTTGTTACAGAAATATTAGAATATGCAACTAAAGAACCAGATTTAACAACAATTGAAGCAGAAGCTTTATATGCAGGAATTATGATGGATACAAAGAACTTTACTTTTAAGACAGGAGTAAGAACCTTTGAAGCAGCAGCTTATTTGAAAAAACGTGGAATAGATATAATAAAAGTAAAAAAATGGTTCCAAAGTGACTTAAAAACATATACAAAGATTTCTAAAATAATTGATAATGCACAAATTACCAATGGAACAATAGGTATTTCTGTATATGAAGAAGAAGACAAAAATGCAAATATAATATGTGCTAAGGCAGCAGATGAATTATTAACAATTAGTGATATTACTGCATCATTTGTAATAGGAAAATTAGGAGATAAAGTATGTATTAGTGGACGTTCTATTGGAGATATAAATGTTCAAATTATACTAGAAAAACTTGGAGGCGGAGGTCATATTACCTTAGCTGGTGCACAAGTTGAAGGAATGAGTATTGAAGAAGTTAAAAATCTTCTTATTGAGAAAATAAATGAATATTTTTCTGAAACAGCTAATTAATTTCAAAATGGAGTAAAAACTTTTTGAAATTAAATGAAATAATTACAAATTGAAAGGAGAAAAATAAATGAAAGTAATTTTATTACAAGATATAAAAGGTGTAGGAAAAAAAGATGAAGTAATAAATGCTAGTGATGGATATGCAAGAAATTTCTTATTACCTAAAAAAATGGGAATTGAAGCAAATGCTGAAAATATGAGTAAATTAAAAGCAAAACAAGACTCAAATCAATATAAAAAATCAGTTGAAAAAGAAAAAGCACAAGAAATAGCAGAAAAGCTAAAAAATATTACTTTAAAAATTTCTGTAAAATCTGGAGAGAATCAAAAAATATTTGGTTCAATTACAGCTAAAGAAATTGCAGAAAATTTAAAAGAACAATATAAAATAGAAATAGATAAAAAGAAAATTGATTTAAAAGAACCAATTAAAGTGTTGGGAGTAAGTACAGTGAGTGTTAAACTTTTTGAGGGAGTTATGGGTTCTCTTAAAGTCCAAGTACTTTAAATTTGAAAAATAATTGGCATCTTGCTGTGTCAAAAAGCATTAAAAACGCGGTTACAACCAAGAGGTTGCGCCCTTGCCTTTTTAATACTTTTTTCCTTGCAATATACCAATTCTTTTCCAAATTCTAGAAAGTTATTGGCATCTTGCGTTGTCAGAATTCATTTGTAAGAAGGGAGCAGAAAAATGGAGCTAGGTAAAATTCCACCACACGATATAGAAGCAGAACAAGCTGTAATAGGAAGTATGCTAACAGACAAAGATGCAATTATGTCTGCAGTAGAAACCTTAAAGTCTGAGGATTTTTATCGTGAAGATAATAAAATAATTTATGAAGCTATTTTAAATTTATACAATCGCGCAGAACCAGTAGATATTATAACTTTGAAAACAGAGCTTCAATCTATGAAACAGTTAGAAGCTGTTGGTGGACTTGAATATATTGCAGAGCTTCCAGATAAGGTTCCTACTACAGCCAATGTAGAGCAATATATTAAAATTGTAGAAGAAAAATCAGCATTAAGAGCACTTATAAAAACTGCAAATGATTTAATTAGTTTAGGGTATGATCAAACACAAGATGTTGAAGATATATTAGATACTGCAGAAAGAAAAATATTTGATGTTATACAAAATAGAAATCAAAAAGGATATTCTGCAATTAAAGATATTTTAGTAGATTCATTTACACAATTAGAACAACTATATAATCAAAAACAACACATAACTGGAGTGCCTACAGGATTCGCAGATTTAGACTTTATAACCGCAGGACTTCATAAATCTGACTTAGTTATTGTAGCTGCCAGACCTGCTATGGGAAAATCAGCATTTGCATTAAACCTAGCAACAAATGCAGCTGTTAGGTATAATACACCAGTTGCTATATTTAGTTTGGAAATGTCAAAAGAACAAATGACAAACCGTATTTTATGTAGTGAGGCGATGGTCGACAGTAATAAAGTAAGAACAGGTAAAGTAGAAGATGATGATTGGCAAAAGCTAGCTGAAGCATCAGGAAATTTGTCTCAAGCGCAAATATTTATAGATGATACACCTGGTATTTCAGTAATGGAAATACGTGCTAAATGTAGAAAAATGAAGCTAGAAAAAAATATTGGAATGGTTGTAATTGACTATATTCAATTAGTACAAGGAAGTAACAGAAAAGGTGGAAGCCGTGAACAAGAAATTTCTGAAATAAGTCGTTCTTTAAAAATATTAGCAAAAGAAATAAATGTGCCTGTTATAGCATTATCACAACTTTCAAGATCTGTAGAACAAAGACCAGACCATAGACCAATGCTTTCAGACTTACGTGAATCTGGAGCTATAGAGCAAGATGCTGATATAGTTATGTTCTTATATCGTGATGATTACTATAATCCTGATTCAGAAAAGAAAAATATTGCTGAAGTTATATTAGCAAAGCACAGAGCTGGTTCTACTGGAACAGTTGAACTTTTATGGCTTGGAAATTACACTAAATTTGCTAATCTTGATAAGTATAGAGAGTAAATTGTAAAATTTGTGCTATTTCAAATTGAGCAACATCTCCTAGCTTGTCGGTCCCCACAGCATTCACTACGAAAATTATTATATTGCACAGTTTGAGAAAGGTGAAAAATGTTAAATAAAATATTAGGTACAATTAACAAATATAATTTAATACAAAAAGGAGATAAAATCGTTGTAGGAGTATCTGGTGGACCTGACTCAATGTGTCTACTAGATTCTTTGTATTGTCTAAAAGATAAACTAAATATAGAAATAATTGTGGCACATATTAATCATAAAATAAGAAAAGAAGCAGATGAAGAAACAGAATACGTAAAAGATTATTGTAAAAATAAAAACATAAAATGTTATGTGAAAAAAGCAGAAGTTGAAAAATTAGCAAAAGAGCAAAAGCTAGGAACAGAAGAAATGGGGAGAAAAATTCGCTATGATTTTTTCAAAGAAGTTGCAAAAAAAGAAAATGCTAATAAAATTGCAACAGCACATAATTTAAACGATAATGTTGAAACAGTTATGCTAAATTTATTAAGAGGAACAGGAATTTCAGGGCTAAAGGGGATAGAAATAAAAAGAACTGAGGATAACTTAGAATACATAAGACCAATAAGAGAATGTGAAAGAAAAGATATTGAAAAATATTGCGAAGAGCAAAACTTAAACCCTAGAATTGATAAAACAAATTTTGAAAACATATATAATAGAAATAAAGTAAGAAATGAATTAATTCCGTTTTTGAAAAAAGAATTTAATCCCAATATATTAGAAGGAATAAATAGACTTTCAGATTTAGCAAGAGAAGAAGAAGAATATTTTGAAGAAATTATAAGTAAAAAGTATGAAGAATTAAAAATTGGGGAAAATTTAAATGAAATTGTGTTAGAATTACATAAATTTAATGAACTTAATAAAGTTATAAAATCTAAAATAATTATATATACTATTAACAAGGCAAATGGCAATGTTCAAGGAATTGGAAAGATACATATAGAAGATATAATTAAACTTTGTGAGAATAATATTGGTAATAAATATTTAACTCCAAATAAAAATGTAAAAGTTTTTGTAAAAAAAGGTAAAATTTTTTTTATGGGTAAAATGAACCTTCCGTAAGCAAACTGTTGATACGGGCTTGTTTGCTAAATGAAAGTTTTGTGAAAGTACTTGAATTTAAAAAATTAGTGTGTTATAGTCTAAATTGTTAAAAAACGTAAAAGAGGAGGAGCAAATTTGAAAAACAGTATAAAAACATTAGCAATGTGGCTAATTATAGCTGTAATATTAATAGTTCTTATTAGTTCTATAATGGAAAATACAGACAATAAATTAGCATATTCAGAACTTATTTCTAAAATTGAAGCAGGAGAAGTAAAAGAAATTACATTAGCATCAGATGGAGGAAAAGCAGAAGTTAAATTAAAAAACGAGAACTTTTCAAAAGAAGTTAATATTCCAAGTGTAGAAAACTTAATGAATAGTTTAAGTGAAAGTATGAAAGCTGGAACTGTAAAAGTAACAGAAAAATCAGAATCACTATGGATGGTAGTTTTTAGTTTATTAACTCCTTTCGGATTACTTATTATATTCTTTATTTTTTGGTTCTTCCTTATGGGTGGAATTCAAGGTGGTACTGGAGGAAATGGCAATGGAAAAACAATGTCATTTGGAAAAAGCCGTGCAAGAATGATAAACCCTTCAGATAAAAACAGAGTAACATTTGATGATGTTGCTGGTGTAGATGAAGAAAAAGAAGAATTAGAAGAAATTGTAGAATTCTTAAAGAATCCTAGAAAATTCACAGAAATGGGTGCTAGAATACCAAAAGGTGTATTATTAGTTGGTCACCCAGGAACAGGTAAAACATTATTAGCAAAAGCAGTTGCGGGAGAAGCAGGAGTTCCATTTTTCTTTATAAGTGGTTCTGACTTCGTAGAAATGTTTGTTGGTGTTGGTGCATCAAGAGTTAGGGATTTATTTGAAGAAGCAAAGAAAAAAGCTCCATGTATTATATTTATAGATGAAATTGACGCTGTTGGACGTCAAAGAGGTGCAGGCTTAGGTGGAGGACATGATGAAAGAGAACAAACATTAAATCAATTATTAGTTGAAATGGATGGATTCTCAGCAAATGAAGGTGTTATAGTTTTAGCAGCAACAAACAGACCAGACATACTAGATAAAGCTTTACTAAGACCAGGAAGATTTGACAGACAAATTGTTGTATCAAATCCAGATGTAAAAGCAAGAGAACAAATATTAGAAGTACACAGCAGAAAGAAAAAATTAGCTGCTGACGTAGATTTAAGAACAATTGCAAAAAACACTTCAGGATTTTCTGGAGCAGATTTAGAGAATGTTTTAAATGAGGCAGCTTTATTAGCTGCAAGAAGAAACTTACCAGAAATAGGAATGCAAGAAGTTGAAGACGCAATGGTAAAAGTTACAATGGGACCTGAAAAACGTACAAGAGTTAGAAGCGAAAAAGAACAAAAATTAGTTGCTTTCCATGAAGCAGGTCATGCAGTAGTAAGTAGATTCTTACCAACACAAGATCCAGTTCATCAAATTTCTATTGTACCAAGAGGAATGGCTGGTGGATATACAATGTATCGTCCAACAGAAGATAAATCATTTATGTCAAGAACAGAAATGGTTGAAAATATAGTATCATTATTAGGTGGTAGAGTTGCAGAGCAATTAGTATTAAATGATATTTCAACAGGTGCAAGTAATGATATTGAAAGAGCAACACAAATTGCTAGAAGTATGGTTACTAAATATGGTATGAGTGAAAGAATAGGTACAATTACATTAGGCTCAAGTCAAGAAGAGGTATTCTTAGGAAGAGATTTTGCACAAGCAAAAGAATATTCAGAGGAAACAGCTAACTTGATTGATGAAGAAGTAAAAAGTATTATAGATTTCGCTTATAAAAAAGCAGAAGAAATTTTAAAAGCAAATATGGATAAATTGACAAGTGTTGCAACAGTACTTCTTGAAAAAGAAAAAATTGATGGTGAAGAATTTGACGAAATATTTAATGGATAAAATAAAATCAGCTAAATTATAAATTTAGCTGATTTTATTTTATTTTCCTAATGTTACTTTAATTATTGTACCTTCTTCAACAGAAGTATTTGCTATAGGTTCTTGACTAACAACTGTACCAGAACCTGTAACACTATAATTTAAATTTAATTCTTTAAGCAGTGTTTTTACTTGATAAAGTGATTTTCCAGTTAAGTCAGGCACTTGTTTTGAAACTCTGGTATTTTCGGTTTCGGTATATAGTTTAACAATAGAACCCTTTACAAGCTCATAACCTTTAGTTGGATATTGTTCAGTAACAATATCAGTAGATGATGCAGATGTGCTAACTGTGAATCCTGCATTTTTTAATAGTTTTTCAGCTTCAGCAACAGTTTTATTAGTTACATTTGGAAGAGTTATAGTTTTTGTTGTAGAAGTACTTTCAGAATTATCAGTTGAAATTTGCATATATGGTAAAATTTCTTTTAACATTTGTGCTGCTACAGGGGCTGCAACTGTGTTTCCACTATAGCCTTTAGGTCCTTGTGGATCATAAAGAGTAACCAACAATACAAGTTCAGGGTTTTCTGTAGGGCTAATAGCAACAAATGAGGCAGTATATCCTTCGTTTTTGTTATAATCTGGCTCAGATGTACCTGTTTTACCAGCAATTGAATAACCTTTGATTTTAGCATATTTTCCTGAACCATCAGTCACAACAGTCTCTAAAAGATCCATCATTGTCTCTGCAGTTGTTTTTGATATTACTTGTCTTACTGCAGCAGTATTAATTGTAGTAATAGCTCCAGTGTCAGTATTTTTAATTTCTTTAACAATTCTTGGCTTTATTAACACTCCATTGTTTGCAACGGCACAAACAGCAGTTGCCATTTGAATAGGAGTTATTTTAAATCTTTGACCAAACGACATTGTTGCAAGTTCTATAGGACCAACGTCATTTAATTTCCAGAAGATTGAATCAGCTTCGCCAACTGTATTTATTCCAGTTTTTTCAAAGAAACCATAAGCATTATAGTATTTATAACTTGTTGTTGCTCCTATTTTTTCACTAATTTGTATAAATGCTGGGTTACATGAAACAGCAAAAGCTTCACGTAAACTTTCATGTCCATGTTTTATTCTATATGCACAATTTATTGTTGTTCCATATACTGTTTGATAACCTTTACAATAATATACATCTGCTTTATCTGGAATAGCTAAATTTTCTTCTAGTGCAATTGAAGCAGTAATTACTTTAAAAACAGAACCAGGTTCATAAGTGTCTGATATAGCACGGTTACGGAATAATTCGTATATAGTGTTATATTGTTCTTCAGAAGTCATGCTTTTCCAAGTTTTTTCTGTAACAGAAGCAGGCATTTCAAATGGTGTATTTAAGTTATAATCAGGATATGTTGCCATAGCTAAAATATCGCCAGTTTTTGGGTCCATTGCAATTACATTTCCACCACGTGTACATTTATTGTCTATACATGCTTGTTTTAAATATTTTTCTACAATACTTTGAATATTTGCATCAATTGTTAATGTTATATCACTACCATTTTCAGCAGGTATATATGTTTGATTATTATCTGGAATAAATTCTTGAATTGCATCTTGAGCTGTAGTTACTTTTCCAGGAGTTCCTGTTAATACATCATCCCAAGCTTTTTCTAAACCTTCTAGTCCGTCGTTGTCAGTACCACAAAAACCTATTAAAGAAGAAGCTAAATTATTATAAGGATAGTATCTTTTAGTATCTTCACTAATATTTATTCCTGAATAAAATTCTTCTTTTTTCATCCATTCTTTTAGTTTATCAACTTTATCTTTTTCAACTTTTCGTGCAATGGTAATATAATTTGAATCACTTGAAACCTTTTCTAATGTTTCATCATAGTTTAATTCAAATATTTCAGAAAGAGCTTTTGAAAGGCTTTCTTTTATGTTTTTTGTTTTTTCTTCATCAATTTTATCATTAGCTTTATCATAAACTACAATAGAAGAAGGAACTATACTAATAGTATCAACATCTGCACTAATGGCTAATGCTTTGCCCGTAGAGTCATATATGGTTCCTCTTTTTGGACTTATAGTACGGTTGGTTATTAATTGGTTATACATTTGTTGCTTAAGGTCAGAACCTTGAATAAATTGTATAAATGCTATACGAAAAACAAGAAGTAACATTAAAATTAATACAATTAAAGCAGCAATTCGTATTTTTTTTGACATAGTAAGTGCTTTTTTCATCAGTCCTCCTAATTAAATTCTTAATTTTTTTATAATTTTAATTTCATTATATAGTTGGTCAATCACATTCTCACGAACTTTTAATGCTGTTTTATATTCTTCTAAAATCTGACTGTAATTTTCCATATTTTCACCTTGTTGAAATAAAAGAGTCATACCTTCATGATAATAATCTTTTGTTTTTTCTTTATTAGAATTATCGGCTTTTCTCTGATAAGATTGAATTAACTCTAAACGTTTTATTTGTTCTTTTAAATATTCAACATAATCCATTACACAACTAATTTCATATAAAGTATCATCAATAACAACCTTGAATAATTTTTTTAAAATCAATCCATTTATTTTTCCTTCTTTTTCATGTGTATTTAGTTGATCTAAGGCAATAAATCTAGGGTCAGGTTGAGCATCTTTTATAAGATCCTTTAAAGTCTCGGAAATATTAACGTGAGTAGTATATTGCCTTTTTGTAACAAGCGCATCATATTCATCCGCAACACGCACAATTTGAGCACCATAAGGGATATCTTTTTTAGTAATGCCATTAGGATATCCAGAACCATTTAGTGCTTCGTGATGATCTAAGGCAAATAAAGCATAAGGACGTAACCTAATATCACCCATACATAGATTATATCCAAGAGTAGTATGTGTTTTCATAACCTCATATTCTTCATCTGTTAATCTACTTGGTTTATTTAAAATTTCTGGAGGAATAAACATTTTACCAATGTCATGTAAATATCCACCTATAGTACAATGAACAGTAAATGATTTTTTGCATTTTAAATATTCACATATCCTACAACATAAGTTTGCAACGTTTTCGCTATGCCTTTTAGTAAAAGGATCTAATTTTCCTAAAATATCTAATTGATAACGAATTATTAGATCTAAATTATATGATTTTAAATTTATGGGACTATAGAAGTCAAACTTTTTTTCAAACATGTAACTCTCCTTAAATTCATTAGTAATAGTTATGTTAATAATACTACAAAATAAAATAAAAGGCAACAAGTTTTGACTTGAAAAAAAATAATAATACTTATATAATATGTACATAAAATAATAAGAGGAGAAAAATATGAAAAATCAAAAAGGACTAACTTTACCCGGTACTATAGTTTTAGTTTTATTAATAGCATTTATAGTGTTTGGAGTAATATATTTTATTAGAATTCAAACAGCCAAAGAGGGCCTAGAAGACTTGAAAACAGATTTATTGTTAGTACAGGCAAAAGTAAGGAAACTCTCAGCTGACTATACTTTAGAAAAAAATGAAGAGGTACTTGTTGGAACAAAGCTTACGGATATGCAGGAAGACGAAACAATAAAGGAGTTTCTTAATAATAATTCAATAGATATAAACGAAAAAAATAAAAAATATTATGTTTTAAATCAAGATAATTTAAATGAATTAGAGTTATCTAAAATAAAATTAGAACCAAATTCCTATTACATTGTAGAATATACAGAAGGAGAAGTTTATTATACAAAAGGGTTTGAACATATTGATGGCAACAATTATTATGATATGAATAATATTGAAAGCTTAAAGTTAGAACAATAAAAGGAATATTAAAATGAAAGAAAAAGAATTAGAAAGATTAATAAATTTAAAAAAAGTTGAAGAAGAGTTATATAATGAAAAAGGATTAAAAGCTATTGCAGGAATTGATGAAGCGGGAAGAGGACCATTAGCTGGTCCAGTTGTGGTAGCTTGTTGCTTAATGCCACGAAATTCTATGATAGAAGGAGTTAATGATTCAAAAAAAATATCAGAGAAAAAAAGAGAAATGCTATATGAACAGATAACTAATGAGGCAATAAGTTATGGAATAGGAATTATTAATCAAAAGGAAATTGATGAAATAAATATTTTACAAGCAACAAAAAAAGGATTAACAGAAGCTATAAAAGATATGGAAAATAAGCTAGCTGAAAAACCTGAATTAGGAATTATAAAACCAGATGCAATTTTGGTAGATGCATTAACTAAAATTGATACAGATGGAATACCATATAAATCAATAATTCATGGAGATGCAATAAGCTACTCAATAGCATGTGCTTCTATAATTGCAAAGGTAACAAGGGACAGAATAATGAGACAATGGGATGAAATATACTCTCAATATGGCTTTGCTAAACATAAAGGTTATGGAACAGCTGCACATATAAAAGCTTTAAAAGAATATGGACCATGCCCATTACATAGAGCAAGTTTTATTAAGAATTTTATTTAAATTAATATGTTGTAAAATGAGGTGTAAAATGAATATTTTAGAGATTATAGCTAAAAAAAGAGATAAACAAAAATTAAGTAAAGAGGAAATTGAATACTTTGTTGAAAATTATACAAACGGAAATATTGCAGACTATCAAGCATCTGCACTAACAATGGCAATTTACTTAAATGGAATGGATGAAGAAGAAACAACAAATTTAACTTTAGCAATGGCACATTCAGGAGATATTTTAGATTTATCAGAATTAGGAACAGTTGTTGATAAACATAGCACTGGAGGAATTGGAGATAAAGTAACACTTATTTTAGCTCCAATAATTGCATCACTTGACATTCCAGTAGCTAAAATGTCTGGAAGAGGACTAGGATATACAGGAGGAACAATAGATAAACTTGAAGCAATACCAGGGTATAATACAAGTCTTACAGTAGATCAGTTTATTAAAAATGTAAAAGAAATAGGGATTGCTTTAATGGGGCAAACATTAAATTTAGCACCAGCAGATAAGAAACTATATGCATTAAGAGATACTACGTCAACAACTGAAAGCATACCACTTATTGCATCTAGCATAATGAGTAAAAAAATAGCCGCTGGAGCAAATAAAATAGTACTTGATGTTACATGTGGAAGCGGAGCTTTTATGAAAAACATAGAAGATGCAACTAAACTTGCTGAAACTATGAAGAAAATAGGGGAGTTGGCTAAAAAAGAAACTACATGTATAATTACAAATATGAATGAACCATTAGGAAAGGCAATAGGAAACTCATTAGAGGTAATTGAAGCAATAGAGTTTTTGAAAGGAAATATGCAATCAGATGTGCAAGAGGTAATATTAACTCTTGGTGCATATATGATAAAACTTGCAAGTAAAGGCGAAAATATTGAAGCAAATAAAGAAAAAATGTTAGAACAAATTCAAAGTGGAAAAGCATTTAAAAAGTTAGAACAATGGATACAAAAGCAAGGCGGGGATATTACATATTTAGAAAATACAGAGAAATTTGAAAAAGCGAAATTTACAATTCCTGTTGTAAATGATAAAGACGGATATGTAAAAGAACTTTTGGCAGAAGAAATAGGAAAAGCTTCAATGAATTTAGGTGCAGGAAGAAAGAAAAAGGAAGATAATATAGACTTTTCAGTTGGTATTATATTAGAAAAGAAAACAGGAGATAAAGTTAAAAAAGGTGAGAATTTAGCTTATATATATGCAAATGATGAAAATCTAGGACAAATAATTGCACAAGATGTGTTAAAAGCATACACAGTTGTTGATGAAATTGTGGATAAGAAGCAAGATATTTTAAAAATATTGTAATAAAAAAGAGCCATTTTGATAGGCTCTTTTTTGTTATACTATAAAGATATAGTTTTATTTACAAAATTACTAAATTGTTCTTGAGCTAGAAATCTATTTAAGTTTTTATCTGAAATTCCAGTACTTGAAGCAATATCTTCTAGGTTGAGGTTAGTATTTGAATTTTCCATAATAAAATTTTCTAATCTACTCATTTCTAATTGATCTTTTTGAAGGCAATTAGGGCAAGTATTTCCATCAGACATAAAAAAACCTCCACAACGACTACATTTATTAAAATTCATGACAATTACCTCCATACTAAAAATTTTACGTGAACATTATAACACAATCTTTGACAAAAAACTACAAAAAATAAAAAAATTTTAACATGCTATTAATAATAATTTTTTAAAAATACATAAAAAATCAAAAAAGTGTTGCAATTACAATAGTTTTTTGATATAATTGAATGCGTTGAAAAATACACACATATTGTTAGCATAAGGAGAGTGCTTGTATATACAAGTTTCATTATGTGATTGAAGCAATATGGAGGTAAAACTAAAAGGAGGAAAGAAAAATGGCAGTAGTTGCAATGAAACAATTACTAGAAGCTGGTGTTCATTTTGGACATCAAACAAGAAGATGGGATCCTAAAATGGCTGAATATATATTCCAAGCTAGAAATGGTATCCATATCATCGACTTACAAAAAACATCTAAAAAATTAGATGAAGCTTATGCTTTCTTAAAAGAACAAGCAGAAGCAGGAAAAACAGTTCTATTTGTAGGAACTAAAAAACAAGCACAAGAATGTGTTAAAGAAGCTGCAGAAAAATGCGGTATGTACTATGTAAATCAAAGATGGTTAGGTGGTACATTAACAAACTTCACAACAATTAGAAAAAGAGTCGGAAGATTACTAGAACTTGAAAAAATGCAAGAAGATGGTACTTTCGAAGTATTACCTAAAAAAGAAGTTATTTTATTAAAGAAAGAAATGGAAAAACTAGAGAAAAACCTAGGTGGAATCAAAGAAATGACAGAACTACCAGGAGTTATGTTTATAGTTGATCCTAAAAAAGAAAAAATAGGAATCTTAGAAGCAAGAAAATTAGGTATTCCAGTAGTTGGTTTAGTAGATACTAACTGTAATCCAGAAGACCTAGATTACCCAATTCCAGGAAATGACGATGCTATTCGTGCAGTTAAATTAATTGCAGATTGTATGGCAAATGCAGTTATTGAAGGAAAACAAGGTGAATCTATGGAAGTTGCTGAAGAAGTTGTAGAAGAAGCTACAGAACCTACAGATATGGAAGAAGTAGTTGCTACTGAAGAAACTCCAGCTGAAGAAGTTGCAGAAGTAGAAAAACCAAAAAGAACAAGAAAAAAAGCTACTACAGAAGAAGTAGCAGAATAATATAAAAATATTATTTTAAGAAGGATGTACTTATTCTTAAAAAGTAAGGATAAAAAGTACATCCTTTAATAAAAGAAGGAGGATTTTTTATGATTACAGCAGAACAAGTAAAACAATTAAGAGAAAAAACTGGTGCAGGAATGATGGACTGCAAAAAAGTATTAACAGAAACTAATGGAGATGAAGAAAAAGCAATTGAACTTTTACGTGAAAGAGGAATTGCAAAAGCTGCTAAAAAATCAGACAGAATTGCAGCTGAGGGTTTAGTTACAACTTATGTAACAGACGACAAAAAAGTTGGAGTAGTAGTTGAAGTTAATGCTGAAACAGACTTTGTTGCTAAAAATGAAGAATTCAGAAGCTTTGTTGTAGATGTTGCAAAACAAGTTGCTGAAAAAAATCCTGCTACAGTAGAAGAATTATTAGAACAACCTTCAATTGTAGAACCAGATAAAACAGTTAAAGATGTATTAACAAATAAAATTGCTACAATCGGTGAAAACATGTCAATCCGTAGATTTGAAAGATTCGAATCAAATGGATTAATTGAAAGCTATATTCATGGAGACGGAAAAATTGGTGTTTTAGTTGAATTAGAAGGTGGAGATAGCACTTTAGCAAAAGACGTATGTATGCAAATAGCAGCAGCTAGACCAGAATACTTAGATAGAGACAGCGTTCCAGCTGACAGAGTAGCACACGAAATGGAAATTTTAAAAGCACAAGCTGTTAATGAAGGAAAACCAGAAGCAGTTGCTGAAAAAATAGTACAAGGTAGAATTGGAAAATTCTATGGTGAAATTTGTTTAGTAGAGCAAGATTTCGTAAAAGATCCAGATCAAAAAGTTGGAAAATTAGTAGAATCTAAAGGAGCTAAAATTGTTAGATTTGCTAGATTTGAAAAAGGTGAAGGATTACAAAAAAGAGAAGAAAACTTTGCTGAAGAAGTTGCAAAACAAATTAATGGATAATAAAGAAAATAATTTTGCTAATATGCAAAGTTCAGAGCAACTTAAATTTGTTGCATAGAAAAGAACGAGTAATTTGAAATTACATTTCAAATTACTCATTTTTTATTGTTATACACTTGTTTATAAATGGCAAATTTGATATAATGCTAATATAAAAAAAGTGGGTGAAAAGATGATTTTAAAAATTATTACTTTTAATGTTGCACATGGAAAAGGAATGGACGGAATAGTTGATTTACAAAGACAAGCTGAGGTTATTAAAAATTATAATCCAGATATAGTTTTTCTACAAGAAGTAGATATGTACACTAAAAGAGCAGGAGATAGAAATCAAATTAGAGAATTTAGTAAAGCAATTGGTTTATATTATTGCTCAATGGAAAGTAATATTACATTAGAAGAAGGATATTATGGAGATGGAATTATTAGTAGATTTCCTATTTCTTTTTCAACCAATTACTTAATGCCTCTTACTGATATAAATCATGAGCAAAGAGGAATTTTATGTAATAGAATTTCATTTGGAACTACTAAAATAAATTTATTTTCTGTGCATTTATCAACATATCAAGATGAAAGAGTTTTGGCAGCAAAGGAAATGAACAGAATAATAAGAAAAATTGACCCAAGTGAATTAATTATTATGGGTGGAGACTTTAATGTAGGTGTAACTAGATTAGGTAAAGGCAAATACACTTATGAAGAATCTGAAAGTTATGAAGAATATGAAATATTAAAAAAACAGTTAGAAAAATTACCAAATGAAAAAGATACATGGTTTTCTGATTTGGGTAATGGATGTATAGATACAATTTTCTACTCAAAAGGAATAAGATTAAATAAATATGAAACAATAGAAGCAAATGGAGCATCTGACCATAATGCTGTTTTTGCGGAGTTTGATATATAATCAAAGGAGATAAAAGATGACAGATAAAACAAAAATGAAGTTTAATGTATTGGCTATATTTTGTATTTTAATATTTTCTTTTGCATTAACGCCAGTTACATTTCAAAATGATACTTATTATACCATAAAAATTGGTGAACATATTGTACAAACAGGTCAAATAGATATGCAAGATCCTTTTTCATGGCATGAAGACTTACCATACACATATAACCATTGGCTATATGATGTTAGCACATACTTAGTATATAACCTTGGAGAAAATATAGGAATAGGCGGTTTCTGTGCATTATATATTGCTACAATTATTCTTAGTATGATACTTGGAATAGTACTTTACTATGTATCATGTAAGTTATGTAAAAATCAGGTTGTTGCATTTTTAGTTTCAATGGCAACTATGTATTTATTAAAGAATTTTATTGCAGCCAGAGCGCAACTTGTAACTTTTATTTTATTTGCTTTGACAATTTTATTTATAGAACAATTTATTAGTACTAAAAAGAAAAGATATGCAATTTATTTAATTATAATTCCTATATTAATTGCTAATTTACATTGCGCAGTTTGGCCATTTTATTTTGTTTTATATTTACCTTATGTGGTTGAATATATGTTAGCAGTTTTAGCAGATGTGCAATTATATTATTTTATTGCAATAAAATGGAATGAGCTAAAAATAAAAAAATTAACTAAAAAAGGAAAACTTGATGAGATAGGAAAATATCAAGAAAAAATAGCACATTTACAATTAGATAAAGAAAATGGAAGGCAACTTAGAAAGAAAAATGAAACAAAAGCTTTTAAAGTTATTTTTAAAAGAGAAGATTCAGTTAAATGGCTTATGGTAATTATGCTTATATGTACTCTTACAGGACTATTAACACCTATAGGAACAACACCATATACATTGTTACCAAAATTAATGCAAGGAAATACAACACAAAATATTAGTGAACATCAACCTTTAACTCTAATAAATAATAGAGCAATGTTAATTGTTTTTACTGTATTTTTAATGTTTTTAATATTTACAGATACAAAGTTGAGATTAAGAGATTTCTTTATGTTAGCAGGCCTTACATTGTTAACATTTATGACGAGAAGACAGGCATCAATGTTTGTAATTGTATGTGGATTTATATTTGCTAAAATGTCGGCTAACTTTTTAAGAAAATATGATAAAGATGGCACTGATAAAGTAATAAAAATTATGACATCTTTATTAGGAAAAATATTTACTGTTTTATTAGTCATATTATTAAGCTTTATAATGTATAAAGGTAAAATAAATAATGAATTTGTAAATTCTAGTTCTTATCCTGTAAAAGCAGCTGACTATATTTTAGAAGAATTAGATATAAATAATATGAGATTATTTAATGAATATAATTATGGAAGTTATTTATTATACAGAGGAATACCTGTATTTATAGATTCTAGAGCAGATTTATATGC
This sequence comes from Clostridium sp. CAG:567, assembly GCA_000437855.1. Lineage (GTDB taxonomy): Bacteria > Bacillota > Clostridia > TANB77 > CAG-508 > CAG-273. The sequence continues at coordinate 10,163 of FR902168.1, read as the reverse complement.
ACCTGAATTTAATGGAAAAAAGAATGCTGATGGAAAATATGATGGAAGAGATATCTTTTCTGATTATATAAATACTTCTAATATTACTAAATATTATGAAGAAACATTTGAAAAATATAAAATAACTCATGTAATTTTAAAAACAAACACAAAATTGAATATGCTTATATCTAGAGATGAAAATTACAAAGAACTATATAAAGATAAAAGTTTTATAATCTATGAACGATTAACAAAGTAAAAGGAGAATAAGATTTGGAATTTATTGTACATGAAGAAAAAGATAGACTTGATAAATATATTAGTAATAAAACAGATGAAATATCTAGAGTTATGATTCAAAAACTTATAGATGAAGGAGAGATTTTAGTAAATGGCAAATCTCAAAAAGCATCATACAAAGTACAAAATGGAGATAAAATTTCAATAAATATACCAGAAGTAAAAGAAGTAGGATTAAAATCTCAAGATATTCCATTAGATATTATATATGAAGATAATGATATTTTGGTTGTTAATAAACCAAAAGGAATGGTAGTACATCCTGCAGTCGGAAATTTAGACGGTACACTAGTAAATGCTGTTATGGCACATTGCAAAGATAATTTATCTGGAATTGGCGGAGAAGTAAGACCAGGAATTGTGCATAGACTTGATAAAGATACTTCAGGCCTAATAATTGTTGCAAAAAATGATAAAGCACATATTAAATTAAGTGAACAAATTCAAAATAGAGAAGTTAAAAAAATATATATAGCACTTGTAAGAGGAATTGTTAAGGAAAATGAAGCAACTATTGATATGCCTATAGGAAGAAGTAGCAAAGACAGAAAAAAGATGGCAGTTGATAAAAAAGGAAAGGTAGCAATAACTCATTTTAAAGTACTAAAAAGATTTGAAAAATATACACTCCTTCAAGTAAGAATTGAAACTGGAAGAACTCATCAAATAAGGGTTCACCTTGCCGAAATAGGGCATCCAGTAGTGGGTGATTATACATATTCAAATGGTAAAAATGAATTTAATGTAGAAGGGCAAATGCTACATGCTAAGAGTTTAGAATTTAAACACCCAATAACAGGAAAATTAAAACACTTAGAAGCACCATTACCTGAATACTTTGAAGAAGTTTTAAAAAAATTAAATCAGGAGTAAAAATGGAAGAGAGATTACAAAAGTTTTTAGCAAATCAAGGAATATGCTCTAGAAGAAAAGCAGAACAATATATACTAGAAGGAAAAGTAAAAGTGAATGGAAAAGTTGTTACTGAACTTGGAACAAAAATAAATACAGAAATTGATAAAATAGAATTTAATGAAAAATTAATTTCTGGTTCTGTTGCAAAAGTATATATATTACTTAATAAACCAATAGGATATGTAACTACAGTAAAAGACCAATTTAATAGGCCGACTGTAATGGAACTTTTAAAAGAACGTGGAAATCCAATAAAAACATCAGTTGTTCCAGTGGGAAGGCTAGATATGTATACATCTGGTGCATTAATATTAAGTAATGATGGTGACTTTATCTATCAAGTTACACATCCAAAACATGAAATAAACAAAACTTATCAGGTAACAGTAAAAGGAAAAATTACTGATGATGATGTAAAAAAACTACAAAATGGAGTAGACATTGGAGGATACATTACAAAACCTGCTCAAGTAAAAATAATGAAAATAGATGAAGAAAAAAATATATCTAGAATAGAAATTACTATACACGAAGGAAAAAATAGGCAAGTAAGAAGAATGTGTGAAGCAATAGAAAGAAAGGTATTAGCATTACATAGAAGTAAAATTGGAAACATTAATGTTAAAGATTTAAAACTAGGTAATTTTAGATATTTAACTGATAATGAAGTAAAACAGTTATTAAAATAATTTTTAATCTTTATTAAAGATTAGAAGGGAGTATAAATATGATAAAAGATAATGAAATAAAGGCCACAGTGTCGCCTTTTGCAATTAGAGAAGGAGAGGTTAAAGTATTTGACGGAAAAGACGGATATGTTTCTATGAATCAAATTATTCACAGAATAAACATAGGACATATTACAGATATTCATTTTGCTATTATAGAGTTAGTAAATGAATTTGAATTTATTACATCAAGACAGTTATTACAAATGCTAGAGTGGAAAGGCATTGAAATTGGTTCACAAGATAAACTAAATAATAAATTAGAGCAATTGGTAAAAACAAAAATATTAACAAGATATTATTTCAATTCTGAAGATGGAAAAGGAGTATATAGAATATATTGCCTAGAAAAAATGGGTAAATATTTGTTAAATTCTAGGGGAACTGAATGTAAATGGCAACCAACAGATAATACTAAACCAGTTGCGATGATAAAGAAAAGATTAGCTGGAAACCAAACTTTAATAGCTTATTTAAGAAAAGTAAAGGCATTTGATTCTTATATTCCAAAGCCAAGTTTTACTGCAAAACAAGCTGGAAAAGTTTTTAAAGCAAGTGGTGGAAGTGTTAAATTAACTAAAAATAATAAATCTATTGAATTTGTATTTGAAGTTGTAAGAAGAGAAAAAGAATGGGAAAAGAAATTAGTAGACAAAATGAGGTTATATAAGGACTTTTATGAGAACTTTCAAGTTGGTGATTCAGGATATTCAAGTATTCCTCAATTAATAATAGTATGCGAAGATGATAAACAAATGGCTGAGAGTTTTAAAACAATTGTTATGAATAAAGTTGAAATTTCAAATATAAAATTATATTTTACAACAGATTTAAGACAAAATGAAGAAACTCTAGAGAGAACATTAGTACACTTTGGATTAGACCCAGAAACTAAAAAATATAAAATGGAAAATATAGAAGTTAAAATATTAGGAATTTAAAAAATAAAAAACTTTGAGAATGAACTCAAAGTTTTTTATTTTTATTTTTTATTGTTTTTGAAATTTACTATAATTGCATTTTCATTATCAAATAAGTATTTTGAATCAGAATTATCTGTTTGAACTGGATCAAACTCACGATTAATATCATAATTATCATTTCCAGCTGTAACTGCAGCAAAGTTTTCTTTTTTAGATTTTAAAGCTTTTTTTGTAGCTGATTTAGCATCAGATATACCACTTACGAATTTAGTAAAATCATATTTTTTAGTCTTTTGGACTTCTTTGTATTTTGATTCTATAAAATCAACTTTACCTTTATTAACTGCGCTCTTTCCAGATAAATCTTTAATTTTGTAAATAACTTGTTTTCCTTTTAAAGACATAATCTTGCCTTTAGCAAAGTTAGGTTGCCACTTAAATTTAATTCCACTCTTTTTTGCATCATATTCCACTTTATCACTATTATAATTGTCAGTCCAAGACCATTCTCTTTTATCTTGCATTGCTGTTTCCCACCATTCAACATCTTCTGGTGTAGCATTACCAAATATAATTTTATTAACTGTATTAGAAAGTATTAAGTTCTTATAGTAATCTCCTCTTGCATCAGCAGATAAGTCACCTTTTAATTGTGTTAAGTTTTGAGAGTCTAATACTGTTGCTACATTGTATTTTCTATATAATGTATATATAGGTTCTGTTGCTTTACAAATATAAGCAGGGAAGTCATCTATATATAAACAATGTGGAATTCTATTACTATCATTACCTGGTCTAGCAAGTATTGATTGTTGCATTAGCAATAAGAAGAATAATCCAAACGCTTTATGAGCAGTTTCACCTAAATCTCCTCTACGAGTACATACTAATGTTACTTGACCTTCTGATAAGATTTTGTCATAATCTAAGTTATTTGAACGATTACATAATACTGATTTTACACCAGGGTAACGCAATAAGTTATCAATTTCAGCAGAAGCAGTTGTTGTAGAACGTTGAGCATTTAATAAATTAGGGCTTTCTGGGTAAAAGTTATTTTCAAAAAATCTAATTAATATACGGTATTTTTCATTAAATTCAGGAATTTGTTTCATCTTTTCAACATAATCTACTACTAAGCTAAAATCTGTAAGTAAATCTAAAATATCTTCCAAGTTAGGTAATAGTCCATCATGCTCTAAAGGATACATTTCTTTTAATAAAATAGAAATATTTTCTATCATTCGAATTGCTTCGTTTTCTCTAAAAGCAAGTTCTGTATCTGGTCTACTATGAATGAATAATCCTTTTAAAACTGAAGAAACAGCTAAACCTGTTTTTATAGGATCTGAGTAAACAAATGGGTTTAAACCAGGTGAGTCAGCTCTATTTGGATCAACTATATTAACAGGAATATGGAAGTTTTGAGCCACTTTAGCAATTTTTTCTACTGATTCATGTTCTGCAGAAATATAAGTGATACCCATATTTCTGTATGTGATTTTGTCACCAGAACTTGAAATTATCATTTTTTTCATATAATTCTTATATGTATCTAGCTTGTCATCTTTTGGAATTAACATATTTAATGAAAAATGTTCATTAATATAATCATTATCATAAGGACAATTTAGAGATGCTAAACCAGTTCTTAATGCTGTAAATCCCATTTCTTTAGAAACTTCTTTAAAGAATGATTTTCTTTCTATATCTCTTGCAAGCATTGGTTCATAAATCATTGTTGTTTTACCTGAACCAGACACACCTACTACTAGTAAAGATTCATAACGTTTTTTCTCAGGCATACAAACATCTTCGCCACTCTCGCTGTCTACACAAACTTTTACTTCACAAGTGTAAACACCATGAGCTTCTTTATCAGATGTTAATTTAATTCCACCATAATCAAAAATTGAATCACGTATATCTTTAACATCATTAATACTGAAGATAAGCCATTTAATTACTTTATAGAATGTAACAAGTGGAATGTATACACCTATAGCTGTAAATGCAGGCTTAAACAAGTAAAAGAAATCTCTTGCAAGCTCAGGATAATTTGGTAAAGATAAAATGTTTATCCATATTATTTGATTTAACCATTGAACAACTGCTGAAACAATTAAAATGTAAAAAGAAACTATGAACGCATGGAAAAATCTTAATTTATTAACGTCTGCTTTAGCAAATTTTGAAGATCCAGAAAAGAAAAATGCAAAAGCCATACAAGCGAATGCAAAGAAGTATTTTATTGGACCCCAATAACTAAATCCCACACCAGTAAAAATTATGAATAATAGTTCCATTATTCTATCAACTAATATATATGCAGAAATTAGTGTTAAAACATAGGTTATAAATGTATTTCTATCTGTTTTTAAAAATTTTAAAAATTTATCAAATAGTTTCAAAAAATTCACCACTTTCATTTTCAAATCTATACTACTATATTATCCTATAAAATCGCGAAAAATACAAGGGTTTTTGCGAAAAAATGTGCAAAAGAACGACAAAAATCTACATATATAAAATAAAAGTAATAATAGTGATTTAAAAAGTATATGTATATAAAAAAGAAATATAGAGGAAATTTATGAAAACAAAAAAAGAAAGTTTTATGAGTAGTGTTTTAATTTTAATGATTTCACAAGTTTTAATTAAAATACTGGGACTTATTTATAAATTATATTTAACAAATAGAGAGGGGTTTGGAGATAAGGGAAATGCTATATATAGTAGTGGATTTCAAATATATGCTTTGTTTTTAACAATTTCATCAATTGGAATACCTGGAGCACTTGCAAAACTTGTTTCAGAAAAAATTGCAATAGGAGATACAAAAGGTGCACACAGAATATTTAAAATAGCATTTGTAACTTTCGGATTAATTGGATTTCTAAGTAGTACCATTTTATTTTTAGGAGCTGGGTATATATCAAATACATTGCTACAAATACCAGAGGCAGAATTAACATTAGTTGCACTTTCGCCTTCAATATTTTTTGTATCAATTTCATGTGTAATTAAAGGATATTTTACAGGTAGAGAAAATTTAAAAGTAACAGCAAATTCTCATACTTTAGAACAATTTTTTAAAACAGTACTTTCAGTAATAATAGTAGAAATGGTTGCATTAACAACAGGAACAGATACTACAATTATGGCGGCTGGGGCAAATTTGGCAACAACTTTAGCAACAGTGCTATGTTTTTTATATTTATACAAATATTATTCAAAAATGAGAAAAGAAATTGCTTTTGAATTAAAAAGAGCAACAAAAAATAAAAGAACAAGAATTATAAAAACAATAAAACAGATTTTATCTGTTTCTATTCCAATGTCTATGACAGCAATACTTGGAACAATAAATAAAAATATTGATTCTATGACTGTAGTAAGAGGACTAAAAAGTTTTCTGTCAGAAGAACAAGCTAAAATTCAATATGGAATACTTAGTGGAAAGGTAGATACTTTAGTTACACTTCCTATGTCATTGAATATGGCATTTGCAACAGCTCTTGTCCCTTCAATTTCTTCATCAAAAGCAATAGGAGATATAGAAACAATAAGAAAAAGAGTCTCGTTTTCAATGCTTATATCAATGTTAATTGGAATGCCATGTATGATTATAATGATTTTATTTGCAAAACAAATTCTGGAATTATTATTTCCAAATGCAACATCTGGAGCATTTATATATCAAATTAGTTGCCTTGGAATTATTTTTATAGTACTAGAACAAACAATTAGTGGTGCTTTACACGGATTGGGGAAAATGTTGACTCCAGCAATTGCACTTGGAATAGGTGTAATAATTAAATTTATTTTAAACATGTATTTAATTCCAATAAATCCAAGTGATTTTTTTCTTGGTGGAACAGCTGGTGCTGCCATTTCAACAGTGGTATGTCATGCTGTTGCATTAACAATAGAATTTAAAATTTTAAGTAAAAATATAAATTTAAAATTGGATAAAAATAAATTTATAGTAAAACCCATAATTGCATGTTTAATAATGGGAACAATTGCATATATTTTTAATATTACATTATTTCAATGCTTAAATGAAAAAATATCAACAATGCTTTTAATTTTAATGTGCGTTATAATTTATATATTGTTACTAATAATTTTGAGAGTATTTTCAGAAGAAGAAATTTATATGATACCTTATGGAAGCAAAATATATAATTTTCTAAAAAAGCTGAGGCTGTATGACAATGGCTGAAAAGGTATGAAAATCAATACTTTAAAGGACACTAAAGGTCAGAAACGTTGGGATGTGTAACTTTTTAAATAAAAATTTAAACAAAAAAGAAGGGTTTTTGAAAAAAATGACGAATAATGATATTAGTAGATGAAAGTCTGCTGATCTTAAAATCTTATAGGAGGTAATTTAAAATGAACAAATCAGAATTAATCGCAGCTATGGCAGCAAAAACAGGAGAAACAAAGAAAGATGCAGAGGCAGCTTTAAACTCATTTGTTAGTGTTGTAACAGAAGCATTAGTAAAAGGAGAAAAAGTTCAATTAGTTGGATTTGGTTCTTTCGAAGTAAGAAAAAGAGCTGCTAGAAAAGGCAGAAACCCACAAACTAAAGAAGAAATCAAAATACCAGCATCTAAAGCACCTGTATTCAAAGCAGGAAAAGCCTTAAAAGAATTAGTAAATAAAAAATAATTTGAAATTTATATAAATTATATGAATTCATATCAAAAGATGTAGCATATTATAAGTCTACATCTTTTTTGTGCTGTTTTTCTGCTTTAAATAGTAGTTTAAAAATACAGAAATTTCCTTAAATTTTGTAAAAAGTGTTCTAAACATATTAGTATTGTGATATAATGCAAAAAAACTTAAGAGGAGGAAATAAATGTATAGAAATACTTATGCTCAAATAGATGTAGGTAACTTGCAAAATAATGTTAAAGAAATTGTAAGAAAATACCCAGAATATGACTATTATTTTGCAGTTGTGAAGGGAAATGCGTATGGACATAGTGATAAAATTTGTAAGTATTTAATAGAATGTGGAATAAACTATTTTGCAATTTCATCTTTGGAAGAAGCAATCAGTTTAAGAAGAGATGGAATAAAAACTCCTATTTTATGCTTGGAACCTATTGATTTAAAATACATTAATGAATGCATTGAAAATAATGTAACAATTACAGTACATGATTATGAATATTTTAAAGAATTACAAAAAATAGATATACAAAAACCTTTAAAAGTACATATAAAAATAGATACAGGACTTTGCAGATTAGGTTTATATGATAAAATGCAAATAAAAGAAGTTGTGGAAGGACTAAGAAAAAAACAAAACATTGAAGTAGAAGGAATATTTACTCATTTTGCAACAGATGGAGTATATGATGTTTCATGGGACAACCAATATGCAAAATTCCAAGAACTTACATCTGAAATTGATTTAATGAAAATTCCAATTATACACTTAGGAAGAAGCCAAACACTTTTAAACCATAGTAAAATACCTTTTGCAAACGGAATTAGACTAGGAATTATATTATATGGGTATAATACTACACCAAAGCCATTACCAGATGACTTTATAAATAAACTCAGAAAACTTAAGAGAGAATGGTATAAAAGAAAACACCATATTAGTAAAACAATAACTGATGTAGAATTGAAATTAAAACCAGCGTTTTCACTTTACAGTGAAGTAATGCAGGTAAAGCAAATAAAAAAAGGCAGTTTTGTGGGTTATGGAAGAATTTATGAAGCACCAGAAGATATGTATGTAGCAATTATTCCAATAGGATATGCGGATGGATTTAATACTAGAAATAAAGGAAGACAAGTAGTTATTAATAATAAAAGATATTCTCTAGTTGGGGTTATAAACATGGGAATGATAATAGCTAAAGTAGACGAAAATGTTCATGCAGGAGACAAAGTTACTTTAATAGGAGAAGAAATTACAATGAAAGAAGCGGCAAGCTATATGGGAACAAGTGTATATGAAGGATCTTGTATGATAAATGACTGGGTTCCAAGAGTTCTTGTAAAAGATGGAGAAATAATTGAAATAGAAGAACGAAAATAGGAGGAATAGTTATGAAATTTGATGTTCTTATATTAGGAAGTGATTTTAATGCTTACTTTATGTCTAGATGTTATCATGAAATATATAATAAAAAGGTAGATGTTATTAGCAAAAGGGCAATAGGTGTTGTTTCATATAGTAAAATTGTAAACTTTAGAGAAGTACCTGATTTCGAAAATGCAGATGTATTTGTAAAAACATTAAATGAATATGCTAAACAAAGTGAGAAGCAAAAAATAGTACTTGTTGGTACAAGTGATGAATTAGTTAGATTAATAATTGAAAACCAAGATAAATTAGATGAAAAATTTGTACATAATTATCCAAGCTTAGAAATTTTAAATCAAATATTAGTAAAAGATACTTTTTACCAAAACTTTGACAATTGTGAATTTGAAATACCAAAAACTTATATCTATTCATGCAATGCAAATCAAACTATTGATGAAGAAAAAGTTGAAAAACTTATGTACCCTTTAATTGTAAAGCCAGGTAATAATATTGAATATCACAATCATAAATTTGATGGAATGTTTAAGGTATTTAAAGTCTATTCTAGAGAAGAATTACAAGATGTAATAAACAAAGTAGAAGCATCTGGATATAAAAGCAATTTAGTTATTCAGGAATTTATACCAGGCGATGATTGTGCTTTATTTGATTGTCAATTCTATTGTAGTAAAGCTAAAAAAGTACAACTAATTGCATTTGCACAAATTGGATTACAAGAAAGAAATCCAGGAGGAATAGGAAACTGTACTCTATTAGTTAATGGATTTAATGAACATGGATATGATGAAAAAATAGTAGAACCATTAAAGAAATTCATGGAAAGAATTGGATACCAAGGATTTGCAGAAGTAGATTTAAAATACGATAGTAGAGATGGAAAATATAAAGTGCTAGAAATAAATCCAAGGCAAGCAAGATGCAGTTATTACTTAGCAGCTGGTGGACACAATTTGATACAATATTTAGTGGATGATTTGATATATAATAAAGAAAAAGAATGTACTTTAATGAAAAATGAAGTTGCATTAGGTTTTGTTCCAAAGAGTGTTGTAAAAAAATATGTAACAAGTGAACCATTAAGAAATGAAGCTTTAAAGCTTGCAAAAGAAGGAAAAATGGTAAATCCTTTGAAATATAAAGCAGATAGAAGCATAAAAAGAAAACTATATTTAGTAATGAAAGATATAAATTATAAAAGAAAATATAAAAAATTAAAATGGTAAAAGCAAA
>FR902167.1 GCA_000437855.1 Clostridium sp. CAG:567 | reverse complement strand
TTTCAATTTGCTGTGACATATCTATTTTAAATCTACATTCAAAAAAAAATAAACTTGAAAAATCTTCAAGTTTATTTCAGACTGTTGACAAAGTAAAAAAAAATATTTTGCTCAATAGTCTTTCTTTTTTGTGTGAAATGTTGTAAAATAATAATGTCCTTAATTAACCAATAAATGGACAAAAAAATGTGGTTTTTTCCTAGAAAAGACTGCATTTTTTCTTGCTTAATGATATAATAGTGGTGGTTAGTTAAGGAGTGGTGAGAATGTTAAATAAAATAGAAAATATTCAAAGTGAAATCATATTGTATACTTTAGAGGATTTAGTTCCTGAAGATAGTCTATTTAGAAAAATAGATAAATACATTGATTTCACTTTTATCTATGATGAAGTAAAAGATTTGTATTGCTCTAACAATGGTAGAAATTCTGTAGACCCTGTAGTTCTGTTTAAATTAGTTTTCATTCAAACTATTGATGGTTTAAAATCTATGAGGAGAACTTGTGAAAAAGCAAAGGTAGATTTAGAATACAGATGGTTTTTAGGTATTCCACTGGGTAAAAATACTCCTCATTATTCAACCTTTAGCCAAAATTACATTAGAAGATTTAAAGGTACAGATATATTTGAAAAGATGTAAGTGATACCGATGCAGAGAGTGGGTATTACCACAGAGATAACAAAGAAAAAGGATTTATGTATTTAGACCATAGAACTGTTGATTCAAAATGTAATATGATTGTAGATTGTCATATAACGAAAGGAAATGTACATGATTCAGTACCCTACATTAGTAGATTAGAATATATAAAAAATAAATTTGGATTTAACATTAAAGAAGTAGGAATTGATTCAGGTTATGATACTTTAGATATAAAAAAATATTTGCATGATAATAATATCTTTGGAGTAATAGCATATAGAAGATATGCAAAAGCAGAAACAACAATAAAGAAAAGTAGATTTAAATATTTAAAAGAAAGTGATTGTTATGTATGTCCAGAAACTGGAATAATCTTAGAATATACAGGTAGAATAGATAGAAACGGATATAAATTTTACAGTTCTAAGGAGAATTGTAGTGGATGTCCACAAGCAAGAGGATGTTGTAATAAGAAGGAATACAGAACGATAACTAGACACATTTGTGAAGAACTAAATGAAGAAATGCGAGAGCGAAGATTATCTGACAGAGGAAAAACTTTATATAAACAAAGAAAAGAACATGTTGAAAGAAGCTTTGCAGATAGTAAAAATAATCATGGTTACAGATATGCTATGTATAGAGGAATTGAGAAAAACCAAAATTATACATGGTTGATTTGTGCTGCACAAAACATGAAAAATATAGCAATAAAAAAAGAAAAGGTATGGGCATGAGTCCCGTATTTTAATTTATTTTATCAAAATTTTTTAAATCAAAAAATAAATTCAAAAAAAAGACTGTTGAACAAAATATTTTTTTATACTTTGTCAACAGTCTGTATACTACATAAAGTATTATCAAAAATTATGTAGCCACTATCTTTCCTCTCCTCGTTCTGTCATAATTCTATCTTTTATATGTAAAATTCCAAAGTCTTTTATTGATAGTGTGGCTATTTCTATTGCTTTTTTCAGTGCTACCTCATTTGAATATCCATTTGCAATTAAATTCATAAATACACCATTTAAACAATCGCCTGCTCCTGTTTTATCTACTACATTTTCAATAACAGTAGCATCAAATTTTTGCGCATGCTCTCTGTCTAGTAATATACATCCTGTTTTACCTAGCTTTATTACTTTTGTTTTAGATTTACACTGTATCAAATTTGAAAATTCTTTATCTACAAAAGCAATATCCACTAAATCAAATACTTCTCTCGTTTCATTTAAGTCTGCATATCCTTCAAATGTATCTACTCCTATTATTGCATTTGGATTGCAATTTCGCAATTTTTCAATAATCTGCTTTTGATTACTTGGTAACATTGTAGAAATATAGAAATACTTTGCTTTCAAAAATTCCTTTGGTATATCATCAAAAGTTGCTGTTAGTCTTTCATTATATTCTGCAACTGTTTCTCTTTCTTGCCTATCTTTTGTCCTCAAGATATTATAAAACCTTGAAGTTCTTTCATCTTTATGTGTATGAAATCCTCTTAAATCTATATTGAACTTTTTCAATCTATCTATGCTAAAGTCACCTCCTGCATTGCTAACTAGTCCAACTCTGTAAAATATACTAGCTGGTACACTGGAATATATTCCTGCTCCTCCATAATTAGTTTTAAAAAAATGACTACTATCTTCACAGATAAATTTATTTGTGTCATATGCCGAATCTCCTATAATAATTAAATTCGGTATTATTGTATTTTTATTCATTTAGTATATTTTACTCCGTCTATATACAATGCATCTGCTCCACTTAGTTTATAAGTTTTTATAGCATCTTCCGGAGTATCAACTATCGGTTCACTAGCATCATTAAAAGATGTATTCATTAAAATTGGAGCTTTGCCAATTTCTTTTAATTTAATCAATATGTCATATATAATAGGATTATCCTCTTTAGTTACTGTTTGAACTCTAGTTGTTCCATCGAAGTGGACAATTGCTGGTGCTTCTTCTTTTGTAATATCTTTTGCTTTTGCACAGAAAGTCATATATGGTGAAGAATAATTTTGCTCAAAATATTCTGTAATAAACTCTTCTGGAATCATAGCTGCAACTGGCCTGTATGGCTCTCTTCTCTTTATCTTCTCACTAATCTTGACTCTCATTTCAATACTATCTGGAAGTCCAATAAAGCTTCTATGTCCTAATGCCCTTGCTCCTATTTCACTTCTTCCTTGGAACCATGCTATTACCTTATGATCTAAAATATCTTTTATGACTTGTTCATCATAACTACTAATTTCACTTTTTCCTCTACCTAGGAATGGATAATCTACTTTTATATGTGGATATCTGTATAAAATAGCACCTAAAGATTGTCCTCCATCAGTAGATATTGGACTTACATAAACATTGTCAAAAATATTTTCATCTAATAATTTTGAGTTTAAAGAAATGTTTAATGAACATCCTCCAGACATACATATATTCTTTGAAAATTCACTATGTTTTCTTAATTTTTCTACGTTAGTGTCAACCCAATAATTGTGTGCAGTATATGCTATATTTTGTTTGTTTTCATCTTCCCATGCTTTTGCATAATAATCTGGTAGATTAAACAATGGTAATAAATGTTTGCATCCATTAACATATAACTGGTTTATTTCTTTTTCATTTTGTTTAATTATTTTCATTATGTTGTCATCATATTTTCCTAATGAACTTAATCCCATAAACTTGCCAACAGCTGATGTGTGTGCTCTGTTAAAATCAGGTTCTAATAATAATTGTGCCATAGTTCCATAAAATTGTCCTGTACAAGCTGAATCATTTAAATCTTCTGCTAACCATATTTTGTCTCCTTCTTTATAGTATACCTTTGTTGTTCCTTCTTCACTACCTCCATCTGAAATAAATATAACGCATTTTTCAAACTTTTTAGGTAATACAACTCCAATATGGTTTTCATGGTGATTAGTTAATATAGCATCAAACTCTCTGCCTAAAACACAGACTTTATTTCCATTGTATAGATTTTGCCATTCTGTTACTAATACTTCATCTACATCATCTATAGTCTTTCCTATGTAATCAAGTCCAATTTTTACTAGCTGGTCAACTTCCTCTAAACTAGTAAATTTCTTATGTTTTGCTCTAAAAATTCTTTCAGCTTCCAAATGTATAAGAACTTCTTCCTCATTTGCAAGAGTTATGCATGAATCATGAAAGCAAAATGAAATTGATAAAATTAATTTTTTATCTTTCATCCAATTCTTCCCCCTTAATTTTTTTAATCACTTTTTCTTCAATCTCTTGTACTATATCATCTATACTTTTTTCTTCTGTATCTATTACAATATGTGGCATATTGAATTTCTCTGCAAATTTAATCATTCCCTTATATCCATCTGCCTTTATAGCTTCATCTTGTAAATCTCTATCATTTTTATTTCTAGTATAAATTCTTTGGAGTCTAACTTCTGGCGAAGCATATAGAATAACACTCATGTCTGGTACTCCTATTAAAGATAATAATGTTTTATAAATTTCTATATTCTCTCTAGTGCCATTTTGTTGAAAGTTTGACAATATATGTCTATCTACAACTATATTCTTATCTTTTACTTGGGTCGCTGTATATATATTTCCAAGCGAACATAACCAAGCTCTTAAAATATCATTTCCGCTCTCAAAAAACAACTGATTTTCTCTTCTTTTAAAGATTTTGTAATATTCACTTTCCTTATCTGTAGCGTCAAATACTTTATGTATTGCATCACCTATATATGTAAATTCATTTCTTTTTGCAAGTTCTTTGGCTATTGTACTCTTTCCAACTCCGTCCATTCCTTCTATGGCAATTTTCATATTAACCTCCTGAAATTTAATTATTATATTACAACTTCATTTGTTAATTTATAAATCTATATTTAGGTATGCATATTTGCTGTCTTCATAGTGTTTTATGTCCTCTATCAATTCTTTTCCTATTTGTGAAATATCACTTATTCTCCTTGCCTGTCCATCCTCACATACTACTAATGGATTTGTATATCTTTTCTTAACTTTTATTGATATACAATATTTATCTTTAACTTCTGTATCGCTTCTTCCAACTTGTGTACTATTTGAAAAAATTTCAAAAGCGTCTCTTATTTTTTTATTAGGACAATTTCTTATTTTATCAACTATTTCTTTTTCTGAATACAAGTATAAATCTTCTTCTGTAATATAGTTTTCTTTTGCCATTTTTCTTAATATATCTGTCCAAAATTGCATAATCATATTGTTTTCACTATTTCCACAAAACAAATGCCACATTATGCTTGATCTTCTTAAATATTCTTCTGCTATATCTAGATTTTCAAATCCAATTTCATCTTCGCCTTGCTCATTTTTTAATATTTTTATGTTGTTATATATTCTATCAATAGACTCTAAAGTAAAGGCATCTTGTGTTACTAGACCATCACTTAGTGTATACTCTAATCTATCTGCAGATAATTTTGGACTATCATTATCTGCAATTGGATATATATGATAATCTATCACTTCTTCCAATTTTATATTATCTCTATTTAATAGTTTCATTATGTCTTTTGAATTTTTTATAATTGTTTCTGTAAGCTCTTCTGTTGATTCTTGTTTTTCATAATCTCCATGTAAATAATCTACAACATGGCTGAAAGATGGTGTTGCTATATCGTGATATAGACCTGCTATTGCTTGTTTTTTATCCTTAGTAAAGTGCCAAACAATTAGTGCAACTCCTAAACTATGTTCATATCTAGTATGGAAAAATTTATATGGAATCAATTTAGTGTATTCACATGCTGATACCATACTTATTCCTTTTAATCTCTGCATTTCTGGCACATTAGCATATTCTATTAAAAAAGCTGGAAATTCCTTTGATAAGATTTGTAAATATTTTTTTATTTCTTCATTTTCTAATTCCATTTGAATAAACTCCTATTAAATTTTATATATACAATTATAGATTACATTAAATAAAGTTTCAAGCAAAATATTTAGAAAATATTTTGCTTGAAATCCATTAGATTTTAGAATAGATTTTAGAAGTAAATACTTCTCAGTTGTTTGTTGCAAGACTCGCTAGACAACTTTCGTTGTGCCAGTTTCATCTTAAGCAGCAAAAACTCCAAATCGTTTGTTACAATTTCCTCCCAAAAATCAATAGCATCATTGCTGATTCTACAAAGAGGAAATCGCGCATCATGGTTTACGTACAAATCGTGTGTTTGCCTGCAGCATTCAATCGGCGAATCTGTTTCAACAGCCTTAGAACACGTACACTGTGTCAGAAAGACTCTGTGTCCTTCATTTTCATAGCACTCTGTTCTGTCATCTGTAGGAATATAGGTATAGCCCAATTCTTGTACCTGCTGTTTCAGTGTTTCGATTCTAACACAGTCCTGCTGGTTGTACGGAAAAAGTTCTGTACACTTTACAGTTGCTTCGATCAGCTTAGCATACGAAATCAAATTTTTGAATTCGTCAATGCTCCAACCGTTTTGTAAGCAAGGTGTAGCATTCAACCTGATTTCCAATTCAGGATAGAGTGCTCTTACCGTCTGCAAGTTATTTTCAACTGCATACAGTTTTTCCCCGTCTCTTCCGATGATTGTCCCATACATTTGAGGGTCTGTAGTGTGAATAGAAACATTGATTCTTTTGATGTACTTGATAGCCGGAAGATGCCGGTCAAGCAATGCTCCGTTTGTTACTACAGTTACCTGCGCTCCTGCCTCATAAAGGCGTTTGAGCAACTCGTCGATGTCCCGAAACAAGAACGGTTCTCCTCCAGACAGAGTAACACCATTCCAGCCTTCAAGCTCAGAATAGAGAGTATAGAGAGTAATGTAATTATCTACTGTCAGTTCATGTTTTCCTAATGTTCCGCTTACTCCTTCTGCGTGGCAAAAGTAGCAACCATAGTTGCAACTATTGGTGACCAAAAATCTAATGTCCTTCTTCATGATTCTACCTCCTCCATTTGTTAAAGGAATTAAAAAAGTATTTACTGTCATATTCAAATTTTACCATCTTCTCAAGCTATTGTCAACATAATGCAATTACGTTTTGTTATTTTTTGGTGGATTTATATTGTTTTTTTATTTTATTGATGTTATAATTATGCAAATTTTGTAGGAGGTGCTTTAAGTGAGCAATATTTATAATTGGTTATATGAAATCGACAAAAATCTTGTACGGCTTGAATTTGGTTGCACTATAAAAACTAAAGTTCAAAACATCATCCAGCAATTCAATGGACAGCAACTTTCTATAGCTATGGGAGAAAACGTACTAATTGTAAAATTTAAGAATGCAAAAGTTGCAAATGAATTTATCAATTACGTTATCTCTCAATATCCTAATTCATTCCATCTAAATAATGAATGGGAAGCTTCCAAAAGTTCTGAAACAACGATTTCCTTCACTTCAATGCAAGGTAGTCAAAGTTCGCTGTTGTCGCTATCCGAGACTATTGCTTCTCTTTTTTCAGATTCCATAATTATTTCTAATCTCACAAAGAGTAAAGTAGTAGGTATTCAAGTTAGTGCTGATGAAGATATGTGTTACTTAACCTTCAGTATTAACTTCGACTCTTCTGAAGATGCAGATCAGTTTCTTGTTGATTTCTACAAGTTTAAAGCATGACAGTACATTCTTAATAGAATATACAATTAAACAGAACCCAAAAGTTAAAACACTTTCTGGGTTCTGTTCTTTTATATACATCTTATTATTTGCTTGCTTTTTCAGCTACTTTTACTATTTCAGTAAATGCTTTTGGATCTGTTACTGCAAGTTCAGCTAACATTTTTCTGTTAACAACAACATTTGCCTTTTTTAGTCCTGCAACTAATTTGCTATATGTTGTTCCATTCATTCTAGCTGCTGCATTAATTCTTGCTATCCATAATTTTCTAAAATTACTCTTTTTGTCTTTTCTTCCTACATAAGCATAGTTTCCAGATTTCATAACAGCTTGTTTAGCCATTCTAAATCTATAGTGTTTTGCACCATAATATCCTTTTGCTCTTTTTAATATTTTTTTATGTTTTTTACGAGTAATTATTGCTGTTTTTACTCTTGCCATTTTAATTCACCTTCCTCATTCTCTTTTTAGTTTCCGTATGGTAACATTTTTTTGATTCCTGCTTCGCATGTTTTATCTGCATAAGCATCTTGTACTTTTCCTCTAGATTTTGCTCTACTTGTTTTTCTTGCTAAAATATGTCTTTTATTAGCCTTTGTTCTTTTAACTTTTCCAGTAGCTGTGTAAGAATATCTCTTTTTAGCTGCTTTGTTTGTTTTTAGTTTTGGCATAATTTATTCCTCCTTTAAATTTTGCTTTGTATATATTACTTATCAGCTTTTTTAGCTAATATAATAAACATGTTTTTACCTTCCAAAAGTGGTTTCTTTTCTGGAATAGAAATATCTGATAAATCATCTATAAACTTTTGAAGAACTTCTTCTCCTAATTTAATATAGTTCATTTCTCTTCCTCTGAATTTTAATGTGATTTTTACTTTGTTTCCATCTTCTAGAAATTTTCTTGCATTTTTAGCTTTGAATTCGAAATCATGTGTATCAATGTTTGGTGTGATACGAATTTCTTTTACTTCAAAACTTTTTTGTTTTTTACGAGCTTCTTTTTCTCTTTTAGCTTGTTCAAATTTGTACTTGCCATAATTCATAATTTTACAAACTGGCATTTCTGGATTTGGAGAAACCATAACTAAGTCTAATTTCTTTTCAAAAGCCATATCTAAAGCTTCATTAAGACTTACTACACCTTTCTTTTCTCCATTTTCATCAATTAATTGTACTTTACTTGCTCTAATTTGTTCATTAATTGGTAAATCTTGTTTTATAATAAAACACCTCCATAAAATTAAATCAAAAAAAGATTGATTTAAAAATCAATCCACACACAAAAATACCCAATAATAAGTATAGAATATTTACCTTTTTGCCTCTGCTTAAGGTGAGCATGGATTGCTTCTTTTATTTACGTTTATAAGTATAGCATATATTTTATTTGTTTGTCAACTATTTTTTACAATTTGCTTGACTTTTTTATGTTTTTGTATTAAAATAATTAAGCATGTTTATGATTGTTATTATTTTAGAAGCTTCTCCCCGGTAGCCGAAAAAATAATTTCATATAGATATTTGAATTTGAAATGGAGGATATGATTACCATGAATAATACAACCTATAGTATTAAAAAAAGTGAAATTGAAAGCAAATGGTATATTATTGATGCAGCTAAAAAGCCATTAGGTAGAGTTGCTGCAGAAGCTGCTAAATTATTAAGAGGAAAACACAAACCAACTTATACACCTAACATTGATGTTGGTGATCACGTTATTATTATTAACTGTGAAAAAGTTGTTTTAACAGGAAGAAAATTAGATCAAAAAATTTATAGAAGCCATTCAGGATATATTGGTGGAATGAAAGAAACTACAGCTAGAGATTTACTAGCAAAAAGTCCTGAAAAAATGATGACACATGCTGTTGAAGGTATGCTTCCTCATACAAGACTTGGTAGACAAATGGCTAAAAAATTAAGAGTATATGCTGGTAGCGAGCATGAAAATATCGCTCAAAAACCTGAAGTTTGGGAGGTAAAATAAAATGGCTAAAAAATCTGATAAAATTGTATTCCTAGGAACAGGAAGAAGAAAAAAATCAATTGCTAGAGTTAGACTAGTTGAAGGTAAAGGAAACATTACTGTAAATGATAAAACTTTAGATGAATACTTTGGAACAGAGGTATTAAAAGTTATAGTAAAACAACCATTAGTTGCAACTAACACATTAGACAAATATGATGTTATTTGTAAAGTAATTGGTGGTGGATTTACTGGTCAAGCAGGAGCTATTCGTCATGGTATAGCAAGAGCATTAAATGAAGCTAACAGTGAATATAGACCAACTCTAAAATCTGCAGGATTCTTAACAAGAGATCCTCGTATGAAGGAAAGAAAAAAATACGGTCTTAAAAAAGCTAGAAAAGCTCCACAATTTAGTAAAAGATAATTTACAAATAAAAACCCTATTTTCCATTGGAAATATAGGGTTTCTTTTTTATCTTAAATAAAGTTTAGAATCTTTAAAATCCTGCTTCAATATGTGCCATCAGGGACGGAGAATATTGGCACATTTTAAAATTTAATTTCATTTTTCTTCATTGCTAGTCAAGTGTGCCAATATTCTCCGTCCCTGATGGCACAAAAAATTATTTTATTATATCAATTGCATTATCTTTTGATATTCCTTCTAAGTTATAATATGAATTAGGAATTTCCCCTACTATCACCCCTTCAGCTAATAAAACTTGATTTGATATTTTTTGCTCAATTGTTTCAAATGGTGTTAATATTACTACATTACATTTTATTTCTAAATAAATTCTATGTAATGTTTGGTTAATTCCTGCAGATGTGAATTCTGATCTTAAATCAGTATCTAAATCCCCTACTATTTGCATCTTGATGTTTACTTTTGGTCCTCTCCCAGAAAATAATTTACTTCCAAAAAAACTTCCAATTGGAATTTTGAATGTACTGTTTTCTTCCCTTTCAAACTCTTCTTGCATATATACAGGTATATCTGATATTATTTTATTTACTGTAAAAATATTAGTCCCCACCATTTTTATATTTCCATTTTCATCTTTAATAATATTTAATATATCATCATATTCATATTTTGCCATTACCTCAGTAGCTTTTATATTTGAAACTTTTGTTGCAACAGATTTTGCAATACTTATACAGTTTTTTTCCATTATTGGTTTTATTCCTTTTAAACTAAAGTATGCAAAATTAATTGCAATTCCTAAAATAACAATAATTTTTAATATTTTTATTGTATTTCTATTATTTTCTTTATTTTTTAGTTCAATTTTAGGAAGTCTAATTCTGCTTCTAGAATAAATTTTATCATTCATGATATCTAGGAATAAATAATTGTTTTCCAACTTGTATATTTTCAGGATTTTCTATTCCATTTACCCTAACTATATCATCTACTGTACTTCCAAATCTTTTAGCAATATTCCAAATTGTATCATTTGGTTTTACAAAATATATAACCATGCTATACTTACTTAATTCTCTATTTTCTTCTTCAGTCACATCATCTATAATTGCAATCGAACCATCTCTTCCACTAATTGCTGTAAATCCTAAATCTATCCTTATGTCTATACTCTCATCTGGCATTACAATAAAATTTTGTGATTCTATTTCAATTACTGTATCTATGTTTCTATCTGTATTTATTCCATCAAAGTCCATCGTAAAACTAAATGGTACGCTTATTTCTTTTGTATTAATTCCTCCAGTTCCTTCAAATATAAAATTCAATTTTATATCGCCATCATATACAATTCTATTATTTAGTATTGTCTGCCCTTCAATAATAGGTGTTACCTCTACATCATATATTTGATGTGATCCTATTTCTGGTATAACTTGTTTTTCTCTAACATTACATACTTGTTTTTTTAATTCTTGATTTTGCATAACTTTTACTTGTTTTTGTCTAAAATTCAAACTTCTAGTTGGACTATATAAATCTTGAATCATTTGTAAGTTTCTATTCTCATACGCCTCACAGTAAACATCTATTTCCGCTTCTATATATATTGAATGTTCTTCTACATTATTTGGTTTTATAATAACATTTTTCATTTCATATTTTACATTACAATTATGTTCTTCGCTAATATTAGGCAAGTCTACAAATCCAACTATTGGAATTGTTGCCTCTTTCATATTAATACGATTTTCTTCAGTTAAATATATTATTTTCACTTGTAAATCAGATTTTATTAGAACCTTATTATAGCTTATTTTTGTATCACGATTTGTTATTCTTAAATCTGTTTTCATTATTTCGACTAAATTATCTGCTTCATCTATATTTATAGTATCTTTTGCATATACTTTAGTATTTCCGTTTTCCTACTAAAGAACTAATTTGAAATTCTCTATTTAAGCACTGTATATCTTTTAAATTGTTTATTTCTTTTACATACTCTACATTTTCATTAGAAGATATTTTAGCATCCACATCTAAAATCGCTTTCACATGTATTTTTCTTCCATTTAGTACATGAGCTTCTAATCCTTTTAAAGTTACATCAGCATCTAAATTCATATCACTCTTTACTTTATCTAAATCTATTGTTTGAGTAAAATCTATATTAGTATTCAAACTTCTAACCTGATTTTCTTCTGTATCTGCCAAATACATAATATATGTATTTACACAACCATCCAGCCTAATTTTGCCATCCATAATATCTTTTTTATAAATGCAAACAATCCCACTATTACTAATAATATTTAATATATCCGGTTTCACATCAGGAACAATACAATCTTCTTCTACCATAAAACTTTCTCTTTTTTGCTCTATAATTTGATTTAGAATTAGATTGTCTTTTTCTGTTTCAATAGCCATTTTCAATCCCTCCTATTTGTTTTATTAATATATATTGACAAGGTCAAAAAAAAATTCCTAAAATTAGGAATTTTTTTATTATAGTTTATATTATTATGCTAAATTTTTTTGTTTTTTCACTTCAGTTACTGGTGGTATTAATGGACTATATCCACTTCCATCAAACACATCTACTTCAACAGTTCTTGTTAAAACATCTGTGTAACTATAAGTAACATTTCTATTTTCCTCTTCATATTTTATAACAAAAATATTAGGATAGGCTTTTTCTATTGTACCTTCTTTTTCAAAAGTCTTGCTTCTACCAAGTGACCCTTTGACCATTATCTTTTGTCCTATCATTTCATTAATGTCAGTTTTTAAATTAGTAATATCATTTGGACAAATCATATCATCACCTACTTCATTAAGATGGGCAAATCTTATCATTTTTAGTCGAATTTGTCAAAGAAGGTTTGTTCGTATTAGTATTGTTTGTTTTAGTATTTTCAGCAGTAACGAGTCTTATATTACATTTATGTTACGTTTATATTACATTTTAGTTACCTGCTTATATTATATATAATTTTAAATGGTAAGTAATTTCTTTTTTCCCTTACCACCTGTTCCGGCTAACTCCTCTTTGACCATCACGTAACTCATCTTCAATATCTTTTATTGTCACAAACTTTTTTTCATCAGTAATAGCGACTTTTTCTGCAACAATTATTGGATCCATAAAATCAATTAATATACGTGCTGGCGATGAAGCAAAATTTGCTCCAGCCATTATTATTCCTTCATAATAACTCTGACAAGCTCCTGCAAATATCACTAAATCATCTCTAATGCTATTTTTTCTTGCTTCTTCTACTGCTTTTATAAAATATCCTGAGTTTCTATAATTGTATATATCAGTAAAATCTTTACCTTTTTTTATCATTCCATCATGACCAGTTATTACTAATATTTCTGGCTTATACTTTTTTACTAATGCTCCAACAAAAATTGGTTGATTTCTTTCAGGAATATTTTTCACAATAGCATTTAAGCCAACCTTTTTATAATATATATTTGATTTTTCACTATATTTCTTATCACCATCTGCGGATATTAGTTTTGTATACTTTTTTATAAAGTTTCTAAACAGAACTTTATTTTCCAAAACTAAGCATAATCTCAATCTTTCCATCTTTATAAAAGTTGATTGACTTAACTAAGTCATGTATATATTTCATTAAATTGTTTTCATTTTTAAACTTTTTAAATTGTTCTCTGATTTCTTGTTTTTGAATTTCCTCATCAATATACTCTGATATTTGTGAGATTCTTTTTTCTCTTT
This sequence comes from Clostridium sp. CAG:567, assembly GCA_000437855.1. Taxonomy (GTDB): domain Bacteria; phylum Bacillota; class Clostridia; order TANB77; family CAG-508; genus CAG-273. The sequence continues at coordinate 50,907 of FR902167.1, read as the reverse complement.
CTTTTATTTGTTCATTAATTTCATTTCTCTTTTGTGTAAAAATTTCTATTGTTATTTGATTATTAACTTTTTGTAAATATAAATTTTTAATATTAGTTTTCTTTATTTCAATTTCTTTTTTTAACATTTCAATTTCGTTTTTCATTTTTCGCTTATTCGTTATAAATTTATTAGATTCTTCAATAATTTTTTCTTCTGTTATATTTTTAATTGCAGCACTTAAATATTTATATACAATATCTTCTAATTTATTGGTAAAAATAGCTTTTGTATTAGTACATTCTTTATGTTTATTTCTGCCATCAGTACAATAAAAATGGTATACTATTCTTTCACTTTCTTTCTGCCTACCACTAACATTCATTATTTTCCCACATTCTCCACATCTAACTAATCCATCCAAATGTCCTTTATAATCCTTTAATCTATTTATTTTGGTATTAGTTCTTAACATAGAATTTGCTTTTTCAAATGTTTCTTCATTAATAATCACAGGATGCGTATTAGGTATGATTTCTCTATCTCTTATTCTTATATAATCTCGCTTTTTTTGTCTATAATCTTCCTTTGTTGATTTCCTTTTATAAGTGTTTCCAGTATAAGTTCTATTTCTAATAATTCTATATATTATCCCGGCAGTCCATTTATCATAGTAGTTTTTCCCTCTTGATTTTGTCATTTCCATATATTGCATTGGTGATGGTATATTTAAAGAATTCAATAATTCTGCAATATCTTTTCTACTCATTCCTTCTATTATTTTCTGAAAAATAAGTCTTACAATATTGCTAACATTATCATCTTCTTTTAATGTTATTTTTCCATCTGGTAGTCTTATCTTTTTATACCCATAAGGTGCTATAAATCCCATATAATATCCATCTTCAGATTTTTGTTTCTTAACTGCTTTTATTTTTCTTGATGTATCTTTAATATAACGATCATTTATAATGCCTTTGATTCCTACCATCATTTCTTTGGCATCATTGTTTTTATTAATACTATCATAATCTTCATTTATAGCAATGTATCTTATACTGTGTTCTGGAAAAAATCGAGTAATATAAAAACCTGTTTCAATAAATTCTCTACCTAGTCTTGAAAAGTCTTTTGTGATGATTGTTTCAATATTATTTTGTTCTATTTCTTTTAACATTTTTTCAAATGCTGGTCTACAAAAATTAATTCCTGAATAGCCTTCATCTATGTATTTTTTATCTATATGTATATTGTTCCTTCTTGCATATTCTTCAATTAATTCAATTTGGTTTATTATACTTTCTGAAAAATCTTTAGATTTATTTATATCTTCTTCTGATAACCTAATATAAGCACAGTTCATTCTATTCCTCGCAATCTATATTAAAATTCAAATACACCTTTATTTTCTTATTATCCATAATTTCAACTCTTTTTATTAGTTCCATTAAAATCTGCTTGCTTGGATTTTTAAAGTCTAAAAATTTTTTAATTATATTTTCTATATAATCTGAATTTTTCGGTTGTTTATCTTGTTTCAATTTTTCTTCTATATCTTTTATTTTTTCACGATATTTATTTTTATCATCTTCTAATTGCATTTTAAACTGTATAAATTCTTCATCAGAAATTATTGAGTTTACCTTATCTAAGTATATATTTTTCAATGCTACTTTTATATTTTTAATTTTATTCTCATAATATTCTTTTTCCTTTTTAAAGTCTTCTTGCTTGTTTAGATTATTAAACTGTTTCTCTCCTATCTCTATCATTCTTTCTTTATTTGCATATTTATTTAGAGAATCTCTTAAATGCTCAAAAATTAAATCATTTAATTTTTGCTCATTAAAATAATGCAGGCTGCAAACTCCATTTCTATATCTAATATTATTTGAACAGCAATAATAGTTTTCGTAGCTGTCTCCTTTGTCTTTTCCCTTACTCTGTCTCCTTCTAACCGTCATTTTTTTTCCACAATCGCCACACACAACTAGACCTTTTAGCAGATAATCATACTTTTTCTGGCATCTACCTATATTTTTAACTTTCATTTCTTGAACTGCTTTAAAGTCTTTTTTATTTATTATTGGTTCTACAAAGTTTTCTACAATAATCCAATCTTCTTCATCTATTTTTACTTTCTTTTTACTTTTATAATTAACTTTGTCAAATTTCCTTTGCACAAGATTTCCTATATATATTTGATTTTGGAGTATTTGATTTATTGTAGAAAGCCCCCATAAATAGGTTGTATATGTTTTCTTAATGTTTTTACCACTATATATTGATGGTGGATCTATTTTTTCATCTGATAATTTTCTTGCAATCATAGTAGGTGTCATTCCTTCTAATCTCATCTTAAATATCCTCTTTACAATCCTGCTAGAATATTTATCCACTTCAAATTTACAATTATTATTTTTAGATCTTTTATAACCATAAGGCACTGTACTTCCCATATATAATCCTTGTCTCATTTTGTTTTGCCTTACACTTTTTATTTTTTTTGAAATATCCTTTAAATACCAATCATTTATTATTGTTTGAAATGGAATCATATCTTCCACTCCATTTGGGTTCGAAGTATCAAAATTTTCTAATATTGCAATATACCTAATATTATGTTCTGGAAAATATTTAAACATATAGTGGCTTGTTTCTATAAAATCCCTACCTAATCTTGATGTATCTTTTGTAATAACAGTACTTATATTTCCTTTTTCTATTTCTTTTATTAATTCTTTAAACTGCGGTCTTTCAAAATTTCCACCACTATATCCATCATCAACAAAATATTTACATTTTCCTAGTTTATTTTCTTCTATATATTTTTTTATTAATTCTTTTTGATTAATTATACTCTCACTTTCTCCCTCTTTTTCATCTTCCTTTGAAAGTCTTATATATGCTGCAACATTTAAATTTGGCATATCTATTTCTCCTCATATATTTTTTTATTTATTGCATTACTTCTTCTAAATATTTTTTGAATATCTTCAGTATTTTATCTTCAAGACTTTCTCCTGTTTCATCATAAATAAAAACTATATTATCTTTATGCATATCTTTCTCTCCAAATTAATTAATTATATTTTAATATTATGAATTTATTGGAGATTTATGATCTTAGCATAAATGAAGGAGTCATCTTGCATTATTGCAAAACTCACTTTTTTGCTACTATTTGATTTTTTACATTGATTTTTTCTTTTATTCACATTATAATTTATTATATTAATTAAATAGAGGTATTATTTTGAACTTATTTTATATTATAGTATTTATAGAATTATTAACTATATTTTTTAATTTACTTAAATTTTTAGTGTGCAAAATTAAATATAAGCCAAATTCAGAACTTTCAAATTCGCAATGTAATAAATTTCATATAAATGTTTTAATTCCTTGTTATAAAGAAATAAACGTAATAAAGAAAACTTTAGAACATTTTAAAAAGATTATCACTGGTATAGAGAACATTGATATTTATATTATTACAACTGAAAAAGAAAAAACTGAAAATATTTCAGTTCAAACTACCTATGAGTATTTATTAGGTTTAGAAATTTTCAATGAGCCACACTTTCATATACTAAATTACCCTAAAATATCTGGAATAATGGCTGATCAATTAAACTATGGTATTCTTGAAATATTAAAAGAGCGAACCTTATCAACAGATAAAATTTACTTTTCAGTTTATAATGCTGATAGTCATCCTGATAATTCAACTTTTATAGAGCTTTCCAATAAAATTAAACAAAATCATTTTCCAAAAATAATTCAACAATATAGTAATTATTTCCTTAATTACTATTCTCAAAACTTTATAATGAAAGGTTTTTCTATATATCAAACTGCATTTGAATTTAGAAATGGTTTAATAAATACTAATGTTTCTCCTCTGCTTTATTCTCATGTAGTTGGACATGGATTAACTATTAGAGCAGATTACATTACGAGTATCAACGGCTTTAACTCTAATTTTTGGTGTGAAGACATATATCTTACAGGGTTAATACATAATAGTAGCGAAAAAATATTATCTTTAAGTTCCTTAGATAATGCTGAAAATCCAGATAAGTTAAAGGTTCAAATTATTCAAAATGCTGTATGGTTTAAAACATCATCTCACCATTTAAGTATTTTAAAAGATATAAAAAAACATTATAAAATCTCCCTAAATGGATTTATTTGGCTATGTCACGAATTGCGAGCATCTATCATTTGGATGCTTATGCCAATGTTTTTAATTTATACATTTATATATCCTATAATGACAAGAAATTATATTTCTTTATCATTAGCAATGTGTACTTATTTGATTTTTGTTTTTACAAATTATTTATTAAATTTAATTGTAATAAATAGAAAAAGATTTTTTAAATATATTAAGGATTACTTTTCAATATGTTTAGCTGTCTTATTTACTGGAATTGGTCCACTATATTCTTTATTCTTAAAAGAAAAAATTAAAACAGAAAGATAAATAGATGATAATATTTGACATCTATTTATCTTTCTTTAGTATATACTTTTTATTATATTCCCCAATTTTGTATTATTTCTTTATTAATATTTAAATTGCCATATCCCATACCTAACTTTCTGTCCTTCTTTTTTTCGCCATGGCAATCTGAACCACCAGACATTAATAACCCTCTATGCATACAATATTTCTCAAGAGTTTCAATCTGTTTGTCTGTAAATGAGCTATGATAAACCTCTACTCCATCTAACAAATTTCTATCAATCATCTTATTAAGATATGAAATATGGTCATCTAATTGATATTTATATAAATGTGCTAAAAATATCTTTCCACTGTGTTCATGAATAAACTGGTTAAAAAATTCTAGTGTTGGCATTTGCTTACTAAAATCTCTGTATAATGGAAAATTTTTATCTACTGTGCAAGTTCTAAAAAATATTTTTTTATCTTTCCATTGTTCTTCTGTAAAAAATTTCTTGTTTTCTTCAAATTTAATTATACTATAATAAATAATATCTACAGGATATTCTGTGTCTGGATTATATTTTAAATCTTTTTCTATTTTTATACCTTTTTTATTACAAATCTTTACTAAATCTTTGAATTCTTCTATCAACCTATTTTTATTTTTTTCTGGTGTATAATAATTTTCTAGCCATTCTTGAATAGGATATAAATCAAAATTATATGCTAACACTTCAATTTTTATTCCATCAAATGTACAATTTAACTCCGCTCCTCTAATAAGTTTTCCTTTAAAAATATTTTTTAATTCTTTATTATTTTCAATTTCAATATATGATTTTGCAGTATCATGATCTGTTATAGAAAAAAATTCTAATCCTAATTCTTCAGCTTTAGTTAATAATTCTTTTGTAGTCCATGTTCCATCTGAATTTGTTGTATGTGAATGTAAATCAATCATCATCTCTCTCCATTTCTCTGTCTTCCAATTTTAATAACTGGTAAACACTTTCTAAAACATCTTGTTCAGTCATATAATTAGTATCTATCAAGTGTATTTTATCTCTATTTGCTGGAATACATAATTTACTAAAAAATTCTATTTGCCTATTTATTAAACTAGTTTCTATCCAATCATTTTCAGATAATTTTTGTCCTCTTTTAATTTGCCTAGTTTTATTTCTTCTCACTATTTCCTCACTATTTGCTTGTAACCAAATATATTCATCTGGCAGCCTTATTCCATTTTTGCTTGTTATTGCAATAAATTTTTTATATAGTTTCTCTGCATTTTCATAAATTCCATCCCATCTTTTTATGTATTCAAAAGAATACGCTACAGATAGAATTTCTAATATACCTCTATCCATAAAAATATCTTTGCCTTGTTTAGCTAATTTATTTGCTTCTATTAATCTATCTAACTCCAATTTAAAAAAGAATTTTTGATTTTCTTTTTCCTCTTTTGCGTTTCTAGGAATACCTGGAATTTCCGGATATTTTTCATGATGAATTTTTGCAAACAAACTTGCCCCTGGAATAATAGCAATATTTCGAATATTTCTTTCTATATTTTCACACAATGTTGTTTTTCCAGCATTTGATGTTCCATCAATTACAATTATTCTCCCCATTCTATGCTCCTAAATTTCTTTTAACATTTTCTCTAATTCTTCTAGGTTTCTTGCTATTTTAAAATTCATACATCCTTCTATCATTAAATTATCATCTCCTGTGTAATCTAAGGCCCTTGTATCTGTTTTAAATCCAATTGACTTTATCCCCCAAGCATAAGCCATTCCTAATTCTACGCAACCTCCTTCGTCTGGTACTCTTCCATTTAAATCAAAAATCAATAAGTCAGACTTTTTTATACATTCTACATCACCTTCAAATATTTTTTTATTAATTTCTAATTTATTACTGTCATTTATCATGTCATATGCTAGTCCTGATTCATCTTGTGGTAAATACACCTCATAGCCTCTGTTTTCTAGCCATTGTTTCATTTCTGCATTTTTCTTTAATTCCATATCATTAAATAATGGTGCTGCATAATAAATTTTCATAAGAATGTTCCTTTCTAAAAAATTTTATATTTTTGTTCATTATCAAAAGTATCTATATTTTCTTTCTTTTTAATAAATCCAACAACTTTATATGTAACAGGTGTTAAAATAACCTCTAATAATACTTTTAAAACATAGGTATCAATAATTAAAAATAAAATTGTTTTCAAATCTAAACTTCCTATAAATACAGTTGGTATAAATATAATTGTATCTAATCCCTCTCCTATTAAAGTAGATCCAATAGTTCTTAATGCTAGATATTTTCCTTTAGTCTTTACCTTCATTTTTGACATTACTATTGAGTTTGCAAAATTTCCAACCAAAAATGAAATAAAAGATGCAACTAAAATTCGTGGTGTACTTCCCAAAACATTTACCAACTCATCTTGTATCTCAAATGTTTCACTTGCTGGCAATAAAATTGTAATTCTAAAAATTATAATCATTAATATATTGCAAAAAAATGAAAGCCAGATTATAAGTTTTGATTTATTAAATCCATAGACTTCTGTAAATACATCATTTAAAATATATGTAATTGGAAAAAGTATATCTCCCGCTGTAAATATCAATCCTAATATACTCACAGTCTTAACAGTAATTATATTTGAAACTAGTAGACAAGAAATATTTATAGCACATAAAATAATAAAAATCTTTGAATAGTTTTCTTTCTTCATTTTATTTTTCTCACAACCTCACTATCAATTATTTTAACATACTCTGAGTCAAATCCTCGACTCACAAAAAAACTTCTTCCATAATTTGCATCAAGTAAATCAAATATTACAAACTGTATTTTTAAATTTAAGTATAAAGCTATCGATAATCTATGTGCTCCATCTATAATCTCTCCATTTTTAGTTACTGGAATAATTGTTTTACCTATTCCGATAGATTTAATATTATCAATTAAATCATTAAAGTTTCGGATAAAATCTTTTGGGCTATTTTTTCTGCCATCAGGTTCTGTAAAATTATTAAAGCTCTTTATATGGTTTAAATAAATTTCTTTTGCTAAATCATAACTATTTTTAGTAATATAAGCTTGTACATAGTAGTATTTAATAAATACATCATATCTATATTTGCTAATTAAATTAATTGGCATAGTTTCAAAGATTCTTATCCTATTTCTCTTTGGCAATAGCAAAAATATATAATTGTTGTCTATCAATTTATTTAATTCTTTATAAGAAATCGTTTTTAAATACTTGCTGTTTTTTATAGGAATCCCTTGCAAATTTTTATTGTTATCTATTAATTTTTCAAATTTAATTTTTCCCATTCCTTCTATTTCAATCTCATTATTCATACTTTTTTCTCATTCTATAAATTTTCTATTTTTCATCATATTATCATATTTTTTATAGAATTGCAAATTTTTCCATTTTTGATTTTATTAATATTACGCCACATTTAGAAACTTTTATAATTGATAGACATTTTTTCATTTATTTTTTACTATACTCCCTTCCCCATCTATGTGTAAAATTCTCCCTGTATGAATTATTGTTTTTTCTCTAATATCCAAACTATTTTTTAATGATTGTTCTCTCATTTTTATTCTTCTTGCAACATCTTCCTCTACTGCCCTCAAGTGGCTTTCAACTTGAGAACTTTCTATTAATTCTAAATCATCCACATTGCTATCTGCCTGAATTCTAACTGTTAAACCGTTTAAGTATAGCTATATTTCCTCTCTGAGTTTTTAAAATTCTCTCAACTATAAAATATATATCTTTTCCATAGGAAATTCTTCCCACAATATCTCCTTTTTTTATTTTCTTCATATCATTTCTTCCCTTCTATACAATACATATAGGGTTATGATATTTTATGTCGAATTTTGCAAAAATGTGATTCTGAACAAAAGACTTGTATAATTTTTTTTCTAGTGATATAATTTGAGAATAATAAAAACTTAGTTAGGAGGATTAATTTATGAACGTACCATTTAAGAAGGCAAATATTTTATTGCCCAAAAATACAGAAATGGAAAAGTGGGCAGTTGTAGCTTGTGATCAATACACTTCAGAACCTGAATATTGGAAAGAAGTCGAAAATATTGTTGGAGATGCTCCTTCAACATTAAAAATCACTTTACCAGAAATTTATTTAGAACAAGATAATGTTCAAGAAAGAATTGCAAATATAAATAAAGAAATGGACCATTTACTTTCTACTGACTTTTTCAAAACTTTAGATAATTCTTTAATTTACTTAGAAAGAACTGGTGCAGATGGAAAAGTAAGAAAAGGTCTTATTGGTATGGTAGACCTAGAAGATTATTCTTATGAAAAAGGTTCTCAATCTTTAATTAGAGCAACTGAGGGAACTGTTTTAGAAAGAATTCCACCTAGAGTAAGAGTTAGAGAGAATGCTAGCTTAGAATTACCTCATGTTATGCTTTTAATTGATGATGAGAAAAAAGAAATTATTGAAGGTTTAACAGATAAAGTAACTAGCGAAGATGTTGTTTATGATTTTGATTTAATGCAAAATGGTGGACATGTTAAAGGTTATAAAGTTCCAGAAAACTTAATGGATGGAATTTTCAAAGGATTAGAAGAACTTGCTGATAAAGATAATTTTGAAGCTAAATATAATGTTAAAGATAAAGGTGTTTTATTATTCTCTGTTGGAGATGGTAACCACTCTTTAGCAACTGCAAAAGCTTGTTATGAAAACTTAAAGAAAACTATGTCTGAGGAAGAAGCTAAAAATAGCCTTGCAAGATATGCTTTAGTAGAAGTTGTTAACTTACATAGTGACGCATTAGAGTTTGAACCAATTCACAGAGTTGTATTTGGTGTTGAACCTGCAAAAATGATTGAAGAATTTGAAAAATATTATGATGTTTCAAGAACTCCTGGTGAAGGACAAAAAGTTGAATATGTTTATGAAGGAAAAAATGAAACTTTATACATTAAAAATCCAAAATCAAATTTAGCTGTTGGTTCTTTACAAATGTTTATTGATGCATATATTAAAGAACATGGTGGAAAAGTCGACTATATTCATGGTGATGATGTTACTAAAGAACTTGGTAGCAAACCAGGAAATATAGGTTTCTTACTACCTCCTATGGCTAAAACAGATCTTTTCAAAACTGTAATTCTTGATGGTGCTTTACCTCGTAAAACATTCTCAATGGGACACAGCTATGATAAGAGATATTACCTAGAGGCTAGAAAGATTAAATAATTTAAAAAGGATGTAGCATTTTACTACATCCTTTTATTTTAAATATTTTTTATATTCTTCTTTTGGAATATTATAAATGTTGGTACTAGCATTATTACCATATATATTACTATTATTGCAATTGAAAATGGTAATGTTATTCCCTCAAATGTTGGTATTCCTCCCCAAAAATATTCTGTTAAATTCCAGTTTGGTGTAACAAAATATTTAATCCAATTTAGTTTTAAGTTCAATGCTAGCATATTGATAACTGAACTTCCCATATATCCTAACAATGAAATAGTTATTGCTAATGCTGAGTTTGTAAATATTGTGCTAAATGCAAATGCAAGAGTCATAAGTAAAATATACATTGGTGCCTTTCCTAGTGCTTGCATAGCTAAATATTGTATTGTATTTATATGTTTTACATTATTTATTGTGTGGTCATAAATTATAGTTGGATTTTTAAAACTATCAAATCCTTGTATTAACCCACCTACTACAAATTGCATTAAAAGAACTAGTAGTATAACTATAATGGCAACAATTATGCTGGTTATAAATTTAGAAGCCAAAATTGTACTTCTTTTATATGGTTTAATTAAAAGTAATTTTATTGTTCCTTTATTAAATTCCTCACTTACTATTACTCCTGCTGTCATCATGAACATTACAATTAAAAATATTTCATATTCGCCAAATACATCTAACATTATTCCTTTTGCATTGGTTTTATCACATACTGTAGTTCCATTCTCAATATCATATTTATTTATTGCTGCTGTTTCTTTTGCTTCATAATATTGTTTCTTAGCATCATAATTTTGTTCTATTTCTCCGAATTCATAATCTCTAATATTTTGCATTGCTACTCTATAATTATTTAAACAATCATTTTTATAATCATTTCCATAAGGAATATCTTTTTCTAGTCTCCATGAAGCTATTTGTCTGCTTATTTCTAGCCCTCTTATTTGATTTTGAATTTCTTTTATTTCTAATTTATTAGTAGTTTTTTCTTGCATTTCTTTTGCATCTTTTATTTTAGATTCTTTATCTTTTAGTTCTTCTTCTGCAAAATATCTCCAGTCATTTGTATCTAGTCTTTTTACATATTCGTCATGTTTTGCTTTTACCGCTTTTAATTCATCATTATTTTTTTCTTGATATGTAAAATAATTTATCTCTGTAATACATCCTCTCATTTCTGATTGTATTATTTGAGCCTGCCAACTTTTTTCACCATATTTTTTTACTAACTGGTATACTTCTAATTCAGTTTTATATTGTGCATACATATCTTTATCTTTTTCGGGATCAAGAGTTTTTAATTGTTCTCTATAAAAACTAATTTCTTCTTCTATGTAATCATAGTACGAATTTCCAAAGTCAAGTTTATATAGAACATTTGTAAGAATGATAAAAGCAAGTGTAACTAATAAAGTAATTAATAAACTTTTCTTTTTAAATATTTTCTTTAATTCATTTTGGATTAAACTAATCAATTGTATTACCTCCTGTCTTTTTCAAAAATGCATCTTCTAATGATAATTTTTCTTCATTGACTTCATACACCTTAATATTGTTTTCTATCAATATTTTTATTATATTTGGAACTTGCTCTCTTTCAGCAATTATAGTAAATTCATCTTTTTCCTTTATTTCAGTTGGTACTGATATTATTTCAGTTATTTTCTCTGTGTTATCTACTACAATTTTGTAGTGTGCCTCACCAGTAGACTTTATTGCCGAAATATCATTTGTTTCAACTACTTCTCCATTTTGGATAATACAAACTTTATTACAAAGAGTTTCCATTTCAGCCAAATTATGACTTGAAATAAAAATTGCCATTCCTTGTTTTGTAAGTTTTTTTAATAAGTCTCTCATTTCTTTTATGCCTTCTGGGTCTAATCCATTTGTTGGCTCATCTAAAACTAATAAATTAGGTTTGTGTAATATAGCTTGTGCTACGCCTAATCTTTGCCTCATTCCTAGTGAATATTTAGATACTTTATCATTTATACGATTTTCTAATTTTACTAGCTTTACAACCTCCATTATTCTTTCTTTTGTAATGCCTTTATACATATTTGCAACTAGTTTTAGGTTTTCATATCCTGTTAAATACATATACAAGTCTGGGTTTTCAATAATTGCTCCTACTCTTCTTATAGCTTTAGTAAAGTCCTTTTTTATGTCATATCCATTTATATTAACCTCTCCACTTGTAATTCCTTGAAGTCCTAATATTAGTTTAATTGTTGTAGTTTTTCCTGCTCCATTTGGTCCTATAAAGCCTAAAATATCACCTTCATTTACCTCTAAAGAAACCCCTTTTAAGATTTCTTTTTTACCTATTTTTTTATGTAGGTCTTTGCATTTTAATATTGTTTCTGCCATATTAAAAAATCTCCCTTTCATTATTTTACAAGAACATTTTACCATTAGATTATTAAGAAAACTAGTAATATTTTATTAAAATTTTATTAAGAAATTTTTATTCATAATGCTCTCTATATAAGAATACAATTAAACAAAAGTATTCTTATGGGGGTTTTCTTTATGGTTGGAGTTTCAATTGAGGAAAGAGCTATTACTTTAGCTCGCTATATTATAGATTCAAAAGATACAGTTAGAGGTGCTGCTAAAAAATTTGGCGTTAGCAAAAGTACTGTTCATAAAGATGTTAGTGAAAGATTACTTAAGATAAACCCTAATCTAGCTCATCAAGTACGAGAAATATTAGATGAAAATAAAGCTGAAAGACATATTCGTGGTGGTATGGCAACCAAATTAAAGTATAGTCATGAAAAAATCTCCTAGTATTCTAGGAGATTTTTATATTAGTTATTAAAGTGTTGTTTCTTCTTTGTGCTTTTTTTGCTTTTCTGCATTCTGGGCATCTTTGAGGTTCATTTGTAAAACCTTTTTCAGCATAAAATTGTTGTTCACCTTCTGTGAAAACAAATTCAGCACCACAATCTTTACATGTTAAAGTTTTGTCTGCCATTATAGTTTCCTCCTTGTTAATTTTGATATTTAATATTTTGACATATAAAACCTTTCTAATATCAATATCAAGAAGGAATAGTATTTACAAAATAATTAAATTCATTTAGACTTTTTCAAGCCATTTGTATTTTAGCACATAAGTAAAAATAAAACAATAGAAAAAAATTATTTTTTAATGTATGTTTTTATATTTTCTTTTCATAATATTATTAATACTGGTTTTTAATTACTTGTTAATTTTTACTCTTAGGTATCTGTTAAGTTTGCTAATAAAATGCTATATATTACATATAAATAAGGTTATGGAGGAGATTTTATAATGGCACTAGATTATAATATTATTGGCGAAAGATTAAAAAAAGCAAGAATTGATAAAAATATGACTCAAGAAAAACTAGCTGAACAAATAGACGTTTCTGTTGCATTTTTAAGTAGAGTTGAAAGAGGAACCTCTCATATAAATCTAAAAAGATTAACTCAGATTTGTGAAATCTTAGGAGTTTCTGAAGGTTCTATACTAAATGGTGTATCAAGCAATTCTGATAACTACCTTGCTTCTGAATTTAATAATATTTTAAATTCAGTGTCTAGTGATAAACAAAAACTAATTTACAAAATTGCTAAAGTTATTAGTGAAGAAGAATAATTTAATTTATTTAACAAATACTAAACAGTGTAAATAATTACACTGTTTTTATTATTATTTTTTGGATTTTATGTAAAAATATGTTGATAAAAATGTTATTTTATAATATAATAAATTGACTACTATCTTTTTACAAGATTAGTAGTTTTGTCACGCGTAAAAGAAAAAATTTATATTTTTTCTATACAATAAATTTTATTTATACAAGGAGGTTTTTATGGAATTTAAACAATGGGAAGGATTTCATAAACAAGGTGAATGGACAAAAGAAATAGATGTTAGAGGTTTCATTCAATCAAATTATACACCTTATGAGGGCGATGATAGCTTTTTAAAGGGTGCAACAGAAAAAACTCAAAAGCTATGGAACAATGTTACAGACTTATATGCAAAAGAAAGAGAAAATGGAGATGTTTTAGACGTTGATGTTAAAACTCCATCTGGAATAAATGCTTATGCTCCTGGCTATATAAATAAAGAGCTTGAAGAGATTGTTGGTCTTCAAACAGATGCCCCATTAAAAAGAGCAATTATGCCAAATGGTGGTATTAGAATAGTTGAAAAATCTTGCGAAAGTTATGGTTATAAAGTTGATGAAAATATTGAATACATTTATCACAACTTAAGAAGAACACATAATGATGGTGTTTTTGCTGTATACACACCAGAAATAAGAGCTGCTAGAAGTTCTCACTTAATCACAGGTCTACCTGATGGATATGGTCGTGGAAGAATTATTGGTGATTATAGAAGAGTTGCCTTATACGGTGTTGATGTTTTAATTAAAGAAAAACAAGAAGAATTTGCTTTATTAGATTCTGATGAAATGACTGATGAATTAATTCGTCAAAGAGAAGAAATGCATGATCAAATTGCTGCATTAAACGAATTAAAAGCAATGGCTGCAAGTTATGGATATGATATTTCTGAGCCTGCTTCAAATGCAAAAGAAGCTATTCAATGGTTATATTTTGGATATTTAGCTGCTGTTAAAGATCAAAACGGTGCTGCTATGAGTTTAGGTAGGACATCTACATTCTTAGATATATATATTGAAAGAGATATGAAAAATGGCACTTTAACAGAAGAACAAGCTCAAGAGTTAATTGATCAATTTGTTATAAAATTAAGATTAGTTCGTTTCTTAAGAGCTCCTGAATATAATGCACTATTTACTGGTGACCCTGTTTGGGTAACTGAAAGTATTGGTGGTATGGGTATTGATGGAAGAACATTAGTAACTAAAAACTCTTTTAGAATGTTACACACATTAATAAACCTAGGACCTGCTCCTGAGCCAAACTTAACTGTATTATGGTCTAAAAATTTACCTGAAGGATTCAAAAAATTCTGTGCTGATATTTCTATTAAAACTTCATCTATTCAATATGAAAATGATGATTTAATGAGAGTTACTTTAGGTGATGATTATGGTATTGCATGCTGTGTATCAGCTATGAAAATTGGTAAACAAATGCAATTCTTTGGTGCAAGAGCAAACTTAGCAAAAGCACTTCTATATGCTATTAATGGTGGTAAAGATGAAAAATCTGGAAAACAAGTTACTCCAGAATTTGCCCCTATCACTTCAGAATATTTAGATTATGACGAAGTTATGAGAAAATTTGATAATATGATGGAATATTTGGCTAAAACATATATTAAAGCTTTAAATATGATTCATTACATGCATGACAAATATTCTTATGAAGCATTAGAAATGGCTTTACATGATAAAGAAAGAGACATTTTAAGAACAATGGCTTGTGGTATAGCTGGTTTATCAGTTGTTGCTGATTCTTTATCTGCAATAAAATATGCAAAAGTTAAGGTAATTAGAGATGAAACTGGATTAGCTGTTGATTATAAAGTTGAAGGTAATTTTCCTAAATACGGAAATGATGATGATAGAGTTGATGAGATTGCTGTTAATATTGTAAAATCATTTATGAAAAAATTAGAAAAACATCATACTTACAAAAATTCAAGAGCTACATTATCAATTTTAACTATTACTTCAAATGTAGTATATGGTAAAAATACTGGTAATACTCCTGATGGAAGAAGAGACGGCGAACCATTTGGACCTGGTGCAAACCCATTACATGGTAGAGATATAAATGGAGCTTTAGCTGTTATGAATACAATTGCTAAACTTCCTTATGAATATTCTGAAGATGGTATTTCATATACATTTTCTATTACACCAGCTACTCTTGGAAAAGATGAAGAATCAAAAACAAATAACTTAGTAAGTATGTTAGATGGTTTCTTTGTTCAAACAGGACATCATATAAATGTTAACGTATTTGATAGAGATCTATTACTTGATGCAATGGATCATCCTGAAAAATATTCGCAATTAACAATTCGTGTTTCTGGATATGCTGTTAACTTTATAAAATTAACTAGAGAACAACAATTAGAAGTAATTCACAGAACAATACATGAAAAAATTTAGTTTTTGTGCATAAAATATGTTTTCTTCTGTCTTGCTGTCGTCGTTCGTGGACAAGCCTTCGAGCTAAATGCGGGTCTTGGCTCACTCCTTCAACTGCGCGACAGGTGCGAAAACATATTTTTATGCTACTAAATATAAATTTTAGGAGGAAATATGAAAGGTAGAATACACTCATTTGAATCTTTTGGAACAGTTGACGGACCTGGTATAAGGTTCATAATTTTCATGCAAGGATGCAATTTGCAGTGTAAGTTTTGCCAAAACAGAGATACTTGGGATGTTTGTGGCGGTATAGAATATACTGTTCCAGAATTATTAGCAAAAATTGAAAGATATAAAAGTTATTTTGTACCTTCTGGCGGTGGTGTTACAATTAGTGGTGGAGAACCATTAGTTCAACAAGATTTTTTAATAGAACTATTAACTGCTTTAAAAGCTGGTGGTATTCATACAGCTATTGATACCGCTGGAAACTTTGATATAACAGATAAAATAAAACAAATAATTAATTTAGCAGATTTATTTTTATTAGATATAAAATGTATAAATGATGATATTTGTAAATATCTAACTAGTGTTTCCAATAAAAAAGAATTGGCTTTTGCAGAATATTTAAGCAGTATAAATAAACCAATGTGGATTAGACAAGTATTAGTTCCTGGAATTACAGATAAAGAAGAAGATTTACTTAAATTAAAAGATTTTATACATAGTTTAAGTTCTGTTCAAAAAGTTGAAATTCTTCCTTATCATGATTTAGGTCGTTTTAAGTGGGAAGAACTAGGATTAAAATATGAGCTTGACGGTGTTTCTCCTGCTACTCCTGAAGATGTAGCAAGAGCTAAGAAAATCTTGGAATTATAATAAGAATACTTTAAAATTATTGACATATACTAACAAAAGTAGTATACTATTAATAGCTTAAATAAAAACTGGTTATCTAAGCAACATAGATATGTGAGTGATGACACATATCTTTTTTTTGTGCAAAAACAGAATGTCATTCTTTTATTTTCTTTTTTAATCCAAATGTTATGAAATATATCAAACCTGATATTAGTACAATCATCGGACCTGTTGGTATGTTCCAATAATATGAAATAATTAAGCCTGTGATTCCTGAAAATAATGAAAATATTACAGCAAACAAATGATATGTTCTCATATTTCTTGCCACATTTCTACTAGAGGCTGCTGGTAATATAAGTAATGAATTTATTAATAAAATACCAATAAATCTAATTGAAATCATTACAATTATAGCTATTAACACTGCAAATACATTATCAATTGTTTTTGTATTTACTCCCCTACTTCTTGCTAATGTTGTGTTTATACTTGTTACATTTAATTTATTAAATGTAAAGTACCAAAATGCAATTACAGCAATAAATGCTAAAAATAAGTATAATATTTCTGTATTACTAATGCTTAATATATCTCCCACTAAATAGCTTGAATATTTATTGAAGTTTCCACTTTGTGCTAACATTGCAAGTCCTAGTGCTATTGCTATTGATGAAAATACACTTATTATTGTATCTGCTCCATAGTTTGTTTTATTTTTTACATAGTTTAATAACAATGCAAATACTACAGCAAATAATATCATTGAAATATTCATATTTGATATTCCTAAAATCATTCCTAATGCAATTCCTGTTAATGCTGAATGTCCTAATGCATCTGAGAAAAATGCCATTTTGTTGTTTACTATCATAGTACCCAAAATAGCAAATACTGGTGTTACTAAAATAATTGCAATTAGTGCATTTTTCATAAATGCATAATCTATAAATTCAAATGGTATTAGTGCTTCTAATATACTATATATTACTCCCATTATATATTCTCCTCTTATATTTCTCCAAAATAGCTTTTAAATTCTAAGCTTTCAAATACTTCTTGTGGTGTTCCCTCTTTCACAACCTGTTTGTCTAATAAAATTACTCTATCAGCATATTTTTTAACTAAATCCAAATCATGTGATACAAGTAAAATTGACATATCATATTTTGTTTTTAATTCATTTACTAATTGATAAAAATCTCTTGTTCCATTTTTGTCAATTCCTGATACTGGTTCATCTAATATTAATAGATTTGGTGTTGGCTTTGTTGCTATTGCAAGTAATACTCTTTGTAATTCTCCACCAGATAAGTCTCCTATACTTTTATCTATTAACTTTTCTGCTCCAAATATTTTTAGCTGTTCTTTTATTTCACTATATATCTTTTTATCCTTTTTCAAAAATACTGGTATATGGCAAATGCATGATGCAAATAGGTCATATACTGTTGTTGGCATGTGTTTTTCTATATTTATAGTTTGTGGCACATACCCTATTTTTATTCTTTTTGCAATATTATCTTTCATATCAACAAAGCTAATATTCCCTGTATGTTCCACTTCCCCTAAAATAGCTTTTAATAGTGTAGATTTTCCTGCACCATTTCTTCCTATTATTACAGTCAATTCTCCACAATGCACATGAATATTTACATCTTTTAATACTTGTTCTTTTCCAAATTTTACACTTATGTTATTTATTTTTGTGCAGTGTAATCCACATGCCCCTTTTCCACTCATTTTTTTACTCCTATTTTGCTAAATTTTTCAATCACTTTATTTTTTCATTGTATCTAAAACTAAAAAATTTGCTTCTAATTTATCTATATAAGCATTGTCATTTGTTTCTCCTGTTAGTCCTGAATCTAGTTTATATATTTTTGCTCCTGTTTCATTTGCTAATGTTTCAGCATTTTTTATATTGTCATCTTTATCTACTACAATAATTTTTATGTTTTCATTTTTCATCTTTTCAATCAAATTTTTTAGTGTTTCTGCTGACATTGTACTTTCTTCATGATTTGTTTCTACTTGTGTTACTTGCATTTTAAGTTCCTTTAATAAATATTCTAGTCCTTCATTTAAACAAATGACTTTTTCTCCATTTAATTTTTGAAGCTCACTTTCATATTTTTGTTTTTCTTGATTTATTTTTTGTAAATAATTTTCGCAATTTGCTTTATATTTTTCAGCATTTTTACTGTCATATTTACACAATTTTTGGCATATTGTTTCAACTTGTTTTGTGTAATTTTCTATGCTTGTCCAAATATGAGGATTTATCTCATTTTCATCTTGTATTTTATCAGAAACATTTATACTGCTGTCTATTATTTTTAAATTTGGATATGTTGAAATTATTTTGTCCATAAAGTTTTCTAAGCCTAATCCATTTTGAATATATATATTAGCTTTTTCTATTTTCTTCATATCTGTAGTAGATATTGTATAATCATGCAAGCATCCAACATTTGCTTCTGACATATTTAAAAGTTCCACATCAGGTATATCTCTTGTTATATTTGCTGTCATAATATAAATAGGATAAAATGATGTTACAATCTTTAAATTGTCATCTTCAACCACTTCTTTTTTATTAGTTGATGTCCAAATTGCTAGTCCTATTGCAATTACTAGTATTAAAGTTATTATTAAAAATTTTTTATTCAAAATACTTACCTCTCAAATCATTAATAATTCTGTAATATAATAACATATTATTGCACTTTTTTCAACATTCATACAACAAAAGAAAAAGGCATTTATGCCTTTTATTCTTTCAATTTATTCACAACTTCTTTATAGTCTGTAGCATTAATAATTGCACTTCCAGATACTAATATATTTGCTCCTGCTTCTTTTACAATTTCAGCATTTTCTATATTAATTCCTCCATCAGCTTCAATATCAACTTCTAAGTTATTCTCATCAATATATTTTTTTATCTCTTTTATTTTTTGTATTGTATTAGGTAATAACTTTTGTCCCCCTTCTCCTGGTTCAACTGTCATTATTAATACTAAATGCACAAATGGTAAATATTCATAAATTTCTTCTACTTTTGTATCAGGCTTAATTGAAATACCTACTCTTATATTATTTTCTTTTAACAATTTAATCCATTTAAATACTTCTTCTTTATTTTTAGCTGTTTCTAAATGAAATGTTATTATATTTGGATCAAATATTGCAAAACTTTTTATATAGCTTTCTACATCTTCTACCATTAAATGAACATCTAATGGCAAATTTGAAATTTGATTTAAATATTCACTAAATTCTAACATTTTATTTGTTGTATCATTTTTAACAAATTTTCCATCCATTACATCTATATGAAAATAGCTTATTCCAGATGTTTCTAAATTATATAAAGTTTGAATTGCTTTGTCATCTTTTACATTTAATATTGAAACTGATACTTCTACCATTTTTCATTACCTCTTATCTCATTATTAATTTTACATTTATGATAGCAATATAATACTTTTACCATTATGATAAATTATTATAAATTTTTACATAGTTTTCATATCTTTGTGGAGAAATTTTGCCAGATTCTAAAGCTTTTTTTATTCCACAGTTTTCTTCTTTTATATGACTACAACCTTGAAATTCACATTTTTCTAAATAAGGTATAAACTCAACAAAATAATGACATAAATCTTCCTTTGGTATTTCATTTATTTCATAAGTTGAAAATCCAGGTGTATCTGCTATATATGAGTTTTCTTTATATTTATATAAAGTAGTACTTGTTGTAGTATTTTTTCCTCTTTGATTTTTATCACTAATATTTCCCTCTTGTGTTAGCTCTTGCTTAAATATTGAGTTTATCAATGTTGATTTTCCTACTCCTGAATTTCCTGCAAAAGCAGTAATTTCTCCATTAAGTAAATCTCTTATTTCTTCTATATTTATTCCTTCTTTTGCATTTGTTTGTATTACTCTATATCCTATATTTTTATATAACTCAAAAATTTTATCTATTTCTTTTTTATCTTCCAAATCAACTTTATTTAAAACAATTGTTGCTTTTAGTCCCATAAATTCTGCAAATATTAACTGCTTATCTAATAATAATAAATCTGGATTCGGCATTTTCATAGATACTACTAAAATAATTTGTGTTAAATTTGACATTTTTGGTCTTTTTAATTCATTTTTTCGAGGAAGAATTTGTTCTATTACACCTTCTTGCTTTTCAGAATTTGTAATTGTAAATTCAACTTTGTCCCCAACTAATAGATTAATTTTTTCTTTTTTAAATTTTCCTCTTGCCAAACATTTATATATTTTTTCTTTTTCTTCTACCAGATATGTATTTGTACTAGTACATATAATTATTCCTTTTTGCATTTATTCTCCTTAATATTACATATAGCATTTTTTAATTAAAGGACACATCTTTAATAATTCATTCTTAAGATGTGCCCTTTAAAGTAACATTAGTCTATTGTAAGTACTGGATCATCAACAGATAAATCAAATTGTTTTGTAATTTTCTTTATCTCATTTACCCATACTTTTACAGTCACTGTTCCTTTTCCTGAAATTTCTGATATTATCTCTGTTTCATCTTTTCTGTTTGAGTCACTATATACAGTCTCATCATTTACAGTAATTTTTACTTTTACCGTTGGATCTATTTCATTTCCGTTTTCATCTTTTTTAATTTCAGCGTCTCCACCAAGTAAAGATTTTAGATTTAATCTTACAATTCCAATCTTTATTTCTTCTATTTTATTTATAGTAATAGTTACTCTAGTTTTTTCTTCAACTGTTGTTCCTGCTTCAATACTTTGTTTTAAAACTTTTCCAGTTGGTTTAGACATATCTTCTTCATAAGCAACTATAATTGTTAAATCAGCTAATTTCTTCCTTGCTTCTTCCTCTGTGTCACCAATTACATAAGGCATAGCAATTTCTTTTAATCCTGTTCCTATACTAACATATAGTTTTACTGTTTCACCTACTTTTATGTCTTTTCCTTCATCAACTTCTTGTTTTATGACATATTCTTTTTCTACTGTTTTACTTGCTTCTTCAACTCTTTCAACATTTAAATGTAGTTCATCTCTTAGTTGTCTTTCTGCATCTTCATACTTCATTCCAACAACTTTAATCATTTTAACTGTTTCAGGGCCTTTGCTGATTTTTACTTTAACTATACTGTTTTCTTTTACTGTTGCCCCTTCAGCGTATGGTGGATCTTGTGAAATTATTTTTCCAATTTCAACTTCGTCATCAAATACTTCTTCAGTTTCTAAAGTTAATTTTCCCTTTCCTATTGTTGCTTTTGCTTCATCTAATGTTTGGCCAACAAAATTAGGTAAATCTACATCATTAGGAATGCCTGCTTTTAATATTGCTTGAACTCCAAAAAATCCAAGTAATGGAATTAATATTACTAATAATACAGCAATAACTGATATCCATACCTTCTTAGCTGTTGGATGTTCTTCAAAATATCTAGCCAATTTTCCCTTTGGTTTTGATTTGCTTTCCTTTTTAATGTCATCTTTTGGCTCTTCTCCTAAAACTGGAATTCTTTGTGTATACTGTAATCTTTCTGCATTACTTTTTACAAATCCACCTTCTGGATCTTTTAGTGCCATACTTAAATCTTTTAGCATTTCAGTTGCACTTTGATATCTTGCACTTGCTTCTTTTTCCATTGCTTTCATTATAATTTTGTTCACAGCATAAGGAATAGATGGATTTAATTTTATTGGTTCTACTGGTTTTTCTTGCATGTGTTTTAATGCAATTGATACCGGAGTATCCGCATCAAAAGGCACTCTACCTGTTAACATTTCATACATTACAACTCCTAATGAGTAGATGTCTGATTTTGCATCTGTATATCCACCTCTAGCATGTTCTGGTGAAAAGTAATGTACTGATCCAATTGTTGTTCCAAATGCAGTAATTGTTGAATTTGAAACAGCTTTTGCTATTCCAAAATCTGTTACCTTTGCAATTCCATCTTCAGTAATTATAATATTATGTGGTTTAATATCTCTATGAACTATATTGTTTTTATGTGCTGTTTCTAAAGCTGAAGCTACCTGAATTGCAATATTTATAGACCATTTCCATGGTAATACTCCATCTTCATTTATAATTTCTTTTAAAGTCTTTCCTTGTACAAGTTCCATAACAATATAATAAATATTTTCTTCATGTCCTACGTCAAATATTGATACAATATTTGGATGTGTAAGGCTTGCAGCAGCTTGAGCCTCTGTATTAAATCTTCTAATAAATTCCTCATCTGTTG
This sequence comes from Clostridium sp. CAG:567, assembly GCA_000437855.1. Classification (GTDB taxonomy): domain Bacteria; phylum Bacillota; class Clostridia; order TANB77; family CAG-508; genus CAG-273. Next base: position 27,957 of record FR902167.1, on the reverse strand, counting down.
TAAATTCTTCTCTTAACACTTTAACAGCTACATATCTTTTTAAAATGTTACATTTTGCTTTATATACGGTAGCCATGCCACCTTCACCAATTTTTTCAAGTATTTCATATCTATTTCCTATTACTTTACCCACTAAATTCATATATTTCTCTCCCCTATATTATAGTTATAACAGTTATGTTGTCATAACCACCAGCATCATTTGCTAAACTTACTAAAATCTCTGGTGCCTTTTCTTTGTTTTCTTCTACTACTTCATATATTTTACTTTCCTGTATCATATTTGTCAAACCATCTGAGCACATTAAAAATATATCGTTTTTTTCTACATTTCTTGCTCTTATATCAGGTTCTACATAAGATGTACAACCTAGAGCTTTTAATAACATGTTCTTTTTAGGATGATGCTCTGCTTCTTCTCTTGTGATTTTTTTATCTTCTACTAATTGTTGAACATAACTATGGTCTTTAGTAATCTTACGCCCTATTTGTTCTCTAATAAGATATACTCTACTGTCTCCGCACATGTCCTATATATATCTTATTATTATATATGAAACACACATCTAAAGTAGTACCCATACCCTGTAAGTTTTCATCTTTTTTTGATTCCTCATAAACCACAAAATTGGCATATTCTATAGCATCTTTTACTAGCTTTAAAATTGCTTCTTTTTCATGTTCAATTTTGTCAAAGTTGTTTTGTATATAATTCTTAGTTGTTTCTGTTGCTAGCCTACTTGCTATTTCTCCTCCATTATATCCGCCCATTCCATCTGCTAGAATATATATTTGTAAATCATTTTCTGAAGAAGGAATATAATAATAATCCTGATTCATTTCTCTTGCTTTGCCAACATCAGTTTTAGCAAAACCTCTCATTCATTATCCTCCTGTTTTTTTAATTTTTTTCTTCTCAATTGACCACATGCTGCATCAATGTCACTTCCAAGCTCTCTTCTAATTGTTGCAACAATTCCATGGTCGTTTAAATAATCTCTAAACTTTATAATGTTATCATTACTACTTTTTGTAAATTTACCATTTTCAATTTTATTAATTGGTATTAAATTTACATGGCAAAGCATGCCTTTTAATAAGTTAACCAATGCTTTTGCATCTTGCAAATTATCATTGTTATCTTTTGCCAAAGCATATTCAAAAGAAATTCTCTTATTAGTTTTTTCAATATAATACTTACATGCTTTCATTAATTCTTCTATTGAATATAAATTATTTACCGGCATCATAGCACTTCTTTTTTCATCGTCTGTTGCATGTAATGAAATTGATAATGTACATTGTAATTCTTCATTAGCAAAATCATAAATTCTAGGTACCAAACCTGAAGTTGAAACACTAATATGTCTTGCACCTATATTTAATCCTTTTTGATTATTTATAATTCTAATTGCATGCATTACATTATCATAATTGTCAAATGGTTCACCAATACCCATAAATACTATATTTGAAATATGTTCTCCAATATCTTGCTCTACTGCTAATATTTGCTCAACTATCTCTCCTGCAGTAAGTCCTCTAACAAATGCTATTCCTGTCGATGCACAAAATTTACATCCCATTTTACATCCAATTTGAGATGATACACATATTGTTTTTCCATGATGATATTCCATTAGTACTGTTTCTATTGCATTTCCGTCTAGCACATCAAATAAATACTTTTTAGTTCCATCTGATGATTCTTGTTTACTAAGTATTTCAAAATTACACATTGTATAATTTTGTTTTAGTTTTTCTCTTAATTCCAATGATAAGTTTGTCATATCATCAAAACTTTTCACTTTTTCCACATAAAGCCAATTAAAGATTTGCTCTGCTCTATATCCTTTTTCTCCCACGGAAATAAGTTCTTGTTTTAATTCATCTAAGTTATATTCTTTTATATTTTTCATTAAATTTTCCTTTTTGTTTACATTAATACATTTTATTTATACCATAATATATATTTTTTTTCAATATATTATCCTAAAAAAAAGAAAAGGTCTGCTTTTTCAAGCAGACCTCCCCTTGCTTAGAAACTATATTTGTCCAATTTTTTTCAATCCATAGTTTTGAACTTCTGTAGTCTAATGTTATATGCTTCAAATATTTCATTTTCATAAGCCAATTTAGGATCTTCCACTCCCATAATTTTCAATAATTCTACCATAAAGTGTGGATTTAATACTAAAAATGGGCCAATTATATAAGTTGCAAAAAAATTATTTTTATGTATTCCCTCTAGTTTTGTTGATTCATTTATTCCAATTCCCATGTCGGCTTTTATAAAATAGTCAGACTCATTATTGCCATATAGCATAGTAAATTGACTTTTAAATCCAAGAATTTCTATATCTTTATATTTACCTAAAAAGTAACTATTGTGTCTATGTAACATATCTCTTTTTGCATATACATCAAATATTTTTAATGCTTCTATTTTGCTTCCATCATCGTTTTCAATGTAGTTTCCAAGTATTTCTATACTATTACCTGTAAATAAAAATAATTGATTTTTTTCTATTTTTTCTTTAATTTTTTCTGTATAAGGTTTTAATTTTTGAATTGCTATTTCTTGTGAACGTTCAGATAAAGTTCCCATATATACTAATGAAATATCAGCTTGATCAATGAATTTTGGTTTTTCATTTATTGAAGTTTCAATTATTTCCGCTTCTGGTATGCATTTTTCAAGATATTTCATATTTCCCATATCTCCATTTAAGTTGCAAAATTCAGGGTATAAAATTTCAATTTTCATTAACGATAATTTCTCCTTTCAGAAATTTAAATAATTCTTCAACTTTATTTATTATCTATAATTTCTTTTACTTTTTGTTTTATTTGTTTTGTTTCTTCAATTGAATATAAATCATGTAGTATAAATACTTTATCTATATCATCTAATTTTAATTCACTTGTTGCTTCTATTAGGTCTTTTTTATGCACCATTATTTCTGGTTTTATATTTGCCATTAAACAGCGAATATATGAATCCATATATCTTGGTCCTGCAATTATTAATTGTTTAATACTTTCATCATTTAAAAATTCATAATCTGTATCATATTGCCATGCAGTATCTTCAGACCCACTTGCTTCTTCATGTAAATCGTCTAAAATAACTATTACTGCTTTTTTTCCAGGTTGTTTTCTTGTATAGTCAAATGCTAATGAACATGCAATTGGATTCATTCCTTTTGCTAATTGTGTAACAATTTTATATCCTTTATACTCTTCTTCACTATATCTAGTTTCTACTATTTTTAAATTTTTAAAAGATGAATTAATTTGTTCAAACTTTAGTCCAAGTTGTTTTAATACTATTGTAACTGCTAACATATTATATATATTAATAATATTATCACTTATTAAGTCATATACTTCTTCTGTATTATTTGATTTTACAGTCATTTTTTTATTTTTCAAATCTAAGTTAGTTAATATATAATCAGCTTCTGGTGTTTTATAATCACAATTTACGCAATGTGCTTTTCCAATATGGTGATATCTTACATATTCATATTCTATTTTACTGTTACATTTTGGGCAAGCTATTATATCTCTTGTAATATTTTCAAAATGATCTGTATCTGTTGGCAACTTAGCAATACTAAAATATATTTTTTTATTTTGCTCTGCAACATGACTACAAATAAGGTCATCTGCATTTTCTATCATTATAGTTTCTTTTGGAATATACTTATTTAGTATATCACAAATAAATTCTGTATGGGCATTTCTCATTAATGAATCTCTAAATAAATTAGTACATACCAAATAAGTTGGTGTTATATATGGATATATTTTATTAGCACTTCTTTCATCAATTTCAAGAACAGCTAATTTCTTTTTTGCTTTTCCTAACATTGTAGATCCTTGTATAAGTGTCGTTGCTATTCCGCCATCTATATTAGACCCATATTTATTATTTATAAAATCATATTTATTCTCTGTTAAAATATCATTTATCATGTTACATACTGTAGTTTTTCCGTTTGTTCCAGTTACTCCTATTATAGTTTCTGGTTTTTCTAACATCCCTAAAAAATCCGGACACAATTGTAATGCTATTTTTCCTGGCATATATGTTGCATTTCTTTTTAATAATTTTAATGTGAAAGATGCACATTTAGCAATAAAAATAGCTATATAAAATTTAAGCGTTTTCTTATTTTTCATGGTCTTCTCTCCTATTTTTTTATGTACCCATTTTATATTTATTTCATGCATTTAGCAAGTAGTTTATTAAAATATAAGAAAATTGATTGTGTGCCAATGGGGACGGAGATTTTTAGCACGTTTAAAATTAATCAAAATCAAAATAAATCTAATTTTAAAAACGTGCTAAAAATCTCCGTCCCCATTGGCACACAATTATTTTAATATGTATATTTTCCTTTTTTTAAACTTTGTTCAATTTTTGATAATCGTTTTTCAAATATTTGATTTGTCATATCAGTAATTTCATTGAATTCTTTAAGTTTTTGTAATTTGTGCATTGTAACTTTATGGTGTTTACTTAATTCATTTTGCATTATTGTTTGATCATTTTTTAGTTCATATAATAGTTCTTGTATTTCTGTGATTAATGCTTCTAATTTTTGATTTTTATTAGTTTTGTTTTGCATTTTATCACCTCTTTCTAATTTATGTGCCTATTATACTATATAGTAAATATACAGTCAATGTTTTTACGAATTTTTGTTTTATGTTTTTTTGTTTTTAAAAGCTGTCTTATTAGACAGCTTTTATATTTATTTTTCTTTTTCTACTATTCTAATATGAACATCTTTTAACTGTTGTTCATGTACTTTGCTTGGAGCTCTCATAAGTAAATCTCTAGCTTTTTTATTTTTAGGGAATGCTATTACTTCTCTAATATTTTTGCTATCTGCTACAAGCATTACCATTCTATCTAATCCAGGTGCTGCTCCAGCATGTGGTGGTGTTCCATATTGGAATGCATTATATAATGCTCCAAATCTGTTCTTTACTTCTTCTTCACTATATCCAGCAATTTCAAAAGCTTTTACCATTAATTCTGGATTATGGTTTCTAACAGCTCCTGATGCAACCTCATATCCGTTACACACAACATCATATTGATATGCTAAAATTTCAAGTGGATCTTTTGTCATTAATGCTTCCATTCCACCTTGTGGCATTGAGAATGGGTTATGGTTAAAGTCTATTTTTCCTTCGTCAGACAACTCATACATTGGAAAATCAACTATATAACATAAACGATATACATTTTTTTCTAATAAATCTAGTCTATTTCCTAATTCAATACGAACTGCACCTGCTATTTTTTGAACTGTTTTCAATTCATCTGCCATAAAGAATGCAGCTGAGTTTTGATTTAGTCCTACTTTTTCTTCTAGTTCTTTTTGAACTTCAGGTGTAATATATTTTGAGATTCCTCCTGATAAATTATTTTCATTATCTACCTTGACCCATGCTAATCCTTTTGCTCCTGCTTCATTTGTTGCAAATTCTGTCATGTTATCAAAGAATTTTCTTCCTTGTTCTGCTCCATTTGGCACAACAATTATTTTTACACTTTTGTCTTTAAATGCTGTAAAGTCAACATTTTTAAATATTTCAGTAACATCTTGTATTATAAGTGAATTTCTTAAGTCAGGTTTATCACTACCATACTTTTCCATTGCTTCTAAATATGGAATTCTAATAAATGGGGCTTCATCTACTTTCCAATCTGTGTGTGTTGTAAATACTGTTCTAAATACATCTGCTAATACTTTTAATACATCTTCTTGTTCTGCAAAGCTCATTTCAAAATCTAATTGATAAAATTCTCCTGGTGCTCTATCAGCTCTTGGATCTTCATCTCTAAAGCATGGTGCAATTTGATAATATTTATCAAAACCAGAAACCATAAGTAATTGTTTGAACTGTTGTGGTGCTTGTGGTAATGCATAAAATTCTCCTGGATGTAATCTACTTGGTACTAAGTAATCTCTTGCACCTTCTGGTGATGAATTTGCTAAAATTGGAGTTTGTATTTCTGTAAATCCTAACTCGTCCATCTTTTTACGAATAGTTTTCATTACTTCACTTCTAAGTAATATTGTTTTATGAAGTTTATCATTTCTCAAATCTAAAAAACGATATTCTAGTCTTAAATCTTCTTTAACTTCACCTGTTTTTTCTGAATTTACTTCAAAGGGTAGTACGTTTTTACATTTTCCTAAAATTTCAATTTCTTGTGCTTCAACTTCAATTTCTCCAGTTAAAATTTTAGTATTTTTGTTACTTCTTTCTACTACTGTTCCAACTACTTGAATAACGCATTCTGAAACCACATTTTCTAATTTTTCTTTATTATCTGCAGATACAACAATTTGTGTAATTCCAAATTGATCTCTTAAGTCTATAAAAATCATTGAGCCCAAATTTCTAATTCTTTGTACCCAACCAGCTATTGTAACTTTTTCTCCTACGTTTTTTATTGTTAGTTCTCCACAATTATGGTCTCTATACATTCTTAACATCTCCTTATAATTTTCCTATTTTGAATTTATTTGGTTATTATATAACTTTTTTGGCTATATTTCAATATTTATCTCTTAAAAATAGAACAAATTGCCCTCCATATTCCCACTATTATTCTACCTATAATATCAATAACTGTTTTTACTATACTATTTGATTCATAGAATTCTATAAGTAGCTTACGAGTTGGTGGAAAAATAAAAATTATTAAAATTATTACAATTATAATTCCTATTGTTTTTAATAATTCTTTTACTCTCTTCCATGTCCATTTGTATTTTATTCTATATCCTAGGCTTCTTAAGTAACTTTCATAGGCTTTTTGATATTGTGCTTCATATTGTTGTTGTATATTATGTTGCATTTCTTCTTGCCTTCTTCTATACTCTTCCGCCATCTGCTCATTTGTATATTGATTATTCACATTTTGTGTATTTGAATTACTTGTATTTTGTGAATTGTTAGCTTGTTGATAATACTTAGGTTGTTGATATGTTTGTTGTTGACTATATGAGTTACTAGTAGTTCTATTGTTTGCTTCACTTTGTCTTTTTAATGCTAATTCTTCATCATATCTTTTTCTCTTGCTTTCGTCACTTAAAACATCATAAGCTTCATTGATTTTCTTCATCATCTCTTCTGCCTGCGTTTTGCTAGATGTTTCTTGTAAATCTGGATGATATTTTTTTGCCAATACTTTATATGCTTTTTCTATGATTTCTTTTGAAGCTGTTTCACTTACTTCTAATAGTTCATATAGAGTTTTCATTTTATCCCCCTTAATATAGATATAATTTTAAGGCATATTTTATATTTTGTAAAGAATTTTATATTTAAAATCTATACAATAATTTTTAAATATAAAATTATTTTTTTCTTTTTTCGACAAATATAGTATTTTTTTTATTTATATGATATAATTCAAATATTACTTATACTGATAGGAGTTGAAAACGTTGAAACTAACACAAGATGGGGAATTATTAGCAGAAAATAAAGTTTTAATTTTATACATTTTAAATAAACTAGAAAGGCCAATTACAAATGAAGGATTATTACGTTTAATCCTTGCAGTTATGGATATGAACTACTTTTATTTTCAACAATTTCTACTTGATTTACTTGAGAGACAATATATAACTTGCTTTAATAAAGATGGAAAAACTGTTTATAAAATAACTGATTTAGGAAAAAACACATTAGAACTTACTAATGATATAATTCCAGGAATCATAAAATTAAAAGTAGATACATCTTTCTCAGGAGAATTAAAAGAAAAAGCTCAAAAAGAATCTGTTACTGCAGAATATACACCAAAAAGTGAAACTGAATACACTGTTACTTGTAAAATAAATGAAAACAGTACTTGTATTTTTGAAATTAGTGTTTTTGCTGGTTCTCGTGAAGAAGCTAAAAGAATTGTTGATAATTGGAAGGAAAATGCATATAGAATTTACCCTGAAATTTTAAATTCACTAAATACAAAAAAAGATAATAATATTTAAATATTATTATCTTTCAGAGTGTTGACAAAGTATAAAAAATATTTTGTTCAACAGTCTTTTTTTATTTATTTACAATGTTTTTTACTTCTCCTATTATATTATCTACATTAATATCTGTACTTTCTGCTTCCATTCTTTCTTTTAGTTCGACTTTACCCTCATTTACTTTTTTACCTACTGTTATTCTAACTGGAATTCCTATTAAGTCCATATCATTGAATTTAACCCCTGGTCTTTCATTTCTATCATCTAATATAGTATCAATTCCCATAGAATTTAGAGTATTGTATAAGTCATTGGCAACTTTTGATTGCTCATCATTTTTAGGATCTATTAAAACTATTGCAACTTTATATGGTGCAATGCTCATTGGCCAAATTATTCCTTTATCATCATGATTTTGCTCTACAACTGCTGCAATCATTCTTTCTACTCCAATTCCATAGCATCCCATGACTACAGGTTTTAATTCATTGTTTTCATCCAAGTAATTTAAACCTAAACTTTCAGAATATTTTGTTCCAAGTTTAAATGTATTTCCTACCTCTATACCCTTTTTAAATACTAAATGTCCTTCATTACAATTTGGACATTTATCTCCTTGTTGTACATTTACTATATCTCCAACAGCATCATATTTAAAGTCCTTTACATTAACATTTATATAATGGTATCCTTCTTTGTTTGCTCCACAACAGAAGTTTTTCATTTTTAGTACTTCATTGTCTATTACTATTTTTGCATTTAGTCCAACTAGCCCTGTGCAACCTGCAACTGCATTTGATGTTGCAATTAGTTCATCATCTGCAAAGCCTATTTCCATTCCTTTTAGTAGTTTTAGAGCTTTTACTTCATTTAGTTCTTTGTCTCCTCTTACGAAGAATACTACCAATTCATTATCTACATTCATAAGCAATGCTTTTACTGTTTTCTTTATATCTAATTTTAAAAGTTCACATACTTCTTCAATTGTATGGCAATCTCCAGTTTCCACTAGTTCTATTGTTTTTTCTTCTTCATTGTCTATTTCATTGCATACATAAGGAGTTATTTCAATATTTGAAGCATAGTCGCAATGGTCACATAGTACAAGTATATCTTCTCCAACATCTGTAACAGCTTGAAATTCCTCTGAAAGTAGTCCTCCCATAACACCTGTATCAGCTCTAACTACAACATAATTTAGGCCTAATCTTTGGCAAATTTTGTTGTATGCATTAAATTGTTTTTGGTAAGATTTATCTAAGTTTTCTAAGTCTGTATCAAAGCTGTATGCATCCTTCATAGTAAATTCTCTAGTTCTAATTAAACCTAATCTTGGTCTTACTTCATCTCTATATTTGTTTCCAATTTGGTATAATGTATATGGAAAATCCTTATATGAATGTGATTTCATTGATGCTGCTAATACAAAAAATTCTTCATGTGTTGGTCCTAATACATAAGGTCTATCATATCTGTCATTTAATTTAAATATTGATGGTCCAAATGCTGCATATCTTCCTGATTTTTCAAATAAATCTACTGGTAAAAGCATTGGCATTGTAACTTCCTTTGCCCCTGCATTATTCATTTCTTCTCTAATAATTTTTTCAACATTTTGAGCTACTTTTTTTCCTAATGGCATTTTCATATAAATACCATTTCCTACTTTTTTAAACATTCCGCTCTTAACAAGTAAATTTCCGCTAATTGATTCTTCATCTTTTAGGTCTTCTCTTAATGTATAAAAAAAGTTTTCACTTAATTTCATTTTTTTCTATCCTTTCTATTTTTAGTTTTTTAGTCTTCTTTACTTGTTTCCCTTTCGGGCATTGGAGCCTCATTTAATTCTTCAGTACCTTGTTCTTCTTTTTCTTCAATAATATCATCAATTACAATTTGTTGATTCTCATCTAATTTATATCTTGGTAAATCTGGAAGTTCATTTAAGTTTCCAAAACCAAATACTCTTAAGAATTCTGATGTAACTCCATAAGTTCCTGGTTTTCCTGGTGCATCTAGTTTTCCTGTTTCTTCTATCAGATTGTAATCAAGTAACTTATATATTGTTCCATCTGAATTCACACCACGAATTGCCTCAATTTCGGCTCTTGTAATTTTAGGATTATACGCGATAATTGCAAGAGTTTCTATTGCAGCTTGTGATAAATTTGGTTTATTTCTTTTATCAAATATGCTATACAAATACTCATAATATTCTTGTTTTGTGCATAACTGATAAGCTTCGCCAACATTTATAATTTGTAAGCCTCTTTCTTCATTTTTATAATCTTCTTTCATACTTTCTACTACAGTAATTATTTCTTCTGAACTAGCCTCTAATGCTGACATAAGTTCTGTTATTTTAACTTCTCTGCCAGCTGAAAAAAGTATTGATTCAATTACTCCTTTTGATTTATTTATTTCCATTTATCTCTACAAATTCCTTTTATTTTTATTTTAAAAACTATTATATATTATCACACGAATTACGCATTATGTCAAGAAAGATTAACATTTCTTAATATCGTTTTAATTTTATTGACATTATTTTTTTATTATGCTAATATAATTATAGTTTGAGGTGATTCTTATGGAAGAAAATAAAAATATTTTAAAAGATGAAAATATTGATGAAAACAATGAACAGAAAAAAATAGAAGTTATTACAGGAGATGGAGATTTAAACATCTCTCCTGTTTATGATCATATTGAAGTTGAAAAACCAAAGCCAAAAGACACTCGTGAAGTGATAGTTCCAGAAGTAAAAGACACTGTTAATAAAGCTGACACAACAGAGTAAAAAAATAGAGTATTGATAAATACTCTATTTTTTATTTATATAGCTTCTTTGTTTTCTTCTTTTTCTTCTTTTTCTTCTTCTTCATTTCCATCTTGATTTGCAATTTCTAAGCTAGATACAGAAACTTCATAAGCAACTCTTTTTTCTACAGTTCCATCTTCATATTTCTTTTCATATTCTCTTGATTGAACTCTACCTATTATTCTTACTTCTGTTCCTACTGCAACATTTTCACAGAATCTAGCATTTCTTCCCCATGCAATACATGGAATGTAGTCTGATTTATTATATGCTCTATTAACTGCTAATAAAATGTCTGAAATTTCTCTTCCAAATGGTGTTTTTCTATAAATTGGTTTTTTACAAATATAACCATCTAGTATAACTTCATTTGAAACATTTTCTCTTCTTGCTTCTTCGTCTTCTTCATTTTCTTCTAGGAATTGAATGTCTTTTACAAATACAGTTAATATTAATCTATTTTTCTCATTGTCATAGCTGTTATATGATCTAAATTGTCCGTCTATTTGTAAGTTAGTTCCTATAGCCAAATCTTGATTTGTTAATAATCTTTCTGAAATTGTTACTGGAATAATATCTGCATTTCCGCTTAAACGTGCTACACTTAGGTCAAATATGTAAAATTTTTCTCCATAAATTTCATGACTAAATCTTTTTTCACTTGTTACCTTTCCAACCAATCTTAAATGGTTATTATCTTCATAATTTGTATTCAATTTAATTTCCTCCCTACATTTGTTTCTTAAATTAGTTTATTCATAATCCGTAAAATTTAGACTAACAACTAGTCACATTTTCTATTATACTACGTTTTTTTGGTTTTGTCTACATAAAATGTTATTTTTTTCTTTTATTTTATTTTTACACTATTTATCATATATTTCTTCAGTTATTTGACTTATATATTTGTGTACCATTATTATCAATTACATAGTTATCTTTATATATTAAATCTGATACTTTAACTAATTCATAACCTTTATTTTTTATATTGTTTATTATCATTTCTAAACTATCTGCGGTATGTGTTGTTCCATTATGCATTAGAATAATACTTCCACTGTCTAATTTATTTTCTATTTTCCTCCACATTTCTTCTCCTGTAATTCCTGTATAATCTAATGTATCTACATTCCATTGTATTGGTACATGACTAGCTGATTTGGCAGCACGGATAACTATATTATTGTATTCTCCATAAGGAGCCCTATATAAAATTGTTTTATTACCTGTAAGTTTTTCTATTTTACTAGATGTTGCTTCTATTTCTTTTACATTTGCATCATCACTTAAATTATTTACATGTGGATGTGTATTTGAATGATTTGCAATTTCATGACCTTCTTTTGCAATCTTTTTTACCTCTTCTGGAAATTTATCCACCCAGGATCCAACCATAAAAAAAGTTGCTTTTACATCGTTACCTTTCAATGTTTTTAATATTTTATCTATGTCATCTGCATTCCATGCACAATTAATTGTGAGTGATATTTTTTTCTGATCTGTTTTAACATTATAAATTGGTAATTCCCTTACTGTTGAAGATGTTATTACAGCATTTTCATTTGTTACAGAAAATGCTATTCCAAAAAGAATTACTATAGTAGAAAATGCAACTAAATATGAGAATATTTTTTGCCTATTAAAAACAATGAACATATTGTTACCTCCAAAATTTTATAGTAACAATATATTCATTGCTTGTTTCTTTTATGATTAATTCAAAAATTCTAATTCTTCTTTAACTTGCTTTGCCTTTACTTCTTTTCCTAATAATTTACTTGCAACTTCATTAAATTTACATTCTGTTTCTGTAAGATATATATCTAGTTCTTGTTTTTTATTTTGTGCAACTTCATTTCTATCTGATAATATATTTTTTGTCTCTTTTGCAACATGTTCTCCTATATTTATAATTTCTACTTTGTTTCCTATTTTTTTCCTTATTACTTTAGTTAATAAAGGATAATGTGTACATCCTAAAATAAGTAAATCAATTTTATTAAAAGGTTGTAAATATTCATTTATTGCTAATTCTGCAATTTTATTATCATTCCATCCCTCTTCAACCATTGGTGCTAATAATGGGCATGCTATACTTTGAACATTTGCATCATCAATTGCATTTATAATTGCATTTTCCCAACCTTTGCTTCTAATTGTTCCCGCAGTTGCAATTACTCCTATTTGTTTTTTTCCTGTTTCTTTTATGTAATTTACTGTTGGAGTTATTACTCCAACTATTGGAATATTATATAAATCTTTTACTTCCTCTAAAGCTTGACTTGTTGCCGTTCCACATGCAATTACAACTAATTTCATACCTTTACTTATTAAAAATTCTATTCCGTTTTTAGTAAGTTCTATTATACTTTCTTTTGATTTACTTCCATAAGGAAATCTTTTTGTGTCCCCAAAATATACAAAATTTTCGTTAGGTAGTGTTTTCATTAATTCTTTTAAAACTGTCATTCCACCTACTCCTGAGTCAAATACTCCTATTGCATTGTTATTCATAATTTCCTTCCCTTCTTTTTTGTTTTATACATTATACTGCAATATTTAAATTTTTACCATATTTTTGATTAATAATCTTTCATACACAATTTGTCGAAATTTGCATAATATATATTAAAAATAGAAAGGAAGGAATTATAATTATGGATTTTGATAAAAATATATGCCCAGTTTTAAATGTGGACGGTGTTATGGCTACTGGAAAACAATTTGACCTCGAAATAAATTTACCAGAAGATAATAGAACTGTAATTTACGGAATAATTAAAGACTGCTACAAAGAACCTGTTTGTGATGCAGTAGTTAAACTTGTTGAAGTTGTTTGTGAACATGGAGAAGAAGAAAGAAGACCTGTTTCTCATACTTTTACAGATAAAAATGGTGAGTTTGTTTTTGGACCTCTATGCGCTAATCGTTTATATGAAATTGAAGTATGGGTTGACCGAGTAAAACATTGTAAAGTATGTACTTCATGTAAACACGAAGGAAAATGTTTAAAAGGTATTGAATTAAATTGTCCTCCATGTCATGAAAAACCTGATCATTGTGATAATCATAATGACCAACCTTGTAATAAACCATGTAGATAAAAAAGATGACCTTATTTTTAAGGTCATCTTTTTTCATTATAGTATTCCCATTCTTTTTGCTATTTTTTTACCCTTTTTCATCATTTTTCTTTTGTTATCTCCCATTGCCTCAGAATACATCATTGCAACACCAGCAGTTACAATTCCACCTATTAACATACCTTTTACAAACTTCATTTTGTCTCATCCTTTCATATTACATTTTTGATTACTTCTAGTATGTCCTTTTTCTTTTTTTATATACGTTTTATACCAAGAATAAATTTCATATATAGCAATTATTAATAAAAATATACCAAACATTTTTCTTAATAGCTCCACATTCATTTTACTACTAAGTTTAGCACTTATAATAGTTCCTATAATTCCAGCTACTAATACAATCCAGCTTTCTTTAATATTAATATTTTTATTTTTTATTCCAATAAAAACTGATGTAACTGCTGTAGGAATAAAAAACACTAAGTTTGTTGCTTGTGCAGTATGTTGATTTAACCCTAAAAAAATTGAAAGGAGAAGAATTAATATTGTTCCTCCTCCCATTCCCATTCCGACTAAAAATTCCAGAAATGAAACCTATTAGTATTTCAATCATTGGTATACATCCTTATATTTAAAATAGCATATTATAACTCGCATAAATTAAAAAAATCGCAAAAATAATTTTTAAATATTTATCGTGCACCTTATTTAATAGTATTGCTCCTACTGCTCCTCCTAGTATTCCACCTATCGCACAATATAAACCGGTTTTCCAATTTATCAAATTATTTTTTGAATAAATTATTGCAGTTGTTATTACCATTGGTAATATACAAAATATAGAAGTCGACCTTGCTTTTTTAGGTTCCATTTTTAGCATATACATAAATGCTGGAACTAAAATTAGTCCTCCTCCTGCAGTGAAAAGTCCACTAATAACTCCTGCACTAACCCCAATTAATATTTTTTTAAAATTATTTTTCGAATTCTTTTCCATTTAATATTAGTATGTATTTTTTTATATCTAATTATACTTCAATTAATTTAAATTTTCTTTTGCCTTTTTTATTTCCTTTTCCGCAATTTCAGTAAGCACTAAATCACATTTTAGCATTTGTATAATAATATGCTTTCTTAAGCATTCATCAGCTATACTGTCTGTCGCATCTAAGAATTTTTGTAAATTTTCTAAATATCTTTTGTTTTTTTCTTTCCAATCTCTGTTGCTCTTCAGTTGTCCTTCTTTTTTTAAAATATCTTTAAACATTATAACCCACACCTCTTTCGCTTCAATTACTTTAAGATTAGTTTTAATTACTTTTATCGTTATGTTGTTTTTATAATATGTAATTTTAATATATCTCATGTTAAAATACAAGTACTCGACAAAATGAGACAAAGTTTGTCCTTAAACTATAATAGAGAGGTTGAATTACATGATTAAAATAAAATTGTCTGACTTGCTTGGAAAACATAAAATGACTCAGAAATCATTAGCAGACGCAACTCACATTAGACCTGCTACCATTTCAAAAATGTATTATGAGGAAACTAAACGAATTGATGTCCAACAATTAAATAATATTTGCAAGGTATTTAATTGTGAAATTTCTGATTTATTAGAATATATTCCAGACACAAAAGATAAATAATGTTTTAGTTTATATTTACTAATAAGTTTAACTGATTATATCAAAAGATACTAGCAAAAGCTAGTATCTTTTATATATTATTGATATTTTTTTATCATTTTTTCTATACTATTTACTAAAATTTCAACCTCTTCTTTTGTATTGTCTTTTCCAAATGTTGTTCGTAATGATCCTTCTATCATATAATTTGGAATCCCAATAGCTGTTAAAACATGTGAAGGCAGTGCATTGCCTGTGCTACACGCTGAACCTGCTGATGCACAAATTCCAATTTCATCTAAGTCTAAAAGTAGTTGTTGAGCATTTATATTTGGAAACGAAAAATTAGCATTTCCAGGAAGTCTGTTTTTTCTATCTCCATTTAATTTTGCTTCAGGAATTTTTTGTTCTATTTGTTCTATATAAAAATCTCGTAATGTTTGTAAATGGCTATTATATTTATCATACTTTAAATATATATTTTCAATTGCCTTGCCTAATCCCACAATTTCTGCTATATTTTCTGTACCTGCTCTTTTATCTTTTTCTTGATGTCCTCCATCTTGAATTTTTTCAAATTTCACTCCATTTTTTACATATAATGCTCCTACTCCTTTTGGTGCATAAAACTTATGTCCTGACATTGATAAACTATCTATATTCATTTTCTCTACATCTATTTTCAGGTTACCAATTGCCTGAACAGCATCTGTATGAAATATAATATTCTTATCTTTAGCAATTTCACCTATTTTTTCAATTGGCTGAATAGTTCCTATTTCATTATTGGCTGTCATAATAGTTATTAAAATTGTGTTTTTATTTATTGCATTTAAAAGTTGATTAATATCCACAAAGCCTTTGTCATCAACATTTAAATATGTTACATTAAAACCGTTTTTTTCTAATGCTTTACAAGAATTTAATACAGCATGATGTTCTATTTTACTTGTAATTATATGATTGCCCTTATCTTTATTAGCAATAGCTATACCTTTTATAGCTAAATTATCGCTTTCACTTCCACAAGAAGTAAAATAAATTTCACTTTGCTTTGCGTTTATAGCATTTGCTACTCTTTTTCTTGCAAGTTCTATTGCTCTTTTAGATTGTCTCCCAATAGAATACATTGCTGATGCATTTCCATATTGAATTTCAAAATATGGAAGCATTTCTTCTAGAACTTCTCGACTAACAGGTGTAGTTGCAGCATGATCAAAATACAAAGTTCTCATATTTTTTCCCCTTTTCTTTAATATGAAGTCTTATATTTATTATATGCAAAATTTACTATTTTATTTACTCTTATTAGATAACTTCTAAACAAAAAAATGATGATTTTTGACTTTACCTTTAAAATCATTAAAATCATCATTTTTTTATTGTATTTTCTTCACTCCACCTTGTTACTCTAACATTTTGATATGCTTGTAATACTTCTGAATACTTTCTATATTCATCTTCCCATATTATTGATGGAATTTTATCATAAGCAGCAAATACTTTTTCCGCTTCAGATAAAAATATTATTTGCTCTTGTGGACTCATAATTTTATATCTTTTAGAAAATTTATATAACTGGTCTAACATTTGGTTTGCCTGAATAAAGCTCCAAAAATCTTTTACTTTTATTCCTGCCATTCTAATCTGCAAAACAGCTGTAGCAACCAATGCAAATACAATAAACACCAGTAAATAAATTAATGTCATTATTTCCATTTTATTTTTCCTCTTCATAAGTTTTTTTCATTGTATCATTATTTAATTTTTTGTGCAATATTATTTAAAATGATTTTTATATTTTTAGGTTGTAAATTAAAAATATATGATATAATAAATTTCAAATATTTAATAAAAAGGATGGTATTATGGATCGTTTTGAACAAACCAAGAAAGCTGGACTTTATGGTATAATTGGAAATATATTTTTATTAATAATTAAAGGAACTGTTGGTTTTATTTTTAGGAGCCAAGCTATGATTGCAGATGCAGCCAACAGTGCAGGAGATATATTTGCATCTCTTATGACTTTTATTGGAAATAAAATTGCAAGTACACCTGAGGATGATAATCACAATTTTGGTCATGGAAAAGCAGAATATCTATTTTCTATGTTTATTGCAATTTCAATGATTGTAATTGCTTTTAAACTTCTATATGATTCTATATATACATTAATTCATGGAAGTAATTTAAGTTTTTCTTGGCTTTTGGTAGCTGTTTGTATAACTACTATTATTGTAAAATTATCTCTTTATTTATATACATCAAGATTAGCAAAAAAATACAATAATATTTTATTAGAAGCTAATAAAAAAGACCATTTTAACGACTGTATTGTAACAACTCTTACATTAATTTCTATCTTATTTACATTAATAAATATATATTGGTTTGATAGTATAGTTGGTATAATAATCTCTGTATGGATTTGTTTTACTGGTGTAAAAATATTTATGGAAAGTTATAATGTTTTAATGGATATTTCTATAGATTCAGAAACCAAAGACATAATTTTAAATTTATCTCGTAATTATAGTGAAATTCAAAAACTAGATGCCATTTCTTCTACACCTGTTGGATACAGGTATATTGTAGTTTTAACTATATATGTTGATGGAAATATGTCTACTTTTGATAGTCATAGCTTAGCCGATAAATTCGAAAAAGATGTAAATTCTTTAGATAATATTTATAAAGCAATAGTTCATGTAAATCCAATTTAAAAACTCTCAGAAAAATTCTGAGAGTTTTTTATTATTTTATTACTATTTTATCATCTTCTGCTTTTATAATTGCTTTTTTATTTTGTTTAATATTTCCATCAAGTATTTCTTCTGCAACTCTATCCTCTAGTATATTTTGAATAGCTCTTTTTAATGGTCTTGCACCATAATTTGTATCAATTCCTTTTTTAGCAATTAATTCTTTTACACTATCTTCTATTTCAAGGTTATATCCTTTTTCTTGCATTCTTTTTGTTACTTGATTTATCATAATATCAATTATTTGTTTTATATCTTCATTATTTAATTTATGGAAAACTATTATTTCATCTATACGATTAATAAATTCAGGTCTAAATTGTTTTTTTAGTTCTCCCATAACGTCTTTTTTAATGCTTTCATATTCTTTTTGTGTTTCATCTTTTTTATCAACAGCTGAAAATCCTAAAGTAGTTTTGTCTGTAATTAATCTTGCTCCAATATTTGACGTCATTATTATAACAGTATTTTTAAAGTTAACTGTTCTTCCTTGTGCATCTGTTAATCTACCATCATCCAAAATTTGAAGTAACATATTCATTACATCTGGGTGTGCTTTTTCAATCTCATCAAATAGAATTACTGAATATGGTTTTCTTCTAATTTTTTCTGTTAATTGTCCTCCATCATCAAATCCAACATATCCTGGAGGTGAACCAATTAATTTAGATACAGAATGACCTTCCATGTACTCAGACATATCAATTCTAATCATTGCATCTTCATTTCCAAATAAGCTCTCTGCTAATGCTTTTGAAAGTTCTGTTTTACCAACACCTGTTGGTCCTAAAAATAGAAATGAACCAATTGGACGGTTTGGATCTTTTAATCCAACTCTTCCTCTTCTAATAGCTTTTGCTACTGCTTCTACAGCTTCATTCTGTCCAATTACTCTTTGATGTAATGTTTTCTCTAAATTTTTTAATTTTTCATTTTCGCTTTGAGTTAATTTTTTTACAGGTACACCAGTCCAACTAGCAACTACTTCTGCAATATCTTCTTCATTCAAAGCTGTAACATTTTTAGTATTTTTATTTTGCCATTTTTCTTTTTCTTTTTGTAGTTTTTCTTTTTCTTCTTTTATTTTATCACGTAAAATTGCTGCTTTTTCAAAGTCCTGAACTCTAATTGTATCTTCTTTTTCTTTATCAAGAGTAACAATTTCATCTTCTAATTTTTTTAAACTTTCTGGTTGAGTATATGTTTTCATTTTAACCCTAGATGCAGCTTCATCAATTAAATCTATTGCTTTATCTGGTAAAAATCTATCATTTATATACCTTGTAGATAGCTCTACTGCTGATTTTATTGCTTCATCAGTTATTTTCACATTGTGATGTGCTTCATATTTATCACGAATTCCTTTTAATATTTCTTCTGTTTCTGCTTTAGTAGGTTCTCCAACTGTTACTGGACTAAAACGTCTTTCCAAAGCACTATCTTTTTCAATATATTTACGATATTCATTTAGTGTAGTTGCACCAATTACTTGAACTTCTCCTCTTGCAAGAAGTGGTTTTAAAATATTAGCTGCATCAACTGCACCTTCTGCTGATCCTGCTCCAACAATAGTGTGAACCTCATCAATAAATAATATAACGTCTCCTGATTTTCTGACTTCCTCTAGACATTTTTTAATTCTTTCTTCAAAATCGCCACGATATTTTGCTCCTGCAACCATACTAGCAATATCTAAGCTTACTACCCTTTTATTTTTTAGCATTTCAGGTACATCTTCAGAAATTATTTTTTCAGCTAGTCCTTCTGCAACAGCTGTTTTACCAACACCTGGTTCACCAATTAAGCAAGGATTATTTTTTGTTCTTCTTGACAAAATTTGTATAACTCTTTGAATTTCAGTTTTTCTTCCTATAACTGGATCTAGCTTTCCTTCAGCAGCTTTTTTTGTTAAATCAGTACCATATTGATTTAATGTTGGTGTTTGATTATAGCTTCCTCTTCCCTTTCCATTTGATTGTTTTTCATTTATATTTGCATTCTCGTCTTCATTTATAACTTTAATAATTTCATTATATAACTTTTGAGGATTTACGCCTAAATCTAACATTATTCTAACTGCAATACTATCTCCTTCACGCATAATTCCTATAAGTAAATGTTCTGTTCCTATAAATTCAGAGCCAAACTTTCTAGCCTCTAAAAATGCATTTTCAATAACTCTTTTTGAACGAGGTGTAAAGCCTATTTCTTGTCTATTTTGTATAGGAGTTCCTTTGCCAACTAAAGCCTCTATTTCTTCTTCAATATTTTCTGGTGTAACTTCTTGAAGATTCAATACTTGGCTTGCAACTCCACTACCTTCCTTTACTAATCCATATAAAATATGTTCTGTTCCTATATAATTATGTCCAAAATCAGCTGCTAGCTCTCCTGAAAGTTCTAGCGCTTTTTCTGCACTATTTGTAAATTTGTACATCATATAAACACACTTCCTTTCTATTTATTATGTTTTATCATTTATTATTTTCTTTATAATTTCTGCTCTCTTTATGTCTCTTTCATATCCCTCCAATTTTTCTCCTATATATTTTTGTAAATTTGCAGATTGAATATATAAATATAATTTACTTACTTTAGTATCATCTAACTCTTTAATTATGCCCAAGTCAGTTCCAAGTTTAACATAAGATAACAATTTTCTTGCTTCATTTAGTGAAATTTTAGTAGCATAAGCCAAAGTTCCATAAGAACGATAAACTTTATCTTCCAAATCAATTGAGTTCTTTGCTAAATATTTTCTTACAGTTCTTTCTTGTTCCATAACTTTTTCAACTATAATATTTAAACTTTTAACAATATCTTCTTCAGTAATTCCTAAAGTTTGATTATTTGAAATTTCATAAATATCACTTCTATTTTGTGTTTCATCACCATATAGTCCATAAATGTTCATTCCAAAATTATTAACAACATTTAGTATTTTATTTATATTGTTTGTCATTGTTAATGCTGGTAAATGAACTATTACTGAAGCTTTCATTGCTGTACCAACATTAGTTGGACATGCTGTTAAATATCCATACTTTTTACTAACTGCATAAGGTAAAAGTTTTGCAATTTTTTCATCAATTTCAACAGCTAAATTTTTCAAATTTTCAAGCTCAAGACCTGAACTAAAAAATTGCATTCTTATATGATCTTCATCATTTATCATTATGCAAATGTTTTCTTCATCATTTATTAAAATTGCTCCAACTTTTGCTTTATTCATTGCAAATTCTGCTGTAATTAGATTCTTTTCAATTAAGCTTATTTTAGTAACATCATCTAAATCATTTAAATCAATAAACTTTAATCCATAACCTATACTTGGAGTAATTTCTTTTACTTTATTTTTAACTTCTTGTGCTTGCTCTTTTGAAAACTTAGTTGTAAATGGTATATTATTAAAATTTCTAGCAAGTCTTATTCTTGAACTAACCACAACATCTGAATCTTTTCCATTTTGTAAATACCAATTTAACATATTTCCTCCCTTTTGCCCTTATATGGCTAAACTATTTTTATTCATTTAAATTTTAATTTGAAAGTTTTTTTATTTCATCTCTTATTTTTGCAGCATCCTCGTATCTTTCTTCTTTAACCGCTTGTTTTAATTCACTTTCTAACTTTTCAACTTTATCTTCTTTTTCTGTTTTTTTACTTTTTGCTTTTTCATTTTTATTTAACTTCTCGGTAATATTTTCATCACCTTCTGTTACTTTTTCGCATCTTCCTACATGACTAGTAGAGCCATGTATTTTTTTAAGTACTTGTTCTAATGGGTCTGAAAATACATCATAACAATTTGCACATCCTAATTTTCCACTATTAGCAAATTCATCATAAGTCATTCCACATTTATTGCATTGTAATGTATTTGTTTTTACAAAACTAGGTAAAAAACTATTTTCTGATGCTACACTTAAAAAGTCTCCTAAAAAACTAGAAAAGTTTATTGGCATATTAAAATCTAAACTTTCTAATCCTAATTCTTTTGCACATTTATCACAAAGTGCCATTTCTTTTTTAACTCCATTTATTATTTGAGTATATCTAAAATTTACCTCATTTTTTCCACAATTTTGACATAACATAAAAATTACCTCCTTTAAATTTTAAATTATGTATGGTCATTAGTCTTCAACTAAATTAACTAACATGTTTTTAAATATTTTCGCTCTTAAGCTGTCCTTAATTTCTTGCGGTACAGTTAAAACATTATCACTAGTTGCTACCTTTAATAATTTTGCTTCTTTTTTAGATATAATACCTTCTGACAAAAAGTTACTTATAAAAATATCTACTTCTTGTGAAGTTATTTTATTATCTAAACTATTTATAACATGCATTAAATAATTGCTTTGTGTCACATTAACTTTTTCAATTCTAATATGGCCTCCACCACCTCTTCTGCTTTCTACATAATAACCTTGTGATGGTTTAAATCTTGTTGCTATTACATAGTTTATTTGAGATGGTACACAGTTAAATTGTTGCGCCAAGTCATTTCTTTGTATTTCAATTGTATCTTCTTTCTCAAACATCTGCTTTATAAATTCCTCTATTATATCTGACATTCTCATTTTTATTCTTTCCTTTGACTTTGACTTTCTTTGACCTATATAAATATTATACACTCTTTTTTTAGTTTGTCAATATATTTTTAAAATTTTTTTATAATAATTTTGCAATCTCTGAGCATGGCTTCTTTTCAATATTATACCATCTTTCTATTTGTGTTTTTTCAACATAATTTAAATGTTGATATTTCTTTTCTTCTTTTTTTCTGTTATAATTGTTTTGACACATAAATTACAAATCCTTTCAATGTTTATTTGGCAATTACATTGTATCATTTGTAATCTTATGTGTCTATTTTTATTTTAAGGTGCGTCACTTAATTTTACCATTTATATAAAAATTTATAATCTTTGTCTTGTATATTTCTAGCAATAAATTGTTTTGATAGAGTATCAACAACATTCTGTTCTGTACGATTTACCTCTTCTCCTATAAAATTAATATGTACCCATTTGTCATACTTTTCGTTATATCTCCATAGTTCATATTCGCCATCTTTTGTTTTGTGTAAAAAATATTTTTTTCCGTTGATTTCTTCTACTTTTTCAAACATATTGTCCACCTCTTGTTTAATTTTTATATGGTAAAATTTTAATTATTACATGTTTAATTGTGCTTCTATATATATAAGTGCCTGCCTTTTTTGAAAACCGGACAAATTTCAAAATTTTTTAAATAACATTCAACTATCCATAATAATTAAATTAGCTTTTACTTATATGAACCCGAAAAATTTCCAATTTGTTGCATTATTGGACAATAATTTATTGTAAAAAATAAAACACCTCGGTTTTTACATCAAGATGTTTTATTTTATATTTACATTACTAACATATAATTAATATATTTCATTTACTTTTTTTATTTCAACAGCAAATTTATCACTATCTAAGGCTAAATCAGTTATATCATCTAAATACTTTTTATATTCCTTGTCATCAAAAAACATTTTGCTTCTTGCATAACCATTTATACCAAATTTCTTTAATAAAAATTTTCTACATTCTTCTATAATCTCGCTTTCTTTTAATTCAGAAAAATGCCTTCTATTATATGAATAGCATCTTTTTAAAGTAACCTCAACACTTGTATTTCTATCAGCAGATGATACTATTTTTCCATAGATGCTTCTTGGCTCTGTTTCCATTGATGAACGATGGTCTTCTACTGCTTCGCTCATTATTTTTATTTGTTCATCTGTGAAAAAATCTTTTAATTTCTTGTCTTCCATTAACATCTTAGCAGAAATAGTTTCATGGTTTTTCGCATCAATATGATGAGCCACATCATGATATGCTGCAATTACATATACCATTTCTAAATTTATAGATTCAACCTGGTATGCAAATTCAAAACTTCTATTTATTACATATTTTGCATGCTCAACTCCATGTCCTTTATCATTTAAATTGTAATGATAATTTACAATTTGCTCTATATATTTTATTAATTCTAGTTTTATTTTATACTTTTCAATCATAGCTTCATATTCAAGCTTAATATCATTATATCTTTTGATTGTATTCTTTACTTCATGAGTTATTTTTGGATTATTAATTATTTCTTCAACTGTTTGCCATGAATATGATTCATGTTCTGTTAAAACAATATTATCTGTTTCTTTCACTTTTATAGCAAAATTATATTGTCTAGCATTTTTTCCACTTCCAGATTTATAATCAAAACTATCTATATAATATAAAATTTCGTTTAACTCACAATTTGTTTCTTCTTTTACCTCTCTTGCTAATGCCGTTGGTATATCTTCTCCAATTTCCATATTTCCGCTTGGTAATTCGTCAATACCTCCCATAAAATCATCTGACTTTCTTGACATTATAAGTATTTTTCCTTGTCTATTTACAATAACCGATCCAACAACATTTTTCTCTATTTTCTCTTCTTTCGCTTTTTCCAATAAATAGTCAAAATCATTCATACATAAATCTTCTTTTTCAATTACATTGTTGTTTTCATCAACAAAATCTAAATATTCAATTTCTTCCATATCTACCTCTTCTTTATTATTTATCCTTCTTTACAATATGTGTTAATCCTTTGAGATAATCTCCATTAACCATCATATCTCTTATATTTTTAGGTCTTAAATCTATGTCTCTTAACTCCTCTGGTGTAACCCACTTAAATTCCAATAGTTTCTCTTCGCTCTTGTCATTGTATATGAAAATATGGTGCTTTGTCTAGTCTCATAATTAAAAACTTGTTTTCTTGTTTAATTATTCCACAACTTCTTCCATGAAATTCTTTGTAATCTGTTTTAATTTCAATATCTATTGTTTTTTATCCTTTCAAAAATATTATTCTTTTATATTAGATTGCGATATTTTTCTAAGCCAAGATAATTTTATAAAAATCCGCATTCATTTTTATCTTTTTCATCTAAATTATATCCTTCTTTTAATCTGGCAAATAATTCTTCTGATACACATAAATCTAAATCTGCAGTTTTATCTTTTATTCCAAACATAACTAAGCTACCACCACCTAAAATATAATATTCATCTTTAGGCATATTTAAACTTTCCACAAGGTTTAATAATTCTTCTTTGTTCATATTTTTTTCAACTCTTTTTACATATTTTTCCAATATTTTAGCATATTTATGTCGATTCGTCAATCATTTAAAAATACTTTTTATTTTATTATAAATTTTTATTATAATTTTAAAAAAGCTGTCAAATAGTTAAATTGACAGCTTTCATTTATAAATTATTTATCCATTTTATAAATTCACTTAATATAAAAATTTTGTATACTTTATATTAAAATTTATTTTAATTATTATAGTTATAATTCTGTATCTTTGTTAGTCATTTCTTCCATTTTTTTAACTTTGTTTTTTTGCTCTTCTAGCGTTATCCATGCAAAATATGATGATACAAACTCACCATATTTTGTTACATCTTCTTTGTTATTAATGTTTTTTGTTTCTTTTTTTATTTTAAAATCTTTACTCATAAATACACACTCTCCTATTAGTAATAGTTATGTGCATTTTAAGTAAGTTTATTCACTTAGAATATATTTTTCAATTGCCTTAGCAACCCCATCATCATTATTAGTATCTGTAATTACATTTCCCATTTTTTGAATATATGAAGCACTATTAGCCATAGTCACTCCTAAGCCAGCATTTTCAAGCATTGTTTGGTCATTAACATTATCTCCAATTGCAATTACTTCTTCCTTATTTATTCCTAATTTCTCTATTAAAAAGTTTATTGCATTCCACTTATTAGTATCTTCATTAGTAATTTCTGTATAGTAGTATTCTATAGAATATACTTCAGTTCCAAGCTTCATTAATTTTCTTGTCATGTGTCCAACATCCAATACATTTATCCCTTTTACATCTCTTAGCTTTCTTATTATACTTTTAAAAATTACATTGTTATCATCACAAATTGTCATTTTTGTATAGTCGGTTTCTTCTCTTTCTAATATATATTGGTAAACATTATCTGTAATATATAACTTAGTTTGCTTGTTATCTGGCTTATTAGCATTTTCATGATTATAAAATAATACATTATAGTTTAATGATTTTGCTATAATTCCTTTTTCAGTACAAATACTATAGTAAATGCTATTTTCTTCACAGATTTTTATTAACTGTAAAACTTTTTTCTGACTTAAAAATTTCTCATATATTCTTTCTTCATTTTTTAAGTCATATACAATAGACCCATTACCACAAATCATATATTCATTTGCATTTATTTCTGTTGCAAAGTTTCTTACTGACATTGTTCCTCTTCCAGAAGCTAACACAACTTTAGTGCCCAAATCCACTGCCTTTTGAATTGCATTTTTATTTCTCTCTGATACTTGCCCATAAGAGTCTAATAAAGTTCCATCTAAATCAATTGCCACTAGTTTATACATACTTACCTCTCTTACTCTCTTGTTTCAATCACATTATATTCTTTTAGATTCCAAATTGTCAATGTATATTTTTTAAAACCACTTGCAAAAGAAATCTAAAACATATATAATAAGTCTATACCAATGAAAATATGTAAATTTGGAAGGAGAGATTGTTATGAACATTAAAATAGTATCTAAAGATCTAACAGCAACAGAGGCAATTAAAGATTATATTGGTAAAAAATCAGAAAGATTAGTAAAATATTTTGGTGAAGATTTTGATGTGACTGCAACTATAAAAACTGAAGGTGGTCTTCAAGTAGCTGAGATGGAGGTAAAAACTCCTACTGATAGATTCAGAGCAACAACTGAGCATAAGGATTTATACGCTTCTATTGATAAAGATATTGATATTTTAGAAGGTCAAATTAGAAAAATGAAAACAAAAAAAGATCAACAAAACATGACTGATTCTATTCGTATTAAAGAAATGGCTCATTCTGAAGAAGCTGTAGTCGAAGGAGAAATCATAAAAACAATATATTATGATATTAAACCTCTTTCACCAGAAGATGCAAAACTAAAATTAGAAGAAAGACCTCAAGACAAATTCTTAACATTTATTAATGTAGAAACAGGAAAAGTTAATGTAATTTATCGTTTAAAAGATAATAGTAACTTCGGTCTTATAGAACCAGAAGCTTAATTTAAAAGATGGGTTCCTAATTATATAGGAACCCTCTTTTATTGTATTAGAAAAATTCTGAAACTTTTCTAGTACAACAAATTCAAAGTATCATTTAAAACTATTTCATGTTATTTTCAGCTTGTTGAATCATTTTTCTAACCATGTTACCAC
Organism: Clostridium sp. CAG:567; assembly: GCA_000437855.1. Taxonomy (GTDB): domain Bacteria; phylum Bacillota; class Clostridia; order TANB77; family CAG-508; genus CAG-273. The sequence goes on along the minus strand of FR902167.1, from coordinate 305 downwards.
CGATTCTACCAGCATCTTTAGAAGATAAATCTCCATTGTATCCTTGTTTTAAATTAACACCTACTTCATTTGCAACTTCATATTTGAACTTGTTTAAAGCTTCTTTAGCTTCAGGAACTACTGATTTATTGCTATTTGTCATATTTTTCACCTCCTAGAATGTGATTGTTTTTGTTTTTGAAAAAACTCTTTTGCTTTTTCATTATTTATAATGCACGTTTAAAAAATTTTTAAACTGGTAAATTTTTGTATATTTTTCAATCAGTTTTCAAAAATGTAGATTTAAAATAGATATGTCACAGCAA
>FR902166.1 GCA_000437855.1 Clostridium sp. CAG:567 | reverse complement strand
TATCACCTTTTTAGTTTCGTCTAAAAACAAAAAGCTTTATTTTTCAAAGCTTTTTCGATGTAGTACTGAAACACACTCAATATGCGACGTGAAAGGAAACATATCTACTGGTTGTATTTCTTTTATGTTGTATTTTTCTTCTATCTTTGATAAATCTCTTACCATTGTTGCTGGATTGCAACTTATATATACTAATTTTTCTGGGCTTAATTTTAATATGTTATTTATTGTGGTATCATCTAAGCCTCTTCTTGGTGGATCTACAAATACAACATTTGGAGTTATATGTTTTTCATGTAATAAGTTTTCCAAAACTTTTTCTACATCTCCACAAGTAAATTCTATATTTTCTATATTATTTATTTTTGCATTTTCTTTTGCATCTTCTATTGCTTGTTCTACAATTTCAATTCCATATACCCTTTTTACAAACTTTGAAGCATATATTCCTATTGTTCCTATTCCACAATATAGATCAAGTAAAATGTCATCTGCTTTTAAGTTTGCTCCTTCAATTGCTTTATTGTATAAAACCCCTGTTTGCACAGGGTTGGTTTGATAAAATGACATTGGTGAAATTTTAAATGTATAGTCTCCTAGTTTGTCATAAATATAGCCATCACCATATATAGTAATATTTTTATTTCCTAGTATTACATTTGTATTTTTAGTGTTTATATTTTTTACAACTGTTTTTAGTTTGAATTCACTTTGTTTTAAACCATCTATTATACATTCTACTAGTTCTTTTTCTTTTGGTATATTTTCTCCATTTATAACTAATACGCACATTATCTCTTTAGTTTTTACGCCAACTTTTATTACAATATGTCTAAACAAACCTTTTCCTGTCTTTTCATTATATACAGATATTTTGTTTTGATTTAAGAATTCTACAATTGTTGTTGCAATTTGTTCTGATATATGGCTTTGAATTTTACATTCTTTCATTGGAATTACTTCATGTGTTCTAGCTGCAAATATTCCTGTGACTACTTCTCCATTCTTTGTATAGCCTAATGGGTATTGGGCTTTGTTTCTATAGTTGTATGGATTTTTCATTCCTATTGTATTTTGTACTCCAATTTTTTGTTTTAATGTTTTGTTTACTAAATTTTGAACTACTTCTTGCTTCATCTTTAATGTTGTTTGATAATTTATATGTCTTAAATTGCATCCTCCACATCTTGTATATGTGCTACAATCTACTTTTTCTCTGCTTGAAGCGGTTTGTAATATCTCTAATATTTTACCAAATCCATGAGATGCAGTAGTTTTTAATATTAGTATTTTACATTTTTCACCTTTTATTGCTTGTGGTATAAATATTATATAGTCATTTATTTTAGCTATGCCTTCTCCTTCATATCCGTTATCTATAATATCTACAATATATTCTTCATTTTTTTTTATTGGTATTTCCACTTTTTTTCATTCCTCCATTGAATGTTAGATTTAGTTGGAAAAGAATTATTCTAATTATTTTTCAACTTTTATATATTTTTTTATAATTTGATACAACTTCTGTACTGGTAGCCCAACAACTGAATTATAACTTCCTTCAAATTTAACTATAAACTTGGAAAATTGTCCTTGTATTGCATAAGCTCCTGCTTTATCCATTGCTTCTCCTGATTCAATCCACTCGTTTATTTCTTTCTCATCTATTTTAGATAAATATACTCTTGTTATATCATAATCTGTAATAACATCTTGTTTACCATCTTTTTCAATTATTACACACAAACTTGTAATAACTTCATGTACATCATTTTGTAATTCTGAAATCATTTTAAAAGCTTCTTGTTTGTCTTTTGGCTTTCCATAATGTTTACCATTTTTTAATACTAAAGTATCTGAACCTATTACAATTCTGTCTCCTGTAGTTTTATCAAATACTTCTTTTGCTTTTAAATAAGCTATTCTTTTTGATTGTTCCTGAATTGTTAAGCCTTCTTTAAAGCTTTCATCTGCATTGCTTACAATCACTTCAAAATTTTTTGTGATATATCCTAATAACTCTTTTCTTCTTGGTGAAGCTGATGCTAGTATTATTTTCATAAAATTTATCTCCTTTCATCTTCTTACAGATTATATCATAAAAATACAAAAAGCGATAGTTTTGCCCTATCGCTTTTAAAAGTTTATTGTATTGTCTCTAATTTATAATCTCTGTTTCCTACTCCAATTTCAGCTGCTGTTTCTATTGTGTGTACTACATATTTATGTTATTCTTCTCTTAGAACTGCTCCACATCTCTTGTTAAGAGTTTTTAATATACTTTCCATTTTAGCATTTATTTCTTCTGATGTCATAGTTGTATTACCATTATCAATTACAATTCTTAACATTATTGATTTTTTACCTTCTGGAACTTGGTTTCCTCTATATTCCTCAACAAATTTTACATCTTTTAATTTGCCTTTGATTGAGCCAGAAATTTCTTCCCATGTTACAGATTCATCAACTAAAATTGATAAATCTTTTTCAACTAATGGCAATAAAGGAATATGAACAAACTTATTATCCCTAGAAGCATAAGGTACTAACTCATCAACATTTAATTCAAAAATTGCAACATTAGCTCTTTTTATTTTAGCAGAGCTCATAGTTTTTATTGATAATAATCCTAACTTACCTATTACTTTGTCATCTAACATAATATCTAAATATACATTTACATCTGCCCAAGAAGGTTTTTCACCTTGTTCCAAAGTTATTTTTTCCATGTGGCAGTATTCAGACATATTTTCTATTACACCTTTTAATTCATAAAATAACTTACTAGCATCTTTTCCAACAATACTTGCTGTCAATAATTTTTTATGAACTGGTAATGTCTCATCTTCTGATGATTCATGATATTCACCTTTTTCAAATGCTTGGGCAACTTCAAATAATTTGAATTCATCAAAGTATCTTAAGTTTTTAGAAATCGCCTCTAACATTCCTGGTATAAGCGAAATTCTTAAATATGCTTCACTTGGTGATGGAGGTGTGGCTAGTTTAACTGAATTTTCCTTATCCACTCCAGCTGCATCTATATATTTTTCGTCTATCCAAGGATATGTAAATATCTCATTAAATCCACATCTAAAAGCTAAATATTGTTTTAATCTTTGCTCTAATAATACTTTGTTTTGTAAAACAGCATGTTCAAATTTAACAGTTAGTGGTTTAGCTTCAAAACTTTCAAAGCTTAGTAATCTAGCTATATCTCCCATTACATCATCTTTTAAAGATACATCTCCTGTTGAACGCCATACTGGAACAACAACATGGTAAACTTTATCTTTATATTCTACATCATATCCTAAAGCTTTTAATACTTTTTCAATTGTTTCTCTAGGTAAAACTTTTCCTAATCTAACATTAAGGAATTCTTCTGATACATCTATTACTTCTCTTTGTGTTTTTATAGGATAAACATCATTGAATGCTACAACTTTGCTTTCTGGGAATATTTCTTTAAATAATTGCAATGCTAATGCAATTCCTTGGCTAACTCTTTCAGTATCAAGATTTTTTTCATATCTTATAGAAGCATCTGTTTTTTCGTCAAATCTTTTTCCTGTTTTTCTAATTGTAGAAGCTATGAAATTAGCAACTTCTACAACAACCCCTGTTGTTTCTGGAAGAATTGAATCTTTTTTACCTCCACGTATTCCTGCTAATGCCATTGCATCTGTGTCATCACATATTACTAAATCATCTTCGGTTAGGCTAATTGTGTTATTATCAAGAAGTAATAATTCTTCATCTTTTTTAGCATTTCTAACAATTATTTTTTCACCATTTACATGTGTTCTATCAAAAGCATGTAAAGGCTGACCTACAGCCATCATAACATAATTTGTAATATCTACAATAGCACTTATTGGTCTCATACCTGCATTTATTAAAGCTGCTTTCATCCACATTGGAGATTCTTTATCATATACATTTTCTATTTCAATTGCAGCATATCTATTACATTTTTCAGGTACTTGTATTTCAACATTGTATTTTGGAAGATTTTTGTCAATTTCTATACTTGGTAATTCTTTTAAAGGTACATTATAAATTGCTGATAGCTCTCTTGCTATTCCATAATGTCCCCATAAATCTGGTCTGTTTGTTAATGATTTATTATCTATTTCAAGTACAACATCATCCATGCATATTAATTCAGCTATATTTTGACCTGGTTTACATTCAACACCTTTTAAGTCAACTATTTCATCTTCACTTTTAGCTGGGAAAATGTTCTCTAAATATACTTCTTCTGCTCCACAAATCATACCATAAGATGATTCGCCACGCATATTTGTTTTCTTTATTTTAACTAAATCTGGTTCTCCATGCCAATATACTTCAGCACCTGGTTTAGCTATAACTACATATTCACCTACATATAAGTTTGATCCACCACATACAATTTGTACTGGTTCTGATTCACCTATATCTACCATACATATTCTTAATGAGTCTGCATTAGGATGTTCTTTTACTTCTAATATTTTTCCTACTACTATGTCGTGAAATTTATCACTAGTATTTTCAACAGACTCTACTTCAACTGTTCTTAATGTTAAATCATAAGCTATTTGTTTGTTTGTTATTTCTTTTGGTAAATCAACATATTTTTTAACCCAATTTAATGATACTTTCATTTTGTTTACCTCCTTATTTAAATTGCTCTAAAAATCTTAAATCTGCACTATGGAATAATCTTACATCATCCACTCCATAACGCATCATAACTAATCTGTCTAATCCAATGTTAATATAAAATCCTGTCCATTCTTCTGGATCAAGTCCAGCAGATTTTAAAACATTAGGGTGAATTACACCACCTGGCATTACTTCAATCCATCCATTGTGGTTACATACGCTACAACCTTTTCCACCACATACTAAACATTCCATGTCTATTTCATAACCTGGTTCAGTAAATGGGAAAAATCCTTCTCTCATACGTACATTGATTTTTCTACCAAATACTTTTTCAAGAATAGTTTGAATCATTACCATTCCAGATGAGAATGAAATATTTTTATCAACTATAAGAGCTTCATATTGGAAGAATGCTCTTTCATGTCTTGCATCAGTATTTTCGTTTCTATATACTCTACCTGGGTAAACAAATCTCGCAGGAGCACCATGTTTTAATAAATATCTAACTGATCCACCTGTTAAATGAGGTCTTAAACATAAACGCTCATTTCCTAATTTTTCCTCTGTTCCATCTAACCAGAATGTATCCATAGATTGACGTGCTGGATGGTCAGAAGGGAAATTTAAGTTATCAAAAGCATATTTTTCACTACTAATATCATCTTCACTATATACTTCAAAACCTAATGATAAAAAGGCTTCATTTAGGTCATAACACATTTGAGTAATAGGATGTAATGCTCCTTTACTTATAGCTGTTCCTGGTAATGTAAGGTCTAAAGGTTTATCAACAACACTTTTAGCACTTATAAGTTCATCTTCTTTTTGTTTTATTTTATCTCCAAATAATTGTTTAATTTCAGTTGTTTTCATTCCAACAACCTTTTTTTCTTCATTAGATAATGTACTTATAGATTTTAAAACTTCACCTAATTCGCTTTTTTTACCAGTTAGTTCTTTTGCAATATTTTGCAATTCTTCTACTGTTTTTGCATTTTCTAGTTTTTCAAGTCCATCGTTTTTGATTTTTTCTAACTTTTCTTCCATAATAGCATTTCCTTTCCCTAAAAAACAAAAATAGTGATACCAAACTAAAGGACGAATCTTTTAATCCGCGGTACCACCTTTTTTCTAATTTCTTAGCACTTATTAAAATAATTTTCTTAACGATATTGACTCCATTATTGAAATTCATTATATAGCTTCTCTAGTATGGCTCTCAGTCTGTTGACCATAATTCCCTGTATAGAACTCTAAATAACTACTTAGATAATTTCTTCATCATATATCGAAGACATTTATATATTACATAAAACTGTATAAATTATACATTCAAAATAGCTTTTTGTCAATAAAAAATTGGTAGGAAAATTTGTGTTTCCTCCTTAAAAAAATTTTTGCTGAGGATGCTAATTGTTCTTTCTAACAACTGCTATAGTACATCATGATTTTATGTTAATTTCAAGTTTTTTACATAAAGCTCTTTAAATTTCTCTTTTAGCTTATTTATATATTTCCTTATTTTATTCCTTTATAAAATGATACGATAAATTTTAAATTTTTAAAACAAAAAAATCAACCCTAAAGGTTGATTTTTGGTGCCAACGACGTAGACATTTACAACTCGTTAGCTCTCTTGACGAATGACTAAATAGTCATTCAAGTTATAAATATATTACCAAATTATTTTATAAAAATCAAGTATTTAAGAAGAAAATATAGAGTGATATTTTATAAACCACTCTATAACTGAATTATAGTTTTAATTTTTTGCAAATAGGACATCTGCCACTGCCTTTTCTTTCGTTATAAACATGTCTTTGATATTCATGACCATTTTTGCATTTCCACCATACTTTTTCTTTGCCACCATTAGTAATTTCATTTGGTTTAATGCCTAATTTGTCATTTTCTTCATAGTCCCAATCTTTTAGTAATTCAGGGTTGGTAGTTGCTAAATCATTATAGCCCTGCAAAACTTTTCTATTTCCACAATATGGGCAATTTCCACGACCATGTAATCTATCATAAATACTTCTATCATATTTATGACCTTTGCTACATATCCAATATACTTTTTTTATTGAACCTACTAATAATTCGTTTGGTTTAATACCTAATTTATCGTTTTCTTCATAATCCCATTCTTTTAACATTTCTGGATACAAAGTTGCAAAATCATTTACTCCTTGAATTGCTTTTTTACCCATGCAATAAGGACATCCGACACCTTTAACCCTAGTATGAATTACAGCTTCCCATTCATGACCATTTTTACATTTCCACCAGACTTTCTTACTACTACCTGAAGTCAAATCAGCTGGATTATATAAAATGTTTTTTTCTTGATTCCATTCTTTCATTAATTCTTTATTATCAATTAATCTATCTGACATATATAACATCACCTTTAATACTACAAAAACGTAATTAATTGCTCTTATTATATAACAAAAGACTGATAATATCAACATATTATCAGTCCTAGAAATTGTAATTTATCGAGATGATTGTAACATAAAAGTTAGATATTTTCAAATCAATATATAACTTTCTAAATTTTATTATGCATGTATAATATTTGTATTCTTTGAAATTTCACTATTAGTTGTTACAATATCATAATTACTCAAATTATGAATATCCTTGTTTCCTGTTATTCTTGCAAAAGTTTTTAATTCATCATTTACAACATTAAAATAATTCTCTAACCTTTTACTGCTTTTTTCAATATTTAATCTTTTTCTTAATTCTGAATCTTGTGTTCCTACTCCTACCGGACACATTCCATTATTGCAAACTCTGTACTGTTGGCAAGCAATTGCCATCATTGCAGCTGTTCCAATAGCGATAGCATCTGCTCCCATTGCAATTGCCTTAGCAAAATCTGATGAAGTTCTTAGTCCTCCCGTTATGACAAGTGATATATCTTCTCCATGCTCATCTAAATATTTTCTTGCTCTATATAGTGCATATATTGTAGGTACTGTTGTTGCATCTTTTATGATTTTAGGGCTTGCACCTGTTGCACCACCTCTCCCATCTATTGTAATAAAATCCGGCTTTGCAAAACAAGCAAATTCTAGATCCTCTTCTATATGTCCTGCTGCAAATTTCACACCAATTGGTCTTCCTTCTGATTTTTCTCTTAATTCATCTACTAGAGATTTTAAGTCTTCTTTTGTTTCAATCTCTTTAAATTTAGATGGACTAATAATATCTTCTCCTACTTTTTTACCTCTTATTTTTGCAATTTCTTCTGTTACTTTTTCTCCGGGTAGGTGTCCTCCCATTCCTGGTTTTGTTCCTTGACCTATTTTAATCTCTATTGCACTTACCTTTTTTAAGTTTTCATCCGTAACACTATATTTATTTGGCACATATTCAAAAATATATTCATAAGCATTTTCAAATTCTTCTGGTAATATTCCACCTTCTCCGCTACATATTGCTGTTTTTACATTTTTCGTTCCTATGGCCAAGGCTGTTTTGGCTTCTTTTGATAATGCACCGAAAGACATGTGTGTTACAAATACAGGTGTTTCTAAAATCATTGGCTTTTTCGCATTTTTACCAATTACTGTTCTTAGACTAACTTCTTCATCCTCAAAAAGTGGCATTTTGCTAAGTTGTCCACCTAGAATTAGAATATCATTCCAGCTAGTTACAGGTAGCTTTGTTCCCATTGCTGAAATAATACTTTTTCCTGTAATAGCCATTGTATGGATATCTTCCATTCTTTGTTCTACTTCGTCTGTACTACGAGTATATTCTTTTAAATAGTTTTCTAGCTTATTTTCATTCTTTCTTGTTTCTTCTTTAGATTCTACTTTTTCTTCTTGTTTTGCATCTTCTTCTACTAATTTAAACATATTCTTTGGTGCAAAACACATTGGACATTTCCAATCATCTGGTAAGTCTTCAAATTTAACTCCCTCTTTTTCTTCATCATAAATATGTCCACATAATTGACATTTATATTTAGCCATTTTTTCCTCCTTTTTTAATTTCAATAAGAGATACAAAAAGGTATCTCTTATTTTACTAATATATTAATAATTTTCTGCTTTTATTTCAAAATATGCTTTTGGATGACTACAAACTGGGCAAATCTCTGGTGCTTCTTTACCAATTACAATATGTCCACAATTTCTACATTTCCAAATTTTATCTCCATCTTTAGAAAATACTAACCCATCTTCTACATTTTCTAATAATTTTTTATATCTTTCTTCATGTTCTTTTTCTATCTTTCCAACCGCTTCAAATAAATATGCTATTCTATCAAATCCTTCTTCCTTTGCTTCTTTTGCCATTCTATCATACATATCTGTCCATTCAAAATTTTCTCCTTCTGCTGCTGCTTTTAAATTTTCAGCTGTAGATGGTATATCTTCATCATGTAATAGTTTAAACCATAATTTAGCATGTTCTTTTTCATTATCTGCTGTTTCTTGGAATATTGCTGCTATTTGCTCATATCCTTCCTTTTTAGCTTTGCTTGCAAAATAGGTATATTTATTTCTTGCTTGTGATTCTCCTGCAAATGCCTCCATTAAATTTTTTTCTGTTTTTGATCCTTTTAACTCCATTTTTTATTCCTCCTCATACTTTATTTTAGATTTACATTCTTCACATATTCCATATAAAATGATACTGTCTACATTAGTAATTACACTCGTTTGATTATGGATCAATTCTTTTAGTTTTTCCTTCTTAAACTGATACATAAAATCAAAAACTTTTCCACATTTGTTGCATATTACATGATAATGTTCTTTATCAATATAATCATATTTGTCTGGTCCAGTTAATACTTTTATTTTCTTGATAGTTTTATTTTCCAATAAAACATTTAAATTTCTATAAACTGTACTTTTACTAATAGTTGGATTATCTTGATGTACTTTATCATATATTTGTTCCGCTGTTGGATGATTTAAATACTTAAATGTTTCTAGTATAATTTCTCTTTGCTTAGAATAGTTATTCATGTGTCTTCTTTCTAAATTAGGAATTATTCCTAATTTTGTTTTATTTTATATTATTTCATATAGTTTGTCAATAACTTTATGATTATTATTACTCAATTTTTTATAATTAGAAAGATAATTTGAGCGATAACTTACTATTTTTATTGTCTGCCATTTTTTATTCCTACATAATATATTTTTTCTGTATAATTTTCTTTAAATTCTATTGATTCATTCTCATTCATGCTACTTACCTCCATTTCTAATCGTTCAAAATATCGTTCAATCGTTCAACCATAGTATAACATTTTTATTATTTAATTTTTGTAATATTTGCTAAAGTATTTTGATTTACTTATTGTAATTTGTATCTAAAATCCAAGTATTTATAAGTTTTACCTGATTTTATTGTAAAAAGAGTTTAATTTCATTATTAAATTAAACTCTTAAATCATTTCTTATTCTTCTATTTTTTCAAAGAATTCTTTTCCAAGACCACATAAAGGACAAACCCAATCATCTGGTAAATCTTCAAATTTTACTGCTTCTACATTATCATCATAAATATATCCACAGGCTGTGCATTTATATTTCATAGTACACACCTCCTTTTTATTTTTTTATTAAATCTTCTGCCATTTTATATAATTGCAAACAATTTTCTTCTGAAAGTTTGGATTTAATTGTAACTACTGGTTCTATTATATCTATATTTTTCATTGTGTTCAATATCTCTTTCATACATTTTGCAGAATTTGGTGCCCAAGTTCCATTTTCGATCAATCCAACAATCTTATTTTGATAATTTTTTTCTTTTAAATTCAATAATAGGTTTCTCATTGGAGTAAATATTTCCATATTATATGTTGAAGAAGCAAATACAATTTTCCCATATCTAAATGCATTTTCTATTGCTTCTGACCAATCTTCTTTTGATAAATTCGATAAAACTACTTTGCTTATGCCTTTTTCTTCTAAGATTTCCTTTAACTTTTCACAAGCACTATATGTATTTCCATGAATTGATGCACAAGCTATATACACACCATCACTTTCAGCCTTATAGCTGCTCCAAATATTATATTTTTCAATATAATGTACTAAGTTTTCATTTAGTATTGGTCCATGTAAAGGACAAATTTTTTCTATATCTAAATTCATAACTTTTTTTAATAATGTTTGTACTTGTAAACCATATTTCCCAACTATATTAAAATAATATCTTCTGGCTTCGCAATCCCAATCCTCTTTGGTATCTAATGTTCCAAATTTACCAAATCCATCTGCTGAAAATAATATTTTTTCTTTTTCCTCATATGTCATCATTACCTCTGGCCAATGTACCATTGGTGCCATAATGAATTTTAATTTATGGTTTCCTAAGTCTAAAATTTCTCCTTCTTTTACTTCAATTTTTTTTGAGTCTAAATTTTGTATATCAAAAAATTGAGGTAAAAAGGTAAAAGTTTTCGAATTTCCAACTAACTTTATATCTGGATATTTTTTCATTAAAGTATTTATATTGTAAGCATGGTCTGGTTCCAGATGTGAAATAACTAAATAATCAGTTTTTCTGCCATTTAATGCTTTATCTAAATTTTCAAGCCATTGATTTGTTCTTCTTTTATCAATTGTATCTATTATTTATTGCAATTTTTTTATCAATTATTATGTATGAATTATATGCTACTCCATTTGGCACATTATATTGATTCTCAAATAATTCAATATCTTTATCATCTGCTCCGATATATATTATATCATCAGAAATGATAATATCTTTCACTTTTATCACAGTCCTTTCTATGTAATAAATCTCACACCAAAAGTTTAATTTATCTATATTTATTCAACTTCTTTTGACCAAAGTCCATGTTTATTACAAAAAGAATAAATTTTACTTCCTTTAACATATGGAAATATTACACAGGCTTCTTCACCTGGCAATAAAAATTTCTTTATAATTTTATTATTTGCTAACATTGCAATCCATTCTATAAAATGATCTTCCTCCATAACATGGTTAACCTTTACGATTATATGATTATCTATTACTTCATAGTTTGGTACATGTTTTTCAAAAGATGCATCTACACTATTTGGAGCTAATTCTATCATTTCTTCACCGCAACATTTAATACTACAATTATCACTAGTACAATCTTTTATGACTTCAACTAAAGCTTGACATTTAGAACATCTTTTTATTACTAATTCTTTTTTCATAAATTCCCTCCATATTAATTTATATTTCTCATAAGAATAGTTTTCCTATATTTTAATAATTTTCAGCTTTAATTTCGAAATATGCTTTTGGATGGCTACATACAGGGCAAACTTCTGGAGCTTTTGTTCCAACAACAATATGTCCACAATTTCTACATTTCCATATTTTAACTTCTCCTGCTTCAAACACTTTTCCATCTTTTACATTTTCTAATAATTTTAAATATCTTTCTTCATGTTCTTTTTCAATTTTGCCAACTTCTTCAAATAAGTATGCAATATGGTCAAAACCTTCTTCTTTAGCTATTTTAGCAAATTCAGCATACATATCTGTCCATTCATAATTTTCTCCATCAGCAGCAGCTTTTAAGTTCTCAGCTGTTGTTCCAATTTCTCCACCATTTAATAATTTAAACCACATTTTTGCATGTTCTTTTTCATTATCAGCTGTTTCTTGGAAAATTGCAGCTATTTGTTCATATCCTTCTTTTTTTGCTTTACTAGCAAAATATGTATATTTATTTCTTGCCTGAGATTCTCCGGCAAAAGCCGTCATTAAATTTTGCTCTGTTTTTGATCCTTTTAATTCCATAATTACTACCTCCTAATACTTTTTATCTATGAAAAATATCACATTATTGAATTAAAGTCAATATTTTTTTTGATGTTCGAATAAAATTAAAAATACACCTTGTAATTTATCTATTCATTTATAGATATAATCTCTCCCTTTTCATCGTAGTATGTTGTCCTTTCAACATTATATTCATATCCATATTTATTTTCTATTGTATCAAATCCACCCTTGCCATAATATTCTTCTATTCTTTTCTGATTTTCAACTACAAATATATTTTTATAATCCTAGTAATTCACATAAGTTCTCTTAAATCCACTCACATATGCAACAAACTTTTGCCCATCCTTTTCGACAACATGTTCAGGGGTATAGCCAAATGCTCCAAAAAAATAAATTATTGAAGTTGATATTAAAAATAACATAATAAATGTGCTTATTAGAATAATCTTTACAATTTTTTTCTTAATCTTTAAAAGCAATTGTATTATTCCAACAATAAAACCAAACATAATTATTATTGCAGATATTATATATATCCATTCTCTAAACATTAATTTACAGAAATATAATATTAAGTATAAAGTAACAATTATTAATGTGTAAATAATTATATCTAATAATATAATTATTGGAATATATTTTTTATTTTCTCTATTACTTTATCTCCCCTACAACTTACTATTTTTCCAATTAATTACTAAATTGTGTAATTTGCAATTATTTTTTACCTATCCTTGTCAAAAATCGTACTACAAATTCAATAGCTAAAATGAAATGTTCCTATTTTTAATTGATTCATTCGAATCATCTCTTATCTTCTATTATTTCTATATCCATTCCTTATATTTCTTTATATAAATTTTCTTTGCATAACTTGCTACAATACAATATAAGAATGTGACTCCAAATATCATGAAAATATATTTTAATGCAATTGGTGCTAAGCCTATCGCAGTTCCTAGAGGCGTAAATGGTACTAAAATTCCTATTATAATTAACAGAATTGAAGATATATAAACAGCCTTATGTGCATTACTTTGTATAAATGGTGTTTTTGCCGTTCTTATAATGTGCATTCCTATTAAATTTGATACTATACTGTAAGTGAACCATATTGTTTGAAAGTGTGTAACATCTCTAACTGTGAAAACAAACCATAATAGTAAAAATACAACTATATCAAATAGTGAACTTACAGGACCCATAAAAAACATAAAACTTTTTAAGCTTTTTATATTTAATTTTTTTGGCTTTCTAATCAATTCATTATCTACATTGTCAAACGGAATTGTCATTTGACCAAAGTCATATAATAATCCTTCTACTAATAGTTGAATTGGTGTTTCAGGTAAAAATGGTAGTACAATGCTTGCAATAATTACTGAAACTACTTCCCCAAAGTTGAAGCTTGTTGCCATTTTTATATATTTCATTAAATTTACATATGTTTTTCTTCCGTTCCATTACACCATCTAATAGTACATTAAGGTCTTTTTCAAGTAATATAATATCTGCAGTTTCTTTTGCTATATCAACTGCAGTATCAACAGAAATTCCAACATCGGAATTTGTTAACGCTGGACTATCGTTTATTCCATCTCCCATATATCCTACAACATTTCCATTTTGTTTTAAAACTCTAACAATCCTTGCTTTTTGTATTGGAGAAAGTTTCGCAAATATATTATTTCTTTTTAATAATCTTGATAGTGCTACATCTGATAATGTATCTATTTTATTTCCAGTTACGATTTCTTTTGAATTTATCCCTGATTTATTGCAAACGCATCTTGTAACTTCAACATTATCACCTGTAAGAACCATAACTCTTATTCCAGCATTGTTTAAACCTTCTATTGCTTCTTTTGCACTTTCTTTTGGTGGATCAAGAAAACCAATAAAACCTAGTAAAGTCATGTCTTTTTCATCAGTACTATTAAAATCTTTTTTATTATTAGTTATAATTTTTTTACAAATGGCAACAACCCTAAAGCCTTCCTCATTTAAGTTTTTACAAATTTTTCTCATGTTTTCTATTTTTTCATTTGTAAGCTTTTCCGTTTGTCCCTTATATTCAAATGTTGTACAAATATTTAGAATTTCTTCAACAGCACCTTTTGTTATTAATTCATCTTTATTATCAGTTTCTACTGCTACAGATAAACACCTACGAGAAAAGTCAAAAGGAATCTCATCTATTTTTTTATATTTTTTTAAACTATTTTCAATTCCAACAGTTTTAGCTTTAGCTACTACTGCCTCGTCTATATTGCTTTTTAGTCCTGTTTGCAAATAGGCATTTAAAAAGGCATATTTTAAAATGTTGGAGTCTTCTTCTCCATTTACATTTAAGTATTTTTCTAGAACAATCTTGTCTTCTGTTAATGTTCCCGTCTTATCTGTGCAGAATATGTTCATTGCTCCAAAGTTCTGAATTGAATCTAGCTTCTTAACAATAGTCTTCTTTTTTGACATTCTTACAGCACCTTTAGATAAACTTGAAGATAAAATAACAGGTAGCAATAGTGGTGTTATGCAAATGGCTATTGCAACAGCAAAAGTAAATGCTAGAATAATATCATGTTTTTCCACATTTATTAAAAATACTATTGGAATCATAAAAATCATAATTCTAATTAATAATTTACTTATACTTTCAATTCCTTTTTGAAATGCTGTTTTTTCCTTTCCAGAAGTTACGGTATTTGCTATTTCCCCAAAATATGTTGAATCTCCAATTTTTATTACAACACCTTTTGCTGAACCAGATACAACATTTGTACCCATAAAACAGATATTATCAAAATCCGATATACTGTCTAATTCTTCTTGATTGTTTTCTAATTCAACGGTTTTCTTTATATTATCAGATTCTCCAGTTAATGAAGCCTGTCCTACATATAGGTCTTTTGATTCGATTATTCTTAAATCAGCTGGTATAATACTTCCAGCAGACAATAAAACAATGTCTCCTAAGGTTACATTTTTAACTGGTATATTTATTTCTTTGTTATCTCTAATAACTGTAGTAGTTGTTTCAACTATTTCCCTTAATTTTTCTGCTGCCTTATTAGATCTATATGACTCAAAAAAATCTAATAAAGTACTTGCAGTAACTAAAATTGCTATGACTATTATATTTGCATAGCTTGGTTCTATTGCTAAATATATATCTGTATATATTAAGATAATTGAAATACCAATTAAAATGCAGTTAAAAGGTGTTATTAAACTTTGTAGTAAATAATTATACCACTTCTTAGGTTTAGCCTTTTTTGTTTCGTTAAGACCAAATTTTTTAATATTAATTTCAGCTTGTTTACTAGTAAGCCCCTTTTCATTTAAGTTATGCTTTTTTAAAAATTCATCTCTTTGTGTAGTACTGTCTTCTCCATACATTTTTAATACATCAACATTTTCTTTTGAATCACTCATATTTACACCTCTTTATATAATAAGTTTCCTAATATAATTAATAATATTCCTGTTTTTATTTTTTTCATAATCAATCCTTCATTTCAACAAATTTCTATTTTTCTAATTCATATAATACCACAAACTCATTTATCCTGTCAAAATTATCCATTGGATAATTTTGCAGGAACAGGGAGTCGCCACGAATCCCAATAAGAGCCTAAAAGCGTGGCTTTTAGCAGGATACTCAAAAAATATAGAGGCGACATTTTG
The DNA here is from genome assembly GCA_000437855.1 of Clostridium sp. CAG:567. GTDB lineage: Bacteria > Bacillota > Clostridia > TANB77 > CAG-508 > CAG-273. Next base: position 211 of record FR902166.1, on the reverse strand, counting down.
ACGCCTCTATAAAATTATAGAACTATTATATAAATTGATTGAAAAAATCATTTCTATTTTTCTTTGTCAGCTAGTTCAAATACCGCCTTTGTATATTTTAATAATTCTTTTTTATTTTTAAATCCACAAGTTTTTGCAAAATAATCTGCATATATTGTGTCCTCTTTTACTACTCCTGTTTGTATTGCTTTATTTATATTATAACTCTCTT
>FR902165.1 GCA_000437855.1 Clostridium sp. CAG:567 | reverse complement strand
AATATTAGCTTGTTTTATAAAAAATGTCAATAATTTTCGTATGTCAAAATTCGACAATAATTTTTTTTTTATATTTTTGAATAATATTTTTTATTTTATACATAATAATAATATAAGGTTAATATTAGTTGAACTAAGAATTATATAAGGTTTATTATTAGCTTTGTATAATTCGTGCAAAGATTAATTATTGTTTAATTAATTTTTAGATAATAATTAGTCAGAGATGAGAGTATATTATTTGTATTTAAGCTGTATTTAATTTTGTTTTTGTTAATTTAATGAAAGTAGAATTTTTCTATATGGTTGAATATATAGGTAATATATTCGAAGTTAAGATTATTTTTGTATATTTTAATGATTATTATTAGTCCCTTGTGGATGAATATAGTTATTACGTGTGCACTATTAGTCGAGCAACTGATTTATATATTTGGTGCAATAGTTTATTTGTATAGTAATATACATTAGATTATAAATTAGTTATATAGGTTTTAGCTGTGAATTAATATTAGCTTTATACGATTAATAGCAGGTAAGCTTTTCTTACCTGCTATTAATTATTTATATATCCAAATTTTTAACAAATTTAGCATTTTCTTCAATAAATTTTCTTCTTGGTTCTATCTCATCACCCATTAATAATGTAAATATAGAATCCGCTTTAATTGCATCTTCCATTGTTACTTTTATTAAAATACGATGTTCTGGATCCATTGTTGTTTCCCATAATTGTTCAGGGTTCATTTCTCCTAAACCTTTATATCTTTGAATTCCAACTTGGTCTCTTGATATTCCCTTTTCTGCTAATTCTTTAAATGCATTTGCTAAATCATCATCTGTATAACAATATACGTCTTGCATTCCTTTTTTAGACAATTTATATAATGGTGGTTGAGCTAAATATACATTTCCATTTTCAATTAATGGTCTCATATACCTAAAGAAAAATGTTAATAATAATGTTCTAATATGTGCTCCATCAACATCGGCATCTGCCATTATAATTACTTTTCCATAACGAATTTTAGAAATATCAAAGTCCTTACCAATTCCTGCACCAACTGCTAAAATAACCGGTTGTAATTTATCATTATTATATATTTTATCTGCTCTTGACTTTTCTACATTAAGCATTTTTCCCCAAAGTGGAAGAATTGCTTGAAATTTCCTGTCTCTTCCTTGTTTTGCACTACCACCAGCAGAATCTCCCTCTACTATATATACTTCACATTCTTCTGGATTTTTGCTACTACAATCAGCTAATTTTCCTGGTAATGTTGATGTTTCTAATGCACTTTTTCTTCTTACAAGTTCTCTAGCTTTTCTTGCAGCTTCTCTTGCACGTGATGCATTTATACATTTTTCAAGAATCGCTTTTCCAACACCTGGGTTCTCCTCTAAAAATGTTGATAGTGCATCATTTACTAAACTTGCCACAACACCAGAAACATTGCTATTTCCTAATTTTGTTTTAGTTTGTCCTTCAAATTGAGGTTCTTTTACTTTAACAGAAACAACTGCTGTAATTCCCTCACGAATGTCTTCTCCTTGCAAATTAGGATCTTTATCTTTTAATAAGCCATGTCCTCTTGCATAATCATTAAATGCTTTTGTAAGTCCTCTTTTAAATCCTTCTAAATGAGTTCCACCCTCAATAGTATTAATGTTATTAACAAATGTGTATATATTTTCTGAGTATGCTGTTGTATATTGAAAAGCAACTTCAACTGGTACATCTCCATCTTTTTCAATATATATTGGCTTTGGATGAATTTTTTCTTTATTTTGTACTAAATATTCAACAAAAGAATTTAATCCACCTTCAAAATGAAATTCTGCTTTTTTAATATTTTCTTCATCTCTTAAATCTGAAATATTAATTTTTAACCCTTTAGTTAAAAAAGCCATTTCTCTAAATCTATTTTCAAGTGTTTCATAATCATATTCTAGAGTTTCAAAAATAGTATCATCTGCTAAAAATCTAACTTTTGTACCTGTTTTCTTTGAGTCTCCTATTCTTGTTAATGGTTCTACTGTTTTTCCTCTTTCAAATTTCATTTCAAAAATTCCGCCATCTCTTTGAATTGTAACCTCTGTCCAATTAGAAAGTGCATTAACAACAGAAGCACCTACTCCATGAAGACCTCCAGAAACTTTATATCCACTGTCTCCACCAAATTTTCCTCCCGCATGAAGTTTTGTGTAAACTGTTTCTGCTGCAGATATTTTAGTTTTTGGATGTATATCAACCGGAATTCCTCTTCCATTATCCTCTACACTAATTACATTTCCTGGTTCAATTTTTATATCTATCTCTGTACAATAACCTGCTAAAGCTTCATCAACACAGTTATCAACTATTTCATACACCAAATGATGTAATCCTCTTATAGATACACTTCCAATATACATACCAGGTCTTTTTCTTACGGCTTCAAGACCTTCCAATACTTGAATTTGTTCTGCTCCATATTCATGCTCGAATTTTTCCATTTTTTAACCTCCAAATATTTTTGTTTCTTCTTCCCTTTTCATTTGTTCATTTTATCATTATATTAAATTATTTTTTTTTAATTATCTACAATTTTACCATTAGTTACATTAAATAATTTAATATTTTCTAGCTCCATTTTATCAGTACAAGTTATAATAACTTGTGTATCTTTAATATAGCTTAAAAAGCTTTTTCTTCTCTTTTCATCTAATTCAGACATAAAATCATCTAATAATAAAATTGGATATTCTCCTATTTCATCATAAATAACATATAATTCAGCCAACTTTAAAGATAAAATTGCAGTTCTATGTTGCCCCTGTGATCCATATATCTCAATTTCTTTATCATTAATAAGACATTTAAAATCATCTCTATGAATTCCCTTAGTTGTAAAACCTTTTATAATATCTAATTTTCTCCTTTGTTTTAATAAAGCTAAATAATTTTCTTTATTTTCACATTCTGTTATATAATTAATTTCTAATTTTTCTTTGTCTTCTGTAACTTCAGAATGAATTTTTTTTATTTTATTATTTAATTTTTTTATAAATTCAATTCTATATTTACAAATAATTTCTGCATATTCTGATAATTTTTCATCCCATATTTCCAACATATTTTCTGGTTTGTTTAATTCTTTTATTTGTCTTAAATAATTATTTCTTTGTTCTAATGTTTTCAAATATAAATTTAAATTATGTACATAATTTGGTCTTAATTGTCCTATCATCATATCTAAAAATCTACGTCTTTCAGCTGGACCATTTTTTAAAATTTGAATATCATCTGGTGTAAATATAACTAAATTTAAATTACCAATTAATTCACTTAACTTTTTTATTTTTACACCATTGACTTCAACTTGTTTTTTATCAGCAATTATTATTTTTATTTTTCCACTTCTGTCAGATTTATCATAAAATATATTTGTTTCTAAAAAATCTTCTCCTAATTTTATCATTTCTTTTTCCTTAGATGTTCTAAAAGATTTTCCAAAACCACTTATAAAAATTGCTTCTAATATGTTAGTTTTTCCTTGTGCATTATCACCATAAAACACATTAATATGTGGATTTAATTCTATTTCTTGTTCTGTATAGTTTCTAAAATTTTTCAATTTTATTTTGTTTATATTCATTTAATTATTCCTTCATTCTAATTGGAAGAACCATGTAAATATAATCACCATTTTCTTCTGTTGGTCTAATAATACAAGGTGAAATACTTGAACCAAAATCAATAAATACTTCTGGATCATCAATTGCACGAAGTGCATCTAGGAAATATTTTGGATTAAATCCTGCTTCTAGATTTTTACCTTCTGTTTCAACAAATATTTCTTCCTTAGCATCTCCTGTTTGATTTGTACAAGATATTGTCACTTTTCCTATTTCAACATTTACTTTAACAGGATATTTTTTTTCTTTTTCTATACTAGATGCTGATATTAAACTTACTCTCTCAAAACAATTTTGAATACTATTTTTATCAACTCTAATTCTTGTTTCCCAACTTTCTGGAATAACACTAGCATAATTTAAGAATTCCCCATCTAATAAACGAGTAACTATTTTACAATTTTCTAATTCGAATAATGCTTGATTTTTAGATACTCCTATTTTTATAGTATCAAATGAATCATTTAATATTTTATTTATTTCATTTAATGTTCTACCTGGAATTACTGCTGAAAAATCATTTGCAGCTTTTTGTAAAAATTTACTTTTCCATGCTAATCTAAACCCATCAACAGCAACAACATTTAATTTATTATTTTTTATTTCAAATAAACATCCTGTAAAAATAGGTCTGTTTTCTTCTGTACTAACTGCAAATATAGTTTTTCTAACCATATCTTTTAAACTATTTTGTTCAATTTCCACAGAATTCTCAATATCTATTTTAGGTAATTCTGGAAATTCATCTGGATTCATTGTAGCTAATTTATATAAAGAACCTTCACATTCTATTACTAATAAATTATTTTCATTAATAGTAATTTTTATTTCTGAATCTGGTAATTTACGTATAATTTCACTAAACATTATAGCATTAACTACTGTTGCTCCTTGTTCTTCTACAGAACAATTCATAATATATTCTATACCTATTTCTAAATCATAGGTAGTAAATTTAACTTCTTTATCATTTGTTTGAATTAAAATACCTTCAAGTATAGGCATTGTTGTTTTGCTAGCAACCGCTTTTGTTACGGAATTAATAGCTTTAAGGATTGTATCCTTTTCACAAACAATTTTCATTTGGCTTCGTCTCCTTTTTTATATAATATATAAATAATAATAGTAGTAGTATTAGTAGGTGTTGTGGATTGTGTGGAAAAGTTATTCAAATTTACTGTTCCCTAATGAAATTTTTGTTGATAAAGTTGTGGACAACTTAAAAAGTTATTTACAATTTCATTTTCAATTTGTGGATAGTTAGTTATCAACAAGTTTTCAACAAGAAATTCACAAGTGTTTGTGGATATCTAATGTATTAATTCCGTAAGAAGAATTACAATTTAATTTTCCAAACGAATATTTTTTCAAACATAAATTTTAAAAAACTTTTCTTTTCTTTCGGATGAAAGCATTAGTCAGAAAACAATGAGTTTTTCACAGTTTCCACAATTAGTTTTGTATTAGTATTTTCTTTTAGTTCATTTGCAATTTTATTGCATCCATGCATTACTGTTGAATGATCTCTTTTACCAAAGGCTAGTCCTATTTTTGGTGTTGAAATATTAGCAACATCTCTACAAAAATACATTGCAATTTGTCTTGGATAAGTTATATCTGCAGATCTTCTAGATCCTTTTAAATCTTCTACAGTAACATTGAAGTATTTAGCAACAACTTCTTGGATATATTCTATAGAAAGAACTTTATTATGATGAGAAACAACATCAGAAATAGCTTTATTAGAAAGTTCAAGTGTTATTGGACTTTTTGATAAAGTTGATAATGCAATTAATTTATTTAAGGTTCCTTCTAGTTCTCTAATATTTGTAGTTATATGTGTGGCTATATTTACTAAAATGTCATCATCTATAATAATATTTTCTAATTGAGATTTCTTTTTTAATATTGCCATACGTGTTTCATAATCTGGATTTGAAATATCAGCAATAAGCCCCCATTCAAAACGAGTTCTTAAACGATCCTCTAAAGGTTGAATATCTTTTGGTGGCCTATCACTAGAAATAATTATTTGTTTTCCATTATCATGCAATGTGTTAAATGTGTGGAAAAATTCCTCTTGAATTCTTTCTTTTCCGGCTATAAATTGAATATCATCTATAAGTAAAACATCAATATTACGGTATTTATTACGGAACATTTCGTTTTTGTTGTCTTTTATTGCATTTATAAATTGATTAGTGAATTTTTCTGAACTAACATATAAGACATTTGCATTTCTATTATTTTTTAATATTTCATTTCCAATAGCATGCATTAAGTGAGTCTTACCAAGCCCAACTCCACCATATAAAAATAAAGGATTATATGAAGTTGCTGGTGCTTCAGCTACAGCTAAAGCTGCGGCATGTGCAAAAGAGTTATTATTACCAACAACAAAGCTATTGAAAGTGTATTTTGGATTTAGATTTGACGAGTTGATATAGCCTTCTTGGATAGAGCCAATTGCCTCCTCTTTTTCTAAATCTTCTTCTGAAACTACCTTTATCTCATAATTTTTGTGAGTAATAAAACTAAAAGTATTTTTTAATAAAGGTAAATATCTTGAGTCTAACATATCTTTATGAACTATATTTTGAGCAACAATAGTAATTGTAGAATCATCAACAGACAAAATTTCAATGTTTTTAATCCAGGTGTTGTATGAAATATCAGTTACTTCGGTTTTTAATAGTTCTTTAGCTTTTGTGTTTAGTTCGTTTATTTCTGCCTTTTGCATTACTCCTTCAATCCCTTCAGAATATAAGATATTAATATGCAATTTCACAATTGCAAAAACTTAAGGAAATTTAGTTTTTATATTCAAAGAAAAAATTAAGTTACTACGGAAATAGGTTTTCCACAAAGTTTTCCACAACTGTGGAAAACAAATTTTGTGCCTGTGGATAAATAAAAAAATATAAACTTATTAACATAATAAATATAAAATTTTCAAAGATCGTAAAGCGCTTATTCCCCTACGTTAGTATATAATATCAAAAATACAATTAAATAGTCAATAGAATAAAAAATAAAATGCAAAAATTGATTAAGTGTATTGACATAATGAACCGTACTGTTGTATAATAATAAAGCTTATATTATAAATAATCCATTCGTGGTTTAAATAAAAGAAAATGTAGGAGGTGCTAAAATGAAAAGAACATATCAACCTAAAAAAAGACAAGAACAAAAAGAACATGGATTCATAAAAAGAATGAAAACTAAATCTGGAAGAAATGTATTAAAAGCAAGACGTGCAAAAGGAAGAAAAAAATTAAGTGCGTAATAAAGAAGGGTCACGTAATAAAAGGTGACCTTTTTAGTTTTATAAAAATGAGTGATTTTAATGAGAAAAATTAAGACTTTGAAAAAAAACTATGAATTTCAAAACGTTCTGACAAAAGGAAAGTTTTATATTGGAAAGCAAATAACAATATATATAGCAGAGAATAAGCGACAAATTAATCAAATTGGAATAGCTATATCAAAAAAAACGTGTAATGCAGTTAAAAGAAATCATATTAAAAGAAAAATTAGAGAGAATTATAGACTAATCCAAAACAAACTAAAGCAAGGTTATAATATTGTTTTTTTGTGGAATAAAAAAATGCCAATTGAAAAGGCTGATTTTTATATTATAAAACAAGATATAGAAAATGCATTTAAAAAGTCAGGAATATTATAAATTAAATGAAAAAGATTTTAATTTTTTTAATAAAAATATATAAAAAAACAATTTCACCTTTTTTAGGAAATTTGGGTATACATTGTAAATATTATCCGAGTTGTTCAGAATATATGATGCAAGCGATTAAAAAATATGGTTGCATAAAAGGTGTATATTTAGGAATAAAAAGATTGTTAAAGTGTCATCCTTTTGCAAAAGGAGGGTATGATCCTTTAAATTAGGAGGAATTTCATGGGTTTTATATCAGAAATATTTGGCTATTTACTTGATTGGTTATATAATGTTTTTAACAATTATGGTATAGCAATTTTGATTTTTTCTGTTATTTTAAGAGTAATCTTAATACCGATTACAATTAAACAACAAAAGTCAATGAAAAAATCAGCGAAACTTCAAGCTGAAATGTCTGAAATTCAAAAAAAATATAAAAATAATCCAGAAAAATTAAACCAAGAAACAATTGAACTATATAAACGTGAAAAAATGAGTCCATTTAGCGGATGCTTGAGTTCAATATTACAAATTATTATTATTTTTTCTGTGTTCTGGCTTGTTAGCCAACCACTTACATATATGAAAAAAATCGATAAAGATTTAATTGAAAAGTATTCAAATGAAATGAAAGAAAGTGGATACAATGCAAACAATAGTTATATACAAATAGCAACCATTGATTATGCTGAAACAAAATATCAAGAAATTGAAAAACAATTGGAGCAAGAAGATGTTGAACATAAAGAAGAATTAAAGCAAAAACAAGATGATTACAATAAACTAAGATTAAATATGGAATTTCTAGGAATTGATTTAAGCAAAGTTCCAACTCAAAGTTTAAATGACTGGAGAGTATATGTAATTCCAGTACTATATGTATTAACATCAATTGCATCAATAAAAATAACAACAGCAACACAAAAAAATAAACAAAAGAAAAGCATAGTTGTATCTGAAGATGGAGAAAATAATGAAGAAGTTGATCCAACAGAACAAATGCAACAAATGAGTAATAGTATGATGTATATGATGCCAGTAATGTCAGTTATGATTGCTATTGTAGCTCCATTAGGGTTGGCTTTATATTGGCTAATGAGTAATATTTTAATGATTATAGAAAGACTTGTTATAAATAAAATTATGAAAAAAGATAATGATGAGGAGGAATCTTCTAATGGCTAAAAGTATTATTTCAGAAGGAAAAACTTCAACAGAAGCTATTGAAAATGGCTTAAAACAATTAAAAGTTTCAAAAGACAAGGTTGAAATAAAAATATTAGAGAGTGAAGAAAAAAGAAGCTTTTTTAGTATATTAGCTCCTAGAATCGTAAAAGTTGAACTTACTTTAAAAGAAGAAGAAAAAGAGAGCAATAAGGAACATAAGCCAATAAAGGAAGAAAAACAAACAGAAAAAGAAAAGAGAACTCCTTTAAACAAAGAGGAAATAGAAAAAATAAAAGAAAATTTAGAAATTTTTCTAAATGAATTTATAGCTAATATGGAAAATATGCAATATGATATTAAGTTTGAAAATGAATATGTTTATGTTACATTAAATGGCAAAGATGCAGGAAAACTTATTGGATATAGAGGAGAAACTTTAAACTCAATGCAAACAATATTATCTGCAATTGCAAATAAACAAGTTACTACAAGAGCACATGTTATACTTGATATTGAAGGATATAGAGCAAAAAGGCAAAAAGCATTAGAAGAGCTTGCTGACAAGTTAACTAGAACCGTAATAAATACTGGAAAACAAGTTACATTAGAACCAATGCCTGCTTATGAAAGAAAAATTATTCATAACAGATTGCAAGATAGTAAAAGAGTAAAAACTTATAGTATTGGTGAAGAACCATATAGAAAAGTTGTTATAACAAAAAAATAGAAAAAATCGGAAGTCAAAGTTCAGATTTTAGTTGATTTAACTAAGTATTTAGTTAAGTATCTAATTCTAACTTTGACTTCTTAATTTTTAATATAATCAGCATCTTGCGTCGCTAAAAGCACAATATACTAATTATATTAAAAATTATAATAGAAATAACGTTATTTAATAATAAGGAGGTAAAAGATGAGTACGATTGCTGCAATTTCAACAGCCCCAGCAAATGGAGGAATTGGAATTATTAGAATGAGCGGTAAAAAGTGTTTTGAAATATTAGATGAAATTTTTATACCAAAACAAAAACAAAATATAGAGGATATACCTGGATATAGTATAAAATATGGCTATATTATAGATTTTAATACAAAACAAAAAATAGATGAAGTTTTGGTATCTTTCTTCAAAACACCTAAAAGTTATACTACAGAAAATATGTGTGAAATAAATTCACATGGGGGAGTAGTAATTGAACAAAAAATATTAGAACAATGTTTATTAGCTGGAGCTGAGATGGCTGAACCAGGTGAATTTACCAAAAGAGCATTTTTAAATGGAAGAATAGATTTATCACAAGCAGAAGGAATTATTGACTTAATAAATGCTAAAACTGCCCAAGAGGCAAAAGCATCATTTAAACAGCTGGAAGGAAATTTATCAAAAAAAATTCAAGATATACGTCAGGAATTATTAAATATAATGGCAGATATTGAGGCTTCTATTGATTATCCAGAATATGATGACGTGCCTGAAATAGTAAATAAAAATTTAATAGAACAAATAAAAAAAATCGAAGACAAATTAGAAGCACTAGAAAAGAGTTTTGAAAGTGGGAAAGTTTTAAAAGAGGGAATAAAAACAGTAATATTAGGAAAGCCAAATGCAGGAAAATCATCTTTACTAAATGCTATTTTAAATGAAGAAAGAGCAATTGTGAGTCAAATAGAAGGAACAACAAGAGATACTATTGAAGAAATGGTACAAATCCAAGGAATACCACTAAAATTAATTGATACTGCAGGAATAAGAAACACAAAAGATGAGATTGAAAAAATTGGCGTTAAAAAGGCTTTAGAGCTGTCAAATGAAGCTGACCTAATAATAGGTATATTTGACAATACAAAACGGCTTAGAAACCGAGGATTTGCGAATACTCGATATTCTTAAAAATAAGAGGTCTATTATACTACTAAATAAAATTGATGAAAAAAATGAAGGATTAGAAAATGATATTAATATTAAACAAACTAACAAACCTGTTATAAAAATTTCTGCAAAAACCAAAGAGGGAATAGAAGATTTATATGAACAGATTCTAAAAATGTTTAAGTTAAATGAAATTGAAATAAATGACGGAGAAGTAATAACTAACATAAGACATAAAAATCAAATAAGAAAAGCTATAGACGCGTTAAAACAAGCTAAACAAGGATTAAAAATCGAAATACCTATTGATATAATCGCAGTTTCTTTAAAAGAATCTATTGAGGATTTGAGTGAAATAACAGGAGAAAATGTATCTGAAGACATAATAAATAATATATTTTCTAAATTTTGCTTAGGAAAATAAAGAATCATATTACTATAAGAGTTAAAAATTAACTTATATGTTTCACAAGCAAAACTTAGAGAGTGTATAGTTTCATAAGAAAAATGTTTGTGAAACATCTTTAAAATATCATGCCAAAAAGACAATTAAGGCAAAAAATGCCGGTTAAGAATATTGAAAAATCAATACAAAAAGTTTTCGACAAAAAACGACACGACAAAAAGTTATATGGAACACTATTTTTAGTTTCATAGAAAACGGAATAAAAATCAAAAAAGAATTTAACAAGGAAGGTAAAATAAAATGAAATATGATGCAGGAAAATATGATGTGGCGGTAATAGGTGCTGGTCATGCAGGATGCGAGGCTGCTCTTGCAACAGCAAGATTAGGACTTAGAACGCTTTTATTCAGTATAAGCTTAGAAGCAGTTGCAAATATGCCATGTAATCCACATATAGGAGGAAGTTCAAAAGGACATCTAGTAATGGAAATAGATTGTTTAGGTGGAGAGATGGGAAAAAATATAGATAAAACATATACTCAACTAAGAATGTTAAACACATCAAAAGGTCCAGCTGTATATTCTTTAAGAGCACAAGCTGATAGGAAAAAATATCAAATGGAAATGAAGCATACTCTTGAGAAGCAACCAAATTTATATTTAAAACAAGCAGAAATAGTAGATATAGGTGTTGAAGGTGGAAAGGTAAAATCTGTAGAAACTAATATAGGAGCAGTATATCAAGTAGATAATGTTATATTAGCAACAGGTACATATTTAAAAGGAAAAATATATATTGGAGAAGTATCTTATGAAAGCGGACCGGATGGAGTATTTCCAGCTAATAGACTATCAGATATGTTAAGAAAAGTTGGAATAAATCTTGTAAGATTTAAAACAGGAACTCCAGCAAGGATAAACAAAAATACAATAGATTTTTCTAAAATGGAAAGACAAGATGGAGACAAAAATCCGACCGCGTTTTCATTTGAAGATAAAATAGTAGAAAAAGAAGAACAATTACCATGTTACTTGACTTATACAACGGCTGAAACACATGAAATAATAAGAAAAAACCTACATCGTTCACCTTTATATGGGGGAGAAATTAAAGGAACAGGACCAAGATATTGTCCATCAATAGAAGATAAAGTAGTTAGATTTGCTGATAAAGAAAGACATCAAATATTTGTTGAACCAATAGGAAGAGATACAGATGAGATGTATATACAAGGAATGAGTTCATCACTTCCAGAAGATGTACAAATTGCTATGTATCGCACTATACCTGGACTAGAACATGCGGAATTTACAAGACCTGCTTATGCAATTGAATATGACTGTATAGATCCATCTGAATTAAAATTATCATTAGAACATAAAAAATTAGATGGAATGTTTTTTGCAGGGCAAATAAATGGAACTTCTGGTTATGAAGAAGCAGCAGCACAAGGAATTATAGCAGGAATAAATGTAGCACAAAAAGTAAGAGGAAGAAAACCAGTAATTTTAGACCGTTCACAAGCATATATAGGAGTTTTAATTGATGATATAGTAACAAAAGGAACGAATGAACCATATAGAATGATGACTTCTAGAGCAGAATACAGACTATTACTAAGACAAGATAATACAGATTTAAGATTAACTGAAATAGGTCATGAAGTAGGATTAATATCTGAAAAAAGATATCAAGCATTTTTAATTAAGAAAAAACAAATTGAAGAAGAAATTGAAAGACTTGAAAATACTATTGTTAAGCCAACTGAAAAAGTAAACGAACTATTAAAAAATAATAATTCTTCACCACTTACAACAGGCGTAAAAATGTCTGAATTATTAAGAAGAACTGAAATGAATTATGAAATGTTAGGCGAAATTGATGAGAATAGAAAAGAATTACCTAAAGATGTGACAGAAGAGGTAGAAATAGAAGTAAAATATAAAGGTTATATAAAATTACAACAAGCACAAGTTGAAAAATTTAAAAAATTAGAAGCAAAATTATTGCCACAAGATATAGACTATAGTACAATTAAGGGACTAAGACTAGAAGCAAGACAAAAATTAAACAAAATAAAGCCAAATTCGGTTGGACAAGCATCTAGAATATCAGGCGTATCACCAGCCGATATATCAGTATTACTTATTTATTTAGAGCAAATAAAAAAATAGAAAGAGGAAATTATGAATAAATTAGAATTTAATAATAGTCTAATAGAAAAGGCAGACTTAATTAAAGTTGAAATATCACAAAAACAAGCTGATAATTTTTATAAATATATGGAATTGCTATTAGAATGGAACAAAAAGATGAATTTGACAGCAATTACAGAGCCAGAAGAAGTGATTTTGAAACATTTTGTAGATAGTTTAACAATTATTCCATATTTAAATGAAGAAAATACAATACTAGATGTTGGCACAGGAGCAGGATTTCCTGGAATTCCATTAAAAATATTAGAAGAAGACAAGAAATTCACTTTGTTGGATTCTTTGAATAAAAGAATAATATTTTTACAAAATGTAATAGATGAATTAAATTTAAAAAATATACAAGCAGTTCATGGACGTGCAGAAGAGTATATAAGAGAAAAAAGAGAACATTATGATATAGCAACATCAAGAGCAGTAGCAAAATTGAATGTACTTCTCGAATATATGATACCATTTGTGAAGGTTGGAGGAAGATGTATTTGCATGAAATCTTTCGAAATAGATGAAGAGCTAAAAGATGCAGAAAAAGCTATTGAAATTTTAGGAGGAAAAATCGAAAAGGTAGATGAAATTACATTGCCTAATACTGATATTCAAAGAAAAATAGTGGTAATAAAGAAAATAAAATCTACACCAAATAAATATCCTAGAAAGGCTGGAATGCCTTCAAAAGAACCAATATTGTAAAAAAATAAAAAGTAATAAAACATTAATTTTCATATTTTTGTTTTATTACTTTTTTTGCAAATAAAAAAATGAAAATTTTCTAGAAAAAATATTATTATTTTCGGAAAATTCATTGACATATTTAATATATTTTTATATTATAAATATGTCCGATTTAATGAAATTTAATAAAAGTTTACATAAAACAACAAAGGAGGCAACTAAATTGGGAAAAATTATATCAATTGCAAACCAAAAAGGTGGAGTTGGAAAGACCACAACATCAGTTAATTTAAGTACTTTACTGGCAAAAAGAGGAAAGAAGGTATTATTAATTGATGCCGATCCACAAGGAAATGCTACAAGTGGAGTAGGAATGGATAAAAATGTAGAATTATCTGTATATGACATGTTAATTAGCGATGAAGTAGAAAGTAAAGATATTATTCAAAAAACAGAAATAAAAAATTTATATATATGTCCATCTAATATAAATCTTGCAGGAGCTGAAGTGGAGCTTGTTTCTATGATGTCTAGAGAATACAGAATGAAAGAAAAATTAGAACAAATAAAGAGTGAATTTGATTATATTATAATTGATTGTCCGCCTTCATTAGGACTAATTACTTTGAATTCCTTTACAGCTTCAAATAGCGTATTAATTCCAGTACAATGTGAATATTATGCATTAGAGGGATTAGGACAGCTTATAAATACCATTAATCTAGTAAAAAAACATTTAAATACAGAATTAGAAATAGAGGGAGCTTTACTTACTATGTATGACATTAGAACTAACTTATCTAATCAAGTAGTAAAAGAGGTTAACAAATATTTTGAAAATAAAGTATACAAAACTGTAATTCCAAGAAATGTAAAATTAAGTGAAGCACCAAGCTATGGAATGCCTATATCTATATATGATCCAAGATCAAAAGGCGCTAAGAGTTATGACAAATTTGTTAAAGAATTTTTAAAGAATAATGAAAATAATTCAAAAGGAAAACATGCAGTATAAAAAGAAAAGGAGTGTTGAAAATGGCTGTTAAAAAAACAGGATTAGGAAAAGGACTAGAAGCTCTATTTTGTGAAAATCAATTAACTAAAGAAGAAGAGAAAAAATTAAAAGATGGAGAAGAAATTGTACAAAGTATAAAAGTTATTGAAATAGAACCAAATAGAAATCAACCAAGAAGAAACTTTCCAAGTGAATCAATTGAAGAACTTGCAAAATCAATAGAAAGATATGGAATAATTCAACCAATTATAGTATCTAAAAAAGATGATTTTTATGAAATAATAGCAGGGGAAAGAAGATGGAGAGCAGCAAAAAAAGCTGGATTGAAGGAAATGCCTTGTATTGTTAGAGAAAATGATGAGAGAAAGAACAAGGAAATTGCTTTAATTGAAAATATACAAAGAGAAGATTTAAATCCAATAGATAAAGCAAGAGGTTTTAGACAATTATTAGATGATTATGGAATGACACAACAACAATTAGCAGATACAATAGGACTAAATAGAAGTACAGTTACAAATACACTTAGACTATTGAATTTGGATGAAAGAGTAATGCAATTAGCTATTGAGGGAAAACTAAATGAGGGACATTGTAGATCTTTATTATGTATAGCAGATCCAGAAAAACAATATGTTGCAGCAATTAGAATTATTGAAAAAGGTGAAACTGTTAGAGATATTGAAAAGAAAGTTCAAGATCAAAAGAAAACATCACCAAAATATGAAGAAAGAAGACAAGCCATTTGCAGAGATATAGAAGATAGTTTTCAAAGTTTTTTTGGAACAAAAGTTAAATTAAATGCAGGAAAAAGAAGTGGAAAAATTATTATTCAATATTCTACAAATGATGAACTAGAAAGAATTTTAAATTTAATTAAGTAAGAAAAAATCTAAAGTATGAAAATACTTTAGATTTTTTGTGTAAATATATAATAATAAATAAAAATTGATTAAATTAATAAATATTTGTATTGACAATAGAGTAGTAAATGTGCTATTATATATAAGGTTATCAGTACAGATGTATTGCTAACTTAAGTGGAGAGGTGGTCGAGTTGGTTTATGGCACCAGTCTTGAAAATTGGCGTAGGTTTGTAGCCTACCGTGGGTTCGAATCCCACCCTCTCCGCCATTTTTTTTTAAACTTAACAATTTGGAGGCTTACCCAAGTGGTTGAAGGGGACAGTTTGCTAAACTGTTAGGGTTCGCAAGGGCCGCGAGGGTTCAAATCCCTCAGCTTCCGCCATTATAGCTCAGAGTAGTAATACTTTGAGCTATTTTTTATGTTTAAAATACAGTTGAAAATATATTAATACAATTGTAAATACTTGACGCTTATATAAAATATGAGATAATATAAAATTATAGAAGGAGGAAAATATGAAAAAATCGATTAAATTATTATTAAGTCTAGTGATAGTTATTATTATTATAGGAACAATTTTTTTTATACTACAAAATAAATTATCAGATAACGCAGAACATAAAGAACAAGAAAAGCAAGATTTAATGGATATAAATTAAATTTAACCAATATTAAGTATGGATACAATATTAGTATTGGATATAACGAAAATTCAGATTATATTATATTTATAGGAAAAAATGGAAACATTAATGAATTAAAATTTGAAGTGACAGAAGATAATAAATTAAATATAAAATTAAGTAAAGATGTTATTAATTATAAAGATATAGTGAATGTAGTGCAAACAGCTAATATGGATGAAAATTATGCTAAGCTTATAGATAAAGACGGTAACCAATTTGCATATTATGGAGCTGAAAATACAAAAGAAAAAATAACCGAGAAAACGGGGCAATATTTAAAAATAGTTAGTCGATTTGAAGAAGGAATATCTGCAGAAGTAAAAGTAACATCAAATGGAGAAGTGTATGTTAATGCAAAAGAAAATACAGGAGACGAAATAGATTTAAGTTCATGTGCTACGAAAGAAAAAACAGGTGAATATAGGTTAAAGCTTTCTAATATAACTTCTGCATATTCATTTATATTTGGTAATTATTCAAGAAATTTGCACATATTGTTATTAAGTAAATCAGGAGAATTAAATGAACTTGCAATAGAGTTTACATCAGAGGGGATGAATGTAGAACTTAATGAAAATATAAAACGCAATATTGAAACAGTATTATATAAATTATATACAGGGGGACATGGAGCTATTGTTATAGAAAGAAACGGAAATGAACAATATCTTTAAATATAATAAAAGAATATCAAAAAATGACAAAAAGTAAATAATATATACATTGTATTTTGAGTTAGAATGAGCAAAATTTCTTAGATAGACTTTATGTATACTAAAATAAAATAACTATTTATAAATTGATAAAATCACATTTCCTTTTAATCTGAAGGAAAATGACGAAACAAAAAATAAAAAAACTGTACTTTTAATGGTTAATGATAACGAATCACATATTTTTATCTATTTTCTCAAAAGTAAGATGAAACACCATACTTGTCTTTTTGTAACGAAAAATAGAATAAAATAAAAAATAGAAAGTAAATAATTATTTATTTTCTATTTTTTATTATTTAATATTAATTATTTAATTATTAATTA
>FR902164.1 GCA_000437855.1 Clostridium sp. CAG:567 | reverse complement strand
AGCGGGTAGCGGGAATTGAACCCGCGCTATCAGGTCGGAAGCATGACATTCTACCACTAAATTATACCCGCATAACTATATATATTATAAGTCAAAAAATGAATAAATGCAAATATATTAAACAAATAAAATGTAAATATAGTAAAACAAAAACATTGTAAGAAAAGCATAGTTGTGATATACTTATGACAAATAATAAACAGGAGGAAAAAATGCGTAAAAATATTGCAGAAGACAAAGAAAAACTAAAAGAAAAGTTGTCATATATTGGACTAAACTTAGAAAGATTACCAAAATTTCTAACAGAATTTAATCCGTTTTCTTTTAGACCTTCAAAATCATATAATGATACAAGCTACAAAGTATACAGATATATAGATGTAAATGATATTGAAATTCTTTTAACTCCAACTGATAGATTAACTAGCTTAGATGAAAAATATAAGTTAAGTGTACCAATTAAAAATTGCCTAGATTCAAAAACAGAACAAAATGTAGAGTATTTTGCAGCATTTTTAAAAGTACTTAATGATACAAATATTGAAGAAATTGAGAAAATAGAAAAAGAACAAGAGAGATTAAAACAACAAATTCCAAACCAAGTAAAATATGAAGGAAATTATACATGGCAAATATATTATTCTGATGTGTCAGATCAATATTTTATGTTGGCACCTATAAATGAATATAACAATGCAGCATTGTTTTATTTATTAAAAAAGCAAATTGAAAGTAAGAAAAATAGAAAAAAAGAATTAATATTTGTTCCAGTTAGTTATCAAGAATATTCAGGAAATTATTTATTAAAAAGCCAAATTGCGGATTTAGAAAACTATTTGTGGTATTACACAAAAGAATGGGCAAATATTTTTGAAGTATATGACCAAAAAGAAAAAATGAGTATAAGAATAAATGGAACAACAAATGTTTACGAAAATTTAAGAAGTGATTATTTTATAACTTTAAATAGTAAAGAAGAAGCAATAAAAGAATATAAACTTATGAAAGCATTGTTTATACTATCAACAGCTTTTCCTTATGATTTTAATTTTAGAACCAATATTGATGATGAAGGATCATTAGAATTTAGCTTACAAACAAGCATAGGTGAAAAAATAGTTAATTATGACGAATTAACAAATTTTGTACAATTTGAAGCTAACCAAAAGAAAATGCTAATCAACTTAGAAGATAAAAAAATAAGTGAAGCACAAGATAAATTGCAAACAATAAAAGAAGAGGTTGAAAAACAAACAGAAGAATATTTAAGTAAACAACGCCAAATATCAACATTCTTAGAGTGTAAAAAGACATTTTTAGGAAAAGTAAAATACTATTTTT
This sequence comes from Clostridium sp. CAG:567, assembly GCA_000437855.1. Taxonomy (GTDB): domain Bacteria; phylum Bacillota; class Clostridia; order TANB77; family CAG-508; genus CAG-273. Next base: position 18,346 of record FR902164.1, on the reverse strand, counting down.
CAAATAGAAAAAAAGAATTAAAACCAATTAAAAGTGAAAAGAGTAAAATTACTAAGAATAAAGATAAAGTAGAAGAAAAAGCTGAACTTCCACAAAAAGAATTAAAACAATTTACAATAGAGGATTTAATTGAAATTTGTACAAAACTTGAAGCAAGGCAAAAAATGGTTAAATCTCTTAAAACAGATGAAAAGGCTTTAGAACTTAAGAAGATTAACTTAGAAAGAAAAATAAAAAATGCTAATATATATCTGAATGAAATAGAATTACATAAGAAAAGCATTTTTGAGTTCTGGAAATTTACAAATAAAGATGAGCTTCCAAGTTTAAATGAAGGAGAAGAGGAAGAAAACAGCAATAAAGAAAAAATTGCCAAAAGCTTTAACTATGAAGAAGATATTGAAAACTTTGGCAAAAAAGTTGATGAACTTCAAAGAAGAAAATTATCAAAGAATGAAACAGATAGTGTATTTGCTGTAAAAAATGCTCTAACTTCAATACAAATATTACAAAATACCAAAAGTAATGAATTAACAGAAAAACAAAGAAGTATATTAGAAAAAGAACTAAATAAAATTAAATCTGAGTATGAGAAAAATATAGAAACTATTGAATTAAAAGACTTTGATGTATTTGGAGGAATTTCAGAAGATAGTACAAAAATAAAAGTTATAAATAATACAAAACATAGAGAAATAGAAAAAGATAAATACAAAGTATTAAATATATCTATGCAAACTGAACTAGATGTTTATATAGACACATTAAGAAATTATTTAAATCTTATAAAAGAAGCATTTTGTAAAGTAACAACTCCTCAAAATATATCTGTTTATATGACATCAACACAAAAATTAGATAAGAAAAATTTAAATATATTACACTTAGATGTAAATAAAGCAATTGCTGAAAATATTGATAAAGAAGAAATATACTTATATAAAATAAATATAAAAGAAGCAATGCCAATATTGTATTATTCAAATATTATGTTTTTTGATAACATGAATCAAACCTTGCCAATAGGAATGAATCTATCTGATGAGGTATTAGTTAACTTAAATAAATATAAACTAGTAGAAAACAAAAAAGAAGAATTTAAAATTAACTATTTAAAAGATGAATATAACAATAAAATAATTAAGGTAAACAGTATTGAATATGATGTAAAATAAATTTTAATAAGAAGTTTTGTTAATGAAGATTATGCATGAATAAAAAAATATAGTTTGATAAGGCAAGATGCTAAAAAACTTATAAATTAGTAAAACTAACTTAAAATAAAAAAGGACAGTCTAAAACTAACTAAACTGTTCTTTTTTTATGTTATTTTTTGGTGCAGGTGGTGGGGGTCGAACCCACACGAATGTTACTTCGCAGGATTTTGAGTCCTGTGCGTCTGCCAATTCCGCCACACCTGCATGGAATATTACTTAAATATAATAGCAAAAAAATAAAAAAATAGCAAGTGTTTTTGGAATAATTATGTAGTTTATGGAAAAGATAAGACTAATGAAAATTAGGAGGAAAACTATATGATTAATTTTAGAACAGATTTAGCTTTAGAAAGAAGAGATTTATTTAAAAAGGCAAACAATATAGAAAATGAGGTTGATGGATTGAAAACACAAGAAGAGACCTTCGACAATAACATAAAAGTATCGAGAGTTAAAGTTTTAAATGAAAATGGAGAACAAGCAATTGGAAAAAGAAAAGGAACATATATTACAATTGATATTAAAAACTTGAAAATTGCAGGAGAAGAGCAAATACAAAAAGCATCAGAAGCGGTAACAAAAGAACTAAAAAACTTAATTGGAAATTTAGTTGGACCACAAGAGGACATACTGATTGTGGGATTGGGTAATCTGTATGTAACACCAGATGCTTTGGGTCCAAAAGTAGTAAATGAAATAGATATTACCAGACATTTGCTAAACTACATGCCAGATGTATTAGACAAAGACACAAGACCAGTAAGTGCAATTTCACCAGGAGTTCTAGGAACAACTGGTATAGAAACATTAGAAGTTATAAAAGGAATAGTAGAAAATATTCACCCTAAGTTAATAATTGTAATTGACGCATTAGCCTCAAGAAGTATAGAAAGAATCAGTAGTACAGTTCAGTTGGCAGACACTGGAATTGTTCCTGGAGCTGGAGTGGGAAATGAAAGAAAAGAACTAACAAAAGAATCTTTAGGAGTGCCAGTTATAGCAATAGGAATACCAACAGTGGTAGAAGCGGCAACAATAGCAGCAGATAGTTTAGATTTATTTATTCAAAAAGTTCAGCAAGATGCAAAATCTAATGAATTTTTAAATCAATTACAAGAAGAAGATAAATATGAAATGATAAAAGAAGTATTAACACCGGAAGATTATAACTTCATAGTAACACCAAAGGAAATAGATGATTTGATTGAAAATATGAAAGATATAGTTGCAAGAGGAATAAATTTTGCAACACAAAAATAAAAAAGAAATCCCGCTGTATACAAATTGTAACAGCGGGAAAAAGTAACAAAAAATATTGTTTTTTTAAAATCTGTATTATATAATGAAGCTGCAAAAAATCTAGGAGGAATTGTATGGAAGAAAAGTTAAAAAAACTATTAGAAAATTCATATACTCCATATTATAAATACCCTGTAGCTTCAGTTATAGTTATGAAAGACGGAAAAGAATTTAGCGGAGTTAATGTAGAAACATCTAGCCCAGCAGCAGGAATATGTGCCGAAAGAAATGCCTTATATACTAGTATAACAGAAGGGTATAAGAAAGGTGATGTTAAAGAAATACATGTTATGAGTAAAACAGAACAAGAATGTTGGCCATGTTTTATATGCAGACATGCGATAAGTGATTTGTGTGACAAAGATACAAAAGTAATATCACATACCTACAGCGGAAAAATAGTAACAAAAACAGTAGAGGAGTTATGTCCATTACCATTTGGCGATGAGAATATGAAATAATAAAAGGAGAAAGTAAATGTCAACAATTATAAATGGAAAAGAATTGGCAACAAAAATAAGAGAAAACTTAAAGGCAGAGGTTGAGAAATTAAAGAAAAAAGGTATACTTCCAAAATTAGCAGTAATAATGGTTGGTAATGATAGTGCATCAGCAGTATATGTTCGAAATAAAAGTAAAGCATGTAATGAAATAGGAATTGAATTTGAAGAATTTCTATTACCAGAAAATACAACAAGAGAAGAACTATTAGGTTTAATTGAAAAAATAAATAACAGAAAAGATGTTAATGGAATTTTGCTTCAAAGTCCAATACCAAAACATTTAGACATTAGAGAAGCATTTAATGCTATAGACTATAAAAAAGATGTAGATGGATTTCATCCTATAAATGTAGGAAAATTAGCTATAGGAGAAGATTGCTTTATATCATGTACACCAGCTGGGGTTATGAAAATGCTAGAAGAATATAACATTGAAATAGAAGGAAAACATGCTGTAGTAATTGGTAGAAGTAATATAGTAGGTAAGCCTTTAGCACAATGTTTGCTTAACAAAAATGCAACAGTAACAACTTGTCATTCTAGAACAAGAAATTTAAAAGAAATGACTAAGCAAGCAGACATATTAGTAGCAGCAATTGGAAAGCCAAAATTCGTAACAGAAGATATGGTAAAAGATAATGCTGTTGTAATAGACGTTGGAATAAATAGAAATGAAGAAGGAAAACTTGTTGGAGATGTAGATTATCAAAATGTTGAGAAAAAGGTATCTTATATTACTCCAGTTCCAGGGGGAGTTGGACCAATGACAATTGCGATGTTAATGACAAATGTTGTTAAAGCAGCAAAAAATAATTAATAATAAATTGGGGGCTTGATTATTTAAGGAGGAAATATTATGAAAATTATTTATCAAGCTCAAAATGAATATCCAGAAAAGTTAAATAACATATATTCATCACCTGCTAGATTATATTTAGTAGGTGATGAATCAATTTTAAATAAGCCATCAGTAGCTATAATAGGTTGTAGAGATGCAAGCGATTATGGTAAAAAAGTGGCTTTTAATTTTGCTTATGAACTTGCAAAAGAAGGGTTTGTAGTAATAAGCGGGCTTGCAAGAGGAATTGACACTTATGCACATTTAGGAGCTGTTAAAGCAAGCGGTAAAACAATAGCTGTACTAGGAAGCGGACTAAAACATATATACCCATCTGAAAATAAGAAACTGTGCAACGAAATTGTTAAAAATGGTGGGGCAATAATAACAGAATATGAGCCACACACAAAGCCATTACCAATGAATTTTCCGTCAAGAAATAGAATAATTAGTGGACTTTCAAATGGAGTATTAGTAGTAGAAGCAAAACAGAAAAGTGGAACTTTAATTACTGTAGATTATGCTTTAGAGCAAGGCAAAGATGTATTTGTAATACCAGGAAATATTACAAGCATAAATTCGTATGGAACAAATGAATTAATAAAACAAGGTGCAAAATTAGTTACAAATACAAAAGAAATTATAGAAGAAATAATTAAATGAAAATTTATGGTTACCATTGGCAATTTGCTCATAATGTGGTAAAATATATAAGGAGTTTAAAAGGAGAAACAATGCCAAAATTTTTTGTAAAAACAAATCAAATAGAAGAAAATAAAATAAAAATAATAGACGAAGACGTAAAACATATAAATCAAGTATTGAGAGCAAAAGTTGGAGAAGAGTTAACAATTTGTAATTTAGATACAACGTTAAACTATATTACTACAATATCTCAAATTACACCTGAATATGTAATGTGTGATATACAAGACTGTATAAAAAGCTTTGTTGAAAGTAAAGTACATGTTACAATTTTTCAAGGTCTTCCAAAAGCTGATAAAATGGAATACATAATTCAAAAAAGTACAGAACTTGGAGCAGTAAAAATAGTACCAGTTGAGATGGTAAGATGTGTAGTAAAACTAGATAACAAAAAAGAAGATAAAAAAATAGAACGTTGGCAAAAAATTGCTGAATCTGCAGCAAAACAGAGTGGAAGAGATTTAATACCAAAAGTTGAAATGCCAATTAATATAAATGATTTATGCAAAATGATTAAAGACTTTGACGCCGTGATTTTAGCTTACGAGGAAGAAAAAGAAAATACTTTAAAAAACGAATTAAAAAAGCTAAATAAAAATGAAAGTATAAACATAGGAGTTATAATTGGTCCAGAAGGTGGAATAGACAAAAGTGAAATAGAAAAACTTGCAAATGCAGGTGCAAAAGTGGTAACATTAGGAAAAAGAATACTAAGAACAGAAACAGCATCACTTAATATTATAAGTAATATTATGTATGAATATGAGATGTAGGAGGATAAAATAAATGGCTACACAAAAAGAAAAAAATAACGAAGAAGAAGTAAAGAATAAAAAAAGCACAAAGAAAAAGAAGAAAGAAGTAAGTGAAAGTTCTAAATCAGCACCTAAAGCTGAAACTGCTAAAAAAACAAGTACTACTACAAAAAAGAAATCAACAACGAAAAGTAGTGCTAAAAAAGCTCCTCCTGAAAAAAATAAAAAATCAACAACCAAAAAAGAGAAACCTTCTACTCAAAAAAATAAAGAGAAAATAAAAGAAGAAATAGTTGAAGAACCAATTGAAGAAAATAAAAAAAGTATAGAAAAAATTGATATAAAAAAAATACAGGAAACACTTAAGAAGGAAATAACTGCTAAAAAAGTTATACCAAAAGAAGAGCAGGATAAAATGAATGTTGAAGTATTTAAAAACATAGCAATTGCAATTGTGATGGTAGTATTTTTAAACTTTATTATCCTTGGATTTATAAATATTGAAAATTCAGTATTTTTAGTAGATTTAAAAGTATTTGCTGTATCAATATTAGCTATTGCAATTGGAGTTTTTGAATATGCATATAAAAAAGACAGTGGAAAAATAGCTATTTATGGAATTGAAACATTAATACTAGCTTTTGCTATGTTAGCATTTATATATTTGGACATTATGTGTCATAGTAATTTTGTTATAATAACAGTCTTAATTACATATACAATTGCAATTTATTATACTGTAAAATCTATAATAATTTATCAAAAAATGAAAAAACAATATTATATTAATTCAATGAAAGAAATAATAAAAAAATAATATGTCATTATGAAAGGAAGACAAAACATGAAAAGTATGACCGGCTTTGGAAGAGCAAAATTAGAAAAGGAAGCAAGAGAATATTTAGTAGAAATTCGTTCTGTAAATCACAAGTATGCAGATATTACAGTTAAAGCACCACGAAACTTACTATGCTTAGAAGACAAAATTAGAAAGGCTGTATTAAACAGAGTATCAAGAGGAAAAATAGAAGTATTTGTAAATTATGCAAATTACGGACTTGAAGGAAAAAATGTTGTATTAAATAAAGAATTAGCTAAATTATATATTAAAGAATTATCTGAACTAGCAGAAGAAGCAGATATACCAAGTGGACTTAGAGCAACAGAAGTTTCGAAAATGCCAGATGTATTAAATATACAATTAGAAGAAGATAGCTTAGAAATAATATGGAATGAACTATCAGAGTGTTTAGAAAATGCAATTGACAATTTTATTGATATGAGAAGCATAGAGGGCAATAGAATGAAACAAGATTTAGAAGAAAGACTAAAAAATATTGAAGAAGATGTTAATAAAATTTCTGATCTTTCTACTGGACTTGTTGAAGAATATATTGTAAAATTAGAAGAAAGAATTAAAGAACTTTTAAAAGTAGATGTAGTTGACAAAGACAGATTAGCACAAGAAATAGTTATATATTCTGACAAATGTTCAACAGAAGAAGAGCTAACAAGATTAAGAAGTCATATAGCACAATTTAAAAATTTATTAGAGCAAGATCAGCCAAATGGTAAAAAACTAGACTTTTTAATGCAAGAAATGAATAGAGAAACAAATACTATTGGATCAAAATCTGGAAAACTAGAGATTACTAATTTAGTAATTGAAATGAAAACTATATTAGAAGACATAAGGGAACAAATTCAAAATATTGAATAATAAGGAGGACTTTTATGCAATTAATAAATATAGGTTTTGGAAACATTGTATCATCAGATAGAATTATAGCAATTGTAAGCCCAGAATCAGCACCAATTAAAAGATTGGTACAAGATTCAAAAGACCAAGGTAGAGCAATTGATGCAACGTGTGGTAGAAGAACAAGAGCTGTAATTGTAATGGATTCAAACCATATTGTTTTATCTGCTGTTCAACCAGAAACAGTAGCAGGAAGATTTGAAGACGATTCAAGTAAAATAGAAAATGAATAGAAAGAAGGGAAAAATATGTTAGTAAAACCAACTGTTTTAGAATTATTAGAAAAGGTAGACAATCGTTTTAGATTGGTAACAATCACTGCAAAAAGAGCTAGACAAATAGCAGGAGGAAGCACACCTTTAACTAAAAAAGAAGAACCATCAGCTGTATCACTTGCTGCTGACGAAATAGCAGAAGGTAAGGTGAAAGCATGCTAGTATTATTATCAGGAGTATCAGGAGCTGGAAAAGACACAATAAAAAAAGAATTAATAGCAAGAATGGAAAATGTAGAATCACTTCCATCATATACTGATAGACAACCAAGAGAAAATGACATACCTGGCCAAACTTATAACTTCGTAACAACTGAAGAATTTGAGGCAATGATTGCTAGAGGAGAACTATATGAATACTCTGCACATCATAACCATTATTATGGAACATCAAAGAAATTACTAAATGAAAAAATGCAAAATGGAAAAATAATAGTAAAAGATATTGAAGTAAATGGTGTTGAAAATTTAATTAAATTATTAAAAAATGACACTAAAATTGTAACAATATTTTTGAAAGTTCCAAAAGAAGAATTAAGAAGAAGACTAGAAAATAGAATTGATAAGCCTAGTACAAAAGATATTGAATTAAGATTAAACAGATTACAATATGAAGAATCAAAAATAGGAATGTATGATTATGTTATAAAAAATAACAACTTAGAAAAAACAGTAAATATTATAATGGAAATTATTAATAATGAATACAACCTAAAAGAAGCAGAGTTTTAGAACTTTGCTTCTTTTTATAATTGTTATTTAAAAGAGTTTGTGATATACTCATAAAAAACATAAATAATAAGAGGATATATGATTGCAGAAGTAATACTAAATAGTAATGCAAAACAATTAAATAGAGTGTTTGATTATGAAATACCAAGTGAGTTAGCACCTGAAATAAAATTAGGTGCTAGAGTTCTTGTACCATTTTCAAATAGAAAAGAACTTGAGGAAGGATTTGTAGTTAATATTAAAGAAAAGTCTGATTATAAAGTAAAGAGTATAGTAAATATAAATGCTAACTATTTAGATGAAAAAAGCATAAGTCTTGCAAGATGGATGGCTGAAAGATACTTTTGTAATGTTTCAGATTGTATAAAATTAATGCTACCACCAGGAACTACTACAAAAATACTAGAAAATCGTGTAAAAGAAAAAAATGCCAATTTTGTATATTTAAAAAAATCTGTAGAAGATATTGAACAAGATATACAAAATAAAAAAGTAAAATCTGAAAAACAAATTAGAGCTCTGGAATTTTTAATAAACAATGAAGGAGTAATAATATCAGATTTAGAAACATTTGCAGATGTTAGCAAAGCAGTATTAAATACTTTATTAAAAAATGGATATATAGAAATAGTAGAAAAACAAATTGAAAGAAATCCTTTTGTAAATAAGGATATAAAAAAAGATTCTTCATTTGTTTTAAATGAAGAGCAACAAAAAGCATATAATGCAGTGTCAGATGCAATTGAAGATAATTTTAATTCTGAATTTTTACTATTTGGAGTAACAGGTTCAGGAAAAACAGAAGTATATTTACAACTAATTGAAAAAGTTCTTAATGAAGGCAAAACCAGTTTAATGTTGGTACCAGAAATAGCTCTTACTCCACAAACAGTAGATAGATTTATTGCTAGATTTGGAGAAGACAATATTGCAGTACTTCACAGTAAACTTTCAATGGGAGAAAGATATGACCAATGGAATAAAATAAAAAAAGATGAAGCAAAAATAGTAATAGGTGCTCGTTCAGCTATTTTTGCCCCAATTCAAAATCTGGGGTTAATTATTATGGATGAAGAGCATGATCAATCATATAAATCAGAAACTACGCCCAAATATCATGCAAGAGAAATAGCAAGATATTTAGCAAAAGAAAATAGCATAAGTTTAGTGCTTGGAAGTGCAACCCCTGACCTAGAAACATTTTATAAAACACAAACAGGAGAAATAAAGTTACTAGAACTAAGCAAAAGAGCTAATAATGCAAAACTTCCAAATGTAGAAATTGTTGATTTAAGAAATGAATTAGAACAAGGCAACAAAACTATGATTAGTGGTAAATTGTATAAGGCGATAAAAGAAAATTTACAAAATAACAAGCAAACAATATTGTTTTTAAATCGTAGAGGATTTTCGACATTTGTAATGTGTAGAGAATGTGGTCATACTATAAAATGTAAAAATTGTGATATTACATTGACATATCATGCAAATTCAAAAAAACTAAAATGTCACTATTGCGGATATGAAGAAGAAATTGCAAAAGAATGTCCAGAATGCCATAGTAAAAATATTAAGTATTTTGGTGCAGGAACTCAAAAGTTAGAAGAACAAATACACTTATTATTTCCAGAAGCAAGTACAATACGTATGGATGTAGATACAGTAACAAAGAAAAATTCACATGAAGAAATTTTAAACAAATTTAAAAAAGACAACATAAATATTTTAATAGGAACACAAATGGTTGTAAAAGGACATCATTTTCCAAATGTTACTCTTGTAGGAGTTATAGCTGCAGATACAAGCTTGAATATTGATGATTTTAAGGCGAATGAACATACATTTCAAATTTTAACTCAAGTAGCACGGAAGAGCAGGGAGAGAAAAGGAACAAGGAAAGGTAATAATTCAAACATATAATCCAGATAACTTTAGTATAGAATGTGCCAAAATGCAAAATTATAGGTTGTTTTATAACACTGAAATTATGTTAAGAAAACAATTGAAATATCCGCCATTTTGCGATATAATAGTAATTGGTATTAGTGCAGAAAATAAAGAAATAGCATTTAAAATAACGGAAGAATTACATAAATACTTAAAGAACAGAGTAATTAATGAAAATATAGGAATAATGTTATATAAAGGAATGCCTGCACCAGTAGATAAAATAAAAAATAAATACCGTTTTCGTATAATTATAAAGTGCAAATTTGGAAATGATACTATAAGTTTAATAAATGACATGATAAATGAATATAGCAAAACAAAAGAAGGAAAAAATGGAAGTGCTAGGTTGAGTATAGATTTGAATCCAAACAACTGGCTTTAATTTTTAAAATAATCAGCATCTAGCTTTGTCAAAGTGCATTAAAAACGCGGTTGCATACAAACGTATGCGCCCTTGCCTTTTTAATACACTTTTCCGCGCAATATACTAATTCTTTTAAAAATTAACATTTAAATTAATAGGAGAGATAAAAATTAGAATAGGAGGAAACGACTTTGGCAATAAGACTTATAAGACAAGCAGGAGATGAGATACTAAGAAAAAAATCAAGAGAAGTTGATGTAGTTGATGAAAAAATAGTAGAAATATTGAATGACATGGTTGAAACTATGCACAAATATGATGGAGTGGGATTAGCGGGACCACAGATAGGAATTTTAAAAAGAATAATAGTAATTGACTTATACAATGATAAAGGACCTATAAAATTAATAAACCCTAAAATCATAAAAGAAAGTAGTTCACAAGAAGTTGAAGAAGGATGCTTAAGTTTTCCAAATCAATTTGGAAAAATAGTTAGACCAGAAAAAATAGAAGTAGAAGCTTTAAATGAAAAGGGTAAAAAAGTAAAAATAGAAGGTGAAGGACTTTTAGCACAAGCTTTAGCACATGAAATAGATCACTTAGATGGCGTTTTGTTTGTAGACAAAATTATTCCAGGAACATTAGAGTACATTACACCTGATGAGAATAAAAAATAAAAAATTAAGGAGGGAAACAAATGCTTAATATTGTATTTATGGGTACACCTGATTTTGCAAAAGAAAGTTTAAAGTGCTTGGTAGAAGCAAATCATAACATATTAGCAGTTGTAACTAATCCAGATAAACCACAAGGTAGAGGAATGAAAATGATTGGCTCTCCAGTTAAAGAATATGCCATGGAAAAGAACTTAAGAATCTATCAACCAATAAAAGTAAGAAATAATGAAGAATTTATTAACCAAATAAAAGAATTAAAACCAGATGTTATTTGTGTTGTAGCTTATGGAAAAATACTACCACAAGAATTGCTAGATATTCCAAAATTAGGTTGTATAAATGTTCATGGTTCATTGCTTCCAAAATATAGAGGAGCTGCACCAATACAATGGGCAGTATTAAATGGAGATAAAACAACAGGAATTACTACAATGTATATGGATGCAGGAATGGATACTGGAGATATGATTTTAAAACAAGAAGTAGAAATAGGTGATGATGAAACTACAGGAGAACTTTGGAACAGGTTAACTAAAATTGGAGGAGAATTATTAGTAAAAACTCTTGACCTGATAGAACAAGGAAAAGCACCAAGAGAAAAGCAAGGAGAAGATTTTACAATGGCTCCAATGCTTAATAAAGAAATGGCAAAAATAGATTGGCAAAATCAAACTGCAGAACAAATTAAAAACCTAATTAGAGGGCTAAACCCAATAATGGGAGCATATACATTTTTAAATGGAAAAAAGATAAAATTCTGGAAAGCAAAAGTGATGTCTGAACAAGAATTAGTAGAAAAGTTTTCTGACTTAAAAGAATATAAACATAGACTAAATAATTTAGAAGAAGGAACAATATTATTTACAAATCCAAAGCAAGGGCTATTTATTAAAGCAAAACAAGGAATATTGCAAATACTTGAAATACAAGCGGAAAATGCAAAGAGAATGAGTACTTCAGAATTCCTAAGAGGAAACAGCATACAAGCAGGAAGCATATTAGAATAAAAGTGTGCCAATGGGGACGGAGAATTTTGGCACATTTTTCTATTTTAAGTAGTTTATTTTAGTATAATTAAAATGTGCCAAAATTCTCCGTCCCCATTGGCACACTTCCTAAAGAAATATAAAATTTGTGTGAAAAATGTTAACAAATAGCATTGTGTCATGTATAATATAAGGCATAATGCTATTAATTTGATAGAAAGGAATAAACAAATGTTTAAAATATTAAAAAACTTGAAACAGTCATGGATAACAATTGCTATAATTGTAGTATTACTTGTAATTCAAGCGTATGTCGATTTATCATTGCCAGATTACATAACAAGAATAGTAAACAATGGAATAACAGAAGCAATAGTTGATCCAAATAACTACCAAAGTCAATATATATGGATAGAAGGATTAAAAATGCTAGCAGTAGCGGCTGTTAGTATGATTTGTGGAATATCAGTAATGTTTTTGTCATCTCGTGTTGGAGCAAGACTTGGAAAGAATTTAAGAGAAAAAATATTTAGAAAAATATTAGGATTTTCAATTAGTGAGTTTAAGGAATTTTCAACAGCATCATTAATTACACGTAGTACAAATGATATTCAACAAATACAAAATGTAGTATCAATGATGTTTAGAGTAATTGTATATGCGCCTGTAATTGGTATAGGTGGACTATTTAAAGTTATAGCCTTAAAACAAAACCCAATGGCATGGATAATAGGAGTTGCACTTGGAGCAATACTAATGATTGTACTATTACTATTTGTTGTAGCAATGCCAAAATTTAAAAAAATGCAAGAACTAGTTGATAAACTAAACCTAGTATCAAGAGAAATGCTTACAGGTATACCAGTAATTAGAGCATTTAACACAGAGAAAAAAGAAGAAGATAGATTTGAAAAAGCAAACAAAAATCTAATGAAAAACTTTATGTTTGTTAATAATGCAATGAACTTAATGATGCCTTTTTTAATGCTTGTAATGAACCTTATTTCTTTATTAATAATTTGGGTTGGAGCAAAAAATGTAGATATAAATGCAATTCAAGTTGGAGATATAATGGCTTTCTTACAATACACAATGCAAATTGTAATGGCATTTTTAATGATATCAATGATATCAATTGTTCTTCCAAGAGCAAGTGTATCAGCAAAACGTATTAATGAAGTATTAGATAGAGAAAACAGTATAAAAGACCCAGAAGATCCAAAACATTTTGATGAAAGTAAAAAAGGAATAGTAGAGTTTAAAAATGTTACTTTCCAATATCCTGATGCAGATGAACCACTATTATGTGATATAAACTTTGTAGCAGAACCAGGAAAAACAACAGCAATTATAGGTAGTACAGGAAGTGGTAAATCTACAGTTGTAAATTTAATACCTCGTTTCTATGATGTTACAAAAGGTGAAATATTAATTGATGGAGTAAACATTAAAGATGTTACACAAAAAGAATTAAGAAGTGTAATAGGTTTTGTACCACAAAAAGGAGTTCTATTCTCTGGTACAATAGAAAGCAATATAAAATATAGTGATGAAAATATGTCAGATGACAAAATGAAATTAGCAGCAGAAATATCACAAGCAACAGAATTTATTGATACTAAAAATGATAAATATAAATCAGAAATAGCACAAGGCGGAAGCAATGTATCAGGTGGGCAAAAACAACGTTTATCAATTGCAAGAGCAATTGCAAAAGACCCTGAAATATTTGTATTTGATGATAGTTTTTCAGCACTTGACTACAAAACTGATGCAAAATTAAGAACAGCTTTGTCTGAAAAGACACAAAATAAAACAGTAATTATAGTTGCACAAAGAATAAATACAGTTTTAAATGCTGATCAAATAATTGTATTAGATGACGGAAAAATTGCAGGAAAAGGAACTCATAAAGAACTTATGCAAAATTGTGAAGTATATAAACAAATTGCATTATCACAGCTTTCTGCAGAAGAATTAGAATGATAGTGTTAAGTAGTCTATGAGAAAATGTAGCGGAGCACAGTGTGCTCTATATAAATAGAACTATCTAGAAAAATAGAAAGGAATAAAAAATGAAAGGAAATAGAAAGTCAAATAAGCAAACAGAAAAAGCAAAAGACTTCAAAGGTACTGCAAAGAAAATATTTAAAAAATATTTACTTGATTATAAATGGCAATTACTAATAGTGCTAACATTTGCAATAGGAAGTACAGTGTTTACAATAGTAGGTCCAAAAATTTCTGGAAATGCAACAACAGAGATATTTAATGGTTTAGTAAACAAAATGTCAGGTACAGGTGGAATTGACTTTGCAAAAATAGCAAGCATTTTGCTTACCTTAGTTGTACTATATGTTATAAGTATGATATTTACAGCAATACAAAGTTTAGTAATGACAAATGTATCACAAAAATTAACATATAGACTAAGAAATGAAGTGGCACAAAAAATAAATCATTTGCCAATGAAATACTTTGATAAAAAAACAAATGGTGAAGTATTATCAGTTATAACAAATGATATAGATACATTTTCACAAAATATGAATCAAAGTATTACATCAATAATTACAGCATTATGTACACTTATAGGTATATTTATAATGATGCTAACAATAAGCGTTAGCATGACATTGGTATCACTTGCAATAATACCAGTTGCAGTAATATTAGTAAAATTTATAGTAAAGAAATCACAAAAATACTTTAAACAACAACAAGACTATTTAGGACATGTAAATGGTCAAGTGGAAGAAATATATGGTGGACATACAATAGTAAAAGTATTTAATAGAGAAAATGAAGAAGCAGAAGCTTTTGCAAAATTAAATGATGAGCTATATACTTCAGGATGGAAATCACATTTTATGTCAGGTTTAATGTACCCTATAATGAATTTTGCGGGAAATATTGGTTATGTTGGAATAGCAGTTTTAGGTGGATATTTAGCTGTGCAAGGAAAAATTACAGTTGGTAATATACAATCATTTATTCAATATGACAAACAATTTACAAGACCAATAAATGAAATAGCAGAAATTTCAAGTATGCTACAAGCAATGGTAGCAGCATCTGAAAGAATATTAGAGTTTTTAGAAGAACCAGAAGAAGAACAAGATCCAGAAAATGCTATATCAACAGAAGGTATAAAAGGCAATGTAACATTTGACCATGTGCAATTTGGATATAACGAAGATAAAGTTATAATACATGACTTTAATGAAACTGTAAAAGATGGACAAAAAATTGCAATTGTTGGTCCAACTGGTGCAGGTAAAACTACAATAGTAAAACTTTTAATGAGATTTTATGATGTAAATAAAGGTGCAATATTAGTTGATGGACATAATATACAAGAATTTAAACGTGGAGATTTAAGAAAAGTATTTGGGATGGTGCTTCAAGATACATGGCTATTTGGTGGAACAATCAAAGAAAACATCAAATATGGAAAACCTGACGCAACAGACGAAGATGTAATAGAAGCAGCAAAAGCAGCACATGTTCATCATTTTATACAAACTTTACCAAAGGGTTATGATATGGTAATTGATGAAGAATCAAATAATATATCACAAGGTCAAAAACAATTATTAACAATAGCAAGAGTTATATTAACAAACCCAGAAATACTAATATTAGATGAAGCTACAAGCTCAATAGATACAAGAACGGAAGAACAAATACAAGCAGCAATGGACAATCTAATGAAAGGAAGAACAAGCTTTATAATAGCACACAGATTATCTACAATAAAAAATGCTGACTTAATATTAGTAATGAATGAAGGAGACATTATAGAACAAGGAACGCATGAAGAACTATTAGAGAAGGGTGGCTTTTATGCTAGCCTATACAATTCACAATTTCAAGATTGTGATGATGAGGCCGTATAAAGAAAAGAGGAAAAATGAAACAAAAAACTAAAATATTTAAAATAATATTATTGATAGTAGTAATAGCAATAATGGCAATAACAACAGTATATTTAATTCCAACATTTAAGGAACTATCAAACGAGGCAGGGCAACAAGCTTTCAAGCAAAAAATAAATGAATCTGGTTTTATGGGATTCTTAATGCTATTTGGACTTCAGTTTGCACAAATATTTTTATTTATAATACCAGGTGAACCAATAGAAATATTAGCAGGGTTATGCTATGGTGGACTATGTGGAACAGTATTTATAATGATATCAGCAGCTATAATCTCAGCATTTATATATTTACTAGTTCATAAATTAGGTAGAGAATTTATATATGAATTTGTGAAACCAGAAAAGATAGAAAAAATAGAAAAAAGTAAATTGTTTCAAAATCCTCAAACAATTAGATATATAATATTTATACTATTTTTTATACCAGGAACACCAAAAGACTTGCTAACATATATAGCAGCATTACTACCAATAAAGCCAACAGAATTTATATTAATATCTACACTTGCAAGATTTCCATCAGTAATATCTTCAACATTAGCTGGTGCAAGTTTATTAAAAGGAAACTGGAAACTAAGCTTAATTATATATGGTGTAACATTTGCAATAGTTGCAGTTGTGGTATTAATAATGAGAAAACTTGATAAAAATAAAATAACAGATGAAGCAATAAATACAATAAAAGCTAGGAATGAAAGTTTTTTTGATTTCTAGCAAGTGTGCCAATGGGGACGGAGAATTTTGGCACATTTCATAACTTTAATTAAAATAAATTGTTTCAATAATTAAAATGTGCCAAAATTCTCCGTCCCCATTGGCACACTTGAGTAAAAAGGAGGAATTTTTATGTCAGAATTAACAATGGAAAAACTAGTAGCATTGTGCAAATCAAGGGGATTTGTTTACCCAGGCTCAGAAATTTATGGAGGTCTAGCAAATGCTTGGGACTACGGCCCTTTAGGAGTGGAATTAAAAAACAATGTAAAAAAAGCATGGATGAAAAAATTTGTGCAAGAAAGCAAATATAATGTAGGCTTAGATGCAGCAATATTAATGAATCCAAAAACATGGATAGCTTCTGGTCACGTAGGAGGTTTTAGTGATCCGCTAATAGATTGCAAAAACTGTAAAACAAGGCACAGAGCAGATAAACTAATTGAAGATTGGGCTCATGAAAATAATAAAGATATGGTTGCAGACGGTATGACAGACGAAGAAATGATAAACTTCATAAAAGAAAATAATATTGTATGTCCTAAATGCGGAGAACAAAACTTTACACCAATTAGAAAATTCAATTTAATGTACAAAACATACCAAGGTGTTACAGAAGATAGCAGTTCAGAAATTTATTTAAGACCAGAAACAGCACAAGGTATATTTGTAAACTTTAAAAACGTACTAAGAACAACAAGAAGAAAACTACCAATGGGAATTGGTCAAGTTGGTAAATCATTTAGAAATGAAATTACACCAGGTAACTTTATATTTAGAATTCGTGAATTTGAACAAATGGAACTTGAATTTTTCTGCAAACCAGGAACAGATATGGAATGGTTTGAATATTGGAGAGCATTCTGTAAAAATTGGCTTTTAAATTTAGGAATGAAAGAAGAAAAAATTAGATTAAGAGACCACAGCCCAGAAGAATTATGTTTCTACAGCAAAGGTACAACAGATATCGAATTTGCATTTCCGTTTGGATGGGGAGAATTATGGGGTATTGCAGATAGAACAGATTATGACTTAAAACAACATGCTCAATATTCAGGAGAAGACTTTACTTACTTAGATCAAGAAACAGGAGAAAAATTTGTACCATATTGTGTTGAACCATCATTAGGTTGTGACCGTGTAACTTTAGCCTTCTTATGTAATGCTTATGAAGAACAAGAAATTGCAGAAGGAGATGTAAGAACAGTATTACATTTACATCCTGCTTTAGCACCATATAAAGTAGCTGTGCTTCCACTTTCTAAAAAATTAAGTGAAAAAGCAGAAGAAGTATATGCAAAATTATCTAAAAACTTTATGTGTGATTATGATGAAGCAGGAAGTATTGGTAAACGTTATAGAAGAGAAGATGAAATAGGAACACCATATTGTGTAACTATTGATTTCGATACATTAGAAGATGAATGTGTTACAATTAGAGACAGAGATACAATGGAACAAGTAAGAGTAAAAATTGATGAACTAGAAAACTGGATTAATGAGAAAGTTCAATTTTAATAAGAAAATTGTAAAATATTGTTATAAATTCTTGCAAAAATAAAATAGTTATATTATTATAATTACAGAGAAAATTCAAATGAAAAATAGAAAGAGGCACGTATAAAATGAAAAC
>FR902163.1 GCA_000437855.1 Clostridium sp. CAG:567 | reverse complement strand
TCACTGGAATTTAGTTTTAAATTTAAGGGAAAAATACTTTACAAAAAAATCTGCTTGTTTTTTTTTATAATATATGATATAAAAAAGTTGTAATTTCTATAATAAAAAGGTGGATGAATATATGGAAATCAGTGGAGGAATAAATCAATTATTAGAATCATTAAATCAAATACATATAACAAATGAAGCAGACAAAGGACTAATTGAAGAAATAAAAGAAGACTTGAGAAATAATGAAATTGCTGATGCAATGAAAAAATTACAGGTATTTAATAGCAGAAGAGAAAATGATGAGGATGTAGACGAAGAAGAATCTGAAGTAGAAGAGAAACCAAAAAAACAAGGAAAATCAAAAAACAAAGAAAGTGATATTTCAGAGGAAAGCACATATCCAAAAGAATTACAAAATGATAAATTAGAAAGAACATATTTAGGATTGCTATTAAACAATCCTAAATCAATTAGTATGTATTATTTTGTATATGATGAGTGCTTATTCGATAATGAGAACTTTATAAATATATATAAAGGAGTACTATTTACAGAAGGAGCTAAATATTCATCAGAACAAGCAAAAAGAAATTTTAACTTTGGAAAAGTAACAAAAGAAATAATGGATTTAAAAGAAGAGTTAAAATATGAAACTGATGGAGAATCTTATGACTTTGAAAAAGTATATATTGAACTAAAGAAATTATTTACATTAAGAAAAAAATACAAAAGTATGCCTATAAAAAATATACAAGATAAAATAGCAGAAATAAGAAATTACACATTATATGATAGTATGTCAGTGGAAGAAGTAGAAGCTGCAATAAACCAAGTTACAGTTACAGAAAAGTTCAAACATGCAGTATTAAATACTGATACAACAGACTTTCTATTAAAAGGACAAAATAGTTTAACTACAGGACTAGATTTTCCATTTCCTATATTAAGCAGTGTGTTCAAAGGAATAAGAAAAGGTGAAACAATGGCATTTGCAATGCCATCAAACTCAGGAAAAAGTAGATTTACAATAAACTTAATTGCAAATATAGCATTTGTACATAAAAAGAAGGTATTAGTTATTTCAAATGAAATGTCAGAAGAAAAAATGAAATTATGCTTGATAACTACTATTTTAAATAATCCTGAAATTCAAAAATTACATGGACAAGATATAAAAAAATCAGAAGGCGAATTACTAGAATTTAAATTTAGACCAGACAATCCTAAAGAAGTTAAAGTTGACGAAAACGGATTTGTTATACAAGAAGAAAAAGAAACTAGAGAACAGTTTATAAAAAGACTTTCAAAAATATCAACTGAATTTAATAAAACAGTAAAAGTAACAGAATGGTTAAATGAACAATCAAATAACTGTATATATTTTATAAACATTACAGATCATACAAATGATGAATTAAAGAAAGTAATTACAAACTACTATTACAAAGAAAAAATAGAGTATATGTTCTATGATACTATGAAAACAGATACTCAGAACATCGGAAAAAGTGAAGAGATTAAAAAGACAGCTACAATTATTTCTAACCTTGCTCAAAACTTAAATATATTTATTGGGTACACAATGCAACTTACAGAAACAACTACATTACCAGTTAACTTAACAATTAATGATTTGTCTGAAAGTAGAACTGTAAAAGAAGTTTTAGACACACTTTGCCTAGTAAAACAAATAGATAATAGAACACTTAAAGATTATGAATATTCTTTAGAAGAAGTAAGTGATAAATTCTATCCATTAAAAGAATATAAAGATCCAGATGAAAGATATTATGCATGTGTTGTAGATAAAAACAGAGCAGGTTCTAAACCAAAGGTTGTATTTAACTTGAACTTAGCATATAACAGATGGACAGAACTTGGATATTTAAGATTAAAGGAACAAAAATAATGTTAGTTTGAAAATATTTTTCAACTGACACAAAGATTAATTATAAAGGACACATCTTGATTGAATATAAAAAAATATTCAAAGATGTGTCCTTTAATTGACATCATATTTTAAAGAATAATACAAATTAATCCGCCACTACCTTCATTAACAATACGTTCTAATGTTTCTTGTAGTTTTCCTTGAGCATCTTCAGGCATTCTTGATAATTTATTTTGTAATCCTTCATTTACAAGTTCATGTAAGTTCTTGCCAAAAATGTTAGACTCCCAAATTTTCTTAGGGTCTGACTCAAACTCGGAAAGTAAATAATTAACTAAATCTTCTGATTGTTTTTCACTGCCAACAATAGGAGATACCTCTGTCTCAATATCCGCTCTTATCATGTGTATACTAGGAGCTTTTGCTTTTAGTTTTATTCCAAAACGAGATCCTTGTTTTACCATTTCTGGTTCTTCTAATATTAGTTCATCAATTGAAGGAGTTACAATTCCATAACCGGTAGCTTTTACTTCTTCCAAAGCACAGGCAATTTTATCATATTGTTTCTTAGTTCTTGAAAATTCAGTCATAGTACTAAATAAAGTACCTTCATTATCTATTTCAACTCCAGAAATTTCAGTTAATACTTTGTAGAATAACTCATCTATTAAATCAATAGAAACATTTACACTTCCTTCACCAAGCCTTACTTCTGACAATGAAGTTTTGGTAATAACTTTTGTATTTTGAAGTTGACTTATTCCACGGTCCACTTGTTTTAATATACGTATATTATCAAATGCTTTCTTTATTTCATCATATAACTCAACTTTTAGCCAATGGTCATCAGGCAAACCATCAACCCATCTAGGAAAATTTATATTAATAGTTTCAATTGGAAATTCATATAAAATCTTGCTAAAAATATCGTCAATGTCTTCTATGTCTAATCTAGAACAGTCTGTTGGTAAAACTGATACTTCATATTTTTCTTCTAATTTTCTTGCTAAAGCTTTTGTATAATCAGAAAATGGGTCATCACTATTTAAAACAATAACAAAAGGTTTATTAAGTTCTTTTAATTCTTTAACAACACGTTCCTCAGCACTAATATAATCTTCTCTTGGTATATCAGTAATACTGCCATCGGTAGTTACTAAAATTCCTATAGTAGAATGTTCAGCTATTACTTTTCTAGTACCAATTTCAGCAGCTTCTTCAAAAGGTATTTCTTCTTCATACCAAGGTGTTTTTACCATACGTGGCATATCATCTTCTAAATATCCAATAGCATTATTAACCAAATATCCAACACAGTCTACAAGTCTTGTTTTGAATTTTAAGTTATCTCCTATTGTAATTTCAACAGCTTCATTTGGAATAAACTTTGGCTCAGTGGTCATAATAGTTCTTCCACCAGCACTTTGTGGCAGTTCATCTCTAGCTCTTTCTTTTTTATACTCATTATCAATATTTGGAATAACAAGTAAATCCATAAAATTCTTAATAAAAGTTGATTTTCCGTGTACGTACAGGACCGACAACACCCACGTAAATATCGCCATCTGTTCGTTCTGCTATATCTTGATATAATTTTAAATTCTCATCCATGAATTATTTAAACCCCCTCTAAGAAATGTTTGTACTAAACTTTATTAAATGTATATTTAAACAGTTAAGAACTTATGACAAAAATATAAAATAAATTTATAAGATATACTTTAAAAAATTAAAACTTTACAATATAATAACAATAAAAGGAGGAGATGCGATGAAAAAAACATTGTTAATTATTGTGGCAATAATAGTTGTTATTGCAATTGCTGTTGAAGCTTATTTATTGGTTTCAACAAGTACTACTAAGGTAGAGTTTGAAGGAAATCAATGTCTTGCAATAGGATTTATAGCAAAAGGAAAAGAAGCGGAATTTAGTGAGAAATACTTAAAAAATAGTGATGAATTTAACAAACTTACAACAATTTCTTCTGGGGATGAAGAACAATTTGTAGTAATTCCTAAAGATAGAAACTCAAAAATTAAAGTTTGGACATACAAAGCTACAGAAGAGGGAGAAATTGTAATAGACAAAGTGATTGCCGAAAATGTGAATAAGCCTGTTCTTATAAAAGCAGAGACGGCTGAAGTTATGCCAAAAGTTGGAATAGAATATAGTAGCGATGATCAAAAAATAGTTTTACCATTAATTCTTAGTGGTAAAGATGGAAAACTAGTTCTTGGGGAAAATAGTAGCTTAATCAAAGATATATCTGAATATTAAATAATAAAACAGCAATACTTTTTAGTTGTATTGCTGTTTTATATGTTTTATTTAAAAATAAAATACAAAATTAATAAATGGACAGGGTAAAAAGCATATAAAAGATACTTTATTTTTTTACCCTGTTTTCCGTTATATAGGCAAATAGGTACAACTGGTAAAATTGTGCCTAGACATAGAAGAATATATAAATAATGATATCCATAAGTGAAAATAGATATACCATATTTTATAATGCATGCAGTAGTAAAGAATATTACAATACCAGGTTTATCATTTCTAAATATGTAAAACAATAATATAATTGCGACTCCCCAAAAACCATAGTCAAAAGAACATATTTGAGCAATAATTCCTAATAAAATTGCAGGTAATACAGCGAAAATTTTCATTACAAATGAACCAAATTTTGCTTTGCTATTAACATTTGAAAATTTGTCATATAAAAAAATTGAAAGTAAGCCGAAAAATAAGGTTCCAAAAATATTAATACCAAAGCTATTTGTAAAAATTGATTTGAACAACATAAAAGGAATTTGTGAAACGAGTGCAAAAACAAATAATCTTAAAAGGTATTTTTTAAAATTTTTAGTATGTACATATCCTTCAGAAATTTGAAATGCAAAAATAGGAAATGCAATTCTTCCAATTACATTAAATAATGTAGTGTGGCTAAAAAAGGCAACACTTGTATGATCAACAAACATTGTTAACATAGCAATACATTTTAAAGCAAAACTTGTCATAATAAAAATTCATCCTTTCTATATGAACATATTATACATGAAGTTTTTAGAAAAATATATAAATTACTTTAAAAACGTTAAATTATATGATAATATTATAAAAATTTAAAAAGGAGATGTTATTTATGGCGACATTTGAAGATTTTATGAAATTAGATATTAGAGTAGGAACAATTGTAAAGAAATATTTAAAGAAGCAAAAAGACCGGCATATAAATTAGAAATTGATTTTGGGGATGAAATAGAAATGAAAAAATCTTCAGCACAAATAACAGATGTTTATAAACCAGAAGAGCTAGAAGGAAAACAAATACTTGCAGTTGTAAATTTCCCGGAAAAACAAATAGCAAACTTTCTATCACAAGTATTAGTTTTAGGAACATATAGTGAGCAAGGAGTTGTGCTAATACAACCTACAGAAAAAGTAAAAAATGGAGATAAATTAGGGTAAAGGGGTTTTTATATGATAGAACATAAAATTTTAATAAGTGAAGAAAAACTAGATAAAAGAATAAGAGAATTAGCAAAACAAATTTCAGAAGATTATAAAGGAGAAGATATAACTTTAATATGTACACTAAAAGGAGCTGTGTATTTTACAATAGATTTGTCTAAAAAAATTACAGACAGTGATGTAATATTAGATTTTATAAGAGTTAGTAGTTATGGAGTAAATAACAGAGAAACAACAGGTAAACTTGATTTTAAATTAGACATAAGTGATAATATAGGAAACAAAAATGTAATAATAGTTGAAGATATAATTGATTCTGGAATAACATTAAGTTATTTATATGACTACTTAAAAACAAAAAATCCTAAATCTTTAAAAATATGTGTATTGCTAGATAAAAAGGCAAGAAGACAAAAGAAAATAAAAGTGGATTATACAGGATTTGAAATAGAAAATAAATTTGTACTTGGATATGGACTTGACTATGATGAGAAATATAGAAATTTACCTTATATTGGATATGTAGAAGTGTAATTTTTATAGATAGGAGAAAAAATGAAAAAAATAAAGTAATAAAAATATTACTCATAATAACAATTATAATTCTTATTATGAGTGCTGTAATTGGCGTAGCAACTTCAGCAGGATTTATTAATTCAATATTAAGTAGTGATGGAAAAACAATAGTAGATGGTTCAGATATTACAATACTGACTAAATTAATACAGAAGATAAATGATACAAAGTTAACTTTTTTGAAAGAAACAAAGATGTTATTTTTTACATTAGATGTTGTTTTAGAATCAGTTCTATTAAGAAAATATATAAATAAAAAAGCTCACATCTACACTTTAACGAGTATATGTGAACTTTTTTTGC